>NZ_JBFAMZ010000038.1:0-59393 GCF_040674635.1 Nonomuraea sp. NPDC049758
CTTCGCTGACAAGCAAGGGCCGTCGAGGTCTGCCACGCTTCGCCATGCAGACATCGTACCTATTTATTAATCGAATTAACGACTCAGAACACTAGGCGATCTGCTGGCGGGTGGCCACGTGCCATTGCCGTACGGAGCCGGTGCTCGCGCTGCTGGCGGCCAGGAAGTCGCCATCGGGGGTGAACGCGACCGAGGTGACCGGGGCGATGCCGCCGGCCAAGGGCGTGCCCACCTGCTTTCCCGTGGCGACGTCCCACAGCCGTACGGAGCCGGTGGCGCCGCCGCCGCGGCTGCCGGTGGCCAGCATGCGGCCGTCGGGGCTGAAGGCGAGCGAGGTGACCGAGCCGGACGGGTTGGAGAAGGACACCCCGCTCTTGCGGGAGCGCACGTCCCAGACGCGTACCGTGCCGCCGCTGTCGGACACGTTGCCGCTGCCGCCGGCCATGAGCCTGCCGTCCGGGCTGAACGCGACCGCCTTCACCGTAACTGGCCAGTCCGACGGTTTCGCCTGTCCATGGCCTGCCGGGGGCTGACGTGCTGGATCGGTATATCTCGGCTGAGCCCCCGCTCGGGTCCGCGACTGGCAGAGATCGATGATCGTGTGATCTGAGTTCCTGTTCCTCTCTCTGCTCTGTTCACTGAACGTGATCGTTTGGGGCGTAGCGGCTCCATGTCCCGCCCGCTTCGGAGGCGAGCCGGGTGGTGGTCTTGTCGTGGAAGCCGAGGGCCTGTGCAATGACTGGAGCAGGGGCTTGGAGAACCAGTTGCCGAAGAGCGGCGGTGCGGGCGGCTCGGCCAGGGATGCCGAGGTCGCGGACCAGGTCGCGGGCTTATAGGTCGCGGGCTTTGCCCGTCGAGGATCTGACCACCAGGCGGGGCGCGAAAACGTGATCCACGTGTGGGGCGTGATATCCCTGCAGCGACTGCCACATCGCCGTCGCCACCGCAGCCGCCATCGCCTCCACCGGTTGCTGTACGGTCGTCAGCGCCGGGTCGCCGTGCACGGCCAGGTAGGAGTCGTCGTATCCGACGACTGACACCTCGCCCGGCACCGCCAGCCCGGCCTCGCGGACGGCCGCGACCGCACCCAGCGCCATCAGGTCGCTCCCTGCGATCAGTGCCGTCGCCCCGGCTGCCAGCAGCCGCCGGGCGGCCGCGTGACCGCCGGTCAGCGAGTAGTCCGACTCGACATGCAGCGTGTCGTCCACCGAGCCGAACGAGCGTCGCATTTCCCGCCGCCAGCCTGTCAGCCGGTTCTGCGAGGGCCGCAGATAGCCCTGCCCGCCGGCCAGCCCGATCCGCTCATGGCCGAGTTCGCGCAGGTGTGCCACCGCCATCGCCGCGCCCGCCGCCTCGTCGGTGGTGACCGTGGAGACCGGTAGATCGGGCACCTGGCCGCCTACCAGCACCATGGGGATGCGCTGTTGGTGGAGCTGCCAGTAGAAGCTGTGGTCGGCGGCCGGGTTGGCGTGTCGCCCCGAGATGAGGACCAGGCCTTGGATGCCCCGCCGTACCAGGGCGGAGATGTAGTCGAGCTCGGTCGGGCCCTTGGCGGTGGAGCTGCCGATCAGCGCGGTGACGCCGTGGCCGCCGAGCTTGGCCTCGATGGCGCCTGCCAGCAGCGGGAAGACCGGATTGTCCAACTCGGGGACGATGATGCCGACGAACGGCTCAGCCGCGGGCGCGATCAGGCCGTGTTCCCGCATGCCCCGCAGGACCTTGGCCCGCAGTTCCTCCGAGACGCCGGGCCGGCCGTTGAGCACCCTGCTGACCGTCGCGGCGCTGACTCCCACGCGGGTGGCGATCGTCCGCACAGATGGTCGAGGCATGGGGGGACCCTTCGAGAATCCGGTGAAACATGTTTCGAAGTGTTGCGGCGCTGTTTTCGCGGCTCCTAAGCTCGCGACACATCTGACCAGGTGAACAGCGCATTTTGGAGCATCAACAGCATGGGGCATCGAAGAACACTCTGCAACACCCGGGCGCACCACGACGGGTCGCCGCTGTACGTCAGCGATTCGTCGCCGTCACTCGGTGATCGCGTTCAGGTGTTCGTGCGCACCTCGCTCGACCTGGACGTGCGGCAGGTCCACGTGCGTACCACGCCGGACGGCGAGCCCCGGTTCGCCGAGGCGACGGCCGACCGGGTCACGGGTTCCGAGGTCTGGTGGCGTGCCACGGTCGAGATGGTGAACCCGGAGTGCGGCTACCGTTTCCTGCTGCGGACCGCGACCGGCTCGCTGTGGCTGACCGCTGCCGGGCTGTCGCCGCTGGACGTGCCGGACACCACCGACTTCATGCTGACCGCCTATCCGCCCCCGCCCGCGTGGGCCGCCGACTCGGTCATCTACCAGATCTTCCCCGACCGTTTCGCCCGCTCAGGCAGGGACCATGGGCCCGACCCCGCCTGGGTACGGCGGGCTGACTGGGACGATCCGATCCCCTGGGGCAGGGACGGCGCGTTGCAGCAGATCTACGGCGGAGACCTGTGGGGCGTGGCCGACCGCCTCGACCACATCGCCGACCTGGGTGCGAACCTGCTGTATCTGACGCCGTTCTTCCCCGCCCGTTCCAACCACCGCTACGACGCGACCACTTTCGACAGGGTGGACCCGCTGCTCGGCGGCGACGAGGCGCTGCGCGCGCTGACCGACGCGGCCCACGCCCGCGGCATGCGCGTCATCGGCGACATCACGCTCAACCACTCGGGCGACGGCCACGAGTGGTTCGCCGAGGGCAGTCCTGTACGCGAGGACTTCTACTACGTGGACGGGCCCGACTACGCCACCTTCGCCGGCGTCAGGACGCTGCCCAAGTTCGATCACCGCTCCGCCACACTACGCCGCCGCCTCTACGACGGGCCGGGCTCGGTGATCGCCCGCTACCTGCACGAGTTCGGCCTGGACGGCTGGCGGGTGGACGTCGCCCAATCGGCGGGCCGCCACGGCGGGGTCGATCTGAACGACCAGGTCGCCAGGCTGACGCGAGCCACAGTGGGCGACGCGCTGCTGCTGGCAGAGCACCAGTTCGACGCCTCCGGCTCACTGCGCGGCACCGGCTGGCACGGCACGATGTCCTACGCCGGTTTCGCCCGGCCCGTCTGGTCATGGCTGGCGCGGGAACGCTCCACGGAGTTCTGGGGCGTGCCCGGCCCGATCCCGCAGTACGGCGGCGCGGACGTGGCGGAGGTGATGCGCCGCTACGCCGCGCTCGTCCCGTGGCGGGCCTACATCCACAATCTGACGCTGCTCGACTCGCACGACACGGCCAGGTTCCGCTCGATCGCCGGGCGCGAGCACCAGCATCTGGGCGCCGCGCTGCTGCTCACGCTGCCGGGTCTACCGATGATCTTCGCTGGTGACGAGGTCGGGGTCGAGGGGGTGCATCTGGAGGACGGCCGCCGTCCCTTCCCCTGGGACACAGCCCGCTGGGACCACGGCACCCACCGGCTCTACCGCGACCTGGTGGGGCTGCGCCGCTCGCACGAGGCCCTGCGCACAGGCGGCATGCGCTGGCTGCACGCCGACACCGACACCCTCGTCTACGAGCGGGCCGCGCCGGGGCAGACACTGCTCGTCCAGATCAGCAGGGCCGCGCACGAACCGTTCCGCGCCCCCGCGGCCGGAGCCAGCCTCACCGGCGGCCCCGACCTACGGCCGGGATCGCCCATGCCCGCCGACGGGCCCGCCTTCCACGTCTGGGAGCTCGAAGCGTGATCGACATTCTGCGCGGCGTCCACTCCGCCGCACTCGGGAACGCGCGTGACGTCTTCGTCTACCTGCCGCCCGGCTACGACCCCGCGGATGGCCCCTACCCAGTGGTGTACCTGCACGACGGGCAGCACGTGTTCGCGGCGGCCGGGCTGGAGCCGAGCTGGCGCCTGGACGAGACGCTGGACACGTTGATCACCGCAGGGACGCTGCCGCCGCTGGTCGCGGTCGGGGTGTCCAACGCGGGCGACGCTCGCGGCGCGGAGTACTCCCACGTCGCGCCCTACCCCCGCGACCCGCACGGCAGGCTCGCCGGGCGGTCCTACGAGGACTTCCTGATCGACGAGTTGATGCCGCTGATCCGCTCGCGGTACGCGGTGACCGGCGCGGCCGAGCGCACGGCGGTCATGGGCTCGTCGATGGGCGGCCTGGTCAGCTACCACCTGGCCTTCCGGCGGCCCGAGGTGTTCGGGCTGGCGGCGATCATGTCGCCGTTCCTGGTGTTCGTCGACCCGCAGACGCTGGAGGAGACGCCCGTCTACCGGCGTTTCACCGAACGGGGGCCGCGCCGGGTGTGGCTGGACATCGGCGGGATGGAGGGCCTCATCACCGTCCATCACGCCCGGGAACTGGCCGAGCAGCTCATCGGGCTCGGCTACCGCCCGGACGCCGAGCTGCGCTACCGGCATGACCCGGCGGCTCCGCATCACGAGAGCGCGTGGGCGATCCGGGCGGCCAGCGCGCTGCTGCACCTGTTCGGGACGGAGGGACCGCCGGTCGAGCTGGCCGCTTTCGCCCCCGACGGGGACGCCGAGGTGGCCGCGGTCGGCCAGGCCGTGGACGTCGCGCCGCTCGCGCTGCGGGCCGACGGCTGCGCGTACTCCGCGCTCGACGTCGGCCTCTCCTGGAATCCCGAGCCCCTGCTCAAGCCGACAGGCGCCGCCCTGCTGACTCCCACCGCGCCCGGCCTCGCGCGGGTGCGTGCCACAACGGGCGGCCTGACCGTCGAACGCGAGCTGTCCGTCGTGGACGGCGAGCCCACCGCGACGCTCGACGTCACGGTCATCACCCCCGCCGGCACCCCAGAAGGCGACACCGTCTATTTTTCCGGCCTGGTCACCACCAAGATCGCGCCCGGCATGCACCACGGCGTCTGGCGGCTGCCCCGGGGGCTCGGGCTCAACGGCTCGGTCGGCAGGGGCTGGCGATGCGATGGGCTGAACTCCGACGGCCTGCCCGTCAGTGAACCGCTCAGGCACGACCGCGACCGCCGCCTGGTCGTCCACGTTTGCGGCTGGAGCGACCCCGCCGCACAGCACGACCCGCACCAAGGCACCGACGGCTCATGAGGAGCACCCACATGCGCACGACCATCTTGGCTGTGACCGGCCTGGCCCTGCTGGCCGCCGGTTGCGCCACCGCCACCCCCGCGACCCCCACCCCCGCCGCGAAGGCCGCAGCGGTCCTCACCGTCTGGGCTGACGACAGCCGCGCCAGGCCGCTGCAGGACCTGGCTGCAGCCTTCCAGAAGGCAAGAGGCGTCCAGGTCAAGATCGTACAGAAGAGCATGGGCGGCCTCCGCGACGACTTCATCTCCCAGGCGCCCAGCGGCCAGGGCCCGGACCTGATCGCCGGACCGCACGACTGGCTCGGCAAGCTCGTCCAGAACGGCGTCGTCGCCCCGATCGACCTCGGCGCCACCGCATCGGCCTTCCCGAAGCTCGCGCTCGACGCCATGCGCTACGAAGGCCAGACGTACGGCCTGCCGTACGCGATCGAGAGCGTGGCGTTGCTGCGGAACACCAAGCTCGCGCCGAAACGACCGCAGACGTTCGGCGAGCTGGTCGCCGCCGGCCAGAAGCTGGTCCGCGACGGCAAGGCAGACTTCCCTGTCGGGCTGCCCGTCGACCCCAAGGCAGGCTCGCCCTACCACCTCTACCCGCTGCAGACATCCTTCGGCTCCAGCGTGTTCGACGGCGGCAAGCTGGGGATCGACGACAAGGGCGGGCTGGCGTTCGCCGCCTACCTGCGCCGGCTGGCCGAAGCCAAGGTGATCTCCACATCGCTGAGCGGCGAGATCGCCACCGACGCCTTCCGCGAGGGCCGCACCCCGTACCTGGTCACCGGGCCGTGGGACGCGCCCGCGCTGGCCAGGTCCGGCCTGGCCTTCTCCGTCGAACCGGTGCCCCCGGCGGGCGATCAGCCCGCCCGGCCGTTCGTCGGCGTGCAGGGCTTCTACGTCAGCGCCAAGTCGGCCAACCCGATCCTGGCCAACGACTTCCTACTCAACTTCCTGGCCACCCCCGACGCGCAACGCGAGATGTACGCGGCGGGTGGCCGGCCGCCGGCTCTGACCTCCGTACGCGAGGAGCTGCGCGGCGACCTGGTGCTGACCGGATTCGCCGAGGCCGCGCTGGCCGGCAGCCCCGCGCCCAACGTCCCGGCCATGGACGCGGTCTGGGGCGACTGGGGCCTGTCGCAACTGGCGATCATCACCGGGGACGGCGATCCGGCGAAGCTGACCAGGGACGCCGCCGACCGCATCCGAGCGAAGATCGCGAACTGACCGATGATCAGGTACGTGAAGCCGCTGGTGCTGAGCGTGGTGGACGCGTTCGCGGTCTACGGGCTGGTGGCGCTCGCCGGTCAGCGCTCGTGGTGGGCGTTCGCCGCGATGCTGGCGGGCACGCTCGCGATCAACGTCATCTACCTCGGCAAACAGCGCGTCCCCGCAAAGTACCTCGCGCCGGGCGTGGTCCTGCTGCTCCTTTACCAGGTGTACGTCGTCCTCTACACCGGCTACGCGGCCTTCACCAACTACGGCGACGGCCACAACGGTACCAAACAGGACGCGGTGGCCGCGATCCTGGCCGCCAGCGAGGTCAGGGTGCCGGGATCGCCCGTCCAGCAGGTCCGGATCGTCGAGCGGGGCGGCGAGCTGGGCTTCCTGGTGAGCGGCAGGGTGGGCTCCGCCGCGCAGCCGCTGATCCCGGGGGCGGACCCGGACGGGTGGCGGCCGCTGACGTACGCCGAGGTCGTGGCCCGGCAGGCGGAGATCACCGCGCTGCGCGTGCCGGTGCCGGGCCAGGGCAGCCTGCGCACCTCGGACGCCGTGACGGTGGCGACCTACCGTTCGACGCGTCGCTACGACGAACGCGCGGGCACCGTCACCGACCCCACCGGCACCGTCTATCGTGACGACGGCCGCGGCCGGTTCGTGGCGCCCGACGGGAGGGCGCTCAGTCCCGGTTGGAAGGTGTTCGTCGGACTGGAGAACTTCCGCACGGTCCTCACCGATCCTGGCATCAGGGGCCCGTTCCTCGGCGTGCTCGGCTGGACCTTCGCCTTCGCCGGGCTGTCGGTCGGGCTGATGTTCGCCCTCGGGCTGGGCCTCGCGCTGGTGCTGGACCGGCCGGGACTGCGCGGGCACCGGGCCTACCGCTCCCTGATCGTCTTTCCCTATGCCTTCCCCGCCTTCATGGCGGCCATCCTCTGGCAGGGGCTGCTCAACTCCGACCACGGTTTCGTCAACGCCGTCCTCCTCGGCGGCGGGCACGTGCCGTGGCTCACCGACCCCTGGCTGGCCAAGCTCAGCGTGCTCGCCGTCAACGTCTGGATCGGCTTCCCCTACATGTTCCTCATCTGCACCGGCGCGCTGAAGGCCATCCCGCCCGCGCTCACCGAGGCCGCGCAGCTCGACGGCGCGAATCCCTGGCGGGTGCTGCGCCACGTCAAGCTGCCGATGCTGCTGGCCGCGACCGCGCCCGTACTCGTGGCCACCTTCGCCTTCACCTTCAACAACTTCAACGTGATCTACATGCTCACCGGCGGCGGCCCCAGGGACGCGTCCTCACCGGTCGACATCGGCTCCACCGACCTGCTCATCTCGCTGGTCTACAAGCTCGCCTTCGGCGGGAGCGCCAGGAACTACGGCCTGGCCTGCGCGGTGTCCATCCTCATCTTCGCCGTCATCGCGGCGATCTCGCTCGCCGGGTTCCGCAGGGCGCGCCGGCTGGAGGGGAGCTGACATGGGCCGCTGGTTCCTCAGGTACGGGTGGCGCCACGCCGTCGGCGTGGCGGCGGTCGCCGTGGCGCTGTTCCCGCTGCTGTTCGTCCTCGCCGCCTCGACCAACCCGAGCGGCACGCTGACCGGCTCGAACGACCTGTTCACCGAGCCGACCCCGGCGCACTACCTGGCGCTCTTCACCGACCCGCTGCACCCCTTCCCGAGCTGGTTCGCCAACTCCATGATCATCGGCCTGACGACGGCCGCCGGGGCGGTCTTCCTCGGCGCGTGCGCCGCCTACGCCTTCTCCAGGTTCACCTTCACCGGACGCAGGGCCGGGCTGCTCGTCCTGGTCTTCGTCCAGCTCTTCCCGCAACTCCTGGCCTACGTCGCGATCTTCCTGCTGCTGTCGGCGCTCAAGGACGTCTTTCCCGCCATCGGCCTCGGCAGCAGGCTCGGCCTGGTCATGGTGTACCTGGGCGGGGCGCTGGGCGTGAACACGTACCTGATGAAGGGCTTCTTCGACACCGTCCCCAGGGAGCTGGACGAGTCCGCCCAGATCGACGGCGCCTCGCACGCGCAGGTGTTCTTCCGCGTGCTGCTGCCGCTGGTCGCCCCGATCCTGGTGGTCGTCGGACTGTTCTCCTTCGTGGCGACGCTCAACGACTTCGTGATCGCTGGGCTGGTCCTGACCGACCCCGACCAGCAGACGCTCGCCGTCGGCCTGTACCAGCTCGTCTCCGACAAACTCGGCCAGAACTGGGGGCTGTTCGCCGCCGGCGCGCTGGTCGGAGCGCTGCCTGTGCTTGTGTTGTTCCAGTTCTTGCAGCGCTTCATTGTCGGTGGCCTGACCAGTGGCGCGGTCAAGGGCTGAGGCCCATGCAGGCCTCAGCCCTGCTGGCCTTCGAGACTGGTAGAGATCGATAGTCCACCACCGGCCCAGGCACCGTCAGCGGATCCGGCGCGGGCGATGCCGAAGTCGATGAGGCGGGGCCGTCCGCTGTGAGGATGACGTTGGCGGGTTTGAGGTCGCGGTGCACCACGTTCTGGGCATGTATGGCGTCCAACCCCTCGGCCAGGCCGGCGCCGAGCACGGCCACGGGCTCCATCGGCAGGGGGCCGTGGTCGGCAACGGCCTGGTGCAGGGTGGGGCCGGGGATATAGGCGGTGGCCAGCCCTGGCGGGTTGCCATCGGGGTCGCGTCCACGACAGGGGCGGTGTAGAAGCCGCCCACCTTACGGGCACAGCCTTCACCTCATCGGCGAAGCGGCGCCTGAAGCCTGCATCGCCGGTTCTGTGGGGGTGACCGCGCCTGCGTCGAAGGCATGCTGTCCGGCTGGAGCGCAAGAACGGCTGGTGCGCTGGGCAGCCAAAGCGGACGTGTTCTGGAACGGATACAAGGTGCACATCAGCGAAACCTGTGGCTTCAGCAGGAGCGGCGGGGACGGCGACGCGAGCTCACCGCCGAATCTGATCACGAATGTGGCGACGACCGACGCGGACACGGCCATGACGGCCTCAATCCATCAAGGACTCCAGCGGCGGGATTTGCTTCCGACCGAGCGCTATGTCGATGCCGGATACGCCACACAGAGATCGTCGAGATGCGCAATGTACCTCCGCCGCTCCTCCCGTCCGCGCGGCGACCACCGCGTCGGCGAACTTAGTCGGCGCCGCCGCGGGAAGGACCAACTGCGTGCTGCCCGCCCCCCGCACCAGCACCGTGGTGAAGACAGCCCGCACCCGCCCCGGCCAATACGGCGAATCGCCGCAGTCAGCCCCGGACCGTGGACGGCTCAGATCGGCGGCGATCCGCCGATGTCCAGCGCCCCGGGCTTTGCCTCCCACGCGCCTTGGCGCCCACCGACGGGATCCAGCGTCGCAACGGAGGCGCCCCGCGCGGATCGCCCCGATCCTCCGAGTGGGCGGTGGATTCGGGCGACCGTTCAGGTGGTGGAGCCGATTGACCGATCGGTGGAGCACGCCCTCACTGAGCCCCCCCGGTCCGGGACGACCGTCCCGGACACGAGGACGGTGAGCGCTCAGACGAGACCGCACGCGCGGCAACCCACACCAGCGGTGTTTTAGATGCGTGTGCCTACCCTTGCGGAGACGGCGAGGAGACCGGCGGCCAGGGCGCGGCCGTGCGCGGGAGCGTGCTTGCCGTCGCCCAGCCGGATCTGCCGGTCTTCGTGGTGCAGAACCACGGCGCCGTCCGGGTGCCGGGCGACGACGATGCCGGTCTCGGGCAGCCTCACTCCGCGGACGCCGTCGCCGAGGTCGGCCAGGTCGGGCAGCACCAGCCCGGCAGCTGTCTGGGCGGCGGCCAGCCGCTCACGTAGTTCCCGCACCTGTTCGGCGTCGCGTTCACGTTCAGCCTGGGCGGCGCGGGCCTGCTGTTCGGCGGCCACCGCGCGCTCGCGCTGGAGATCGCGGTCGGTGGCCGCCTGGCGCAGCTCGTCCTCGGCGCGGGCCTGCAGCCGCGCGGCGGCGGCGGCTTCTCCCTGCGCGGCGACCAGGGCCAAACGCGCCTCGGCCGCCTCCTGCCTGGCGGTCTCGGCGCGGCCTTCGGCGGTCTCGGCCCGGGCCTGGGCCTGGCGGCTGTCGTGCTCGGCACGCTCGCGGGCGAGGTCGGCATCAGCGGCCGCGGCCCGCAGGGTCTCGGCGAGCCGGGCGTGCGCGTCCGCCGCAGCGCGCAGCCGGTCGAGCTCGCGCCGGGCCTCCTCCAGCAGGGCGGCCGTCCGTTGCTGCTCCGTCTGGGCCTGCTCCCGCTCGCGTAGCGCGTCGTCGCGGGTCTGCTCGGCCGCGCCGCGGGCGCGTTCGTGCTCGGCGACCTGAGCCCAGGCGTCGCGGGCGTCGGCCTTGGCCGCGTCGACCTTGCTGTCGGCCTCCTGCCGGACGCGGCGCTGCTCCCGCTCGGCGGCCTCCTGGTTTTCCCGGGCGGCTTGGGCGTGGCGGTCGGCCAGCTCGGCACGGGTGTCGGCCTCGTTCTTCTCGCGGCGCGCCTGCGCGGCGTCGGCGCGGGCGGCTTGGGCCTGCGCGATCGTGTCGGCGACGGCTTGCTCCAGGTCGGCGCGCAGCCCGGCCGCCACGGCGGCGATCTGGTCGGCCAGCGGCCCGAGCACGGCCTGGGCCTGTTCCAGGCGCACCTCTCCGCTGTCACGGGCGGCGGCGGTCTCGGCCGGGACGCGCTCGCGGTGGTAGCGAGTGCGGTGATCGGCGCTGCAGTCCAGTGCGTCGGCGCGCTTGCCCGGCGGCAGGGCGCCGCCGCAGTACCGGCAGGCCCGTCGGCCGGCGGCGCGGGTACGCACGGCCCGCTCGGCGGCGACCGCCTCCTCCACCCGGCCGGGCAGCGGCTCCGGCACACCCTCCCCGTCCGCCTGCTCCGCCACGGGGGCGGGATCGGACGGTTCGCCCGCAGGAGTGAACCCGAGCTGTCCCGCGATGGAATCCCCGGCGCCCTGCGCTGCTGGCCCCGCCAGCTCCTCACGTTCACCCATGCAGGGACTATATCGAAGTCGTATCCGTCTCGTATCCGTAGCCGTGTCAACGGATACGGATACGGCTCATGGCCATACGCAAACATCTCACACAATTCAGCTTGTGTGAGATACGATGATCGTCGGCTGTCGGAAGGTCCGGCGCAGCCAGGCTTCCCGCGCGGAGAGGCCCTTGGGACTGAGGAGTCGCGGATGAGCCACCCGGCGGCGGACCGGCGCTCCCTGATGCACGGCCTGACTCTGGAGCGGCAGACCGTGCGCGAAGCCTTCACCGAGGAACTGCGTTACGCCGACGCCACGGTGTTCAGTGGCGACACCCGCCGGCTGCTACACGCCGTTGAGAAGCTGCACCGGCTGGACGCGCTCGATCGGCTGGCCGGCCTGATCGAGCCGGCGCCGCCCCCGACGGAACCCCACCTCACCCGTCCCGACGAGCCGGTGGTGGAGACTCCGCCGACGTATCCGCCGAACGGCGCGGAAGGCTGAGCACGTGACGAATGAACCGTCCATGGCAGCACACGACCAGGCCCCAGAGCAGGCCAGCGCCACACGCGGGCACCCCACCCCCGCACTGGACAGAGCGGTGGAGCTCCGCTCGTGGCCGTACGAGGGCCAGCGGATATCCCCAAATCGGCATGACACCGGTCTGACCGCCCATAGCGACGAGGACATCCGTAAGCTGATCCAAGCCACCGAGGGCGACACCCGGGGCGGTGCCCACACCCTGGACGCCGCCGAGCAGATGTTCGGCGGCCGCCGGATGTCCTGCCGTCTGGACCAGCCGGACACCGCGCATCCGCTACGGCTGTGCGCGCGCCGGCGGGCCGTCGCCGGCCCGCACCACATCCGCGCCCGGCTCAGCGTGCTGGTTGGCCAGCTCCCGCTCGAGGCCATCCGCCCCGACACCACCACCTGGCCGCCGCTGGTGTGCGACCTGGAGGAACCCCTGGAGCGCCGGGCCGCCCAGCCGGCCGCGCCGGGGCCAGGCCAGGCCAGGCATGGCGAGCCCAATGCCGATGCGGTGGACGGCCCGGCAGGCCGAACGTCGGGAGGCCGCCCATGACGGGACAGCAGATGGGCCGCGGAGAAGAGGTGCTCGTTCCCACCACGGTGTGGCGTCCCGGTACGAGCACCGTCCCGCCTGCCGCTGCGACGGTCGCGGGCTCCGGTGGGTACGGCGGCGGAGCCATCGGCCCGCTAGGCCGGGCGGGCGAGCCACCGCTGCCACCGCCGTCGCCGCTGGTGGCCTCGGTCGGCGACATCGCCGGGCTGCGTCCGCGGCGCCGGCCGCGTGACGGCGGTGAGGTGCCCGGCGCCGACGTCGACCTCATCGACGCGCTGCCCCGCGACGACGACCCGGCGACGCACCAGCGGGCCGGCTGGCCGACCGTGGCGGCCTGGCTGCGCGCGGGCAAGACCGCCGCCACCCGCCGCGACCGTCTGGCCGTGGTGGCCAAGTTCGTCCGGTGGTGGGCACTGACCGCGCCGGGCGCCGGGCTGTGGCAGGTCACCGAGGACGTCGTGGTCGCCTACCTCGACCAGCTCGGCACCGGCAGCGGCGCCGCCGCCGGCCTGAACCGCGGCGGCAAGGCGCTGGCCCCGGCCACGCTGGCCTGGCATCTGTCCAACCTCAAATCGCTGTACGGCTATGCCGCCCGACGCCAGGTGATCGGCCACAGTCCGGCCCAGTGGGTCGAGGCGCCCGAGGTCGGCAAGGTCGGCACGACCCCCGCCCTCGATCTGACCGAGGGCACCGCGCTGTTGCGTGGCGCCCAGGCGATCGCCGCCGAGCATCCGGCCGACGCCGCCGCGGTGGCGTTGCTGACCATCACCGGCATGCGCGCCGGCGAGCTGGAGAGCCTGACGGTCGGACGGGTGGAACGCTCGGCCGGCCACTGGGTGATCCGCTTCCGGCTCAAGGGCGGCGCCGTCATCGTGGTGCCGCTGCCCGAGGTGGCCATGGCGTTGCTGCGGCCGCTGACGGCCGGCCGCAAGCCGAACGACCTGCTGCTCCAGCGCGCCGACGGCCGCAGCTTCGACCGGTGGCGGCAGCAGACCGCGCTACGCCGCGCCGCCCGTGCCGCCGGCCTGGACGTGGCCAAGCTGACCCCGCACATGCTCCGCGCCACCGCCGCCACGCTCCTGCTCGCCATGGGCGTCCCGGTGGAGAAGGTCCAGAAGCTGCTGGGGCACGCCTCCCCCGTCACCACCCAGCGCTACGACCGCGGCGAGGCGCAGCTGGACGAGCACGCCGTCCATCGGCTCGCCGAACTGCTCACCCAGCAACCTCCTCCCGGCCCCGGCCGGACCGCCGACGAGCCCATCGCAGACCCCACCAAGACTCAGCCGCACGATCCGCGCACCCCCGGCTCCGGCTCCGGCTCCGGGGCGGACCATGTGCAACACGAGCCAGCCCTGCTCGCGCCGACCGTTGGGCCACCACCTGCGGGCGAGGCTCCCACGCCCCCACTCACCGACGCCGTGGCGGCAGCTGCGACACAATCGCATGAGTCATGACGGATTGGACGTCTCCCGTCCCCATACCGAGAATTCCGGACGTGACCACTGGTCGCGTGCCCAGCCGAGCGTGGCCGAAGGCTTCTGTCCCGAGTGCCTGCAGTCCCTCACCTTCGAACCATGACCGTGTCCGCGCCAGCCAGCCCGGCGCCGAGCACCGCGGCCGACTCCAGGAGAAGCGGCCCATGCTCGTCGATGGCCTGGTGCAGGGAGGGACCAGGGATGTAGGCGGTGGCCGGTACGGCTGGGGGGCGTCGGGGTCGGCGTCCACCACTTGGGCGGTGTAGAACCCGCCGAGCTTGCGGGCGGCGTCCACCTCGGCGGCGAAGCGGCGCCGGCCAGCTCCGGGCGCACCACTTTGACGGCGACCAGGCGCCCGCCCGGGGAACGGCCCAGGAACACCTGTCCCATCCCGCCCCCGCCGAGCCGTGCGTGCAGCCGATAGGGGCCCATGTGGGGCGGATCGCTGTTGTGCAGGGGGTGGTCATGGCACACCGCTTCCGCGTAGAGATCTTCGCTCGGTCGGTGCTGATGGTCCCAAGAGGCGCGCTGCCAGGGAGACCTGACGCACACAAACAGGTGGAGCATCAGTGTGACGAGAGCCGTGCTCGCCGGCCGCGCAGGGTACGAGATCACCGAGAAGGCTCTCCGCTCCCGAGCATGTCCGGAGCCGCCAAGTAGCACTGAGTATCCGGGAGCTCCCGGGCGTCCTTGACATAAAAGCAAGCATCGCGACCTGCGGAAACGCCCCCGCCATTGTTATCGCGGCACAAGTCGCCGGACTCATCCCCTGCCGTCCCGACCGAAACCCGCATCTGCGGCAAGACGCCGTCACCTCGGGTGACCTGCGACGATCACTCCACTTTGGGGTTGGGGGCCACGCTCGGGAGGAGGACGCCGCCACGGGCCGTCGCGTCCGCCCTCGGGCCCAGCGGAAGCCGAGTGCAGAAGATCAGGTGTAGGAATGATCTGCTGAGCGTGAATACGAATCAGCGGAACGGCGAAGTAGGCGTGTCCATGGTTCTTCTCCGAAGGGCAGGCATGCCAGCTCCCCCTCCGCAGTCGGCTCCGCCAACCGCTGAGACCGACGCACAGCTCATCGAGGTGTCACTACGCCGTCCTGAGCGGTTCGGTGCGCTGTTCGACCGGCACCACGAGGCCATCCACCGCTACGTGCATCTCCGTCTCGGAGAATCGGCGGCGGACGACATCGCCGCAGAGACGTTCCTGCGGGCCTTTCGCGGCCGTGCGCGCTACGACCTCTCCCGCTCCGATGCCCGCGCCTGGCTGTACGGCATCGCCTCCAATCTGGTGGAGGGTCACCGGCGTGCCGAGGCCCGTAGGTACCGCGCCCTGGCCAGGAGCGCCGAGGTCACCGATGTCGTGAGCCACGACGAGCGTGTGGTCCAGCGGGTGGCGGCTGCCGTCATACGGCCGCGCCTGGCCGCCGGTCTGGCTGGGCTCTCGCCCGGCGACCGGACCGTGCTGCTGCTGGTGGCCTGCGCTCAGCTCACCTATGAGGAGATCGCCGAGGCGCTGGGCGTCCCGCGCGGCACCGTCGGCTCGCGGCTCAACCGGGCCCGCAGGAAACTCCGCACGTCCATCACCATCGAGGAGTCGTCATGACCGATGACCTGCAGGAGATCAAGACGCTCCACGACACGCTGCCCGGCCCCTCCGCCACGGCCACCGCCAAGGCGAAGCACTTGCTCGCAGCTGAGGCGGTGGCGGAACGAACACCTCGCACCGGTTCAGCCAAGCACCGCCTCCTGCTCAGGACGGCCGCGGTCGGCCTGGCGGCAGCCGTCGCCGCAGTCGCTTTCCTGACTGGTGCCGACGGTGGTGCGACCCCGGCCAACGCGGCGGAACTGCTTCAGGAGGCGGCTGCGGCCGCCGGTCGGCAACAGGCGCCACGGCCGGGGCAGATTCTCTACGTCAACCGCACGGACCAGAGCAGGATGTTCGCATTGGGTCGCGACAGCCGTTCTGAGGCCACTCAGGAGATCAACCGCGAGTACTGGATTCCCGCCGCCGACCCCGACGGTGCGCTGACCCGCCTCACCTACGGCAAGCTGCGCACGCACACCGGCCAGGTCCCGACCAGTGTGGAGACACCGGGCACAGTCGAGTTCCAGCGTGCCGGGCCGTGCACCGTGAACGTGCTCTCACCGACCAGTGAAGGCAACCTGCCCGCAGACCCGGACCAACTGCTCGCCCGGGTTCGCGCGGACGCCGATGCCTCGGTCAAGAACGAACGGCCCGAGCCCGGCGCGGCACCACCCAGCAAGGACCAGATCGAGCGGCTCGTCGAGCACACGGTGGTGAGCCGTCTCGTCACCCTGGCCGGAAATCCCTTCCCCGGTCCCGGCCTGCGTGCGGCGGTGCTCGGTGCGCTGTCCAAGATGCCCACCGCCACCATGCGCACCGACCTCACCGACCTGGCCGGGCGACAGGGCGTCGGCGCCTCGATCAGATATCAGGGCCCAGACGGATGGCAGCGCGCCGAATTGATCTTCGAACCCGGCACCTACCGCTTCCTCGGCTCGCGATTCCTGTCCGAGCCGCCGCGCGGTGGCACGGAGGTACTCCGCTACGCCAGCGCGGTACTGGAAACCAAGATCGTCAACTCCATGCCGGAGATCCCGGTCGATGCTCCCGAAGCGGTGACCTGCTAAGCATCGAACGCCGCGGTCTTACGCTCAACCCCTTCGACAGCTCGCGCCGCTTCCCCAAGCGCATCCCGGGGAGGCGGCGAGGCCAGGCCGCACGCGGACACCCGGTTCCCGTGAACCCATGGCCATCGCCCGCTCAGGCCGGTGGTACCGAGGCAGTGTCCATGCCCACCAGCAAGGCATGACGCCAGAGATTCACTCGATACTCTCCCTCACGTACGCGCGCGTGCACATGTCGGGCGAGTCCGGGACCCCTGCTCCTGGTGGGGAGAGCTGCGCACGGAGAGCCCCGGCTCCTTCGTAGTGGTGTATTCGAGGGGTCGACGCAACATGGTGATCATTGGCGGCGGCCAGCAGAGTGAGCCGAGCGGGCTTCATTTCCGAGTTGCTGGGACTGCGGAGACCCATAGCCGAGGTCAGCAGATCGCCAACGTGGACGACATGAAGCCGACCGAGACCGGAGCGGTTCGGTAGCCTCGGCTGATGGCGAAGATCTTGGTCACAGGGATGTCGGGCACCGGTAAGTCCACCGCGTCAGAGATGCTGGCGGCCCGGGGTCATCGCGCTGTCGATACTGACACCGATCAGTGGAGCCACTGGGTGACCCTGCCGGACGGATCCACTGATTGGGTGTGGCGGGAGACGGCCATCAGCGACCTGCTCACCAACCACGGTGCGGGCGCCCTCTTCGTGGCTGGCTGTAAGTCCAATCAGGGTCGGTTCTACCCGCAATTCGATCATGTCGTACTACTCAGCGCTCCTGCCGAGATCATGCTCGCCCGCATCGCGAGGCGAACCAACAACCCCTTCGGCAAGCGCCCTGAGGAACGTGAGGCCGTATTGCGCGACCTGGCCAACGTGGAGCCGCTGCTCAGGGCTACCTCCACTGTCGAGATTGACGCTTCTGCGCCGATCGACAAGGTCGTCCAGCAGCTTGAGGAACTCGCGCAAGTGACGCCGTGATCAAGGGTCGATAGAACAGGTACTCCAGCCTCACCGCTTCTGGTTTCAGGCGCAGGTTGCCAGGAGCTTTGCGAGGCATTCATCACCTGCCGAGCACGACCCGGCGGCCCGCCGACGCAAGCGCTGAGGTCAGGCCTGTACGCCACGCGGTTTGCTTCTGGCGTACAGCGGCCGGACCCGTGGTGACTCACTGATGGGCGGCCCTGCTGCTGTACCGGTTCCGTACCCACCCCACCGGTGGGATGAGTGTCGGCGTGTTGAACGAGCTGGCCGAGACCGCCGAGCACAGCTCGTCCGCTCGCGAGGCCGGCGACCTGGGCCCCCGGCTGATCGTCAGCTACGCCCAGCCGTCCCTGTGCGGGGCGCCCTTCGCCGCCGAGTCCGGCGAGACCTACCAGCAGGCGCTGGCTCGCGAGGACTCCCTGTTCGGCGGCCTGAAGGCGGTACGCGTCTTCTACGGCGGCCTGCCCGACCCCTGGCCCGGAAAGCTCAACGCCGGCAAGCGCCCCATGGTCATCTCGTTCAAAGCGGCCCCCGCCGCGATCGTCACCGGCACCCACGACGCCGCGATGCGCGCCTGGTTCGCCGCGGCGCCGGCCGACCAGGACATCCACTGGACCTTCTACCACGAACCCGAGGACAACATCAGGAACGGCGAGTTCACCGCCGCGGCCTACCGTCAGGCCTGGAGCCACCTCGCCGCGCTGGCCTGGGACGTCTACAACTACGACTCCACCGCCGCCAAGGGCCAGTACCTCGCTCCGGCCGCCCTGCTCGACTGCACCTACGCCGTCAACCAGGCCGAGAACCTGCCGCACGGCGTGGCCGAGCTCGGCAGCCACATCGCCACCGGCGACGACGGCACTGGCCGCGGCGCCTGGCTCGACCAGATGACCGCCTACCTCAACGGGCACGGCACCCTGTGGGCGCTCTACTTCGACCTCGACTGGTCAACCGGCGACTACCGCCTGCGCGACCCGGCGAGCCGCGCCGCCTGGACCACCTTCTGCGGCTGACCTCCCGTGCCGGCGCCACCACCGCACTCCCGCCAGGGCCTGGCGGGGGCGCGGCACGTCCGATCCGGCGGGATCAGCGCTTGGGGGCCGGGGGCAGCCGGAGGAGGGCCTTGTCGGAGTCGAGCTCGGTGGTCGTCTCCGACGCGGGCGGCGCCTTGATAGAGACCTTGGCGCCCCAGCCGGAGTAGGTGGTCTCCATGGTGACCGGGCCCAGACCCGCCTTGGGGCTGGAGAGCCGGGTGCTCATCGTGCGCGGCAGCCCGGCGGGGGTCACGGTGAGTGTCCAGTTGACCTTGACGCCGGAGGCGAGCTTCCACCACAGGGTGGCGCGCGTCCAGGCCGAGACCCGCAGCAGCTCCTTGACGGTCATGCTCCCCTTGTACGTACTGCCGCTGCGCTTGGAATGGCTCAGCATGGCCTTGAGCGTGCTCAGCTCGGCCGGGTTGATGAAGTCGCCCTCTATGGCGGTCATCCCGCTCGTCCAGCCCGGCGACTGCTTGTACCAGGTCTTGCCGGCGGGCAGCGCGGCGCCGATCGGCCCGCCCTTGACGTAGGACGTACGGCCGATGCGGACGGTCCGCTCCGGCTTGTCGAGCGAGGTGGCCTGGTTCTCCTCTTTGGGGGGATCGAACTCGTCGGCCGTCTCGTCCTTGCCGGGGAAGCTCAGCTTGGCGGTCAGGTCGGAGCCGGCGATGCCGTGCTTGTCGAACTGCAGTCGTCCGCCGCGGGTGAGCGAGGTCGTGTCCCTGCCCGGCGTCCGCTGCTGGACGGTCACGCCCCTGCCCTCGCGCAGCTGCGCGCGCAGCGCGGCCAGTGGATCGTTGGGCGCGGCCAGCGCCGGCACGGACGGCACCAGGACGAATCCGGCGACCACGCCGGAGATCACGTACTTCTTCATGCCGGGAGATCATTCCGGTCGTGGATCACGGCGAGAACACAGATCCGGCGGGGCGGCGCGTCCGTGGATGATCCAGTAGCATCCCGGGTCAGCGGGCCTTTGGCAGGCCGAAGGAGAAGGCGGGACACCCCGCCTCCGGTGCCTCGGGCCGCGTGGACCCGAGGAGCCGAAAGCGCGATGACGGCAGGCCGACCGATGCCCACGCAGGACGACGTGCTCGGATACTTCGACACGCTGTCGAACTGGGGCCGCTGGGGCGACGACGACGAGCTCGGAACCCTCAACCACATCACCGACGACGTCCGGCTGGCCGCGGCGCGGGCGGTGCGCCACGGCAGGAGCGTGTCGTGCGCGTGGGAGGTCGCCGTACCAAAGGACATGGAGCGGTCGACGACGGCCTGCCCGCGCAGCGCCGACATGCCGGGCGCCGAGAACATGCCGGCCGCCTTCCACAAGGACCGGCGCTGGGGGTTCTCCTCCGAGCGGCTCGGCCTCACCTTCCACGGCAACAGCCTCACCCACCTCGACTCGCCGTGCCACATCTTCTGGGACGGCACCATGTACAACGGGCGGCCCCACTCGCTGGTCGACGCCGAGACGGGCTCGTCGTGGGCGGCCGTCACGGCGGCGGCGAACGGGATCCTCACGCGCGGTGTGCTGCTCGACGTCGCCGGCGCGCGCGGCGGGCCGTGGCTGGAACCGGGGGAGGGCGTCGTCCCCGGCGACCTTGAGGAGGCCGAGCGGCGCCAGGGCGTGCGGGTGCGGCCCGGCGACGCCGTGCTGCTGCGCACCGGTTACGGCCGCGCCCGCCGCGAGGCCGGTGAGCCGGGCGGTTTCCGGCAGGCCGGCTGGCACGCGTCCTGCCTGCCGTGGCTGCACGAACGGCAGGTCGCGTTGATCGCCGCCGACACCCCCCAGGACGTTCAGCCGTCGGGGTACGAGGACGTGCTGATGCCGGTGCACGCCGTCGGCCTCGTGGCCATGGGGTTGTGGCTGGTCGACAACTGCGACCTGGAGGCGTGCTGGGCGACGGCCGCCGAGCTGGGCCAGTGGGACTTCCACCTCGCGGTCGCGCCGGTCCGCTTCGCCGGCACGTCCGGCAGCCCGGTCAACCCGATCGCCACGTTCTGACCGACGCTCACGAGGCGAAGCACGTCACGTGGCGAACGGCCCCGAGCGGGAACGGCGAGCCCCGCTTGAGGTGCCGGCCGCGTCAGGGCCGACGCCCTGCACGGGCAGAGCGGCCAGGCCGCCAGATTACCGGGCGCGCTCGGAGGCGGGGTCGCCGTCGGAACGGGCGGCCTGACCGCCGTCGTCCGGATCGGCGAGCCGGCTTCCTGAGCTCCGCGCTCCTGCTGGCCGCCTGCGGACGCCCGACCGCGCATCCGGTCTCAGTCGACGGCTGACAGAGATCGATGCATAGCGCCAAGGCGATCTCTAGCGAAGAACGTGCCTCTCGTCGTAACCAATTGTGAGGATCTGGTGTGCGACGAGGACATCCGTCCGGGCCAGCGATGCACCCGGACAGACATGGGAGCCGCCGGCGCATGCGCCAGGTGGCGACTGGGCTCTCGACCCCGGCTCAACGCGCCGGCGTCAGCGGCGTGCTGGGAGGGGTCTCGGCCGAGCAGGCTGTAGGGGGCCAGGATCGCTTCACCCGCTGGGGCAGCGACTCCGGCGATGGTGAGATCGGTGCATAGAAAGTGGACGGACCCTTCTCTGTCCCGGATGACGCCAGCGGCAAGGCATTTCGCCAGGCCGGGAGCGATACAGCTCTCGTGCGTGCGATGGGCCGCGCCCTGCCCATCGCACACGGATTGTGCCCCGCTTCGTACACGCTGATCAAGAGCTACTCGGTCGGCGTCAGCCAGAGCGTTCCGTGCCTGCTTGCCGTCCGCGCGTCGTACCCAGCTTCGCCTGCTGGGCGGGGTGGGATGCTCGGTAGAACAGC
Source organism: Nonomuraea sp. NPDC049758 (assembly GCF_040674635.1). Lineage (NCBI taxonomy): Bacteria > Bacillati > Actinomycetota > Actinomycetes > Streptosporangiales > Streptosporangiaceae > Nonomuraea > Nonomuraea sp. NPDC049758. The sequence goes on from NZ_JBFAMZ010000038.1 coordinate 21,234, forward strand.
TTCGTCGGCAACGTCTCCTGCCCGAGCTCGTCGTAGAAGTACTGCGCCCCGCGATTGCCGGTGTCAGTGGTCCATTCGACTCTGCTGCACTCGTGCTTGGCTGCCAAGTCGAACAGCGCGTTCATGAGCGCTGTGCCCACTCCGCGGCGTTGCGCTGACTCGGCGACGTAGAGCCGCTGTCCGCCACCGACCTGCCCGCGATCGCCGAGCTGGGGTGCCGTTAACCGACGTGGCACCAGCCGCCATATACGTCCTGAACTGGGAAGTCAGCTTCCTGGTTTCAGCTCGGCTCGCCCGCTGGCCGTTCGAGGGGGCTCCTGCGCCGCGGTCTGACGGTGCCATCAGGAACGGGGAATGGCCAGATACTTGCTCTCCAGATACTCCTCGATCCCGGCTCGTCCGCCTTCTCTGCCCAGGCCGGAATGCTTGACGCCGCCGAAGGGAGCCCCAGGGTTGGAGACCAGGCCGGTGTTGACGCCCACCATGCCGACGTCCAGCGCCTCGCCGAGCCGGAAGGCGCGGTCGAGGTCCGTGGTGAACACGTAGCCGACCAGTCCCCACTCGGTGTCGTTGGCCAGCCGCACGGCTGGTCATCAAGCCCGTCAACGCCGGCCGCATCGTGGCGGGCGACATCCTGATCTCCAGCAAGTCGAACGTCGATCCGGAGGCGATCAACAGAAGCGGCCGCGTCGTCGTCTACAGCGAGCTGTACGACGCGGGCGGCAGCACCCGCACCCGGTACAAGATCTACGACCTGGGCGCGGGCGGGCCGACCGTGACGATCCCCAGCATCAGCTCGCTGCCGTACGTGGGCATCAGGCCGCAGCTCGACGACGACGGCGGCCTGCTGGTGTGGACCCTGGACACCCCGGACCTCGACGGTGTGTACGCCTGGCGGTACTGACCTCGTCCGCGGCGCTCCGGCGGGACCTCCTGCCGCAGCCGGGCGAGCCCGGGGCCTGCGGGGTGGTCCAGCGTCGCGTACCGTCCGGTGATCAGCAGGAGCAGCGCGAAGATCGGCCCCTCGATCCTCGCGCCCGCCCCTACGCTCCAGGGGACGTCGGTGGCGAGCAGTCGAAAGCCGCGCAGCCTGCGGCGGGCGTGGAAGGGGAATCGGTGCCGCCACGCATCGTCGGCGGCGACCTGCGCGGCCTTCACCGCACTGGCCGCAGCGGATCACACCGACATCACGGGTGCGCTCACCTTTCAGCCGGGTACCGCCGCCTGCCAGATCTGCCCCAGGGCCTTGGCCAGGGTGAGACTGCAGGTCAAAGCTGGAGCCTACCGTTACCCGGTCGGCAGAGTCGGTCACCGTCAGCGCTGATCGAACCCACCCTGACCGCCTGGCGCCAGCAACGCGCCCGCAACAGCCTGCGCATCGGCCGCCGGCCCGAACACGACCTGCGCGCCATCCCCTACGTCGACCGCACCGGCATCCCCTGGCGCTACCTGCCGCGTGAACACCCACCCTGGCAGACCGTCTACGGCAACTTCGCCGACCGGCGCCACGACGGCATCTTCACCCAGCTCACCGGCCTGTCACGCCAGCTCGTCCGCACCGCCGAAGGCGGCACCGACGAGCCCACAGCCTGCGTGATGGACTCCCAGAGCATCAAGACCTCCACCAACGCGCCCACCGCCACCCAGGGCATCGACGCCGCCAAGAAGATCGTCGGCCGCAAACCCTCCATCGCCACCGACACCCTCGGCCTGCTGCTGGCCACGCTGGTCACCGCCGCGAGCGTGCAGGACACCACCACCGGCACCCACCTGCTCACCCATCTGGCCACCGCCCACCCCACCGTGGCCAAAGCCTGGGTCGACGGCGGCTACCGCACCACGCTGATCGAAGAGGCGCCGCCCTCGGCATCGACGTCGAAATCGTCCACCGCGCCCCTGCCGCCGAAGGATTCACCCCCCGCGGAGTGGCACCGGGGATGAGGCGTACGCGACGCGGCGGGCACGCGGCAGGCCAGTTCCTCATGGCCGGTCTCGTGCAGTCACACAGGGCCTCATACAGGTGCTCGGCATCACAGGGGGCTGCCGCTGTCGTCGCCCAGTCCATGCCGCGAACGCATGCGCACGCGATGCCAGAGGGCGGTGGCGCCGTCAACGGCGGCGCTCACCTGGCCAGGCGAAGAGCCAGAAGCGACGAGGGGGCTCCTGGGCGCTCTCAGCGATTTTCGCTGCTCTCAGGTATCGACGTGGAGGACCCACACGGACACGTGTTCGAGCCCTGACTCCGGTCCGTATGTGTAGATGCCCCGGAACGCCGCCGTGACGATCTCGTAGGCGCCGGGGATGTCTGCGTACGGCAGGGCGGTCGGCGGTGTCGGATCGTCGCCCAGGTCCAGGAGCACGTCCACGATGGACGCACGCAGAGTGAGGAGCGCCGAAAAAAAAGGGTCTCCTTGACGCCCTGGGCGAAGTGAACGGGACGCTTCACGAGCCGGGCGCCGCCTGACCCGAGGTCGGCGTACGCCTGGTCGCGGGAGGTGTAGACGGTCATCGCGATGTCGCCACGGTGGGCGGCGGCGGCCATCATCTCGCGTAGGCCGGCGGCTTCGCGCTCGTGCTTGAGGCGCAGGTACTCGTTGAACTCCTCCTCGGAGATGAGCACGGCGCGCTCCTGATCCGAGCGCTTGATCCGGGCCGGGCGGTGGCCGTGGACGGCGCGGGAGACGAGCGGGCCGAGTTGGTCGCGGGCAACGCTGACGCCGAGCGCCCCTGCCCGCACTTCGGAGGACGTGATCGGACGAGAAAGGCACGGCCCACCACCTGACGAAGGGGTCTTGGCCCGGGCTTGATTCGCGCCGTCCTGCCAGGCGTGCGCGCGACGGCCTCTTTCACGATCAGGAAGCTGGTTCGGGCTGCCAGCCTCCGGAGCCGGCCCAGCGCCACCGAGTCAAAGACGCTCGGCCACGTCCAGGCGGACCTCGCCGTAGGGCTGCACGTGCTGCCAGAACAGCGGGGTCAGCCCGCGCTGGTCGGCGGGTTTGGGCAACTGAACTCATTCGGGGTCGGCCAGGACGTCCTGGAGCGAACAGGTCACCGGCCGGCTGCCCCGGGAACCTCTGGGTCACGGCTCCTTGACACCCGCGCTCCACATGAGTTTGCTGATCAAGCAGCCCAATGCCGAAATAGCGCCGGCATTCGACCCCACCCGACTGTTGAATTCGTAATTGATTGTTGCGACTGCCCGGGTTAGCCTTGCGGCAAGCAGAAAGGGGCGAGATGCCACGGATCAGAAATACGGTGACGGCGGGGCTTTTCCTGATAGGCGCGCTTGCCATTGCCGGCCCAGCGAGCGCTTCCGCGGAATCCTCCGCCAAACTGCAAGGGGACTTCTGGGATTACTCCTGCAACTACGGACGTGCCTGCATATTACTGACTGCGAACCGCAACGAGGGACGCGTCTACAACTTCGACGGCTGCGGCGGCCACCCCATCCGCGACTATTACTCAAGGGCCCAGTCACATGGAAATGGCTTCACCGTCTACTACAACGGCGGCAACTGGGACTATGTCCCGCCGAACTCGGTGGTACCGCTGGACCCCTATGTTCTGGCCACCTGGGTCAACGTGTGGTGCTAGGCCGTGTCTCAAAGGATCGTGAGCCGGTCGTTGATGGCAGCAACGTGGATGCCGGCCTCGTAGCGGACGGCGAGTTTGTCGTACGGGTGGCCATGCCGCGGTGGCGTTTGAGCCGGTTGATGCCGCACTCGACGGCTGAGCGGGCGCGGTAGTCGGCCGCATCGAAGGACGGCGGGCGGCCACCGCGGCTGCCACGCCGCTGCCGGGCGGCGATACGGTCGGCCGGCTCGGGGATCGTGCACCGGATCTTGCGAGCGCGCAGGTGCTGCCGGATCGCGCGGGAGGAATACGCCTTGTCAGCCCGGACGATCTCGGGCCGGGTGCGCGGGCGGCCGGGCCCGAGACGGGGCACCTTGATAGCGGTCATGACCGCGGGGAACTGCGGCGCGTCGCCGCGCTGCCCAGCCGTCACCACCAGAGCAAGCAGACGCTGGCCCTGCTCACAGGCCAGGTGCAGCTTGGTCGACAGACCGCCCCGGGAACGTCCCAGGGCGTGATCGGCGGGTTCGGACTGCAGTCCGCCGGGTGGTTCAGCCTGGCGTTCGCCGTGCCGGGGTGCGCCGGCCGCGTGCTGGTGGGCCCGGCAGACGGTGGAGTCCACCCGACCTGCCAGCCGACCAGGCCTCGGGCGTCGGCCAGGGCTTGCAGGCGGGTGAGGATCTGCTGCCACAGGCCGGCGCGCTGCCAGCGGCGGAACAGGCTGTAGACCGCCTGCCAGGAGCCGTAACACTCTGGCACGTCCCGCCATCGCGCCCCGACCCGTACCCGCCAGCGGATCCCGTCAATGAGTTGCCGTTTGCTCCATTGCGACGGCCGACCTGGCTCCCGGGTACCGGCAGCGGCGGTTCCAGCCGCGCCCACTGCGCATCGGTGAGGTCGAACCGCTTACCGGAGACCTCTCTGCGTGTCCGGCTATGACACGCCGTTGATCAACACTTCGAGACAGGCTCTAGTCGTGCTTTGTTAGGTCTGCATTGTGCCTGCTGCGGCGTGACGGTTTCAGCCTTCGATTGCAGGTAGGGCATGCGCCGGTCCAGGTCGCGAGCAGCAGTTGTAACTCGCGGATGACCTTGTAGAGGGTCAGACCGGCGCAGCCGCTTTTGGGTCGAGTCGCAGCATGGTGACGAACAGGTGTGCGGCGGTGACGAGGGTGACGTGGCGGTGCCAGCCGGTCCAGGACCGGCCTTCGAAATGGTCCAGCCCCAGGCCGGTCTTCAGCTCGCGGTAGTCGTGCTCGATCCGCCAGCGGATCTTGCCGTACCGGATCAAGTCGGCTGGTTCGGTATCGGCAGGCAGGCTGGACAGCCAGTACTTGACCGGCTCGCTCTCGCCGTCGGGCCACTGCGCGATCAGCCACCGCTCAGGCAGAGTGCCATCCGCCTCTCGGGCGATGCAGTGCCCGGCCGGACGCACCCGTAGGAAGACGAACTGCGAGCTCATAGCTCCCTTGGAGCCTTCGCGCCAGGTGAGCGTGACCGCGGCGTCGCGGCCGGCGGCCCGGACGTGTGCGGCCAAGCTGACGGCGGTGCCGGGGTAACGAAGGCCGGTCCGGGTGGGAGGCCGGCCTCGGCCGGACCAGACCCGGGGCACTGCGACCACGTCTGGGGCGTGCGCGAGGGCGTCGCCTTTGACCTGCACGATGTAGCCGATCCCGCGCTCGTCCAGGGCGCCGCGGAACTGACTGCTGTCGCCGTAACCCGCATCGGCCACGACCAGCGGAGGCCGCAGTCCTTGCTCGATCAGCGCATCGAGCATCTCCACCGTCGACGCGTTACAGGCAGCGGCACAGACCCGGGGTGGCCGTCTGGATGGCGCGGTGTTTCACAGCGACAACGGGGCGCAGTACTGCTCTCGGGAGTTCGCGCGGGCCTGCCGCCGGCTCGGCGTCACCCGCTCGCGCGGCGTTGTCGGCACCAGCGCCGACAACGCCGCAGCCGAGTCCTTCAACGCGACCCTCAAGAGGGAGACCCTGCAGGGCGCGCCCGGCTGGCCCGACGCCCGCACCGCCCGCCTGGCCGTCTTCGGTTGGATCACTCGCTACAACACGGTCCGGCGGCACTCCCGACTGGGCCACCTCAGCCCAATCGCCTACGAGAAGACGACAGATAGCCCGAAGGCTGCTGCATGAAACCGGTGTCCGCGTTGGAGGGGGAAGCCCCTACAGCCCGGTCCGGCCGCGATTGCCGGCACCCTCAGCCCGTCCCAGCTGGCCACCACGATCCGGGCGCGCTGGATCCAGTCACCGGGAGCGTGCCGGGCACCAACCAACCGGCGAACAGTGCGTTCTTCCCTCTCATCGCACGGGGCTCGCGCGAACAGTATCTTCGGCATGGCGTAATCCTCCTGCCATGAGAATCCGCCTGCTCAAGGCTCCTGGCCAGAGGCAATCCCACACCCTTTGAGGAACGCAGCACTAGCCGACCATCGGCCGCCTCGACGCCGCAGCGACGGCAGGAACCCCCGGGCGTTCCCTGGCGGCGGCCCCGGACGCGTGACCGGACGATCACATGTCGACACATGGCCCGATCCAATCGGATTCACCGCGCAAACAGCCATTTATGGACCTGACAAAGAGGTGGCTTTCGTCGCCAAGGTCGCGTAAGGGACGGCTAAGGTGATCAACATTCACCCCAGGGAACCCCCCGACTGGAGGCCCTTTGTCAACCCATCGACGGGCGGCACCTGCCGTCCTCGTCGTCCTGGCCTGCGTGCTGAGCGCGGGCGCGGCGAACGCGTCGGCCTCGGCGGCACCGGTGAGCGTCGTGGTGCCCTCGGCCGACGATGTGTTCATCAGTCAGGCCGCGCCGGAAACCGTTTACGGCAGCGCCGAGTGGATGTCGGTCTGCGTCAAGACCTGCAACGACGCCACCAACGCCGAGCGCCGGGCTCTCATGCGGTTCAAGGTCTCCGGTGTCCCGGCCGACGCCCAGAACGTCAAGCTGACCCTCCAGGTGCGCGCGACCCGCACCACCGACACCACCGTCAGCGCGCACAAGGTCACCGGCACGTGGTCGCGGACCACCACCTCCTGGACCACCAGACCGGCGTTCGGCACCGCGCTGACCACCCGCACCGGCTTCACCGCCGACACGGTGGCGGACCTGGACGTCAGCAAGGCCTACACCGGCAACGGCGCCTACTCCTTCGGCCTGACCGCGTCCAAGGGCCCGGTGGCGGTGCTGTACTCCTCGCGCACGACCGGCAAGGGACCGAGCCTCAAGGTCACCTACACCCCCGCCGCCACCCCGACGCCGGCCCCGACCGGCAGCCCCACCCCGACCGCGTCCCCGACCGCGTCCCCCACCGCGTCCCCCACCGCGTCCCCGACGGCGACGGGCGGCATGCCCTGCCTGCCGTTCGACAAGCCGGCCGCCTCCACGCTGCGCTCCTACGACAAGAAGGTCTTCGCCTTCTACTTCCCGCCCTATCCCCTGTCCATCGACAACAAGGATCCGGCCAAGGACCAGTACGCCTCGTGGCTGGACCCGGCCGGTTCCAACGGCATGTACGCCGGCCAGGGCGGCCACTCCCGTGACCGGCCGCTGACCCGCCCGGTGCGCTCCGGCGACTGGCGGCAGGCGGACTTCGAGGTCGAGGTACGCCAGGCCATCGCGATGGGCCTGGACGGCTTCATCTACGAGCACCACACCTCGACCAGCGACCAGCGCTTCAACCAGTTCCCCAAGATGCTGGCGGCCGCCAAGGCGGTGGACCCCGGCTTCCGGATCATGCTCAGCCCGGACTTCCCGACCACCAAGGGCGCCGCGCCCGACAAGGTGATCTCCGACGTCCTGATGGCCAAGGGACACCCGTCGTTGTACAAGCTGCCCGACGGGACGATCCCGCTCGCGCCGTTCTACCCCGAGCGTCAGACGCCTGCCTGGTGGGACGCCCTGCGCGAGAAGCTGGCCGCCCAGGGCATGAAGACGGTGCTGGTACCGATCTTCCTGGACTGGAGCGGCTCGGGCAAGACCGAGTGGAACGACTCCGTGGCCGGCTACTCCTCCTGGGGCGTCCGCTGGCAGAGCTCCACGGACGGCTACCGCAAGTCCGGCATCGAGGCGGCCAAGCGCGGCAGACTCTACATGGCCCCCGCGGCCCTGGAGGACGTACGCCCGCGCGACAAACGCTATTGGGAACCGTCCAACAGCGGCACCCTGCGGCAATCCTTCGTCAAGGCCATGGAAGGTGACGCCGACATCGTCAACCTGCTCACCTGGAACGACTACGCTGAGTCGTGGCTGGCCCCATCGGTGAAGCGCGGCTACGCGCCCGCCGACGTCATCGCCTACTACACGACCTGGTTCAAGACCGGCAAGGAGCCCAGCGTCAAACGGGACGCCTTGTACTACTTCCACCGCAGCCACCGCACCGACGCGCCGTTCGACGCCTCCAAGCAGACCATCGGCCCCATCGCCATCCCCTATGGTGACGCGGCCACCGACAACGTCGAACTGCTCGCCTTCGTCAAGGAGGCCGGCACCCTGACCATCACGCAGGGCGCCAACGTCCAGACCAAGGAGGTGACCGGACCGGGCATAGTGTCCTTCAAGGCGCCGATGGTGCCCGGGACGACCCCCGTCTTCGAGCTGAAGCGCAACGGCAAGGTCGTCCAGACGGTCAAGAGCGACACTCCGATCGTCAAGAGCGTCGTCTATCAGGATCTGATCAACCACGCAGGCGGCGGCGTCCCCTGCTCGCGCCCGCTGTAGCGCGCCGGAGCGCCAGGGGCATCCTGGCGCTCCGGAGGTGGCCGGTGGGGCCCGGGGTGACAAACCGACATAAGGGCCGCTTCAAATAGCACCAGCCATGGATGATGCTGATGTAACCGCAGACCGAGGACGACGGCCGGCCCGCTCGCCGAGCCGTTCCCCCTCGGCCCCCTCCTCGACGCGCTGCGCGGCACCGCCGAGCACCTGGACCGGGCGCAGCTGTCGCCGGTGACCGGCGCCCTGCGTCCGCTGCTTCCCGAGCTGGCCTCCCGCCTGCCGGCCGCGGCGAGCTGCCGGAGGATCCTCCGGCCGCAGGCACCGGGTCTTCCGGGGGCTGGCGGAGCTGCTCAGGGCGCTCGGACCGGTGGTGCTGGTGCTGGATGACCTGCACTGGGCCGATGAGCAAACGGTGGCGTTCCTGGGCTATCTGCTGGCCGACCCGCCCTTGGGACTCGCGCTCGTCCTCACCTTCCGCGGGGAGGGGGCCGGTCCGGGCATCAGGGCGATCCTGGCGCGGCGCCGTGTGGACGTGAGCAGCGCCCACCTCGTCCTGCCGCCGCTGAACGTGGCCGAGACCAACGAGCTGACCGCCTCGATCCTGGGACCACGCAGGGTGGGGAGACTCGATGGCCCTGTTCCAAGGCCGCGAAGTGGTCGTGCAAGACAGCGTGCCGGAACTGGTGGATCGGCCCGACGGTCCGTAGCAGACCGACCCGGTGGGCGTCTTCAAGGAAGTCCATGACCCGCCAGGGCAATCGGTGCCTGATGGCTAGCGGGAGGAGGACAATGGTGCAGGTCAGCCAGGCGTGATGTGCTCCGGGCCCGGATCCAACCCCAAAGCCAAACGCGAACCCGGTCACGACCCCGACCGTAAGTGCGACTGCTGGCCCTCTGTTCGTCCGCGCAGGCGAAGGCTGGCCCGGCCGGGAGCATCATCAACCCAGGTGCTGGCCCCCATCCAGCCCAGGACACCAGCACCCAGTCCAACGATTCCAATCCAGTGCATTCCATCGTGGGAGGCGAAGTACTCGACGACCCCTCCAAACGAAAGCGCGATCATCAGTCCGACTGTGAACTGAATCAGAAGCCGGAGGCGGCAGGAACTGGTTCGGGCAATTCGCCACCAGGCGATGTCACGAGTAGCGGAGAACTGGCGGGCTAGGTAGGCCAAGTAGCGTTGAGTAGCGGCCGGATTGAGTTCGTGGCGTGGGCGGAAGTGGTCCGCGAGTTCCCTACTCGGTGGGCGACTGGCGATAAGAGCGGGAGTGATTCGGTCGATTAGGTAGCTGCGCAGGGCAGTCGCGTCGTTGCCCAGATGTCCGACTAAGGGCGCCGGATCAGCGCCAGGGGCAATAAAGACGCTGCGGATCAGCCACAAGCCCAGCGGAGTGGCAGCAAGCTCGCTCAGCCCGGGAGTGATGCCGCTGCCCAAGGCGGTCAGAATCTTTTGCCAGGCGTCGGACGGGGATGCTGGCAGGCAGGCTCGCAGGTAGTCGGCGGCTGCCTACGGGGTGAGACGTTTGGGAACGATGTGTGCGGCAGCGTGGAGCGGCTGCGCCGCCTTCTTGACGGCTGTGGAGAATTCTCGCTTCAAGCTGGTGATGATCAGCTGATCACGGTCCGAGAGTGAGATATTGAGCGCGTCGATGACGCGAGCTCGCGTTGTCTCCGACACTTCATCCAGGCCGTCCAAAATCGGCAGGATGTGTCAGCCCTTGGCCAGCTTCGTGGCAGCGTCAGGACCGTTCTTGGTTGCCGCCAGCGCTGGGTAGTTCCGCGAGAGTTGATCCGCAAGCCAGTCCTGCAGGAGAGGAAACTGGTCGATGTCCCAGCCGCTGATCGGGAACAGCACCGGCACCGGCACAAACCCCGTCGTCGGCAGCGGCTGTTAGGTCCGCTTTGCGGGTGCTTAGCAGTTGCAGGAGAATCTGGATTGCCAGCATGGTCTTGCCCGTGCCTGACCCCCCCTGTGATCACCAACCGTCGACGCTTCAGCGCACGAAATTGCTCGACGAGGGTGGGCATGTCGTCGTTGCTGCCGCTGAAGACAAGCTCGCCCTTCTTAATCAGGTGCGACTGGCTCATCGATGTGCGGTCGATACTCATCTGCCATTGCACCGGGATCGGGTGTGGGTTGCCCAGCAGGAGCAGGCGTGCTTCATCGCGCCACTGCTGCTCTACTTGCTCGGCTAGTACCTGATCCGCGGCGGGAAGATCCGACACCGCTGGCTTTCCCTGGCGCCAAGCAAGGAAAGCCGCAATTCCCCCCAACAGAGTCGCTATGACTCCGGAAACGACGGCGACAAGATCAGAAAGAGGGCTCTCTTGTTCCGGATTGGTCTTCAGTGCGACTGCTGCGACTGCAGCAACTCCGGCAGCCGATAACAGCCAGCGTGCCCCACGTGAATTCATTTGTATATCGTGGCCTCCGAGCATAGCCTCCTGCTTGATGAGTGTGGAAATGATCTATATTGATCAGTTGCACTGGTACTCCGGTTGTCCTTTTTCCGGACAGTGCAGCTAGGACAGTAGCCGAACGTGAGTACGAGGATGTTCCGCCTCCCATCGCTGTACGCGCTGTGAAGGCCCACGGACGGCACCTTCTTGGAGCCGGTGATGCAATCAGCTGAGCATGGTGCGTGCCGCGCGGTACGCCGTCGCACGATGATCCTGCCCTGCCTGTCTCCGTGGGAGTGAAAGCCTGCTCATGCCACTGATCGCCGACTTCATGTGGTGAGGAGGCGTTCTGGCCCGGCAGCGGGCCTGTGTCGACCGCCGACCTTGGGCTCCACGGGCCTGAGGAGCCGCCCGTCGTGTGCGCCGCCGACCTGGGCGAGGGCTGGACCGACCGGCCGTGGCGGCTGGGCCTGTGCCGCGATGGCGCGTTGTCGATCCGTCGCCACGGCGAGCAGTCGTTCAACGGAGTGGCCCGCCCAGTGGCCTACGCCTGGGAGAAGGAGCCGCTGCAGATGGCCCACGTCGACTTCGGCCGGCTGTGGCCCGAGCGCGACCAGCGGCTCACCTACGAGGACGGTCACCGCTACAGCGCACCGCTTCCACCCGGCAAGCTGCTCATTCGGTCAGGTGACGCGATCTTGCTCGCACTCCACGTAGTGCCGGTGTGAACCGTTGCTGTGTCAACGAGTGCCGGGGCCGTGCGGGTTGTGTGCGAGAGCCGGATCGGTGATGCTGGGTCGGCCCCGGAGGGATACTTCGATGTGGAGAGCCATGGACGTGGTCAGCTTCGCCGCCGTCCCGGCGCATGAGCGGCTCAGCTTCTGGCGCGAGATGAGCTCGAAGATGTGGATGCCGCTGGACGCGCACTGCGAACCAGGCCTGGAAGGCGCGTTCCAAGCTCACGTCGCTCTTGGCGGGCTCGGCCTCGTGCAGGCGACCTTGCTCACCGCGCCGTCGCTGACGATCCGGCGTACGCCCCGGCTGATCCGCCGCTGCGACCCCGAGACCTTCTTCGTGACCTGCACCGTCCGTGGCCACGCCATCGGGGAGCAAGCCGGCCGGCAGGCGGATCTGGGGGTCGGGGATCTGATGCTCCGGGACAGTTCGCATCCCTATCTGACCAGGTTCGAGGCGAGGGGCCCCGGGGACAGCCAAGTGCTGTCGCTGCAGTTTCCGCGCTCCTTGCTGCCGCTGCCCGAGCGGGGCCTGCGCGAGCTCAACTCGGTGCCGATCCGGGGTGAGCGCGGCATGGGTGCGCTGGCCTCGCAGTTCCTGCTCCAGTTGGCCCGGCATCTGGAGGAGTTCAGCCCGGCCGAGGCAATGCGGGTCTCCACCCTGACCATCGACGTCCTGACCGCCGCGCTGGCCGGCGCACTGGACGCCCACAGCGCGGTGCCGCCGAACAGCCGACGACGCGCGTTGCTCGCCCAGATCCACGCCTTCATACAAGCGAACCTGGGCGAGGCGGACCTGACCCCGGCCGCGATCGCCGCGGCGCACCACATCTCCCTGCGGTATCTGAACAAGCTGTTCCGCGCCGAGGGGCACGCCGTGGCCGCATGGATCCGCGAACGCCGCTTGGAACGGTGCCGGCGTGACCTCGCCGAGCCGCATCTGGCCGGTTACCCGATCAACGCGATCGCGGCCCGGTGGGGGTTCACCAGCCCGGCGCATTTCAGCCAGGCGTTCCGCAGTGCGTACGGGATGTCGCCACGCGAGTTCCGCCTGCAGTACGCGAGATAGTGCCCGCAGACTAAACAGGTGTGCGCTCTGCCGTAAGGACAAGTCCAGCGATGACCAGCAACCTGGGAAAGGAAGGCCAACGGGGAGTCCAGGCAAAGGAGACCGATGAGCAAGCTCGCTGGAAACAGCCGCAGCAACCCTTTCGGAAGTTCGCCTGTTCGGCCCGGCCCCAGCATCCGCCGCTCCCGCATCTGTAGCGGAGACAACCGGAGAGAGCGAAGTCGGTATCGCAGCGCAGGCTGCATCGTTCCGCCTTTCAAACAGCGGCAGCGGGCGCTGTCTGATCAATCCAACAGGTGTCTTCATGGCCCGCTGCAACGCAGCCAGCCCGTACCACCTGTGGATGGAGGTCTGAGGCTTCTGCTTTGTGACGTCGGCCCGGCTTGATCCGCGCCGCGAGCCTGTACGTCGCACCGCGGGACTGCGGTGCTCCCGGGTCCCACGGGAGACGGCAGGCGTCGTAGCGCCCTCGCCCTGCGCAGAATGCCGGTCCGTCGGCGGCACGCGGCATCGGCTTCCGCGAGCGCACCGAGGACGGCCTCCGGCAGCACATCGTCAAGTCATTCAGGCACCAGAACCATTGATGGCGAAGGAGAAATTTCATGCGTATGAAACTGTCCCAGCTCGTTATCACGGCGGCGGCAACCCTAACCGTCGTGGGTACCGGACTGGCAGCCACCCTGCCGGCAGCGGCACAAGAACGCACGCCAAACTCCCAGCAGGCCGTCTCCGCCCTAGCGGTTGAATGTACGCGCGCTCCAGGTGAAGGAATGGTCTATGCCGGTGCGTTCGTAGGAACCGACTCCTGCCGTAGGTGCGTCAACACGGGTATCGCGGGCATCCGCGACGGAGCATGGCGTACGTACAACTGCTGGACCACGGTCCCAGGTCCGGGTGAGTGGCGCACCGTCGAGTTGTGGGTGAGAGGATACTGACCCGTTGAGCCCGGGAATCCTTCCGCTCAGGCGCTGATCATCTCGATGCTGCCGCCGCCCCGGGATCTATCGCATGCCGTACGGATCCCTGGCGCCGAGGGCGTGGGCACGTTGTCGCCTCAGTTCATACTGCAGTTGGCCGGTCACCTGCATCCGCGGTTTTGTCCAACGCGCTGGACGCGCAGAGGGTTGTGCCGGCCCCTATCAGGGGGCGAGCGCTGATGGCCCAGATCCACGCCTTCATCCGGCACAACCTGGGCGAGGCGGCGGCGCACCATATCTCCCCGAACAAGCTGTTCCGCGCCGAGGGGCACCGTGACCGACTGGTTCCGCGAGCTCCGTATGAAGCAGTGCCGGCGTGACCTTGCCGAGCCACTTCCGATTCACGCGACCGCGGCCCGGTGAGGGTTCACCAGCCCGGCGCCGACCGCGGCAGGCATCGTTCCTCTTGCAGCTCAAGGACACCGATCGTGGCACGGCGGGAGGCTCCGCCCATCGGTCCAGCCACCTGGTGACGGTCCTGTTCCGTCACCGACAGGACGACCAACCCGAACAAGGAGTACGGGCGCATGACTGGACAAGACCGGCACGATCCCGGGCCCGCACGAAGAATGACCGGTCCCGGATCCAGGAGGCCGAGACGGGGTGCACTCAAGGCCACCTACGTCCTCGCCGTCACCCTCACAGCCGGGTGGGCGGTCCTGTCCAGCCATGGCGGAGCCGCCCGGCAGGTGCCGGTCCCCAGCGACCGTCCGGCCACGGCGGTCGACGAGAAGCTGCTCCACCAGGCCGCGGAACGGCTGATCGCCCGCTGCATGGCCCGGCACGGCTTCGCCTACACCGAGCAGCGGCCACCCCCTCCGACGACGGAACCGGACTTGCGCTATCCGCTCGACGACGTCGGCTGGGCTCGCCGGCACGGTTACGGAACCCTGCTGGCCGGATCCCGCGCAGCCGCTTCGGACCCCGGCCCCGACGAGGTGCGGAACCTGACACCCGAGCAGCGGGAAGCCTGGTACCGCACGCTCATGGGGTCGGATCGCGCACTCGTGGTGGACCTCCCCGAGCGAGGCCGGCTCACGACATCCGACGACGGCTGCACCGCGGAGGCGCGACGTGCCCTCTACGGCGACCTTGCCGGCTGGTACCGGGCACGACGGACCGTCGATCACTTCGGCAGCTACACCCTCACCCTGGTCACCGCCGATCCCGGCTACCGGGCCGGCCTCACCGCCTGGGCCGGATGCGTGCACAAGCACGGGTACCTCGCGTCCTCACCGGACGAACTACGCGAACTGGTCACCCGCACCGAACCGGCGTCCACCAGCGTACGGCCGCCGGCAGCAGAGATCGCCGCAGCCGTGACCGAAGCCGAGTGCACCACCTCCACCGGCTTCTCCCGCACCCTGCGCCCCCTGAAGCACCGATACCAGACACAGACCGAAAGGAGGTTCGCGCGCGAGCTCACCACGCTGAAGTCCTACGAACTGCAGGCCATGCCCCGAGCCAGAAGGGCTTTGGCCGACTCCTGAAACCGCGACATCGCGACCTATCGAAGGGAAGTTTCATGATCAAGGCTGTCAAGGGCCTGGCCATCGGCCTGCCCCTCGCGATGATGACGTTGGCCCTGACCTCCGGCACCGCCAGCGCCGCCCGCGGCGACTGCGCCTCAGGCTACTTCTGCGCCTGGGCCGGTGACGAGTGGGCGGGCCTCCCGACGGCCCGATGGCCCAGAGGAACGAATGACGCGAGCTGGTACGACAACGGTTTGCACGACAACGCCGAGTCCGTCTACAACCACTCCCCGTCGTATCAAGATCCCACAGTGCCCGACAACGTCGTGCTCTTCCTCGACGTCAACTACGGACGCGCGGATCTCTGCGTCCTGCCGGGCGAGTATTACGACGGCGGGATGGACGACAACGACTACGACTCCCACCGATGGGTCAGCGACTGCGCCTGACCCCTGACGCCGGGCAAGCCAGGCCCTACCCGTCGCCGGCGCCCCCGCCGAGCTCGGCGGATAGGGTCCTGGGCCCAGCGAACGGCAGCGGCGAAACGCCACCACGACGGCGCAGACCCCGCCTTACCGGCCCGCCCGCTGCCACCAGCACCCAGGGGAATCACCCCGGACGATGGCCCCCGCGCCGCGCGGGCCATCGTCGTCATGCGGGACCTCACCTCGGCCCATCCAGACGCGAGCAGCCAACGACGCCCCAAGCCCCGCGGCGCAGGGGCCCGGCTCTGGCGCACCCATCCACGCCGACCGGCTCACCTCCCGTCCGGAGTACGACGGCATCGCTCGCGATGGAACCCGGCATGAGCCGCTGACCTGCGGCGTAGTGCAGGGGCGGTGCACCGCTTGCGGCCTGGCCCTGATAGACATGTCCGACCCATCGCGGCTTTTATGCCTCACTATGCCTCTTCGTCATGGAGTCACCCCTCGTGCGTCATACCGTGGCCGTACTGCTCTGCGCGGCGGCCCTCACCGCCTGCGGCACGCCGAAGGCGGTGAAGCCGCGGTCGGCCAGCCAACACCCGGTCGGCCAGGGTGAGGCGTGGGTTTTATCCGCCCGCAGGCCGAACAGGTCTTGCTGGACGGAAACCAGCAGTCGAGGGCCGGCTTCACCGCCATCGCCCCTCCAGATACACAAACCTCAGTGCTTCCCTACGCTCCCTCACGTACGCGCGTGGATCTGTCGGGGAGTCCGGGAACCCCTGGTCCTGGTGGGGAGAGTTGCGCATGGAGAGAGCGCACGGGCGAGCCCTGGCCGCCGCGCTGTCGCCCCTGTCCGCGGAGCACCCCCTGGACGCCCTGACACGACCGCCACTCCCCCACCGTTCTCGGGCCCACCGCTCGGGTCGAAACGACCGGACGCAATGTAACACTGCGTAATCGACGATCAGCCTGCTCAGGCGTCCTCTGCGGAGTCAGGCAGGCTCGGCAGTGCGCTCGGGCGCGTTAGCAGTCCAGTCTCGATAATCTCTCGCGCCGTCTGCGGATCGTAGGAGGGCGGGCGGATGCCGCTGTCCATCATCGTCTCGATCAACCTGGCCATCTCGGTCAGATGGTGTTCACGGACTTTTCGCAGATGCTGGGCTTCTGTGGAATGGCCCTGCTTGACCCGTTCGAGGTGGGTCAGCCGACCGGCGGCCTTGATCATGAGGTCGGTTTCGTCGGAGAGCTGCTGGAAGAGCTCGATGGGCCGTACCACTGTGCGCCAGGCTTCCAGCCTGGACGGTCCGTTGGGCCCGCCGATGGTGCTGCGGTCGGCGTAGGGCCTTCCGTCGCTGTGCATGCGCACGGGAGGCTCGGCTCCCGTGGCGGTCTTCCAGGCCATGCGTGGGTGAACGGCCGGCTCGAGCGGAATGGTGGGGATCTTGTCCAGCTCGCCGACCGGGAAGATGAGGAGCAGGAGAGGTACGGCCAGGGCGTGCGCGAGGACCTCCAGCTCGTCCACAGTGACCTCCCGGCGACGTCGGCCAGTGCGATCGCGGCGGCCGGTCTCGATATTGGTCAGGGCGGCGAAGGTCAGCTGGTCGGCGCCGAGCCGGGCGCACTCCTCGGCTAGCTGTTCCCTGGTCAGGCCCAGTCGTTTGCGGTGTTTACGGAGCTGATCGGCGATCACGTCGCTCGGCGTATTGTGCATATCGACAAGCTCGCATTGCAATTTGACTCGTTCTCAGTGTACGCCCCTACGGTGCGTCGGTAGGCGACGGACGACCGAACCGGGGCAACGCCCGCCGCCCGAACGGACGTCATCTTTCCGACCGCTCACGCGGGGGGCACCCATGAAGACCATCCGCGCCGTCTGGACGGCGATCATCACACTCGCCGCGGCCGTCGTCGCACTCGCCGCCTACCTCCTGATGTCTGCCGGAGGCTCAAGCCCGACCGAGGCGATCCTCACCAGCGCCGGCGCCTTCGCCGGGACCGTGCTGGCCCTGTTGGCGATCGCGCATTTCCTCACCGGCGCCTCGTCCTGACCTTGGCCGGGGCTCTGCGTCCGGGCCGCGGTGGCAACTCGGGCGGCGAACCAGGAGTCAGATATCCGGAACAGCACGCATTGGTCACACCTTCGCTGTACCGGACAGTAGTTGTCTGACTACGGCACATCGTGCTGGGGTCCAACCGAGCAGAGCGGAAGGAGCCCGGCCGATGCGACGAGGGTGGAAGCTGGAGGACCTCATCGAGTGCTGGACGCTGGATGAGGCGGAAGCTCAGCTGCTGGGTAACAAGACCGGCGCGACGCGGCTGGGTTTCGCCCTGATGCTGAAGTTCTTCGAGCAGGAGGCCCGGTTCCCGCGCCGGGAGGATGTTCCCAAGCCCGCGGTCGACTACGTGGCGGGCCAGGTCAAGGTGGACCCGGCGCTGTATGCCGCCTACGAGTTCACCTCCCGCCAGGCCTCCAACCATCGCTCGCAGATCCGGGACTTCCATGGATTCCGGGAACCGACGGTGGCGGACGAGGACAAGCTGATCTTCTGGCTGGCGCGCGAGATATGCCCGGTGGAGACCGCGCGCGAGCGGCTGCGGGCGGCGCTGCTGGCCCGCTGCCGTGAGGAACGGGTGGAACCACCCACCCCAAGCAGATCGAGCGCCTGACAGGCGCGGGCGAGGCGATGTTCGAGCGGGAGTTCACCGCCACCACCGTCCAGCGCTTGCCAGCCGCGGCCGTCGCCGCGCTGGAGGACTTGATCGCGGTTCCCGATCCCGTCCCCGAAGGCAAGGAAGAGGGCGGGGACGGCGGCGCGGCGATGCACAGCTTCTTGCAGGAGCTGAAGGAGGACCCGGGGCCGCTGCAGCTGGAGACGCTGCTGGCCGAGATCGTCAAGCTGGAGCGGGTCAAGACGATCGGGCTGCCGGAGACGCTGTTCGAGGGGACCTCGGAGAAGGTCGTGGAGGCGTGGCGGGCGCGGGCGATGCGCATGTACCCCTCCGACTTCGCCGCCGCGCCGGAGGCGATCAAGCTGACCTTGCTGGCGGCGTTGAGCTGGGTGCGCAAGACCGAGATGATCGACGGCCTGGTCGAGCTGCTGATCCAGCTCGTGCACAAGATCAGCGTGCGGGCCGAGCGGAAGGTCGAAAGAGAGCTTGGTAGCGAGTTCCGGCGGGTGCAGGGCAAGCACGGCATCTTGGCCCGACTCGCCCAGGCGGCTCTGGACCTGCCGGAGGAGCTCGTCCGCACGGCGATCTACCCGGTGGTGGGCACCACCACGCTGGCCGACATCATCGCCGAGGCAAAGGCGAATGAGAACGAGTTCCAGACCCGGGTGCGGGTCAAGCTGCGCGGCTCCTACTCGCGGCACTACCGGCGCGGGCTGCCCAAGCTGCTGCGCGCGCTGGACTTCCGCTGCAACAACACCACCTTCCAGCCGGTGATGGACGCGCTGGCGCTGCTGGAGCGTTACGCCGACTCCGAGGCCGTCTTCTACGACCGCGCCGAGACGGTGCCGATCGAGCACGTGGTGCCCGAGGACTGGCAGGAGGCGGTGGCCGACAAGCGCGGCCGCATCGAGCGCATCCCGTACGAGCTGTGCGCGCTCGTGGCGCTGCGCAAGGCCATCCGCCGACGGGAGATCTGGGTAGAGGGTGGCAAGACCTGGCGCAACCCCGAGGCCGACCTGCCGGCCGACTTCGACGACAACCGCGACGTGCACTACGAGGCCCTGGCCAAGCCCCGCGACACGGCGGTGTTCATCGCCGACCTGCAACGCCGTCACACCGCCGCCCTGGACCGGCTGGAGACGGCGCTGCGCAAGGGCACCACCGGCGGGGTGACGATCACGAGGAAGAAGGGCGAGCCGTGGATCAGCGTGCCGCCGCTGGACAAGCAGGAGGAGCCGGTCGGGCTGAAGGCGCTGAAGGCGGAGATCTCCCGCCGGTGGGGCGTGATCGACCTGCTGGACGTGCTCAAGGACGTCGCCCACGTCACCGGCTACACCGCCGCGTTCACCTCAGTGGCCTCACGCACCGTCACCGAGGAGGAGGTGCTGCGGCGCCGGTTGCTGCTGTGCCTATACGGGCTAGGCACGAACGTCGGGATCAAGCGGGCGGCCGGCGGGGTGGCGGCGGCCGCGCTGCCGGCCGGCCAGCTCGACAACGAGGCGGCGCTGCGGCGCACCCGCCGGCTGTTCATCAACCGCGACAACCTGCGCGGCGCGATCCGCCTGATCGTCAACGCCACCCTGACGGCGCGTGATGTGACCCTGTGGGGCGAGGGCACCTCGTGCGCATCCGACTCGCGCAAGTTCGGCTCGTGGGTGGCCAACGCGACGACCGCGAGCACGCCGAGGTCTCGGCGCTGGCGCTGCACCTCCTCGCCGCCGCCATCACCTACCTCAACACGCACCTGATCCAGATGGTGCTGCGCGATCCCGCCTGGAAGAAAAGATTGGGCCCGGCAGATCGGCGCGGGCTGACCGCCCTGTTCTGGTCACATCTCAACCTGTATGGGCGCTTCGAGCTTGACATGAACCGCCACCTGGAGTTGGAGGCCGTCGCCGATCCACTGCGGTGAGTAGAAGCGCTGGCACACCGGTTGGTCGGCGCGGGCCTGCACTCCTGCGGGGCCATGGTCGTCCCGCAGGAGCCTCACTGTCAGCCTCCCGCCATTTCCTCGGCGTGCTCCTTGTCGTGCCCTCCCTCATCCACGAGCGTGCAGGGCCGCACGGAGCTACCCGCCTTGGCCAGCCAGGCCCCCAGGCTCCAGCTGACCCCCGGATCGTTGCCGAGCCTGAACTCCAGCACCAGGGTCTCTCCGGGCCTCATGAACTTTGGGGAGATCCTGAACTTGCCCTTGGAGACGGGGCGGGTGACGTCCCTGGACCGCCAGTTCTCTGGCCGGTAGAACTCCTTACGTTGCTCCGCAGTCAAGTTCTTGGGGTTGGGCGAGCCATACATATAGTCCGCGCCGACGAACCGGCCGGACGCGCACTTCTTGTCCCGTGGGTTGTAGGTGACGTCGGCCTTGATGCCCTGGGCGTTCAGCGCGGCCTGCAAGCCTTCGGGATCCTGCAGCTCGTTGATCGTCACGATCAGCGTGCCGTCGGGGTTCTTCGCCACCGCGTAAGCGGGCTCGCCGTCCCCGATCAGCAGCAGTGCGGCGACAACGGCCACCGCGACGCCGGCCGCGACCAGCAGCCGTGGACCAGTGAAGATCGCCCGGCCTCCCCCGAAGATGCGCCGGCGCGCGGGCGGGCCGTCCATTCCGTCCAGCAGCCGCCGCCGCGCTCCGGCGAGGTCGTCCAGAGTCCCCGGGGGAGTCACCCACATGGTTTTGAGCTCGTCCATCATTCTGCTCCTCGTTCTAGTGCCTGACGAACCCGGGTGCGGGCCCGGTTGAGTCGTGAGCGCACGGTTCCCACAGGGATGGCAAGTGCGTCCGCGACCTCCTGGTAGCTCAGTTCGGCCCAGGCGACGAGCAGCAGCACATCGCGATCGGCTCGATTGAGTTTCAGCAACGCCCGTGCCAGCGGCCGGTTGACGGCCAGGGTGCCGACCCCGTCCTCGACCGGTGCGCCGGACACCTCCGCCGGATGCACCCCACTGCGGATGTAGGCGCGGTAGAGGCTCATCTCGGTGCGCCGATGCTTGCCGATCAAATTGGAGGCGATGCCGTACAGCCATGGGCGGGCGTTGGCGCGGGCCTTGTCGTAATCGCCCCGGCGCTGGAAGGCGGTCAGAAAGGTGTCGGCCACGACGTCCTCGGCCTGGCTGGGACCCAGTCGCCGGACCACGTAGCCATGGAGGTACGGCGCATGCCGGTCGAATAAGACGGCGAAGGTCTCCGGCTCGTTCAGCGACCTCTCGATGAGGGTCGCATCGTCAGCCTTGATGACGTCGCGTATGGGGTCATGCATGTCGACCCCTTCTTGGCGTATGCCGGTCACACGTACTCTTGTCGCGCCAGACCGAAATGGTTCACGCCTGTCTTGGGCCCGAACCGATGGAGTGTCCGGGCCATGCCCGCAACGGCGCTGTCGGGCAACACCGCCTACTCGTCCGCCTCCCCGAGGGCATAGTGAAGTCTTCGCCCAGTTCACCGAGCAGGTGAAGGCGCGGATGGTCGGTACGCGGGTGGCGTCGCGGGAGGCGTAGGCGGCCTGGACGCACGAGGTGTGCAGGCGTCGGTGACTACGACGGCTCCGTCCTCGTAGCAGTCCGGCCCGAACGCACCATCTGCATGCCATTCCTCGAGTGCCTCGCCACCGCTCCTGGTGGCCGGCAGATCCTCCTGGATGACGTGCATCGTCGTGTCCTCTATCACAGCGCCCATCTGGCCGATCCTCACGAGCTGGCCTCGGCGCAACCGGGCGACACGGTCTTCCTGGTGCCCGGATCCTCGGCCGAGGCGACGATCGCCGTGGTGCCCGTCGGCCACCAGGCCGGCTGATCCCTACCCGGCGGCGAGGTGATCAGCTCCTGGCTGGAACCTCGCCGTCATCGGCCAGCACCCGGTAGATGCTGGCCACCGAAAGATGCCGGCCCTTGTTCTTGCCCGAGGGGATGACCAGCTTGCGGGCGATGTCGGGGACCGCCACGCCTCGGGCGCGCAGCGACCGGGCATAGGCGATCATGTCGTCGTCGAACACCTTGGGGCGGCCGCCGTGCCGGCCGCGCTCGCGGGCTGAGGCCTGGTCCTCGAGGGACTTCTCCCGGATGTACTCCCGCTCGGACTCGGCCATGCCGGCGAAGAAGGCGAACAACGCCGCCCCGTGCCCTGAGGGGTTGTAGATGCCCTGCAGCGGGCCGCTCAGCAACTCCAGCTCGATATCGTGGCGGCGTAGTTCCTCGGCGATGGCGAGCAGCTCGGCGGCACCCCGCCCCAGGCGCTTCATCTCATGCACGGTAAAAATCACGCGCTGATGCGGGACGGCCTGCTTGATGGTGCGGGCGTAGTCCATCGCCTTGGCGAACTCCGGCCGCAGCTTGATGCGCGTGCTGATCTTCTCGGCGAAGATCGGTTCGCAGCCCGCCTCCTTCAGAGCCTCGAGCTGACTGTCCAGCTCCTGCTGCGCCGTGCTGCACCGGGCATAGCCCACCCGGGTCGGCCTCCTCGCGGCCGCAGGCGCTACAGCGTCCAGGGCCGGTCCCACCTGCCAGACGCGGCCGGGCCCACGCTCGGGGGAGTGCGCACCTCCAACTCAGTACGCAACTGCGGCACCAGCATGAAGCGAGGCGTGTGGTACTTGGGCGCGACCTTGCCGCCCCGTGTCCGGCAGGTGCTGCCCGCGGGCGCCTCACGCATCGGGCAACCGAACTGTTCGACAGCGGCGGCGGGGTCCGCGAACTCGGTCATGTCGCAAAACCTAGCGCGGACGCTGTTCTGAGAGGACGGTGTTGCGAGAGGTTATGAGAACGAAGATCGAGGACAAACCGGACACTCGCCGGATGGTCGCGAGCTCTCGCAGAACTGGTCATTTCTGATGACACGAGCGGTCACGATCACTACACAGAGCTACCTTGCGTCCGGTCGGGCCGACCCGAGCGGTGGGCCACCACCGGGGTGTCAAGGTCCAGCAGTCCGTGGTCGACCTGCCGCATGATCAGCGTGGTGGTCAGGACCTTGGTGACGGAGCCGAGGAGGAAACCGGTGTCCTCGCGCATCGGGGCGCCGGTGGCGAGGTTCGCGGTGCCGTGGGCGACGACGATCTGCTCGCCGGCGTGGTGGACGCCGGCGACGAATCCGGGGATGTCGCCGGACTCGCAGGAGGTGGCGGCCTGCTCGCGGATCTGGGCTTCGACGGTGTGCAGTGCGTTGTTCATGCGGAACATCGTGGAGCCTTGCCCTAGGGGCAGGGTCAAGCGGGAACGGGAAATCGGTTCCTCGGCGGCCGGCCTGCCTGATCGCGTCCGTCGAGTTCGGCTTCCTGTGCGGTGGACGCGTGCCTCAAAGGCCCAGGCGGGCGGCGATGCCGTCGAGGACGCTGTCGAGGCCGAATTCGAACTGCCATTGGGCGTCGTCCTTGCGGGCGGCCGTGTGCAGGTACCGCTGAAAAGTGGGATAACGGCCGGTTCGCATGTGCCACATCATCAACGGGGCGAGGGTGTCGCGTAGTTCGTCCCCGTCGGACAGGTTCTGCTCGGCGATCAGGGTGCTGACGGCACTCTCGTAGTTCATGGAGCCGTGCACATAGGCGTCCACGGTACGGAAGGCGCTCATCATCGCGTCAGCGTCGAGCCCCAGGCCGTCGAGGGCCGCCAGGGCCTTTTCGGCCACGGCCATCCGACGAGGTGTGAGGGAGAGCTTGGCCTGCGGGGGCAACTGGGCGAGCCATCGGTGATCGAGCATCAGCCGGCGCGTGCGCACGGCGAGCGTTCGCAGGTTCTCGCGCCAGCCGAGGCCGTCGGGCAGGCTCAGGCCGGCGTAGACGTGATCGACCATCAGCTCCAGCAAGTCGTCCTTGCCGGACACGTGGCGGTAGGGCGCCATGGGGGCGACGCTCAGCTCGGCCGCGAGACGGCGCATGGTGACCGCCTCCAGGCCCTCGGCGTCGGCGATCGCGACGGCGGCCGTGGCGATGCGCTGCGGCGACAGCACCTGGCGGGGCGTGGGGGCGGGCCGCTCCAGCCGTTCCCACAGCGACACGTTCTCATCCGTGGCCACAGTCAGGGCCTCCCTTCCAGGCGCAACAGATACAACGTATCAGAAGTAGACAACGTACACAGTGGTGCGTACATTGTCTCTCGCGAATACGTTGTACACATTGGGGGAACGACATGCTCAAGATCGCCGTCCTTGTCGGCAGTACCCGTGATGGCCGCTTCGGTCCCGCCGTGGCCGGCTGGATCATGGACCATCTGGCCCGGCGGGAGGACATGAACGCTGACCTGATCGACCTGATCGAGACCCCGCTGCCGACCGTCTACCCCGTACTCGGGCAGCCGCCCGCCACGCAGGAGGCCAAGGACCTGCTGGCGGCCGTGTCACCGCGGATGGCGGCGGCCGACGCCTTCGTCATCGTGACGCCCGAGTACAACCACAGCTTCCCGGCGGCGCTGAAGAACGCCATCGACTGGCACAACACCGAGTGGCACGCCAAGCCCGTCGCGTTCGTCTCCTACGGCGCCTTCTCCGCCGGGCTGCGCGCCGTGGAGCAACTGCGGCTCGTCCTGGCCGAACTGCACGCCGTGACCATCCGCGACAGCGTCGGCCTGCAGCATCCCTGGGCGCAGTTCGACGGCGACGGCAAGGCCGTCGACCCGGCCGCCGACGCCGCGGCCGAGGTCATGCTGGACCGGCTCGCCTGGTGGGCGCACTCGCTGCGCGAGGCCAGGACCGCCCGCCCCTACGCGGCCTGAACCGCCATGTCCCGTCTCGGCGTCTTCGGACTGCTCATCGGCATGTTCCTGGCCATGCTCGACGGCCTGATCGTGGGCACCGCACTGCCCACGATCGCCGGTGATCTCGGCGGCCCGGACCAGCTGCCCTGGGTGGTGACCGCGTACATGCTCGCCAGCGCGGCCACCACCCCGATCTGGGGCAAACTCGGCGACCTGTTCGGCCGCAAGCCCACCTTCATCACCTCGATCGTGCTCTTCCTGGCGGGGTCCGCGCTCTGCGGCCCGGCGCACGACATGATCCAGCTCATCGTCTTCCGCGCCGTCCAGGGGCTCGGCGCGGGCGGGCTCATGGTCGGCGCGCTGGCCATCATCGGCGTCCTGGTCCCGCCTCGCGAGAGCGGGCGGCTGCAGTCGATGATCGGCGTCATCATGCCGGTCGCCTACGTCGGCGGACCTCTGCTGGGCGGCTTGCTCACCGACCACCTGAGCTGGCGCTGGACCTTCTACGTCAACCTTCCCCTCGGCGCCCTGGCCCTGCTGCTCATCGTCACCCGCATCCAGGTGCCGCCCGCCGTACGCGCCCGGCCCCGCATCGACTACGCCGGGGCGACCCTGCTGACCACCGCCACCGTCGCCCTGACCCTGCTGGCGGGCGGGACCCCGTGGATCCTCGGCGCGATCGGCCTGCTCGCCCTGGTCGCCTTCGTGGCCGTGGAACGTCGTACGGCGGAGCCGATCATGCCGCCCAGGCTCTTCGCAGACCGGAACTTCACCCTGGCCCAGATGCTCAGCCTCCTGGTCGGCGCGGTGATGCTCACCGTGACGAACTACCTGCCGCAGTACATGCAACTCGTCCAGGGCGCCTCCCCGGCGGCCGGCGGCATGCTGCTGCTCCCGCTCATGTTCGGCACGCTCGGCGCCCAACTGGTCACCGGCCGCCTCATCAGCGCCAACGGCCGCTACCGGATCCACCCCATCCTGGGCGGGGCGCTCATGACCGCGGGTGCGTCGGCCCTGTTGCTCCTCGACGGCGACATCCCTGCCACCCTCGCCTCAGCCCTCACCCTCCCCATCGGCGCGGGAATCGGGCTGGTGATGCAGAGCACCACCCTGATCACCATGAACAGCGCCGATCCCCGCGACATGGGCGCCGCCAACGGCACACTCACCCTGGCGCGCACCGTCGGCGGATCGCTCGGCATCGCCCTGCTGGGCACCCTGTACGCCGCCCGGATGGGGGACGGACTGGCCGCCCGTCTGGGCCCGGCCGAAGCCGACCGCCTCACCACGGGGGGCGAACTCACCCCTGCTCTGCTCCCGGGCCTCCCCGAACAGACGGCGGATGCCGTACGGCTGGCCGTCACCGACGGCCTGCACGCCATGCTTCTCGGCACCGTCGTTCTCGGTGCGGCCGTCCTCGCCCTTGCCTGTCTGGTCCGCGAGACCCCGCTGCGTTCCGGCGTTCCCGACCCTGAGCCGCCGGGCCGACCCGCCGGGCAGCGCCCGACGCGGCGCCGGCAGATCGACGCTGTCCCCGGGGCGCTGGAGAACAACGGTCCCATCGGCCGGTGCGCGTCAGAGTAGGCGTACGGGTCCCGTGGACTCGCGCTCGATCAACGCCGGGCTGTGACACCCACTCCCGCGCCTCCGTGCGCACCTTGATCAGGAGCCTTGGGCCCCCACGCGCCACACCGGAACAGGTCGCGCGGCTGCAGTCGGCCCTGGAAGGGCAACTGCGGCCGTGAGCGCAGGTCCGCCGGCCACACCCGCCAGGGCGGAGAGCGCCGGTGTGTCAGCAGGGCTGGAGAGCGGGCAGGCGGCCCTGGAAGAAAGCGCCGGGGTGACGCCCATCAACGTACGGAACTCGGCCGTCATGTGGGACTGGTCGTAGTAGCCGGTGGCCGTGGCCAGATCGGCCCAGTGGGGGCCGCCGGCGCGACCGAGGGCGAGGGCTTTGCGGACGCGTTCGATGCGTTCGTCCGTGGGCGCCACCTGCGCGGGCCCGCTGGGCGCCAGGTCCGGCTGGGGCGGCCGGTGCCGAACACGACGGGCCAGGGCAGGGATGGCGTGTCCTGCACCTCGCCGCCGCGCGTCGGCGGGCCGAAGCCGATGCCCACGACGTTGGGGTGGCCGTGATCACGCCGGTTCCGGTCGCGATGCCGAATGTCCGGGACGCTGAGCAGTTCGGGTAGCGCTTGGGCGACAGGCCGACGGCGTCGGCGAACACGCCGCCCTGTTCGAGCTCTCCTGCCGCGCCGGGGCCCGCCTCGCGGGCGCGCCGCCCCAGGACGTGGACGCGCTCGGCCACTGCGGCAGGGCGCTCGGCCTTGCCTTCCAGGCCGCCGACGACACCCTCGACGTCATCGCGCCGCAGTCGGCCCTCGGCAAGCGGCCCGGCACCGACCTGCGCGAAGGCGTGTACGGCCTGCCCGTCCTGATCTCGCTGCACCAGAGCGGCCCGGACAGCGACCGGCTGCGGGAACTGCTGCGCCGCGACGACCTCGGCCCGGCCGAGCAGGAGGAGGCGTGCGCCAGGATCGCCGCCTCGGGCGGGATCAGCGGCGCGTCCGCCATCGCATGGTTATCACCGTGGAAGGCGGCCAGCGCCTCGTGCTCAGCCACCAGGCCGGTCAGGCCGCCGTTGGTCTCGATCGTCTCCAGCACCGCCCGGCCGGTCTCGTGCCGGCGCCGCACCGCCGTCCACCGCGCAGACCCTCGCCGAGGTCGGCGGGGATGTCCCGGTCCTGACCTTTGACGATCACCGTGGCGGTCCGGGCGCCGTCCAATGGGTCTACTGGGACTCCGGCACCGCCCACCTGCTGCGCCTGCCCGACGGCTGCGCGCGCACGCACGGACCGCTGTTCTCGGCCTGGCGTTGTCGCGTCCCCGCCCGTGTCGGGGCAGGCCGGCGACGAGTCGGGCGCGCCCCTATCGGCGGTGCACGTACAGGTAGACGGTGAAGAAGCCGTCCTCTTCGCACTTGTAGGTGCGGTAGACGCCGTTCTGCACACCGATCCTGCCGGTGCTGTCGCAGATGGCATAGGCGCGCTCGATGGGCCACCTGGTCCAGGCATCGATCGGACCTTCCCACTCGTCGGCGTGCGCGGCACTTCCTACGGCAAGCCCTCCGGCCACCGCTACGACGGCAGCGGCGACGGCGATGATCTTTCGCATATCGGTTCCCCTTAACTGTCGCTCTCTAAGAGCGACGCGCTTCACCCGTTCAGCTACTTAGGGTGTCATTGTCGTCACAAAGTTGCCTGGAATCGCCTCTGACGGTGCCGGGCGCTCACCGCACCTTTGCCGGAATGCCGCAGACATCGCCGAAAGTATCGACTACCTGCGCGAGCGGCCCTTGGAGCGGACGGGGCGTGCCGGTGCTCCAGGTCGAGGTCCTCGACGTTGAGGGCGAGGACCTCGGCGGCTCCGGCCGCGGCCAAGACCGCGAACATGAAACGGCCCTCCTTTGGAGGCCAGATCAAAGTTCTCCGTCAGCGACACCACGGTGATGCCGCAGTCGCGCAGCTCGTTGACCGTGGTCAGCACGTGCCCCGCTGAGCGGCCCCACCGGTCGGACTTCCAGAACTTCAGGGTGGCGCCCGCCTTGGGCAGCGCCAGGAGCGCCTCCCATGCCTGGCGGGTGGGCGGCATGGAGCCCGGTCAGGCCCAGGCGCTGTACCCGATGGCGTCCCGGTAGACGGTGGCGGGACATTCGAGCACCTCGCCGCCGGGCATGTGCAGGTTGAGTCGTCCGCCGTTGGTGGGTTTGCAGTGCGTGACGAAGACTGGCCCGGGATAGCGGACGCTCTCGGGCCGGATGCAGTCCACGTCGTACAGTCCCAGCGGGTTGCGGAAGCGAATGGCACCAACGAATCCTGGATCGGTGCACTCACCGACCACGCGGGCCGCACCAAAGACACCCGCCCGGTCGGTCCGCACACCGTCAGCGGCTGCCGGAGCCACCGAGACACCCGTGGCTAGCGTGGCGAACGCCGCCACGACTATGGTCGCGCGTAGGTGAGAACGCACATGAACTCCTCTCTCCAGCCGCTGGCATCCAGCGGCTGAGCTTCTGAAACCATGGCTCCTGCCTGGTATCGGGGCCGGTTGGCCGCCATGCGAGTCAGCTAAGCCATGCAGCCGAGGCGTCCAACAGGGACTCGGACGGACTCGTCCAGACTCGACCACCGGCCGGCCGGCCCCCTGCTGGAGCTGGAGGCGTTACCGCGCCGCATCCGGCGCTGGGATCAGACCGAGCCACCGCAGCGCCAGATCCCCCCTCCGGTCGGGCTCACCCGAAACCCCAGCTGGACACCGACCGCCCAGCCGTACGGTGCGGTGGACTTGGGCAACGGCGGCAGTGTGGACCTCAACCCGTACGACTGACACAAACTGGGCGGGAGCCACCTCATTAACGTGTCGCGGTCACTGACAAAAGCTTGTCGCGCAACACGGGCCGCACCGCGTCAGCCTGGACGGCGATGTTCGTTTCAGTCTTGACCACCGGCCCAGCGCGTCGGCCGACACCCACGCATCGCGAGGCGGCTTCCGGACAGCACGCCACCCGGTTTCGCCTCCAGGCGCGCAGTGACCGAGTATCACCCTCACTGACATCTACTTGTCGCGAGCCACTGAAGAACCTGTCGTTTCCACTGACAGAAACTCGTCGCTCAACACATCGGACATTCAGGATTGCCACTTTCTGACCCACAAGGGTCATCATCAAATCAGAGCCAAGATCGATGTAAGAATCCAGGTATCGCCGGCGCGATACGCAAGTCCGAGAACCTGCATGTCAGGGCGCAGGGGGTGATCCGGCATGGCGTGGGTCACCGTGCTGGGCCCATCCCCGGCGCAGATCGACTACCGGCTTCGCGAGGGCGCCGGATGCGATCAGGTCGGCTACCGGCTGGCCGACGACGGCACGGGAGACGAGCTCACCGGTGAGCAGGAGGCCGGGCGCGGCCTGACGTGGATCGGCGCCGGGCTGGCCCAGTTCGGGGTGGAGGGCATGGCGGCGGGCGCACCGTTGACCGCCCAGCAGCACCTGGCGGCCCGGGCGTTGATGGACGGCTGCCACCCGGGTACCGGCGAGCGGCTGGTGGAGCCGAAGAAGGCCACCGACCCGCTGTCGCAGCTGGCCGCGATGCCGTTGCTGGAAGCGCTGCAGCAGGCCGCAGGCGACGCCAGCGTCACCGTGGCGGAGCTGCTGGCGAGAGTGAAGTGGGCGGTGGCGCGGGCGGGCCGGCTGCAGCGCGGGGTGGAGCGGCAGCGTGAGGCGCACCGGATCCCGATCGGCGACGCCGAGCGGCTGGCCACGGTGGCCGGCCTCGACCTGGAGGCGCTCTATGACGCCGACCGGCTGCAGGCCGCGCGGGCGCACCGCCACTCGCGGGTGCAGGTCGGCAACCGCGGCTATGACCTGACGCTGGACCTGCCCAAGAGCGTGTCGGTGCTGTACGGGCTGGCCGACGACGAGCTCGCCCGCGGGATCGAGGACGCCTTCGCCCAGGCGGTGGCCGACACGGTGGCCGCGGTCGAGGAATGGGCCGGTTACGGCATCCGCGGGCACAAGGGCGAGGGCGCGCTCGGCGAGCGGGTCGAGGGCACCGGGTTGATGGGCTGGGTGATGTGGCATCGGTCGGCCCGGCCGGTGCGCGGGCAGGTCGGCGACCCGCATCTGCACGCGCATGTGGTGCTGGCCAACATGGTGCGCGGCGTCGATGGCAAGTGGGGCGTGTTCGGCGACGGGGGCCGGGACCTGTACCGCCATGACAAGGCCGCGGGCACGCTGGTGCAGGCCCGGCTGCGCCGGTTGCTGACCGAGCGATACGGCACCGTGTGGAAGCGCGACGCGCACACCGGCGCGTGGGAGATATCCGGTATTGGCGCCGAGCTGCGCGCGCTGTTCTCCAAGCGCGGCGACCAGGCCGCCGCCGAGTTGCTGGACGCGATGGGTGTCCAGGACGTCGCGGCGGCGAGTACCGCGCAGCGCAAGACGGCAGGCGCCAAGACCCGTGAGGACAAGGGCAGCGTCCGCGCCCCGGCCGGGGCGGTGGACGCGCGCATGTCCTGGCGGCGGCAGGCACGCGCCGCCGGTGTCGAGCTGGCCCGGCTGACCGCCGCCTGCGTGGGCGCCGCGGCGGAGTTACCGCAGCGGCCTTCGCCGGAGGAGATCGCGCAGTGGATCTGGCGGCCGGATGACGGGCTGACCGGCCACACCAAGATCGTGACCCGGGCCGACGTGCTGGCCGAGGTGCTGGAGGCGTTACCCGACGGCGTGGCCGATCTGACCGACGCCGACGCGCTGACCGACCGGGTGCTGCAGCACGGCCCCGTGGTGCCGCTGGGCATCGCGGCCGGCGCGGCCACGTTGACCAACGGCGCCCGCTACACCTCCCTCGATGTCACCGGCGCCGAGCAGGTGGCCCTGCAGGCCGCCCGGGACGGGTACGGCGCAGGCCTGGCCGTGGTGGACGAGACGGCCGCCGAGCTCGCGCTGGGCGCCTTCGAGGCCGGCACCGGCCTGCCGTTGTCGCCGTCGCAGCGGGCGGTGCTGGAACGGCTGGTGCGCGGCGGGCACGCGGTCGAGGCGGTGATCGGCGTGGCCGGCGACGGAAAGACGACCATCATGGCGGCCGCCCGTTCGGCGTGGGAGAGCCGCGGCCTGGTGGTCGCCGGCGCGGCCACCGCCGCGGTGGCCGCGCTGGGGCTGGCCGCCGAGTCCGGCATCGGCTCCGGCACGGTCGCCACCTGGCTGCGGCGCATCACCGGCGGGCCCGGCCTGGACGGCGTGGACGTCCTGGTGGTCGACGAGGGCGCGATCGTCGATGACCGGCAGCTGGCCGCCCTGCTGAGCGAGGCCAGACGCACGGCCACCAAGGTGGTGCTGATCGGCGACCCGGTCCAGCTACGCGCCGTCGGCGTGGGCGGGGCGTTCGCCGCGATCCACCGCCAGGTCGGCGGAGCGGTGCTGGAGGAGAACCGGCGCCAGCGTGACGACGGCGAGCGGGCCGCCCTGCGGCTGTGGCGGGCCGGGCAGCGCGAGCAGGCCCTGCACACCTGGAGGGCTACCGGGCGCGTGCACGCCGGGCGCACAGCTGAGGACACCCTGGCCGCGATGCTGGCCGACTGGCAGCAGGCCCGCGCCGCGTACGCCGGCGACGTGCACGCCGAGCTGGCCGACCTGGCGCTGCTGGCCGGCGGCAACGCCGACGTCGACCGGCTGAACGGCGCGGCCCGCGCGGTCCGGCGCGCCGCCGGTGAGATCACCGGCCCGGACATGTGCTACCGGCAGGCCGGCGGCCGGCGGCCGCACCCTCGCCCTGGCGGTAGGCGATCATGTGCGGGTCCACAAGAACGACTACCGGGCCCGGCGCGGCCAAGGCGCCGACGTGCTCAACGGCTACCGCGGCCGGGTGCTGGCCATCGACGACGAGCGGCGGGTACTGGTCGAATGGCGCGCCCCGCACGCCGACGGACCACGCCTGGAACAGCAGTGGCTCGACCCCGGCTTCATCGCCGCCGGCGGGCTCGGGTACAGCACCGCCATGACGGTGGCCGCCACCCAGGGCGCCACCCTCGACCGAGCCCTGGTCTACGGGTACGGGCTGGACCCGCACAGCCTGTACGCGGCGATGAGCCGCGATCGTGAGGCTGCCTGCCTGTATCTGCCGCGCGAGCTGCTGGAGAGCGACGCCGACCGGGCCCGCCTCGGCGAGCCGGAAGGGCATGAGGTCGAGCTGCAGCGCGCCGTCGCCGCCTATGCCGCCACCCTGCGCGGTGACCGCGCCGACCGGCTGATCACCGCTGAGCCCGAGCCGATCGCCCGCCATCACGCAGAACGCGCCGCATCCGAGCGCGGCGACGAGATCGAGCATGGCGTCGAGCCTCCTGCGGTGGTTGCCGACCCAGATGGCGAGGACCTGCGACAGGCCCGTCGAGAGCTGGCCGACGCCGAGCGTGAGGCGATGGCCGCCGTCCGCCGAGCCGGTGCGCTGCTGGCGCTGACCCGCAGCCCTTACGGGGTTGGTCTGCTCACCGACGGCCAGCTCGCCGCCCGCCAGCGTTCGCTGGGCGAGCGCGTCACGGCGGCGGCCGCCGCCATACAGGCCGCAGAGCAAGAGGCGCGCCTCTACGCCCGCGACGGCGGCGGACCTGCCGAGCAGGCCGCGCTGCTGAAGCGGGCCCGCCTGGTCGAGCAGGCGCGCCAGGTCCAGGCCGCCGAGCAGGCCGCCCGCCGACTACAGCAGGCCCGCCAGGACGTGGCCGACGGCCGCGAGCAGATCCGCCGGCTGGTCCAGCGCGAGAACCGCCTGCAGCACGAGTTGGACGGGCTGGGCCACCTGCGCCCCTCCCACAGGGCCCGGCGCCGCGAGTTGGAGATCGCGCTACCCCAGCTGTGCGAGGAGCTGGCCGCCGCGCGCGAGCGCGTGGCCCTGCTGCTGCAGCAGAGCCCGGCGCTGGAGGCGGCCGCCGAGCAGGCCGCCGCCTTGGCCCCGCCGGTCACCACCTGGCCGCTGATCTGGCACCACCACCTGGACCTCGAGCGCGATCTGGAAGATGTTCGGCGCGGGGCACGAGCACGCGACGTTGACGACGCCGCTCAGCGCGCCGGGCGGGCCCGGCAGGCGCACCAGGCTGCCCAGGCCGAACTGGCCGCCGTGCACGACGAACGCCGACGCCGTACCGGCCTGCCGCCCGACCGGCGCGATATCGAGTGTGCCGCCCGCGCCGACCACGCCCAACGTCAGCGCGAGGCCTCCGGCTACGGCGATGGCCCCGTGCGCCCGGCCGTCGGCCGGCAGAGCGAACGCGCTCGCCAGCAGCCCTACCGGCCGCCGCCTGTGCGCGGCGTCGACCGCGGGCCTGGCCTGAGCCGCTGAGCGCGGTGATCTAGGCGCCCCGGGGTGCGCGAGGTTGTGACCGCCGCCGGAGGCCTGGTCATACCAGGAGCGCTCGGAGGCGTGGGCTGCTCCTAGGGAGGCTGACCGTCCGGCCAGGGAGGGAACGAGGGCTGCTCGGTCTCGAATGGCCAGGTCGGAAGATCCTGGTGAGCGTCGGCGGCGGCGGGGGTGCCGGAGGTATAGACGAACGAGGCGCTGCCGTCGGCTTCCTCTGGGTCTTGTGTTTGCGCCGCCGCTGTTTTGAGGGCACCGGCCAGATCCCTCAGAGCTGGCCACGCCGGCCCGTACTCGGCCTGGGCCGCAATAGGGTCTTGCATCAGTCGGCTGGGAGCGGGTGGGGCGTCGGCGGGGGGCGTCTGTTCCGGCAGAGATTCGATCATGTGGGGCAGGTGCTGTTGCGGCATGCCGAGCCGTCGAGAGAGGTGGTCGGCGCGGACCTCCCCTGCCCCGTGGACCTGGCGCTGGACGCCTCAGGGCGGGGCGAGATCGAGCTGTCGGTCCGGCTGACCGGCGACCCGGACAAGGTGATCACGGTCGCCGACCCGGTGGGCGCGGGCCGGCACGGCGTGCGCTTCTCCAAGAGCAAGGGGCTGCGCCCGCCGCTCGACGTGCTGCCGAGGATCCCGATCGCCGAGGTCTTCCCCCTGGAACGCGTCGCCGACGCCCATCGCCGCAGCCAGGACGGCCACCTGCTCGGCAAGCTCGTCCTCAACACGGAACCGTTCCTGCCGCGATAGTGGGCAGGATGGTCCCCATGCTGGAGACCTCCGCCCGCCTGCTCAAGCTGCTCTCTCCTGCTCCAGGCGCATCGCGACTGGTCGGGCCCGGAGCTCGCGACCCGGCTGCGGCTCTCGACCGGGACGATCCGCAACGTCGCCGAACGCCTGCGCTCGCTCGGCTATCCCGTGCACGCGATGCCGGGGGTGGCGGGCGACTACCGGTTGGGCGCGGGGGCCGCGCTGCCGCCGCTGCTGCTGCTCGACGACGAGGGGGCCGTGGCGGTCGGGCGCGGCAGGGCGGCGGGCGGCGGAGTGGAGGGGGCGACTTCGAGGTGCTCGACCCGCCGGAGCTCGCCAGCCGGCCGTGCGTCGCGGCCACCTCCTCGGCTGTGGGGGCGGGCACGGAGATGAGCAGCTCGACGTCCGACGGGGACAGGCTCCAGGACATCGCTTCCGGCAACTGCGGGCGCATCGGATCGTAGAGCTGCCCGAGCGCGGGGCGGAAGGTCATGGCCATCGCAGGTAGTCTCCTCGGTCACGGGCGCTGGGGTGCGGCAGGCCCGCGGCTGCCGCGTTCGCCGTCGTCATCGCACGTCGTCATCGCACATCGGTCATCGTGCGTCGGTCATCGTGCGGCGTCACTGTGGCGGTCATCGTCACGGCCACGGGCCTCGTTCTTGTCTCCGGCAGACTGGGCGCGACGATCGAACGCATCACGAGCCGTGTCGCTACCAGGATTCCTGGCTGCCGCGGACTTGCGGCTGGAGCTCATCTTCAGCCCGGAGCACGCCGCCCGGGCCGCCGAGCTGGCCGCGCGGGAGAACGGCTGCTGCTCCTTCTCCACCTTCACCCTGACCATCGCCGACGGCGGCCTGGCGCTGGAGGTGGCGGTCCCGGCCGAACACGTCGAGGTGCTGGACGCGCTGAGCGAGCGCGCCGGCGCGGCGCTGCCCGTGTGAGGCACAGCCTGAGACAGGACATTGTGGTGCAGGGAAGTCTGAACCGGTCGTATCTGCGCAGCGGGCAGGTGGCCGAGCAGGCCCGGGGTCAACCTGCAGACCCTGCGCTACTACGAACGCCGCGGGCTGATCACCGAACCGGCGCGCAGCCCCGGCGGGCACTGCACCTACCCGCCGGAGACCGTCACCCTGCTGACCGTGATCAAGGCCGCGCAGCGGCTCGGCTTCACCCTGGAGGAGGTGGCCGAGCTCCTCGATACCGGCCGTCGCGGCCATCCCACCCCGGCCCTGCGCGCCCGCGCCCAGGACAAGATCGCCGAAGTGGACGCCAGATTGCGGACCTGACCACGATCCGGGCGGCGCTGAGCACGGTGGTGAGCGCCGGCTGCGACAGCCTGACCCACTGCACCTGCCCCGACTGCCCGCTGCCGTTTGCCGACCTGGCCGCGGGCCGTACTGCCGAGGAGAACTGATCGCCGTGAGCACCCACCACGACGGCCACTCCCTGACCGGCAGCGCCCCCGTCGGTGCGAACATGGGGCCCGTCCCGGTGACGCTGTCGGCTCCCGGCCGGGTGCCGAGCGAGCCCGGCACCGGCACCGGCACCGACGGCGGCGGGCCACCGCTGCGCAGCAAGGTGACCGCCGTCCTGGCGGTGCTGGCGTCAACCAGGGCGAGTCCGAAGAGGCCCAGCATGTCCGCGAGGTCCGTCAGCACCATCTCAACGAGATGGCCACGCTGATGGAGACCATGATGGACAGCGGCATCCGCGTGCCTCCTACGACCCGCAGACCGCACAGGACATCATCGAGACCGGTCTGCTGACCCACCCAGAAGCACTGTCGACTCTGTCCCCCGCCGCAGAGGACGCCTGAACAATCCCGCCCTCGATTACGCAGAGCTACCTTGCGTCCGGTCGGGCCAACCCGAGCGGTGGGCCCAGTAGATGGCTGCGGCGGAGCCCCAGGGTTCCCCGCAGTATTTGCGTGGTTTGGTGATAAACCCGATCTTGGCCTTGGCGAAAGGCAGGCCCGCCCTCTTGAAGTGGGCGCCCCATGACCGGTTGAGACAGTTCAGCACTGCGGTCAGGTACCGCTTGGCGGAGGCGACGGTCTTCGGCCCGACTTCGCGCTCCGGGCACTGGCTCGCTTGGAGTTCGCCCGTACGGTACAGCTTGTTCGCGGTCAGAACTCGGGCCCGGATGGGGAAGGCGGATGTCGCGTGTGCGGTGCCGGATAACGGGGTGCCGGATAACGGGGTGCCGGATAACAGCAGGCTGGCGAGCGTGGTGGTGGCGACAAGGGTGACGAAACGCGTGATCGCCATCTTAAGGAGGGATGCCGGGCCTTGTATCGGCGTCCTCAGGCGGGCCCGCCGCAGACGCCGGCGCGGCTCGCGGTGAGACCGCCCCTGACCGCGCGTCCCGGACGTGTGGTTCTGCTCGGATCAGCACCCGTTCATCTGAGCCACGGGGACGCCGGGCTGGGCCCAGAGCAGGTAGGAGACGGCGCCAGCGCCGGACTGGGCAATCCGAGGTTGACGCGCTCCTCGACCGGGCCGACGCCGCGCATCAAGCGGTGAACGAGATCGTGACGATCAGCCCCGCCTCTCCGCCCAACGTGTCCGCGAACTGTCGCGCGCCGCGGACCTGTGCGAGCAGCAGCAGGCTGCACAGATGGTCGAGCAGGCCGGCTGTGAGGCGTAGATACCTCGATGTGCCCGATGTTCAGATCGTCCCCTCGGATTCGGCAACGATTAGCCCGCTCCGCGCGCGGTTCGTCTCGGAATGGCGGCCAAACCCAGCGCCGAGTACGTCGGTGCCCCTTCCACGAGCAGGCTCGGCAGCTCCGGCTGGCCGAGCTGGCGACACTCATCGACCAAGCCCTGGCGGAGGTGGGCCAGGCCGAAACGGCGGTCGCAGGGATCGAGGCACGTCAGCGGGTCGTTGACGCCGAACCGAGCGGTCCCCCAGCCGACAGCGAGGTGCGCGTGGCACACGCGGACCTCGCCGCAGCCACGATGCGTTATCACGACGCCGCCACCAGAGTAGAGGAACAGGAGAACGAAGCCGTCTGGGCGCGGGAGGACCTGACCGCAGCGTTGGCCGAACGTGACCGAGCAGCTGCGGACACCGCCCTACCCGCCGATCATGCCGGTCTGGGGCACGTTCGTGAGGCGTTGACCAGCTATCGGCAAGCAGTCACCGAGCTTGTCACCGCCGCCCATCTGCACACCGGCCGCCTGACCGAGCTCGCGACCTGGGCTGCCGAACTGGTCCAGGCACAGCGCGGGCGGGACCGGATGCGGGAAGCCGAAAGTGCTGCGACGAGGGACGGCCCGCTCAAGGTAGAGCACCTGAGGAGCTACGCCACGTCAAGAGCCGGGATCTGGTCAGCCATCATGCACAGCACAAGGGGCCTCACCGCACACACCGGACACTTGCCTACGAGTCTCGAGGTCCCGCTGGAGGCCCTGCCCGCTCGGGCGCACCGGATTTGCCTTGATCCGCTGCCCGAGGCTCGCTGCGGCCCTCGGGCGAAGCCGACTCCTTGGTTTTGGTGAGTGAGTACGGGCGAAGCCCGTTCCATATCGGTTGTAACGGTGCGTGGTATGTAAGAACCTGACGGACGCCTTTACTTTGTAGATTACAACAAGGCACTTTGGCCTAGTACTACAGCGAGGCTTTGAGATGTTTCAGTCGATGTCTTCTGTAGTGGCTGGCTCGGGCGCGGGTCTGATGGAGGCGCCGGTAGTGGGACCAGGCCAAGGCATGGGCGAGGGGTGGGACGAGAGTGCTGGTCAGGTGTGCCAGCAGACGGCGGATCTCGGCTGGTGTGAGGCGGACCAG
>NZ_JBFAMZ010000039.1:0-49970 GCF_040674635.1 Nonomuraea sp. NPDC049758
GACAGCTATCTGGCCGGCCTGCACCTACGCGGGGCCGTCCTGTGGATCCAAAGCCTCCGGCCAGCCTAAAGATCCGAACTCCGTTCAGGCTCTAGGAGGCCGGATGGAGGTGTGTGCGCCTGGAGACGCGCTGCGGGCCGTCCTCCTGCAACGCGGACTCGACCATGTCCTCAACGTGCGTCCGACGCTTGCCGAAGCAGTGCGCGACCTACGGCCCGTGCTGCGTGCATTCTCTCCTGACGACGAGCCGACCGCCTGAGTCCCGGCCGTTGACCGCCAAGCTCGCGAAACGCTTGACGAGGAGCCTTCGGACGACCACGACCGGGGACCTTGGCTCAACCATCGTGCTTCAGCGCCGCCGCCAGGATGTACAACAGACACCATGGACACGCGTGACGTTTCCGCTCAGGTGACGGGCGATGATCTCGCGGCGGTCACCTCGGCCGTCCTCACCGGATCTCGGCTGCTGGTGGCCATCGCCGCCAGTTCCCTCGCCGCGGTGCAGGACCGGGTGACCTTGCCGCAGTTCCGCATGCTGGTCGTGCTGTCGGGGCACGGGCAGGCCAAGCTCGTCACGCTGGCCGAACTACTCGGCGTCAACAGTTCGACCGCGATGCGGATGGCCGACCGGCTCATGGTCGCGGGCCTCATCGTCAAGGAGGTCAACCCGCACAACCGCCGCGAGAGCCTGATGCGGCTCACCCCGGAGGGTCGTCGCATCGTCGACGAGGTTACCGCGCGCCGCCACAAGGAGATCGCCGCGATCGTCAGCCGCATGACGCCCGAGCAGTGCCAGGCGCTCATCTCGGCCATGACCGCCTTCAACGAGGCCGGCGGCGAGCCTCCCGCGCACCCGCAGTACCCCTTGGGCTGGCCTGACGCCTGACCTCACCTCTACGGCACCTGCTCTTCCCGCAGGCCAAGTGCGCCGGTATCGCTCCCGCGGCTCAGTCTCCTCAGTAAGGCAACGACGGCACGGCTGCCGGCCCTTTGCGGCAGTGAGAAGGCGAAGGGCGCCATTGGC
Organism: Nonomuraea sp. NPDC049758; assembly: GCF_040674635.1. Classification (NCBI taxonomy): domain Bacteria; kingdom Bacillati; phylum Actinomycetota; class Actinomycetes; order Streptosporangiales; family Streptosporangiaceae; genus Nonomuraea; species Nonomuraea sp. NPDC049758. The sequence continues at coordinate 1,025 of NZ_JBFAMZ010000039.1, forward strand.
CAGCACGAAGTTACCTATCTGGCCCAGCTCGCACCTCATCCGCCATACGTGCCAGTCGAGAGGCGGGGTTACCGGGCACAGGTGCCGAACACATCGTTGGCCGGTTGCACGACCAAAACCCAGAGCAGCAGCGCGCTGACGGTCAGGAGTCCAGACCTCAGCACAGGTCCGAATCGGTTCGTCCTGCGCTCGGCGATGGCCAACGGGACGGTGACGACGACGGTCGGCAGTTCCACCACGCCGCCCGCATACGACGGATGAGGATAGGCGGCCTCATCGAGCGTACGTACATGAGCGTGTCGTAACCCAGTTCGACCGGCATCGCCAGGAGACGCACGAGAGTCAACCCCGAAGTGAGCGCGACCAGCGCGATCGCGGCACTCCACAGCAAGCGCGTCAGCGCAGACACCGCCACGCCGTCATCCTGCGCCTATGCGCCAGCTCAGCGAGCGCGTCCTCGATGGACGCGCGCCCTTCCAGGGCGCTGTCGGCCAGTACGGGCGGCATGCCGTCACCCGTGACGATCATGCGTCCGCCGGACACCTTGGCATGGCGGTCGGCCGCCGGCAGGATGTCGCGACCGTACAAGTCGGCCACCACGAGACCTGCCAGATCCACGACGAGGAGCGTCGGGATCGCGGTGGCGAGGCGAGCACGTCATGCGACTGCTCCTTCTGATCGACATGACTCGACAGCGCCGACCAGACTTTCCGGCTCACCTCGTCCAGGTCACCAGTTCTCTTGTCTTGTGCAATGATCCGGTGTGTAAGGATGCTCGCTTGGATGTCCCCGCCGATCGCGACGACGGCACGGTAAGACTCAGGCACGCCGAGCTGCCGCAGGACTGCCATGTTGGTCGTGTCCGCGGTGGCGATGTGAGTGATCTCCCCGGCCAGCACCTCGGTGCCGCGCCGGGTCAGTTCGAGGGCCAGCGAGCTGCCGAACCGTCCCAGACCGATCACCACGACCGGATCGCGGTTCTTGTCAGCCAACGATGACCCTCTCTTCGGGCAGCTGGTAGTTGCGGACGCGGTCCTTCAGCGCGAGGGCGGAGCCGAGGGTGAGCGGGCCGGTCCTGCCGATGAACATGAGCAGCGTCAGCAGTACCTGCCCGGCCGGGGTGACGTCCGCGGTGATGCCGGTCGACAGGCCGGCGGTGCCGAAGGCCGAGACGACCTCGAACAACACCCGGTCCAGGCTGTGCGGCGTCAACGCCAGCAACACGTACGTCGACACCGCGACCAGCGCGATGCTGACGAGGCTGATCGAGACGGCCTGACGCTGGGCCGCTTCCGTGAGGCGGCGATGACCGACGTGGACCTCGCGCTCGCCGCGCATCTCCGCCCAGATGACGAAGGCCAGCAGGCCGAAGGTGGTGACCTTGATGCCGCCCGCGGTGCCGGCGCTGCCGCCGCCGATGAACATCAGCAGGTCGGTGGCCAGCCAGCTGGTGGGGTACATCGCGGCGAGGTCGAGACTGTTGAAGCCCGCGGTACGCGGCATGACCGCGGTGAAGAACCCGGCCAGCAGCTTGCCCGAGTCGTCGAGCGCGCCGAGCGTCCTCGGGTTGCGCCATTCGGTGGCCAGGAACACCAGCGTGCCGCCGGCCAGCAGGACCACGGTGACGCCGACGGTGATCCTGGTCAGCACCGACCAGCGTCCGGGCCTGCGCCAGCTGCGCAGCAGCTCGAACGCCACCGGGAAGCCGAGCCCGCCCACGATCACGGCGATCGCGATGGTCAGGCAGATCCACGGGTCGGTGACGTAGCGCATCAGGCTGTCGGGCCACAGAGCGAACCCGGCGTTGTTGAACGCCGAGATCGCGTGGAAGACGCCCAGGTAGAGGGCGCGGCCGAACGGCTCGCCGTAGCCGAGCAGGAACCGGCCGGTCAGGACCAGCGCCGCGACGGCCTCGCAGACCAGGCTGAAGACCACCACCTTGCGGACCACGTGCCGGACGTCGGTCATGTGCAGGGTCTTGGTCTCGGCCTGCGCGAACATCCTGGCGCGAAGGCCGAGGCGTCCGGTCACCAGGACGGTGAACAGCGTGGCCAGGGTCATGATGCCCAGCCCGCCGACCTGGATCAGTCCGGCGATCACCCACTCCCCGAAGGCCGACCAGTGGGTGGCGGTGTCCACGACCACCAGACCGGTCACACACACCGCGGACGTCGCGGTGAACAAGGCTGTCAGCCAGCCCGCCGACTCGCCCGACTCGGTGGCGATCGGCGAGGCGAGCAGGGCGGTGCCGATCAGGGCCACGGCGGCGAACCCGGTGACGATCACCTGGGCCGGGTGCTGGAAGCGGCCCAGGAGTCCGTACGACCGTCTCACGGGGTCTGGTCGCGTTTGCGCAGCCGTCCGAACCAGGCGGGGACGTCGTGCTCGTCGTCGAAGCCGCGGGCCACCACGATGTCGGTGGAGGAGTGGAGCAGGATCGAGGCCACGATGGTGACGGCGACGATCTGGAACACCTGCTGCGCGGCGGCGATCCCGGAGGCGAGCACGAGCAGCCCGTACACCACCGAGGCGAACCCCTTCGGGCCGAACCAGGCCACCGCCGCCTGCTCGCGCACCGTCAGCCCGGAACGCAGGAACGACAGCCAGATCGCCACCGGCCGCGCCACCACCAGCGCCAGGATCGCGAACAGCCATCCCTGCCAGCCCACCGAGCCCAGCAGCGACGGCGTGATGAGCGCCCCGAACACCAGCAGCGCCGCCAGCTTGAAGATCTCCGCGATGAGCTCGCCGAAGTGCTCGAACGATTCCCGCTGCCGCTGCCCGAAGGTCGCCACCGTGATCCCGGCCGAGAACGCGGCCAGGAACAGGTTGCCGTGCGTGGCCTTGCCCACGGCCAGCACCAGCAGCCCGATGGCCAGGGCGTTGAGCGGCTCGTAGGCGGTGGAGGCGGCGAACCAGCGGGTCTGCTCCAGCTTGATCGCCGCCCACGGGATCGCCACGCCGATGAGCACGCCCAGGCCGAGCTCCAGCCCCAGCGCGCCGAGGTGCAGGTCGGCCGAGCCCGACGCGATCGCCAGGAACAGGATGACGAACGGCAGCGCGAGCCCGTCGTTGACGCCGGACTCGACGTTGAGCAGCTGCCGCAGCCGTGGCGGCACCTTCTCGTTGCCGACCAGGGCGGCGGCGAACACGGGGTCGGTCGGGGCCAGGATCGCGCCGATCAGCAGCGACTCGACCCAGCCCAGCCCGAGCAGGTAGTGCGCGCCGGCGGCGGTGATGACGAGGGTGAGCGGCAGGCCCCAGCCGAGTGCCCGTCCCGGCAGCCGCCAGGCGCTGCGCAGCTCGGCCCAGCCCACCCGCATGCCGTCGGTGAACAGCACCGCGAACAGGGCCAGCTCGGCCAGCGTGGCCACCAGGTCGTCGCCGGGCCTGAGCGATACGACGCCGAGCACGCCGTCGCCGAGCACGAACCCGGCCACCAGGAACAGCGCCGCCGTGGACAGGACGGTGCGGTGGGCCAGGCTGGACAGCAGCACCGCCAGCAGCAGCAGGCCCGCGAACGCGGTCAGCAGGGCGCCCGTCACGCGGGCCGCGCAGAAGTGATCATGGAAAGGGGCTCCGGTCGTCGTCGTACACGTTGCCGACCAGACTTCCCGGCGCACCGGCGATTACCTTAACAGCGGCGTTGGCGACGCGCACATACGAGTTCTTGACGGCGGCATCGCGCAGCAGACCACCGGGACCAGACACGACACCGTCTTGTTCGATGGCTTCCCGATCCGGGGTCCTGACCGCAGGTGAGAGGAGGCGCCGGCGCCACGACGAAGCGTCTGGAAGACGCTGCCGCTGATCGACCGGCGGCTGCCTGTCCTGTGCGCGCCGGCTGTGATCGGGCAGGTCCTGATACCTTGTGTGCAGGTGCGCCGGGAAGTCTGGTCGGCAGGTCCTTGTCCCGTTGACACAAAGGATGTGCTGGTGCGCGCCCGAGACCTGCTTGCCGACTTCCCCGTGGTCGCGCTCGATTCCCCGGTGATCGACGCGGCCCGCCTGCTCGCCGACCAGGATCTGCCAGGCCTCATCGTCGTCGGAGACGGCGGCACACCGTTCACGATCCTCCCCGGTACCCAGGTGTTGCGCCTGGCGGTGCCCGGCTACTGCATGGAGGATCCCGCGCTGGCCCGGGTGGTGGACGAGGCCCATGCCGACGCGTTCCTGCGCGGACTGGACGGCCGCACCGTGCGCGAGGCGCTGCCGGAGCGGCCGCGCGAGCTGCCGGTCACCGATCCCGACGCCACCGTGCTGGAGCTCGCCTCCTTGATGGCACGCACCCGCAGCCCGCTGGTGGCGGTGGTGGACGACGGGCGGTTGCTGGGCGCGGTGACGCTGCAGGCGCTGCTGGACCGGGTGCTCCCCGCGTGAGCGTGCTCGCCTGGGTGAGCGTGGCGGCGTTCCTGGCCGCCTACGCGCTGATCGCCACCGAGAAGGTCCACCGGGTCGCTGCGGCGCTGGGCGGCGCCGGGATCATGCTCCTGATCCACGCCACCAATGCCAAGGCCGCGTTCTTCTCCGAGCACACCGGCATCGACTGGAACGTCATCTTCCTGCTGCTCGGCATGATGGTCATCGTCGGAGTGCTCAAGGAGACCGGCGTCTTCGAGTACCTGGCGATCTGGGCCGCCAAACGCGCCCGTGGCCGGCCGTTCCGGCTGATGGTGCTGCTGGTGCTGATCACCGCGGTGGCCTCGGCGCTGCTGGACAACGTCACCACGGTGCTGCTGATCGCGCCCGTGACGTTCCTGGTGTGCGAGCGGCTGGCGGTCAGCCCGGTGCCGTTCCTGATCGCCGAGGCGATGGCGTCCAACATCGGCGGGGCGGCCACGCTGGTCGGCGATCCGCCCAACATCATCATCGCCAGCCGCGGCGGCCTGACCTTCAACGACTTCCTCGTCCACATGGCGCCGATGATCATCGTCTTGATGGTGGTGTTCGTCGCCTTGTGCTGGCTGCTGTTCGGCCGGTCGTTCCGCTACGACCCCGAGCGCGCCGGACAGGTCATGGCGCTGGACGAGCGTGAGGCGATCGCCGACCGGCGGCTGCTGTGGCAGTCGCTGGCCGTGCTGGCCCTGGTGATGGCCGCGTTCGTGCTGCACCCGGTGCTGCACTACGAGCCGTCGGTGGTCGCGCTGCTCGGCGCCGGCGTGCTGGTGGCCGCCACCAAGGTACGCACCGAGCAGGCCATCGCCGAGGTGGAATGGCCGACGCTGGTGTTCTTCGCCGGACTGTTCGTCATGGTCGGCGCGCTGGTCGAGACCGGCGTCATCGGACAGCTGTCGCAGGCCGCGGTCGCGGCCACCGCCGGTCGGCCCGAGCTGACCACCATGGGGCTGCTGGGCGGTTCGGCGGTGGTGTCGGCCATCGTGGACAACATCCCCTACGTCGCCACGATGAGCCCGATCGTGGAACAACTGGTGCAGGCCGAAGGCGGCAACGGGCCCGGGCAGGTGCTGTGGTGGGCGCTGGCCTTCGGCGCCGACCTCGGCGGCAACGCCACCGCCGTCGGCGCCGCCGCCAACGTCGTGGTGCTGGGCATCGCCGCCCGCAACGGCACCCCGATCAGCTTCTGGCAGTTCACCAAGTACGGCCTGATCGTCACCGGCGTCACCGTCACCCTGGTGGCGCCCTATCTGTGGCTGCGCTACCTGATGTGACGGGGCCGCGGTCTCGTCCGTCTGCCTCGTCACCCAGGAGAAAGCCCCCATGTCCAACACCGACTTTGCCCGTCCCGAGGCCGAGGACTTCTCCATCAGAGTCCGCAACCAGGGCGCCGTCCTGCTGATCCAGCTGGGCGGCCCCCTGTCCGGCGCGTCCGTGGACATCGTGCGGATGTACGTCAACAGTGCTCTGGTCACGCATTCGCCTCCCGAGATCGTTCTGGATGTCGAGGCGCTCACGTACTGTGACCAGGCCGGTTACGGGATCATGCATGCGGCTGCCGATCGGGCTCGCACTCTCGGCGGTCGCCTGATCATCACGGGAGGCTCCCGCGTGCTCCCCGACGATCCTGACGACCTGGACAGGCTCCCCACCATCAGTCGGGCTCTTCACGAACTCGGCCACTCTCGTACGCACGAACACGGCGACACGTGAGGCGGCCAACAAGACGGCTGCCCGCGAGGCCCGGGCTCAGAGTCACCGTCGCCTGACCAAGAATCGTCATCGCCTGGCTGGCCTGCGGGGGTTCGGCCACGCTGCTCTGGCCGACGATGATTGTGGTAGGCGCGGGGCTGGCCCTGCTCGCATGGGTCATCCGCCATGCCCGTGACAGCAACGGTGACGGCCCCTTCTGGCCGAGGCGGCCGGCCGACTCCTCCATCGATCAACGGCTGCTCTGGACAGGACGGTCCTTCGAGAGCAGTATTTATTTTACGATACCGACTCGTAAATAAAAGGTGGGGCGATGGACACCGATGTCCTCGTGGTCGGAGCCGGTCCCGTGGGCCTGGCGCTGGCCTGTGCGCTGCTGCAACATGGCCTGACCGTACGAGTGGTCGACAAGGCCGCCCGGCCGGCCACCACCTCGCGGGCGAACTTCGTACACGCCCGCGGTTCCGAGGTCCTCGACCGCCTGGACGCCTTGGGCGACCTGCCACAGGAGTCGGTGCGGGCCATGACGATCACCACCTACGCCGGCAACCGCCCCATGATGAAGATCCGGTTCGGCGACCCCGGCCTGGGCACTGCCGCACCCCCGATGGTGATCTCCCAGGCCCGCGTCGAGGCGACGCTGCGCGAGCGGCTGGCAGAGCTGGGCGGCCGACCGGAGTGGGGATCGGCGCTGGTCGAAGTGGAACAGGACGCCGACGGAGTCACCGCGACGCTCGGCGACGGCCGTACCGTCCGCGCGAGCTGGCTGGTGGGCTGCGACGGCACCGGCAGCACCGTGCGCAAGCTGGCCGGCATCGGCTTCCCCGGTGTCAAGATCAGCGAACGCTTCCTGCTCGTCGACGGACGCCTCGACGGCGATCCACCGCTCGGCCGATCGGGCACCAGCGGCTGGGCGCACCCCGACGGCGTGCTGGGCGCCATGCCGATGCCGGGCGATCAGTGGCGGCTGCTCGCCTACGACGCCACCTTCCGCGACGACAAGCCCAGCCAGGAGGAGATCGCCGACCGCATGCGGCGCATCCTGCCCGCCCGCACCGGCCTGACCGGTCTGCGCCTGCACGATGTCACCTGGGCGTCGTTGTTCAGCGTGCACCGCAGGCTCGCCGACACCTACCGCGCCGGGCGCATCCTGCTGGCAGGGGACGCCGCGCATGTGCACGCCCCCTTCGGTGGGCAGGGCATGCTGACCGGGCTCGGCGACGCCGAGAACCTTGCCTGGAAGCTCGCCCTGGTCACCCGCGGTCTGGCCGCGGAGCGGCTGCTCGACACCTATCAGGCCGAACGCCGCCCGCTGGCGACCGCGGTGTTGCGCGGCAGCAGCGCGGCCACCAAGGTCAACATCGCCGGCAGTCCGTTCGGCCGGTTCTTGCGGGACCAGGTGCTGATGCGGGTGTTCAGCCGGCCGTGGATTCAGCGGTGGACCACGTACACGACCTCCCAGCTGTGGGTGAGCTATCGGCGTGGCCCACTGGGCGGCCGGGGCGGCAAGCCACGCCCCGGCGACCGCGTCGGCGACCTGACGTGCGAGCGCCTCGACGGCAGCCGTACCCGCTTGCACGCCGAGCTGCGCGGCACGTGGGCCGTGCTGGGCGATGACACCGAGGACCACTTCGAGGTGGCGCGGCGGCGGCTCGGCGACCGGGTCGTCCGGCTCCGCACCGCCGGGCCGACCCTGCTCGTCCGCCCGGACGGGCATCTGGCCTGCAAGGGCAGCCCCGCCGACCTCGCTCACTGGCTGGGCGGAGCGCTGGGATGACCGCCACCCGAGGGCGAGGCCGCCCGCGTGACCCCGAGACCGACGCCTCCATCTTGTCCGCCGCGCTGGAGCTGTTCGTCGAGCGCGGCGTCGAGGGCACCAGCATCGAACAGGTCGCCAAGCGCGCCGGGGTGGGGAAACTGACCGTCTACCGCCGCTGGAGCAGCAAGGAAGAGCTGCTCGCCCAGGCCATCGAGCAGTGGGTGAGCGCTGAGGTGACCCCTTCTGCGGCCGACGTCTACGCCCTGCCGCCGCAGGCCGTCGTCGAACGCGTTCTGCCCGCGGCGGCCGAGATGGCCGCCAGCCCCGGCTTCCGCGCGCTGGTCGCCCGCATCATGGGATCAGCGGTGAGCCATCCCGCGCTGATGGAGATCTACTGGAAGCACTACATCCTTCCCCGTCGTGAACTGGCCGCCGCGATGCTCCGCCGCGCCCAGCAGGACGGGATGGTAGCCGCCGACGCCGACCTGGACGTGCTCATCGACATGATGGCCGGCGCGGTGACCTACCGCGTGCTGCAGCCGGACCCGCCGGACGCCACCGAGATGCTGCGCTACCTCACGGCCGTCTACCGCCAGGCCGGCCTCTGCCCGCCCGCGGCAGACGGCTGAGCGGCACCTGCCCGGGGATCGCGCTCTGACTGGCTCACGGCGCCTGGCCGATCCCCAGATTGATGTCCTCAACGCGTTGCCAGCCGCCGGATGTTCAGGATGTCGGCTATGTGCGCTTATGGCCCGTCGATGGATCGCCCTCCCGGCAACGCAGCAGGAGCATCGCCGCATCGTCGTGCAACGGCCCGTCGACATGCGCGATGAGATCAAGGCGCAGCTTCTCCAACGCCTCCTCCGGATCGTCACCCACCAGCAGGAACATCCGTTCGGCCAGCGGATAGAACCGGCCTGACGGATCCCTGGCCTCGATGACACCGTCGGTGTAGAGCAGGATCTGATCCCCGGGTTGGAAGGAGATCTGATACGGCTGCGGCGCCTCCACCTGCAGCACCGACAGGCCCAACGGCGGGGCGTGCGTCTCCGGCTCGGCCGCCACGACGGTCCCGTCGGCGTGCAGCAGCAGCGGGCCGGGATGGCCGTAGTTGAGGAGCGTCAGCATGCCGCCGGCATCGGCCTCGATGAGGATCGCGGTCACGAACTCCTCCCCGGACAGCCGCCGGTTGAGTGCTCTCTCCAGCCGCGCGCTGACCGAGAGCAGATCGGCTTCATCGTGGGCGGCCTCGCGGAAGGCGCCGAGCACGGTCGCGGCGCTCTCCACCGCCTCCAGCCCCTTGCCCTGCACATCCCCGACGATCACGCGGACACCGGTGGGCCCTGTCACAACCTCGTACAGGTCACCGCCGATCCTGGCCTCGGCGTTGGCTGAGGTGTAGGAAACCGCGGCACGCAGGTGCCCGGCGCGGCGCGGCACCGGCCGCAACAACACCCGCTGCGCCACCTCCGCGACGGATCGCACCTCGGCCAGTTCCCGCTCGCGTCGCTGACGCCCGATCGCCGCCAGGGCGCTGGCCGCCGTCACCCCGGTGATGGACACGAGGCTCAGGGCGCTTTGCCGCGTTCCGATCAGCCCGTCGTACAAGCCGAGCAGCAGCGACAGCACCAGGGCCAGCAGGCCGATGGCCAGCGTCCGCCGGACACCGCCGGCCAGGCTCGCGAACGTCGGCCCCAGCGCGAGCAGGGACAGATACCCGTACTCCGGACCGGCCAGAAGATCTACGGCCGACACGACGCCCATCATGACGAACGGCCACGCCGCCATCAGAGGTTGCGCGAGCCGAGCCGTGCTTGCCCGCCACGCCCGAAGGCGCTTCCTCACGCGGTCCTCCAGGGGTCGACAGCATCACCTGCCGACCAGACTTCCCGGCGCACCGCGGCCACTGTAACAAGGCGCCGCACTCCCCGACAGTCCACCAGCTGGAGCTGCGCGGTGCGGGCGGCAGCAACGACGTGAGTTCATCAGTGGGGTGCAGCCATGGGCCGCCTCCCATCGCAGCGGTTAGCCTGCCGACTTGGAAGCGTGCCCCCTCCCTTTCACCTCTCGGCTGGGGCGACAGGAAGCGAGAATCAGCCGTCGCCAGCCAGATTGCTCCGAGCGATCGTCCATCAGGTGGGCCGGGTGAGCCTCCAGATCGTAGCGTCGGCCGGTCGGACTGCTGACCGGCCGGCGCAGATCCCAGATGGCAAGGCTGAGCAGGTGTTCCTGATCAGGACAAGGATTCGAGGATGGTGACCGCGCGGTCGAGGCCGTTCTCTGCTCGTATGCGCTTTCCGAGGTCCTGGGCGGCGGTCGCCATCCTCGGGTCGGTGGCGGCCAGGCGGATTGCGACGGCCAGGGCGTCGGCGGTGAGCCGGCGCTGGGGCTGGGGCGGCACGGCGACCCTCGCCGCGTGCGCGCGGGCGGCCCAGAACGGCTGGTCGGCGACGAACGGGCAGATCACCTGCGGCCGTCCGGCGAGCAGGGCGGCGGCGGTGGTGCCGCTGCCGCCGTGGTGCACGACCGCAGCCATCCGGGGCAGCAGCCAGTCGTGCGGGGCCTGGTCCAGCAGATGTACGTCGGCGGGCAGGTCGTCGGCCTGGATGCCGCCCCAGCCGGAGGCGAGTACGGCCCGTACCCCGGCCATGCGAACGGCTTCGGTGACGATGCGGCCGAGCCGCTGCGGGTCGGTGCCGGCCATGCTGCCGAACCCGACGTACACCGGTGGCGGCCCGCCGGCCAGGAACGCGGCCAGGTCCGGCGAGGGCGTCCAGTTCGGCGGGGCGGGCAGGAACCAGAAGCCGGTGGTGTGCACCCAGGCGGGGTAGTCCAGTTCGCGGGGCAGCAGGTGGCGGCTGAAGCCATGCAGGACGGTCGCCGGACGACCGTCGGGGCGCCGTAGGATGTCGTGCCGGCCGCGCCGCCGGGGCAGGTCGAGTCGTCCGCGCAGGTCGTCGGTGATGCCGGCGAAGGAGCGCAGCATCAGCTTTATAGGCAGGTAGGAGGCCCGGTTCAGGGCGTTGGGCAAGGGAAGCGGCAGCATCGGGTTGCGGAAGGCGGCGGTGGGCACCCACACCGGCTGCAGCGCCGCGAGGACGGCGGGCACGCCGAGCCGTTCGGCCACGTGCCCGCCCGGCATGCTGGGCGCGTGCACAACCAGGTCGGCGCCTTGCTCAGCCACCTCCGTCATGCTGGCGAAGACCTCGGCCATGAGCGGCTTGCTGCGGCGCATCACCTGCAGGGCGACCTTCTTGCCGCGCAGGCCGCGGTAGTTGGTCTCGACGGCCTGGCGGATGTCCGGGTCGTCGGTGAGTGTGTTCGGGCCGTCGTGCAGGGGCGCGTAGGCGATGCCGTGCGGCTCCGCCAGGCTCGCCATCGCCGAGGGGGCCGCCAGGACCGCCTGGTGGCCGGCCCGGTCGAGGGCGAGCGCGAGGGCGGCGTACGGCTGGACGTCGCCGCGCGTGCCGTGGGTGAGGATGAGGACCTTCATCGGCGCTCCTTGTCCGAAAGGTGGACTTCTTCGCTCGCCGACCAGGCTTCCCGGCACACCGTCGCCCCGCGGTGCGGGCCGAATGCCGACAACATAGCCTAATTTCAGAAATTTCTGAACTCTCGCAATTCTGAGTAGGCTCCTCCGTGGGAGGTGGCTGGTTTGAGCGAGCACGAGCGATGGCAGGCGGCCGAACGGCTGGCGCTGGCGCTGACCGAAGGCGGCCTGCAGCGCATGTCGGCGCGGGCCCTGGCGGTGTTCCTGTTCACCGGTGCGCAAACAGTCACCATGGGCGAGATCGGCGACCGGCTCGGCGCCAGTGCGGGCTCGGTGTCCGGCGCGGTCAAGTCCCTGCTGTCCACCGGCCTGATCGAACGCCTGCCCGCGCCCGGCAGTCGCCGCGAGCACTACCGGCTGCGCGAGGACGCCTGGCCCACGCTGTTCTCCACACAGAACACCGTCGTGCAAGTCATGCTGCGGGCCGCCGAGGACGGCATCGCCGCCACCGCATCCGGCGACCCCGCCCACGAACGGCTGAGGCAGATGCACGATTTCTACGAATTCCTGCTCGGCGAACTACCCGGCCTGCTGCATCGCTGGCGGGAGCGGAACCCGTCCGGCTGATCTCACGTCTTCCCCCCGCCGCACGAGCCCTGTCCGGAGCGGGCCGTCAGGCGTAACCTGAACCCAGGTGAGCCGGGAAGCCTGGTCGGCACGTCCAGTCCGCATCGAGACAGGGATGTGCCCATGCGCCCCCGAGACGCCGTCTCACCAGACACGACGCGCCGCACCACGGCGACCCCAGGCATCGAGATCACCCACCTGAGCAAGCGCTTTCGCGATGTGACGGCGGTCGACGACATCAGCCTGCGAGTAGAACAAGGGGAAATCTACGCGCTGCTGGGCCTCAACGGCGCCGGCAAGACGACCCTGATCCGCATGCTGCTGGCCATGATCGCGCCCACCGCCGGAACCGTGAGTGTCCTGGGTGCCGACGTGTCCGCCGGTGACCGCTCCGCGTGGGCGCGGGTGGGCTACCTGGTGGAGGCTGCCGCCGCCTACCCCGAGCTCACCGTACGCGAGAACCTGACCGTGGTACGCCGCCTCCGCCGCCTGCCCGGCAGCGCCGACGACATCATCGAACGCCTCGCGCTCACCCCCTACGCCGACCGCCGCGCCCGCACCCTCTCGCTCGGCAACCTCCAGCGCCTGGCCCTGGCCAGAGCCCTCATCCACGCCCCCGACCTGCTCATCCTCGACGAACCCGGCAACGCCCTCGACCCCGCCGGCGTCGCCGAGATCCGCGCCCTGCTCGCCGACCTGGCCCGCCGGCACGGCACCACCGTGCTGCTGTCCAGCCACCTGCTGGCCGAGGTCGCCCGCCTGGCCACCCGCATCGGCATCCTGCACCACGGCCGCCTGCTCGGCGAACACGACGCCGACCGACTGGACCGTCACCGCCGCCGCCACCTGCGCCTGGCCACCCGTGACGACCAAGCCGCCCGAGCACTGCTCCGCGCACACGGCTACCGTCCCGAACCCGCCACGCCGACCGGTCTGCTGCTCGCCGACCCGCGTGCCTTGGCCGAGCCGGAACAGGTCGCCGCCGTCCTGGTGCACGGCGGGGTGCCGCCCACCGAGCTCCACCTGGAGGAAGAGGACCTGGAGGCGTTCTTCCTGCGCACGGTGGCGCCAGAGGGAGGAAGCGAACATGCGTGAGGCACTGTGGGCGGAATTTCTGAAGGTACGGCGCAGCCGCCTGCCCTGGATCACCGCGCTGGCCTTCACCATCGCCGCGCTGGTGTGCGGGATGTTCATGTTCATCCTGGCCGACCCCGCCCGCGCCCGGGCGTTCGGCCTGCTCGGCGGCAAGGCCCAACTGTCGGGCGCCACCGCCGACTGGCCAGGCTACCTCGCCCTGCTCGCCCAAGCCGTAGCGGTCGGCGGCCTTGGCATTTACGGACTGATCACCATCTGGCTGTTCGGCCGCGAGTTCAGCGACCGCACCGCCACCGACCTGCTCGCCCTTCCCACCCCCCGAACCGCCGTCGTGGCCGCCAAGTTCACCGTCGCCGCCATCTGGGCGCTGCTGCTGGCCCTGCTGCTCGCCGGGCTGGGCCTGCTGATCGGCGCGGTGCTCGCCCTTCCCGGCTGGTCGACGCCGATCGTGGCCGCCGGGGTCGCACACCTCGTGGCTGCGGCGGGGCTGGCCGCGCTGACCACCACGCCGCTGGCCCTGGCCGCCAGCGCCGGACGCGGCTACCTCGCCGCCGTCGGCGTGCTGTTCGGCATCATCTTCGCCGCCCAGATCATCGCCGCGCTCGGCTACGGCGCCGTCTTCCCCTGGTCGGTGCCCGGCCTGTTCGCCGGCCTCGCCGGGACCGGCCAGGATCCGCCAGGTCTGCCGGGCCTACTGCTGGTGGTGCTCACCGGAGTGGCAGGCGCTACAGCGACCGCCGCCTGGTGGAACCGGGCCGACCACACTCGCTGACCGAGCCTGCCGCCCTCTGGACTCGACGGGCCTTCGGGAGCAGTCTCCAGCCTCGCCGAGCCAGATCGGTCCGGCGACGACCAAGATGTCGCTGGCCGGCATCCGCTGGTAGACGTCTGGCCACCGCGTCGCTCGGCCACCCGTGTGCGGCATGTCCGGCCCTACGTCGGTGGCCGGGCACGACCTGCTGGACCCGCACGTGCGTTCTTTGGCGCGGAACCTACTCGGTCCAGACGGCCTGGGCTCCGCTGTGGCCCGCCCGTACGATCGCGACAGTTCCTCCCACGCCGCCGATCAGGGCCAGGATCGCCAGGACGATCACCGCGGCGGCGTGCCACCGCGGTCGCGGGCCGGTGCTTTGGAAGATCGAGCGCGTGCGGTGGATGAATCGGGTGGCCAGGGAGAGGCCCAGCGCGGCGAGCCAGAGCACGATGACGAACGGCAGCACTTGCTCGCCCTGCTCCTCGTGGGCTTCGATGAGTTCGTTCTCCCCGACGGTGTGGGCCAGCGTCTCGCCGCTGGTGATCGACAGTGGCACGGCGACCAGTGCGATGGTGGCGACGAACAGCACCGCCGGCCACAGGCGGCGCGCCGCGGCGGGCCAGAAGGCCATCAAGATGGTGCCGAGCGCCGCGAGCGGCAGGCACACGACGGCGGCGTGCACGACCAGCGGGTGCAGGGGCAGGCCGAAGAACATGTCCGTCTCCTGTCTGGCGCGACGCCGGAGGCCGGATCGCGGGCTGGCAACGGCGCCGATGGCCGCGGGCGGTGCCGGCGGCCATGGCGTCTGGCATGGGTCGGAGGTGGGTCAGCTTTCCGTGGAGTTCTGCTTGGGTAGCTGGTCCAGGGCCTGCTGGAAGGCGCGGGCGTGGCCGGCTTCGTCCTCGGCGTTGTTGGCGAAGCGTTCGGCCGCCCGGGTGTCGCCCGCGGCCTCGGCGCGCTTGGCGAAGTCCGGGTACATGGTCCGGGACTCGTACTGTTCGCCGGTGATGGCCTTGGTCAGGTTGGCGTGCGTGCTGCCGACCAGCCCGGCCAGCTTGGCCTCTCCGGCGAAGTGCTCGTGGAGTTCGACGTCGGAGGTGCCGCGGAACAGCTCGGCCACGGCCGGGTTCTTGGCGTGCTCGGCGTACTGCCGGTATTTGGCGTAGGCGAGTGCCTCGCCGTGCATGGCCTCGTCCAGGTCGGTTTTGGTCTGCCGGGCGTGGACCTCGGGCTTCCCCTGCGGTACCTGGACCGTGTCGGCCTTCGGCGGTTTGGGCACGGTGCCCTGGCCGGATTCGACGGCGCTCAGTGCGGTGCCGAACGCTCGCGCGTGTTTGCGTTCGTCGCGGGCGGCCTCGGAGAAGCGGGCGGCGGCGCGGTCGTCGCCGTCGGCCTTGGCCTGGCGGGCGAAGCCGGGATACATCTGCCGCGACTCGTAGGTCTCCCCGGCCACCGCGGCCCGCAGGTTCTCGGCGTCGCCGCCGACCAGGCCGCTCAGTTCGGCGGCCTCCCTGAAGTGTTCGCCCAGTTCGACGTCGGCGGTGCGCTCGAACAGGCGGGCCACCGCGGGCAGGTTCTCCCTCTGGGCCTGGGCTGCGTACAGGCGGTAGGTGGCGTTGGCGTACGCCTCACCGCGCATCGACTGCTGGAGATCCTTCTGGGTCTGTGGGCTGGGTGGGTCCGGCGGCGTGGCGGAAGCGGCGAGCGCGCCCCCGACGGGCGTGCTCAGTGCGATGGTGAACGCGCCCGTGACGAGGGCGCGTGCGGACAAGGCGATCATGGAGACCTCCCCGCGTGGTGCGGATGCCTGCGGCCATCACCAGAGGACTTACCTGCTCACGGTGGTGGATAACGGTCCTTCCGGCAAAGCGGGGTGAAGCGTGCGGGCCGAACGCAAAAGTTGGTTCAAGCGCGGGACCATGCACGTCCAGGAGGGGGGTACGTCAGCATTTGGCCCTCGGGCAGGACGGTCATCCCTTGAGCCTTCCCATGGGCCAGGTCGCCGGCTGCGGGGCCGGTCGGTCGATCTCGCCTGATCTCCGTTCTGGCCTACTCGCGGCCCGCTAGGCCAGAGCCGAGACGGATGCCGGTGCCTGGCGCCGTGGTAGCGCTGAGGCGTGAGTGGCCGGCCCGTCCACGCCTTCGTCGCATCGGGGGGCACGAAATTCCTGCCTCTGATCACCGCTGTCTCACTCATGACCCGACGGCCACCACGGCGATGCCCGGTGCCCGGTCGGCCAGAGCGCTGTGACAGCTCTCAAACCGGGCACGGGCACCACCTGTGCTCATTGCACGCCGACGACCCGGTGCGTGCCATTCGCCGCGACACCGAGCGAGCACTTCTTGATCAGCCCGCGCCAGTCACTCTGCCTCGTCACCACCCCGCCCGGGAGGGGCCTCTCGGATGAATCTTCGCTGCCGGGCCTGGCAACTTGCCGGGGCGTCGCTTGGATGAGTCGTCTCTGGGAGACTGAAAAGGTGCTCCCAGGGGCATGTCCGGCTCCCTGAACCCCGATGGGCGTGACGATCACGAGTGTGGAACTGGAGCTGAGCTCTTCCGTCTTCGCCAACCTGAGCATGGTGCGTGACGTAGTGCGCATGGTCGGCTGGAACGGACGTGAGCACGCGGATGGTGGCCGACCGGGCGTGCGCCGGGGACCGAGGCGGGGGACCGCACTGCTGTGCGCCGCCGTTGACGGCCTGGTGCTGCCGCACCACCTCGACCCCAGCTGCGCCTGGCCGCCCTGGCCGAGTTGCTGAAGGCGATGGTGCAAGGCATGTATTCCGATGCGTGCCCTTATGTGTGGTGCCGGAGAGCTACAAGCTCTAGCGGTTCTCGGATGGAGGAACGACAGTGCGAACAGTGATCTGCGGGGCGGGCATCAGCGGCCTTGCCCTGGCGCACCAGCTCGCCGCCCCGGGGGGCGAGGTCGTGGTGGTCGAGCGGGCCTCCGGGCCTCGCCCCCAGGGATACATGATCGACTTCTTCGGTCCGGGGCTGGAGGCGGTCGAGGCCATGGGGCTGCTGCCCGCGTTCGAACGGGTGGCCTATCACTATGACGAGGGGCATCTCGTCGATCGTGACGGCCACCCCCGCGCCACGCTCCGGACCAAGAGCTTCTCGCGAGGCATGCTCATGAGCCTCCTCCGCCCGGACATCGAGGCGGTACTGCGGGAGAGCCTTCCGCCCGAGGTCGAGCTGCGCTATGGCGCGGCCCTGACCGGCGTGGCCAACCGCGCCGGCGGCGTGACGGTGACCCTCCAGGACGGCACTGTTCTGGACGCCGATCTGCTCGTGGGCGCCGACGGGATCCATTCGACCGTCCGCCGGCTGGTCTTCGGGCCGGAGAAGCGCTACCTACGCTACCTGGGCCTGCACACGGCGGCGTTCACCTTCGACGCGCCGGACGTGCATGCTGCCACAAGGCACGCGTTCTGCCTCACCGACTCGGTCGACCGGCAGATGGCCTTCTACGCTCTGCGTGACGGCCGTGTTGCCGCGTTCGCGGTTCACCGTAGCACCGACCCCACGCTCCCGGACGATCCGCGGGAGGCGATCCAGCGGGCCTACACCGGCCTCGGCTGGGTGACGCCACGTGCGCTGGAGCAGTGCCCGCCGGCTGGGGAGATTTACTACGACCAGGTCGCGCAGATCGAGCTTCCCGAGTGGAGCGTCGGCCGCGTCGTCCTGCTGGGAGATGCCGCCTACGCCGTGTCGCTGATCGCCGGGCAGGGCGCGTCGCTCGGCATCGCCGGTGCCTTCCTGCTCGGCGAGAGGGTGGCGCACGTACCGACCATCGAGCGGGCCACCGCCGACTTCGAGCGCCTGTGGCGGCCCGTGGTCGAGGACAAGCAACGCAACGCCCGGTCGATGGCCCGCTGGTTCCTGCCCTCCTCGCCGATGGATCTGCGCGTCCGGCGCATCATGCTCGGCTTCACCCGAGTGCCCTTCGTCTCCGGCTACGTGACGTCCATCCTCGCCGGCAAGGACATCAAGCTCGCCGATGTCATGCGCCAGGCGTCCGGCACCCCGACCAAACCGGTGGTCGCGTAGCGCCGCCGGGCGGTTCATGACCTTTCCCGTCTTCCGGTTCTTGCTTGGCGTCCGAACTCTGCCTGCCGGGTGACGGTCCCAGGAATCCGCCTGCATTGTGTCGCTGCTGACACCTGTGTCCTTGCGCGTGCCGGGACTGCGAGATCCTGTCCCTGACATCAGGAAGGACGGGGCACGTGAGAGAAGAGCCTGTCGAGCGGACCCGGCTCGGTCCGCGTGGCCGGATGCTGGCCATGACGGCAGCGGCAGCGGTGGTGCTGGGTGTGCTGGCGGTCGCCGCACTGGATCGGCCTCCGGACTCCGGTTCCGGCGTCGGCCCGGTAGCCGCCACTGAGTCGGCGCCGACCATCACCGAGCCGCCGGGCGCGGGCGCGACGCACACCGTCGAGCCGTCGGAGGAGACCGCGCAACCGACGCCGACCTGGGAGGGGCCGACGGTCCCGCCGATCGATGACTCCCTGGCCCGCGGGGTGGCGTCGGCGCCCGTCACGATCGTCGAGTTCGGCGACTTCAAGTGCGTGAACTGCGGAAGGTTCGCCCGCGAGATCGAGCCCGAGCTGCGCCGCCGCTACATCGACACGGGTGTGGTACGGCTGTTCTGGCGCGACTTCCCCGCCCAGGGCCGCCAGTCCATGCGGGCCGCGATCGCCGGACGCGCGGCGGCTCGGCAAGGCAAGTTCTGGGCCTTCCACGACGCGGTCTACGCTGACCAGTCCGGTGGCCTCGGCGAGGAGAAGCTGCGCTCGCTGGCAGCCAGGATCGGCCTCGACATGGCCGCCTTCGACGCCGACCGCCGTGATCCGGCCCTGCGCGAGGCGGTGGAGCAGGATTTCGCCTTCGGCGCCCAGCTCGGCATGCCCGGCACCCCGGGGTTCCTGATCAACGGCACGTTCTTCTTCGGAGCCCAGCCGCTGTCGGAGTTCGTCAAGCAGATCGAGAAGGCCCGCCATGAGTGAGGTCGGGTATGCCGCCGCCTTCCTGGGCGGGCTGTTCGCCCTCCTCAGCCCGTGCAGTGCGTTGCTGCTGCCCGCCTTCTTCGCCTATGCCTTCCCCGGGCATGCCGCTCTGGTCGGCCGCACGCTTCTGTTCTACCTGGGCTTGTGCGCGGTGCTGGTCCCGCTGGGGATGGGCTCCGCGCTGGTCACCGGGTTCTTCTACGGCCACCAAGACGTGTTGATCACGGCAGCGGGAGCGATGCTGATCCTGCTCGGTGTGCTGCAGCTGACGGGGAAGGGCTGGGCGATCGGTCCGCTGGAACGGCTGCGTGGCCATGTCAGCGGGGACTCGCCCGGTGCCGTGCTGGCGCTGGGCGCCGTCTCGGGGTTGGCTGGATTCTGCGCCGGGCCGGTGCTCGGCGCGGTGCTCACCATCGCCGCCGCGTCCGGCAGCACGCTGCGCGGCGCCGTGCTGCTGGCTCTGTACGCGGCGGGCATGGCCGCCCCCTTGCTGGCGCTGGCCCTCGTGTGGCAGCGCTTCGACCTCGGCCGCCGGCGCTGGCTGCGCGGCCGCCCCCTGCGGATCGGCCGGTTGCGGCTGCACACCACCACCTTCGCCTCCGGG
Organism: Nonomuraea sp. NPDC049758; assembly: GCF_040674635.1. NCBI lineage: Bacteria > Bacillati > Actinomycetota > Actinomycetes > Streptosporangiales > Streptosporangiaceae > Nonomuraea > Nonomuraea sp. NPDC049758. Next base: position 20,469 of record NZ_JBFAMZ010000039.1, read on the forward strand.
CTCACCTTCATCGGCCTCGGCGTGCTCTTCCTGGCCTTCGACGGCACCCGCACCCTGACGGTGCCGATCCCCGAGGCGTGGGAGGTCGGCCTGCAGCAGGCGGCGGCAGCCGTATCGGTGCCGGATCTGCTGGTGGTAGCGGGCGTAGGAGTCGCTCTGGCCGTACTCATTGTTCGGCGGCTGCGAAAAGTAGGGAAATGATCACGCGGACCCTGCCTGGCCGCAAGTCGGTAAGCTCGGCGTCCTCGTCGGGTGTCGCCTGCCGAGGGGCCGCGCGAGACCTGGACGCTTCATACGGCTGGCGGACGTCAGCTTCGTGGAAACCGCCGCCTGAAATAGGGGGAGCCCGAGCGCATCCAACGTCGTAGCGTGCCGGATGCGCTCGGGACCCGTCCTCCGCATCGCCGGCTGATGCCCATGAGAGTCAGCAAGCCCAATTTATTGCATAGTGCAACCGTTGTCTGTCGCCCACGCTGTCGGCGCAGAGCAGACCGAGCCCGGCGTATCCAGGGGGGCAGCTGCCGCTCAGGATGGGGGCTCAGGACGGCGAGACCATCGCTGTTCGGGACGCCCTTGACCGTCGTCGCCGTGCAGTCCGGCGCGTAGTAGCTCGGCCAGGTGCATCCCGCACCGCCCGCCCGCCCGCCTGGCTCTGGTCGAGCTGGATACGGCAGCTGAAGCCGTCGGCCAGGATCACGTCGGCCTCGGCGGTTGCACGGACGGCAGGTAGCAGCACTCGCTCGGCGCATGCCTCCTACACCTCGTAGTGGCCCTGCTCGAAGCCGAAGTTGCCGGCCAGCCCGCAACAGCCCGACTCCAGCACGTCGGCGTTCACCCCGGCGGCGGTCAGCACCGCCAGATCCGGCTTGAACCCCATGATCGCGTGCTGGTGGCAGTGGGTCTGGACACGGGCGGTGCGTCTCACCTGAGGCGGCCGCCAGCCAGGGATGTGCTCGTGCAGGAGCTCGGCCAGGGTGACGGTCTGGCGGCGCAGCCGGTCGACGTCCTCGTCGTGCGGGAACAGCTCCGGGGCGTCGCCGCGGAAGACAGCGGTGCAGCTCGGCTCCAGGCCGACCACGTAGGCGTTCTGCTGGTCAGCCAAATGCGTTGGATGTTCGGCGGATGCTACGAAGACCCCCATCACCAGGGATGGCGCAGGAGACCACAAGCTCACTTGCGACCGTGCGGACCGTGTCAGTGGCGCGGTCCTTGTCGAGGCCAAGTATGCGCACCAGGAGCGAGGTGGCCCCAAGGGCAGCGGTGCTCGTTCCGAGGGCCTTCACCGCGCGCCAGCGGAGTTCTGCCAGGTCAGTGAACCCCTGCCGTCGAGGTCTTCTGGACGTCGTCAACGCGGCATTCCGTTCGGCCGCCCAGTGTCACGCACGTCTACCTCCTTGAAGATCACCGTTCCATACGGCTGCCCTACCCAGCGCATCCGCTGGGTGGCACGCCTGGGATCAGGCGGCGAGGCCGAGGGCTTGGGCCACGGCCGAGGTGGCCGAACTGGTTTCCGTCGCGGAATAGCCGCCGCGCAGGGAGGCGTCCTGGTCTTTCAGGCCGTTGCCGCTCAGCGTGATCACGATCCGCTGGCCCGGCGCGAGGTTGCCCCGGGCGTGCTGGTCGAGGAGGCCGGCGAGCCCGGCGGCCGAGGCGGGCTCGGCGAAGACGCCGTCGCGCCGCGCGACCAGCTCGTACGCCTCGAAGATCTGCGCGTCGGTCACCGCGGCGATCAGCCCGCCGGACCGGTCGCGGGCGTCGAGCGCGCCGTCCCAGGTGGCCGGGCTGCCGATGCGGATCGCGCTCGCCGCGGTTTCCGGATCGGCGACCGGCGTGCCGTGGACGAGCGGCGCGGCCCCCGCCGCCTGGAAGCCCCACATGCGCGGCGACCGGCCAGACTGCCCCTCCTGCTCGTAGGCCCGATAGCCGCCCCAGGTGGCGGTGATGTTGCCGCCGTTGCCGACCGGCAGACAGTGGATGTCCGGCGCGTCGCCGAGCGCGTCCACGATCTCGTAGGCGACCGTGCGCTGCCCCGCGAGCCGCAGCTCGTTGCCGACCGAGTTGACCAGCGCGATCGGGTGGTGGTCGGCGAGCTCGCGGGCGACGCGCAGGCAGTCGTCGAACGTGCCGTCGATCTCGACGATCCGCGCGCCGTAACGGACCGCCTGCCCCAGCTTGGCGAGCGCGACCCGCCCCTTCGGCACGAGCACGGCGGCCGTCAGCCCGGCGCGCGCGGCGTAGGCGGCGGCCGAGGCGCTGGTGTTGCCGGTGGAGGCGCACACGGCGAGCTCGGCCCCGGCCTCGGCGGCCCTGCTGATCGCCACGGTCATCCCGCGGTCCTTGAACGACCCCGTGGGGTTGGCGCCCTCGACCTTCAGCCAGACCTCGCAGCCGGTCACCGCGGACAGGTGCGCCGAGCGCAGCAGCGGGGTGTTGCCCTCGTTGAGCGAGACGGCGGGTGTGTCGGGGGTCACCGGGAGCCAGCGCCGGTAGCCGCTGTCGATCAGTCCGTTCCAGGTACTCATACCGGCGACCGTAACATTCGTTTCATGCCCTCCGCCACGTGTAACATTTGTCAGCATGGATGAGGATCCGGTGACGAACCGGCTCAGCGCGGTCTACTCCGAGCTGCCACCGGGCGAGCGGGCCGTCGTGCGGGCGCTGCTCGACGACCACCCCTTCGCCGCGCTCGGCTCGCTGCGCGCGCTCGCCGAGCGTGCCGGGGTCAGCCCGCCGACCGCCTCCCGCCTGTTCGACCGGCTCGGGTACGCGGGATTCGCCGGGTTCCAGGCGGCCGTGCGCGACGGCGTCCGCGACCGGTCGCGCCTACGCGAGTTCGTCGCCCGTCCGCCCGGCACCCAGCGAGCCGCCGAAGACCTGCGTGCCGGGCTCGACAGCACCCTCGCCGCCGTCACCGAGCCCCTGCTCGACGCCGTCGGCGACCTGCTGGCCGGAGCCGCGTCGGTCTGGGCGCTCGGCGGGCCGCTCAGCGAGCTGGCCGCCGAATACCTGATCAGGCAGCTCGCCGGCCTGCGTCCGGGGGCGCATCGGGTGCCCGACTCGGCGTCCGCGCGTGCCCGTACGCTGCTTGACCTGGGCGGTTCTGCAGCCGTGGTCGCGTACGACTTCCGGCGCTACTCTCCCGCCACGGCCCGCTTCACCGAGGCCGCGTGCGCCCGCGGGGCGCGGCTGGCGCTGATCACCGACGCCTGGGAGTCGCCGCTCGCGGCGCGGGCAGAGGTGCTGATCAGGCTGCCGCGCGAGGCCGCCGGGCCGATCGCGCCGCTCGCGCACCAGATCGCCGTCACCGAGCTGCTGCTGGTCGCCGTGGCGGCCCGTCTCGACCCGGCCGGACGCCTGGCCGACCTCGACGCGCTCACCGAGATGTTGTGAACCGCTTGTAGAAGAAGCTGCAGTCCAGCAGTGTGCCGTCGGGCGCGCCCGCGTAGGCCGGGCACGGTGCCGATATGGCGGCGGCGTGGATCACTGCACTGCCGATGTGGATCGCTGACGTAGGTCCGGGTGACGCGGCGTTTCTCCTGATCAGCGTGGGCACCATGCTGACACCTTCACTCGGGGCGTTCGTGACCTCGCGGATCTTCCGTCCCGCGTGCGGCATGGCGCGCTCCACCGGGCTCGTCCCGCCGTCGTGGCGGCAGATGTGGGGCTACAGCCCCCTGGGCCTGGCCTATCCGATCGTCGCGGCGTCTCTCGCGCTCCCGCTGCGCCTCATCACCGGGATCAATGACCTCGACCTGACCCGGATGTCCGGGGTCCGCTCCCTGGTGGCGCCGTGGATCGAACTCGCCTCGGCCGACCCGGCACAGATCATGCTGAGCGGCGTCCTGGCGATGGCGGTCAGCTTCCTGATCGGGCTGATCCCCTGCTTCGGGGAGGAGTGGGGCTGGCGGGGCTACCTGCTGCCCAGGCTCCTGCCCCTGGGCATGTGGCCGACGCTGCTGATCAGCGGCGCGCTGTGGGCTCTGTGGCACGCGCCGCTGGTGCTGCGGGGCTTCAACTACGACGACGGCGGCATCGCGGGAATGGGGGCTATGACGGTGTCGTGCATGCTGGCCGGCATCGTCCTGGGTTGGCTCGACCTCAGTTCGGGTTCGGTCTGGCCGGCGGTCGTCGCGCACAGCTCCAACAACACCTTCGCCGTGCTGATCACCTCGGGGCTGGGCGTGAACGCCGCGACCCAGGTGGATCCGCTCCTCAGCCAGATTCCCGTCTGGGTGACGACCGCGCTCATCGTGGCGGTGCTGGTCATCCGCCGGGCCGGCTCGTTCGCGCGGGGACGGCGTCGTTGACCTGGTCCACGATCGGTCTGGTGACCGCCGTGGCACTCGGCGTCGCCGTGGTGGCGACCGCTGTTCCGGCCGTGCGCGGCGCCCGCTCCAGCACCGTCAGTGCGCTGGCCGACGCGGCACGCCCCACCTCGCCGCACCAGTTGGCTGATCACCGTCTCGGCGCGACTGCCCGTCCCGCTGCTGCTCGCTCTGCGGCTCACCGCCCGCCGGCCGCGACGGGTGGTGCTGAGCGTGGTCACCATCGCGGTCACGGTCAGCGGCATCTACGTCCTGCTGGTGCTCAACGCCTTCCTCGCCGACCAGACAGGCCCCGGCGCACACACCGAAGCTCAGGTGGCGGTCCTGCGGCACGTGCTCCTGATCTGGACGGTCATCCTGCTCACCCTGGCGGCGGTCAACGCCATCGTCATCACCTGGGCGACGGTGCTCGACAACCGGCATGCGTCGGCGCTGGCGCGCGCTCTCGGCGCGACCCCGCGGGAAGTGACCGTCGCCCTGGCGACCGCGCAGGTGCTGCCCGCGCTCCTCGGCGCCGTCCTGGGGGTCTTCCCGGGAGGGTTCCTGCGGTTCGCCGCCATCAACACGATCACCGGCGGCGACAGCGACAAGGCCACGCTTCCCGCACCCTGGCGGCTGATCGCCCTGGTGCTGGCAACCGTGCTCGTGGTGGCGGCGCTCACCTCCGTTCCCGCCCACCTTGGCGGCCTCCACGCCACCACAGCGCCAGCCTCGGTGCCGCACCCGCTCCGCATCGAGGTCGAACTCCTTCGAACGGCCGAGGGGCAGCCGCGGACACGAGCGCGGCCTGCGTGATCCGCAGGCACAAGAGCCGCACCGTGTCGCCTTGCGAGTACTGCCACTGCCATCCCCCGCTCTGACCAGGTCCGGGACGGTCTGCCAGTCCTCGACGGTGGCGCCCGGGACCAAAAGAACGCCCTGGTCGCGGCGAGACGACATGAGCGGGAACGGTGAGAGCAGGTGGATTTGCCAGGCTACCGACCAGCCTCTTGGTCAGGCCAAGGCGGGGCTCGCAGCCTCCTGGGACGGTCCATTCCGGTGCGGGGGACGAGCACGGCGGGTCGCGCCGGGCAATCGCGGGTCAGCGCTGCATGTCGATGACGAGCTTCCCGCGGACTCCGCCGGCTTCGAGTCGTCGGTGAGCCTCTGCGACGTCGCCGATCGGGTAAACCGTGTCGATCATCGGGCGGATGCTGCCCGCCTCGGCGGAGGCGGTGAGCTCGGCGATCCGCGCGGGGGAAGGGTTGTTGCTGAAAAGCTTCATGCGCCGGGGCGAGAGGGCGGCGCGCAGTCCCGTGGTGACCATGGAGGCCAGGATGCGGTCCTGGTCGAAGGCGAGCGCGACCATGCGGCCACCCCGGGCGAGCCGGGCCTGGTAGGCGCCGAGGTCGGTGCCTACGACGTCGAGGATCACATCGTAATGACCGAGGTCCTGCGGCCGGGTCGTGCGGTAGTCCACGGCCGCGTCGGCGCCGAGTTCGGTGACCCAGCCGAGATTGCGGGCGCCGGCGAGCGCGGTGACGTGGGCGCCGAGCGCCTTGCCCAGCTGCACGGCGATGCTGCCGACGCCGCCTGTGGCGCCGCGCACCAGGAGCCGTTCACCGCTGGTGAGGCCGGCCTTGTCGGTCAGGGCGGTGAGGGCGGTGGTGCCGGACGAGGGCAGGGCGGCGGCGTCGAGCAGGCTCAGGTTCTTGGGGGCTCGGGCGAGCCGCTGTTCGGGGACGGTCACGTAGTCGGCGATGGCGCCGAAGGCGAAGTGCGGCATCAGCCCCCACACCTCCTGCCCCGCGCTCCAGGCGTGTACACCGGGGCCCAGGGCCGCGACGCGGCCGGTGAAGTCGCCTCCCAGGCCGCGGGGGAAGCGGGCGCGGGCGATGCCGCGCAGCCTGCCTGCGCGGAAGGCGAGTTCGCCGGCGTCCACGCTCGCGGCGCGGACCTCGACGAGCACTTCTCCTGGCCCGGGCCGAGGTGTGGGCACGTCGGCGACGCGCAGCACCTCGGGCGGGCCGAAACGGGTGTAGTGGACGGCACGCATGATCTCTCCCAGTCGTTCCGAGCATAAGTGGGCTGGCGGCCCACTTACGGTTCGGCTACTCTAACCGGAGCGCCAGCCCACTTGTCAAAACCTGGAGGAGGCCATGCCCCACGCCACCCGGCGGCAGCCCCTGCGTGCGGACGCCCAGCGCAACTACGACCGCATCGTCAGCGCGGCCCGGGACGTCTTCGCACGTGACGGCGCCGGCGCCGCCCTGAACGAGATCGCCCGTCAGGCCGGGACGGGATCGGCGACGCTGCACCGCCTCTTCCCCTCCCGTCGCGCCCTGCTCGAAGCCGTCTTCCACGACCGCGTCGAGGAGTTGTGCGCCATGGCGGCGCAACGGGCCGAGGAGAGCGAGCCGGGCCCCGCGCTCCTGGCCTGGCTGGGCGACCTCAACGCCTACGCGAGCGCCAGTCGCGGCCTGGCCGCCTCGCTGCTGCACGGCAGCCGGGATGCCGACCTGCTGGAGCAGAACGAGGGCTGCCAGGCGATGATCACAGAAGCGGCGCGCGAACTCCTGGGACGAGCACAACAGGCAGGCGCCGTACGCCCGGGGATCCGCGCCGAGGACCTGCTCGCGCTCGTCAACGCCATCTCACTGGCCACCGAGCATCACGAGGACGACGATCAGGCGGACCGGCTGCTGGACATCGCGATCAAGGGCATCCGTGGCCGGCCGGCATGACGGATCAGGTGGATCCGCATCTGGCCGGGGCGCAGGGGGTCAGCGGCGCATGGCACTGTGACGTCCATGAAGGTGAGCGTGCGTGAAGCCGTCCTCGACGCCGGACGGGCCCTTGACCTACCCGAGCCCGTGACCGAGGCGTTCATCCGCCTCCTGCGCCCCTGTGTCTACCTCTGCCCTCATGAGGAACTGCCGGAAGAGCTGAGGAAGAACGCCCGTCCGGCCGCTCGGGCCCTCGGGCTTCCCCATCTGCCCGAGGACCTGGCACTGCCCTCATACGTGCCGCACGTGGTGACCATCGACTGCGCCGCCCTACCCACCGGCGTCCTCGACATCGACTTTCCCGCCGACGGCCACCTGATCATCCTCGCCGAGATCACCGACCTCGACGAAGGCGTCATCATCCACCTGCCGCCAGGCACCGAGACCGTCGAACGCCACTCGCAGGCGAAGGCTCACGAGCCGTTCCCGCTCTACGCGGTTCCTGGCACCACCTGGTCTGCCGGTCTTCGCTGGTCCGACGTTGCGGAAGCGGCCGACTACGCCGAGGGGGACGCCGAGCGGGCCCGCCTGGTGGCCAAGTTCATCGATGACATCGGGGAGATTCCTGACGTCCGATGGAGATTCGACATCCAGCTCGGCGGCTACTCCCGCGCCTGGCACAACCCGGTGGAAGCGCGCGGGAAGGTGCTGTTCGCCTCCATCCCGGAGAGCGAGGTCTTCGGGGACGGCTGCATCACCCTCATCTCGGGGACCCGGGAGCAGATCGCGGAGTTCCGCTACGACGAGCTCGATTTCGACGTCGAGTGCTGACTTCCAGGTCGTGGGTTCGACCAGGGTGATCAGACATGCGGTCAGCGGCGGACGACGCGATGACCAGGCCGTCGACGACCGACGGCAGTGCCCGGCCTGCGTGATCCGCGAGGAGCCGGTCGGAGCGGGAAGCGCTGTCGGACGACAGCATGCCCGCCACGTCTCCTTCTCGGTCAGGCGTGGCCCGGGTTCCGTTCACGAACGCTTCCCGCCCGTAGCTGACGCCGGCGTACCCCCCTGGCTCCGAGCGGCCTCACCGGGGGGGCAGGGGGTCCGTCCAGCTCAGTCCGGTACAGGTGGTCTGCCTGTTCACCTGCATGAGCCGAGATGGAGCGCGGCTTACCCTCATCGCCCAGGCTCTTGGTCGAGTGGCGGGTACGCAGCGTGACGACAGTCCGGGCAGACCTACGGGGGACACCGCTCATGAGCACCATCACCTTCGACCACGCCGCCGCCCTGGCCTACAAGGACGACGCACAGGTCAAAGCCACCGCCACCAGCTGGGCTTCGACCGCGTCAAAACCTTTCGCGCCCCGCACGCCACACCGTTCCCGCTGACCGACACCCAGGCCTACGTCGCCGCCAGCGACCAGATGATCGTCGTCGTCTTCCGCGACACCCGGCCTGCCGGCCACCTTGAAGGACTGGCACACCGGCCAGTCGCTGTGGTTCACCGGCCACAGCCTCGGCGGAGCCCTGGCCATGCTCGGCGCCGCCCGCACCCACTTCGTAGACCCCGAACTGATCGCCGACGGCATCTACCCCACGGCCAGCCTCGCACCTGCTGCCCGCGCCTGACCGACGCCTACGACCAGGCCTTCGGCGGCCGCACCTTCCGCGTTCAACAGAGCGACCTTCTCCCGCCTCACTGGGTTCGGCCGGGGGACGTTCGCCGGTAACGCTGAATTTGGGGGGCAACCTTCTGCAAAAGCACGACGTTCCGCCGAGCGGCCTTCTCCGACGAGGTCATAGCCGAGATCCGGGTAAACCGGCCATTCCGGGGCGGCCCTCAAAGCGCAGGTCGGCGGGGTTTTACAATCCGGCCACGAATGAGGAAGATCGCCGCCTGACAAGCCATCCGGGACGCGACCGGCGGCCGCGCTCACCCTGGCCACCATCCACTACACGCCGGCCAGCGCGGCGGCCAGGCGCTCGCGCTCGGCGCTGGTCAGGACGCTCTCGGCCGAGTTGGTGGGCGAGCACCTCCAGGTACGTGGCGAAGCGGGCGCTGACGTCGACCGGGTCGACCGGCGGGTCGACGTCAGCGTCCGGGGGAGCGGGCAGGCTGGTCACAGCCTGGATGGCGGTCGGCGCGGTTCAGCACTCGGTAGGCGGGTAACGCTGCGGTCCGTGCGCCGCACCTCGCCCAACTCCTTGCGGGTGACCTGCTCGTCCTTGGGCAACGTTCTCACGGACGGGCAGGCGGAACGATCAGACGCCGAGCTCGGCCGAGGCCAGCTCTGTGCCCTCCAGTCGGGCCCGGATCTTGGCGAACGCCGTCTCCCGTGAGGTGGAGGTGTCGTCGGCGAACGGCGCGAACCCGCAGTCGTCACAGGTGCCCAGCCGGTCGGCGGGCAGGTGGCGGGCGGCGGTCAGGACGCGGTCGCGGACCTCCTCGGCGGTCTCGACACGCGGGTCCACCGGGTCGATCACGCCGACGAAGATCCGCGCGTCGGCGGGCAGGTGTTCGGCGGCGACCGTCAGGACCTTGTCCGGGTCGGCTTCGCTGGCCAGTTGGAGGTAGAAGTTGCCCGCCTTGAGCCGGAACAGCTTGGGCAGCAGGGCCGCATAGTCGACGTCGAGGCTGTGGGTGGAGTCCTGGTCGCCGCCGGGGCAGGTGTGCACCCCGATGCGCGCGCGTTCTGCGTCGGTGAAGCGCTCCAGCACGCTGTTGTTGAACGCGACGAAGTCGTCCAGCACCCCGCCACTGGGGTCGAGCTTGAGCGAGAGCCGGCCTTCGGTGAAGTCGAGTTGCACCACGTGCGCCCCGGCCTCCAGGCAGCCGCGGATGTCGGCCTCGGCCTGGTCGGCCAGGTCGGCAAGGAACGCCTCGCGCGGGTAGCCGTCGATGCCCTCGGCCGGGTAGAGCAGGCTCAGCGCCGACGGCGCGATGACGGCCTGCTTGACCGGCACGCTCGCGTGGCGCTGGGCGGCGCGCAGGTAGCGTTCGGCGTGGACCTGGTAGCGGAACGGTCCGGCCGTCAGCAGGGGCAACTGCCGCTGGTGCCCGTCGGCGAAGGGGATCACCACGCCGGCCGGGACGAGCCCGTCGAGCCCGGCGATCGGGTAGGTGGCGAAGCTGGGCTTGGCCTGCTCACCGTCGGTGACCACCGGCGAACCCAGCTCCTGGAGACGGTGGATGGTGGCGCGGACGGCCTGTTCCTGCGCCTCGGCCAGCGCGGACGCTCCCTCGGCCGGTTGGGAGGCTGCGATGGCCAGCAGAGCAGGCGGGCGGGGGATGCTGCCGATAGGCTCGGTGGGGAGTGACATGACGACAGCGTAGATAACGATGCGTATCTGATCAATCGCTTCCCGTGCGCGCGGTCGCCCGCTTCGCGGACCACGGGGTGGAGGAACCGACGGACAGCCGTTGCGCTGAGGATGTCGGCGGCCAGGCGCAGCAGCTCAGGCTCGGGGCACTCCTCGGCGCGATTGGCGCGGGTCACCTCGTTCTGCACGGCCCGGGTGACCTCTTGGCGGTGGTCGTGCACCAACGCCCGGTCCGCGCGGGTCATGGTGCCGTCGCCGGCTCTGCGTCCTGCCGGTTTCCCCGGCAGGACGGCCAAGGGGCGGCAACCAGGACCGGGCCAGTCTTGCGCGGAATGAAGGGCTGAGGAGAGCACGCCCGGCAAGGACGAGCTCGTAAGCGCGTCTGCTCTTTGTTGTAGATCAGCATGCGGTCGGTGCACTCGGCCCGTACGGTACGGACCCATCGCTCGGCGTAGCACGCCCGCGCCGGCGAAGACCGCGTCGAAGACACCGGTGAACTTGGTATCTCGGTCGCGGACGAGAAAGCGCAACGAGGCGACCCGTGTCCCGAGGTCCATCAACAGGTTGCGGGCCTGCTGGGCCGTCTCAGATGCGGGGACTGCACAACGGCCACGCTCACGGGCCGCCGGGTCGGCCGAGGACGCGGGCGCGCACTGGATCATCAAGCGCCTGGCGGCCGTCCCCGACGATCCCGTGCCCCGCGAGACGGTGCCGCCCTGTGCGACGCTCCGGGGACCCGCGTCCCCGACGGGCACCTGGTCGTCCTGGGCGACAATCCGCGGCGCTCGCACGACTCCCGCCGCGCCGGATATCTGACGGCCGACCGCCTGCTCGGCGTGGTGCTGCGCAAGGTCTAACCGTCCTCCGGCCGCCGGCGGGACGTCGCGGTGCGCTGACCGCCCGAGACCTAACCCTTGGCTTGCCTTCTGCCAGAAGTTGGCAAGGACGGCGTGCGGAGCCGGGGAATCGCCCGGCGTGGACGTTCTACTACCCCTTGAAAGGTGCGTTCCGCTGGCGGGGGAGTTCGTATGGAAGGCGGCGAGAGGCGAGGATTGTTGTCCCCGATCCTGCTTCTCCTGATCTGGAACCGGCCCAGCCACGGCTACGACCTGATCGACCGGCTGGGGGAGCTGGGCGTGGCAGGGGTGGAGCCCGGCCATGTCTATCGGCTGCTGCGCGCCCTCGAACGCGACCAGTGCCTGATCTCCTCCTGGACCGCCTCGCGTACGGGACCTCCGCGCAGGAAGTACGAGATCACCGCTTCGGGCCTGAGCGACCTGAAGGCCGCGATGATCCGGCTGCGGGATCTGGGGGACGTCCTGCGCGCCTGCGCGGCTCTGTGGGACGAGGGACACCGGCCGCCGTCCCATGACGCGGGGCCGTCCCACTCCCGCGTCGCCTCGTGGCAAGGAGAGGTGGGATGACGCCTGTGTCGCCGCCCTTCGAGCGGCGGGTCGCCCCAGGACGGGCGCTCGCCGGGGAGGCCGCCTCGATCGCCCTGGCGTGCCGGGCCATGGCCCGGCGGTTCGCGCGGGGCGGCCGGCTGCTGGTCTTCGGCGACGGCGGCGCCTCGGCGGACGCCCAGCACGTGGCCGTGGAGTTCGTCCATCCGGTCATCGTCGGCAAGAGGGCCCTGCCCGCCCTCTCCCTCAGTCATGACGCTGCCCGGCTGACCGCCGTCGCCGCGACCAGCGGGTTCGAGGAGGTCTACGCCGAGCAGGTGCGCCTGCTGGCCGCCGAGCACGACATGGCGCTCGGGTTCTCCTGGGACGGCGGCTGCGCGGACGTGCTGCGCGGCCTGGAGGCGGCACACGGGCTCGGCCTGCTGACCGTCGCGCTCGTGGGCGGAGAAGGCGGGGACGGCGGCGCCGTCGGCCGCAGCCCGGCCGTGGACCACGTGCTCGCAGCCCGCTCCGGCGACCCGTGCGTGGTGCGGGAGATCCACATGACGGTCTACCACCTGCTCTGGGAGCTGGTGCACGTCTTCCTCGACCAGCCGGAGGAGGCCCGATGACCGAGGAGCCGGGGGAGCGGGTGTGCCTGACCTGTTCCGACCTCGCCCTCCCCATGCGCGTCGTCGAGCTGCTCGGAGACGGCCTGGCCATCGCGCAGGGGGCCGCCGGCGGCCCGCAGGAGATCAGCGTGGCACTGGTCGAGGCCGGGCCGGGCGACGTCGTCCTGGTGCACGCCGGTGAGGCCATCGCGGTGGGAGGGGAGTGCGGATGAGCACGGCGGAAGGCACCGGCGTCGAGGCCCTCTACCCGTCCCTGTACGTCCGGCCCACCGATCCGGACGCCCTGCTGGCGGAGGTGCGCCGCTCCTGCGCGGCCAAGGCGCACGAGATCGTCGCGCTGCGGGAGACGGTCGCCGGGCTGCACGGGGAGGAGCTGGCGCGCTGCGCGGCGCGGACGGCGGCGGCCTTCGAGTCCGGCGGGAGGCTGTTCGCCGTCGGCAACGGCGGCAGCGCCACGGACGCGCAGGCGCTGGCCCAGCTCTTCGCCCACCCGCCGCGCGGACGGGCGCTCGCGGCGACCTGCCTGGCCGCCGACGCCGCCGTCGTCACCGCGCTGTCCAACGACGTCGGCTACGACCTGGCCTTCGCCCGCCAGGTCGCCGCCTTCGCCCGGCCCGGTGACATCGTGGTGGGCCTGTCGACGAGCGGCGGCTCGGCGAACGTGCTGCACGCCTTCGCCGAGGCGCGCCGCCGCGGCGCCCTGACCGTCGGCCTGGCCGGCGGCGACGGCGGGCGGATGGCGGCCGACGGCCTGGCCGATCACCTGTTCGTCGTGCCGTCCCCGTCGGTGCACCGGATCCAGGAGGCGCAGGTGACCCTCTACCACGTCCTGTGGGAGCTGGTGCAGCGGGCGCTGACCGGTGACGGCTGAGGGGCCCGGCCGGATCCGGATCAGGGTCGAGGGGCTGGTCCAGGGCGTCGGCTTCCGGCCGTTCGTCAGTGGCCTGGCCGGACTGCACGCGCTGGCCGGGTTCGTCGGCAACGATCCGCGCGGCGTGTTCATCGAGGCCCAGGGCGAGCCGTCGGCGCTGCGGGCCTTCGTCGCCGAGCTGGAGCGGCGGGCGCCGCCGTCCGCGCTGGTCGAGAGCGTCACCGTGGCGGACGCCGAGCCCGTCGCGGAGTCGGGCTTCCGGATCGTGGCCAGCCGCGGCGAGGGCGCCCGCCAGGTGTGCGTGCCGCCGGACGCGGCGCCGTGCGACGCCTGCGCGGCGGAGATCGCCGACCCGGGCGCGCGCCGGCACGGCTACGCCTTCACCAACTGCACGGACTGCGGGCCCCGCTTCACCATCGTCACCGACCTGCCCTACGACCGGCCCAACACCACGATGGCCCCGTTCGCGATGTGCGACCGCTGTTCGCGGGAGTACCGCGACCCCGGCGACCGGCGCTTCCACGCGCAGCCGGTGTGCTGCCCCGCGTGCGGGCCGTCGCTGCGGCTGCTGGACGCGGACGGCCGGCCGCAACCGGGCGACCCGGTCGGGGTGGCGGCGCTCTGGCTGGCGCGGGGCAGGATCCTGGCGGTCAAGGGCGTGGGCGGGTACCACCTCGCGGCCGTGGCCGGGGACGAGCGGGCGGTCGGCGCGTTGCGGGCCCGCAAGCGCAGGGAGGGCAAGCCGTTCGCGGTGCTGGCCGCCGACCTGGCCGCGGCGCGCGAGCTGGTGCTGCTAACCTCGGCCGCCGAGCGCGTCCTGAGCGGACCGCGGCGGCCCGTCGTCCTGCTGCCGCGCCGGGGCGGGGCTCCGGTCGCCGAGGCGGTCGCGCCGGGCAACCGTGAGCTGGGGGTGATGCTGCCCGCGACGCCGCTGCACCATCTCCTGGCCGTACGGCTCGGCCGGCCCGCGGTCCTGACCAGCGGAAACCGGTCGGACGAGCCGATCGCGCACCGGGACGACGACGCCCTGGACCGGCTGTCCGGCATCGCCGACGGCTTCCTCGTCCACGACCGGCGCATCCACGTCCGGGCCGACGACTCGGTGGTGCGCCTGTTCCGCGGCCGGGAGCTGCCCGTCCGTCGCTCGCGCGGGTACGTGCCCGCTCCCGTGACGCTGCGACGGCCGCCGTCCCGGCACGTGCTGGCCTGCGGCGGCGAGCTGAAGAACACCTTCTGCCTGGTCAAGGGCCGCCACGCGGTCCTGTCGCAGCACATCGGCGACCTGGAGGGCTACGAGACGCTGCGCTCGTACGCGGAGGGGATCGGCCAGTTGAGCCGGCTGTTCGGCGTCCGGCCCCGGCTCGTCGCCCACGACCTGCACCCGGAGTACCTGTCCACCAAGTACGCCTCCGGCCTCGACGACGTCGAGCTCGTCGGCGTGCAGCACCATCACGCCCACATCGCCTCCTGCCTGGCCGACAACGGCGAGGAGGGCCCGGTGATCGGCGTCGCCCTGGACGGCCTGGGCCTGGGCTCCGACGGCACCCTGTGGGGCGGCGAGCTGCTGGTCGCCGACCTGCGGGGGTTCGAGCGGGCGGGGCACCTGGAGGCGCTGCCCATGCCCGGCGGGGCGGCGGCCGTACGGCAGCCGTGGCGCATGGGCGTGTCCTACCTCGACGCGATCTACGGCGACGCGCCGCCGGACCTGCCCTTCGTCCGGCGGCACCGGGACCGGTGGGCGGCCGTGGCGGCGCTGGCCCGCACCGGGACGAACGCGCCGCTCACGTCGAGCGCGGGCCGGCTGTTCGACGCGGTGGCCGCGATCGCCGGGCTGCGCGACCGGGTGCTCTTCGAGGGGCAGGCAGCGATCGAACTGGAGCAGTTCGCCGAGCCTGGCGAGCGGGCCGCCTACCCGGCGGCGCTGTCCGGCGGGCCGGAGCTGGTCGTGTCCGGGACCGACCTGGTCCGCGGCGCGGTCGAGGACCTGCTGGCGGGCGTGCGGACGCCGCTGGTGGCCGCGCGCTTCCACAACGGCCTGGCCCGTGTCCTGCTGCGGGCGGTGCTGGCGCTGAGCGAACGGACGGGGCTGCGCGAGGTGGCGCTGTCCGGCGGCGTCTTCCAGAACGTCGTCCTGCTGGAGCGGATGGAGGCAGGGCTGCGGGAGGCGGGCCTGCGGGTGCTCCTGCACTCGCGGGTGCCGCCCAACGACGGCGGCCTCAGCCTGGGCCAGGCCGCCGTCGCCGCCGCCCTCGACCACGCCGGATGAACCGCGCCGGATGAACCGCGCCGGATGAACCGCGCCGGATGAACCGCCGGTCGGCCGCGGCTCAGCAGATGCGCGGCAGCGGGTCCCCGACGAGCATGTCGACGATCCGGGTGCCGCCGAAGGCCGTGTCGAGCAGCACGAGCCCCGCGGGCTCGGCACGCACCCGGCCGACCACGGCCGCCTCCGCGCCGAGAGGATGGCCGCGCAGCGCCTCCAGCGCCCTTCCGGCCTGCTCGCCGTCGACCACGGCGACGAACCGGCCCTCGCAGGCGACGTACAGGGGGTCGATGCCGAGCAGTTCGCAGGCGCCGTTCACCACCGGGCGGACCGGCACCGCCGACTCCTCCACCACGATGCCGAGCCGCGAGGAGCGGGCCAGCTCGTTGAGCACCGTCGCCACCCCGCCGCGCGTGGCGTCCCGCAGCACCCGCACCCCGGGGACGGCGTCGAGCAGCGTGGCGACGACGCCGTTGAGCGGCGCGGTGTCGGAGGCGAGGTCGGCCTCTATGTCCAGCTCTCCACGGGAGATCATGATGGTGACGCCGTGCTCGCCGATCGGCCCCGAGACGATGACGGCGTCGCCCGGCCTGATCGCCGACGGCGTCAGCTCGGTCTCCCGCTCCAGCACGCCCACGCCGGCGGTGGTGACGTAGCACCCGTCCGCCTTGCCGCGTTCCACGACCTTGGTGTCCCCGGTGACCACCTGGACGCCGGCCCGGTCGGCGGCGGCGGCCATCGAGGTGGCGATCCGCCGCAGGTCGGCGACCGGGAAGCCCTCCTCCAGGATGAAGCCGGCCGACAGGTACAGCGGCCGGGCCCCGCACACGGCCAGGTCGTTGACCGTGCCGTTGACGGCGAGGTCGCCGATGTCGCCGCCGGGGAAGAACAGCGGGAAGACCACGAAGGAGTCGGTGCTGAAGGCCAGCCGCCCGCCCGCCACCCCCAGCACGGCGCCGTCGCCCAGCGGCTCCAGGATCGGGTTGCGGAACGCGTCCACGAACACGGCCTCGACCAGCGTGTGCGAGGCGCTCCCGCCCGCGCCGTGGGCCAGCGTGATGCGCTCCTCCCGCACCCGGGCCCGGCGTCCCCGGGCGCGTTCGATGCGCAGCAGCACCTCTTCCTCGCGGGTCGCCGGGCCGGCGGGCCCGCCCGCCTCGCGGACGGCCCGCTCGGCCCATCCGGCGGTGCGCTCGGTCGTCATGCCGTGGTCGCCTCCTTGGCCCGCGTGCGGGTGAACCGGCCGAAGTTGTAGTACGCGGCGCAGGCGCCCTCGGAGGACACCATGCAGGTGCCGATCGGCGTCTCCGGCGTGCACGCGGTTCCGAACACCTTGCACTCCCACGGCTTGAGCACGCCCTTGAGCACCTCGCCGCACTGGCACGCCTTCGGGTCGGCCACCCGTACGCCCGGCACCTGGAAGATCCGTTCGGCGTCGTGGGCCGCGTAGGCGTCGCGCAGGCGCAGCGCGGAGTGGGAGATGAAGCCGAGGCCGCGCCACTCGAAGTACGGGCGCAGCTCCATCACCTTCCCGATCGCCTCCAGCGCCCGGCCGTTGCCCTCCCACGGCACCACCCGTGTGTACTGGTTCTCCACCTCGGCCCGCCCCTCGGCGAGTTGCCGCAGCAGCATGTGGATCGACTGCAGCACGTCCAGCGGCTCGAACCCGCAGCAGACGAGCGGCTTGCCGTGCTCCTCGGCGATGAACGCGTACGGCCGGCAGCCGATCACGGTGGAGACGTGGCCCGGCCCGATGAAGCCGTCGAGCCGCAGGTCCGGCGAGTCCAGGATCGCCTTGATCGCCGGAATGATCATGACGTGGTTGCAGAAGACGGAGAAGTTGCCGAGCCCTTCGGCCGCGGCCCGCAGCACGGTCATCGCCGTGGACGGCGCGGTGGTCTCGAAGCCGATCGCCATGAAGACGACCCGGCGGGCGGGGTTCTGGCGGGCGATCCGCAGCGCGTCGAGCGGGGAGTACACCATGCGGATGTCCGCGCCGGCGGCCTTGGCGTCCAGGAAGGAGCCCTCGCCGCCGGGCACCCGCATCATGTCGCCGAACGAGGTCATGATCACGTCCGGTTCGCGGGCGATGGCGATCGCGTCGTCGATGCGTCCCATGGGGATCACGCAGACGGGACAGCCGGGCCCGTGGACGAGGTTCACGTTCGGCGGCAGGTGGTCCTCGACGCCGTGCTTGTAGATCGTGTGGGTGTGCCCGCCGCACACCTCCATGAAGGTGTAGCGACGGCCGGGCTCGCACAGCTCCGCGATCCGCGCGGCCAGGGCCCGTGCCGTCCGGGCGTCGCGGTACTCGTCGACGAAGCGCATGCCGGCGCCTTTCACGTGATGTCGGATTCCGCGAGCGCCTGGAGCTCGTCGGTGTAGGCGGGGCCGAGGCCGTTCAGCAGCGCCAGCGTCGCCGCGGCCTCGCTCTCGTCGATCCTGGACATCGCGAAGCCCACGTGGACCAGGACCCAGTCACCGGGCCGGACCGGACCGTCCAGCAGGCCGACGCTGATCGCGCGGCGTACGCCGGCGACCTCGACGGTGGCCAGGTCGGCCCGGTCCGGCAGCAGCTCGACGATCTCTCCGGGGATGCCAAGACACATCGTTCCGGGATCACATCTGCTTGATCTTGAGGTAGCGCCTCAGCGCCGGGAGTTCCTTCCAGAACATCCCCAGGAGCACCGCCCCGGCCAGCCCGGCCAGCAGCGTCGTACGTGGTCGCCGCATGTCTGTTTCCTCTTTCTCAGCCTGGCGGGAGGTTGGGCATGACGGGCAGGATCGGGTCGTGCTTCTTGGGGCTGATCCCCGTCGAGCGCCGGGCGTCGGCCGTGCCGTCCCGGTGGTGTCCCGCCTGCTGCTCGTACGCGCCGGGCCGGTTGCCCTGCTCGACGCCCTTGACGTGCGCCGTCGCGTCGGGTGCGACGTCGGGCTTGCCCACCTTGATGTGTGCCATGGTGCGGGTCCTACCCCCGGCGATGCCCTGCGTCGTCGAGCTGGGCGAAATACTGCGCGATCTTTGCCCATACCTGATCGCCGCCTGACATACCGGTCCATTCCCCTCGTACCAGGGCCATCAGCCGGTAGCAGTCGTCGATCGGGACCAGCCAGCACTCACCGGCCCCCCGTACGCCGTTGACGAGCAGCGCCTCGACCAGCGGCCGCATGGTGCCCAGCTCCTCGGCGCGGGCGCTGATCGCCTGCCAGGCCGCGGCGTCCAGCTCGCTGCTGGTGCCGCCCAGCGGGCTCGGGTAGTGCGCGGTGGCCGAGCCGTCGGGTGCGGTGACGAAGAACGCCAGGCTCACGGGGATGCCGAGGTCGGCCGGCCGCACCCCGGTCAGCCGCAGCCGCCGTTCGGGCACCCGCAGGAAGTGGCCGTCGCCGTCCGGCTCGAACAGCAGCGCGCACGCCCGGCACGCGCACAGCACCTCCGCCGAACGCGTGTCCACGACGTGCCCGTGCTCGCCCCGGACCGGCGCCTCGCACAGCTCGCAGCGCGCGCCCGCGTCCCGGCGGCGCGCGGTCCGTCTGAGCAGGCGGCCGTGCGCGGTCGTGCTCACGCGGCGCCGCCGGGCCGGACCAGCAGCGCGTCGGCGGGGACGAAGGCGACCGGCGCGGCGCGGCTCACCTCGACCGTCTCCACCTCCGGCGCGACGGCGCGCACCGCCTGCTCGACGGCCAGCCGTACGGGCTCCGACCCGGACGAGCAGCCGCCCGTCAGCCGCACCCGCGCGACGTCGTCCGTCACGTCGGCGAGCCGCGCCTCCACCCCCTGGGCGCGCAGGGCCCCGGCCAGGCCGTCGAGCGCGCGCTCGACCCGCCGCCGGAGCGGCTCGGGATGGATGTCGTGCAGGACCAGCAGGTGGCCGAGCAGCTCGTCGTCGGCCAGGGCGGCGGCGACGGCGGACCCGGCCGGAGCCCGGTCCATGACCCGGGCCAGGGCCTCGCCGTAGACCTCGGCGAGGATGGCGACGGCGTCGAGCGCCGTCTCCGCCGTCGGGCCGGGCGTGCCCTCCAGCCGCCCCAGGGTCTCCTCCAGCCGCTCCAGCAGGCGGGCCACCGCCTGGTCGTCCAGGCGGTCCGGCTCAGCCATGGCTCGCGCCGAACATCGGCGAGTGCAGCTTCTTCACCGTGCGTCCCTTGCCGACGTACATGTGCACGCCGCAGGGCAGGCAGGGGTCGAAACTGCGCACCGCGCGCATGATGTCGACGCCCTTGAAGTCGTCCGGGCCGTTCTCCTCGAAGATCGGCATGTCCTGGACGGCGTCCTCGTACGGGCCGGGCGTGCCGAAGCTGTCGCGCGGGCTGCCGTTCCAGGGCGTGGGCGGGTACGGGTGGTAGTTGGCGATCTTCCCGTCCCTGATGACCATGTGGTGGGAGAGCACGCCGCGCACCGCCTCGTGGAACCCGACGCCGATGGCCTCCTCCGGCACGGCGAAGTCGGTGAACACCTTGGTGTCCCCGGCGCGCATGCGCTCCATGGCCTGCTCGACGAAGTACACCGCCATGGCCGCGGCGTAGGCCACGAAGTACACCCGGGCCCGGTTGCGTTCCAGGGCGTTGGACCAGGGCGGGATGCGCCACTCCAGGGTCGTCTCCGGCAGGTCGCGGCCCTTCGGCAGCGAGATCTGCACCGACGAGCCCGTCGCCTTCACGTACGGGGTGTCCACGATGCCCGACAGGGCGGTGACGTACAGGCGGGCGAAGGCGCCGCCGCCGGTGTCGAGCGCGAGGTGGTCGCCGGTGCGCGGGTCGAGCCACCGGGGGCTCATGACCCAGCTGTAGTTGCCCTCGAAGTCGCGTTTCTGCGGCGCGGGCAGGGTCGTCTGGTTCCACGGGTGCCGCATGTCGATCGGGTTGCCGAGCGGGTCGTGGGTGACGAACGGCTCCTCGGCGGTCCAGTCGTCGTAGTACGAGCTGCCGAGCAGGATGCGGATGCCGAGGTTGATGTCGACGAGGTTGTTGGTGACCAGCTCGCCGTCCACCACGATGCCCGGGGTGACGAACATGGCCTTGCCCCAGTCGTTCATCGTCTCGTAGCGGTAGTCGACCACGGCCGGGTCCTGGAAGGCCCCCCAGCAGCCGAGCAGGATCCGGCGGCGGCCGACCTCCTCGTAACCGGGCAGTGCCTCGTAGAAGAAGTCGAACACGTCGTTGTTCAGCGCGACGGCCTTCTTGACGAAGTCCACCACGCCGAGCAGGCGCGAGAGGTAGTCGGTGAACAACGTCGGCTCCGGCATCGTGCCGACCCCGCCCGGATAGACCGTCGACGGGTGGACGTGCCGGCCCTCCATCAGGCAGAACATCTCCCGCGTGACGCGGCTGATCCGCAGCGCCTCCTTGTAGATGTCGCCCTCGAACGGGTTGAACGCCTCCATGATGTCGGCGATCGTGCGCTTGCCGTGGATCGCCGCCCCGGGCGCCTCGGTGGTCCTGGCCCGCGCCAGCAGCGTCGGGTTGGTCTCCTTGACCATCGCCTCGCAGAAGTCCACGAAGACCAGGTTGTCCTGGAAGATCGTGTGGTCGAACATGTACTCGGCCGCTTCGCCGAGGTTGACGATCCACTCGGCCATCGGCGGCGTCTTGATGCCGTACGCCATGTTCTGGGCGTACATCGAGCAGGTGGTGTGGTTGTCGCCGCAGATGCCGCAGATCCGGCTGGTGATGAAGCCCGCGTCCCTGGGATCCTTGCCCTTCATGAACACCGAGTAGCCGCGGAACAGCGAGGAGGTGCTGTGGCACTCGGCGACCCGCCGGTTGGCGAAGTCGATCTTCGTGTAGACGCCCAGGTTGCCGATGATGCGTGTGATGGGATCCCACGACATCTCGACGAGCTCTCCCGGTGGTCGCCGGTCGGGCGCTTCCTGCTCGGAGATGGCCATGTGCTGATGTGTCCTCTCTGGCGTCGCGGGCCCCTTACGGGCGCCACCGCGGATCGAAGCCGCTGGTCAGCGCTTCACGGTTGTGCCGCCACCGCGGCTCGGCGTTCGCGGTGTTGTTGGTGATGCCGCGCATGCGGCGGATGAACGCCCCGTAGGGCTTGATCAGCATCGAGGACAGGCTGCTGCCCGGCGGCATGTCCATGAACGGCATGAACTTGTCGGGGAAGCCGGGCATCGTGCAGCCGATGCAGATCCCGCCGACGTTCGGGCAGCCGCCCACCCCGTTCATCCAGCCGCGTTTGGGCACGTTGCAGTTGACGACCGGGCCCCAGCAGCCGACCTTCACCTGGCACTTGGGCGAGTTGTAGTCCTTGGCGAAGTCGGCCTGCTCGTAATAGGCGGCACGGTCGCAGCCCTCGTGCACGGTCCTGCCGAACAGCCACTGAGGACGCAGCAGCGCGTCCAGCGGCGGCGGCGGCGCCGAACCGGCCGCGTGCTGCAGGACCCAGGTGAGGGTCTCCATGAAGTTCTCCGGCTGCACCGGACAGCCCGGCACGTTGACGATGGGCAGCCCGCCGGCCGACCGGAAGTCCCAGCCCAGGTAGTCGGCCAGGCCCATGCAGCCGGTCGGGTTGCCCGCCATGGCGTGGATGCCGCCGTAGGTGGCGCAGGTCCCGATCGCGACGACCGCCCAGGCGTTGGGGGCGAGCAGGTCGATCCAGGTGTTGAGGGTCATCGGCTCGCCCGTGTCCGGGTCGTTGCCGAACGACGTCCAGTAGCCCTCTCCGTTGATCCTCTCGTTGGGGACGGACCCCTCCAGGACGAAGATGAACGGCTCCAGCTCGCCGCGCGCCGCGGCCCGGAACGGGGCCAGGAAGTCCTCCCCGCCCAACGTCGGGGACAGGACCTTGTTGTGCAGGTGCACCTTCGGCAGCCCCGGCACGAGGCCGGTGACGACGTCCTCGATGGCGGGCTGGGACGCGGCCGTCACGGAGACGGTGTCGCCGTCGCAGCTCATGCCCTCGGAGATCCACAGGATGTGCATCTCGTCGAATCCGCTCTTCTGATCGGCCATGTCGCCTCTCCTTCACGTCAGCGGCCTGGTCCCGGCCGGTGCCGGCGGGTCTGTCAGGCGGTTCCGGGAACCGGTTCGAACGTGATCGACTCCACCACGACGCTCTCGTCCGTGCTGCTCTCCACGTCCATCCCGCCGCAGCTCCGGCAGGCGAGCAGGTCCGTGGCGGTGCGGGCCTCCTGCTCGGCGCCGCATCCCGCGCAGCGCATCACGTACGGCACGGTGACGAGTTCGACGGTCGCGTCCTGCACGACCGTGCCCGCGGCGGCCAGGCGGAAGCCCGTGTCGATGACCCGCGGATCCACCGGGTGCCCGCCGACGCGGACGCGCACCGCGTTCACCCGGCGTCCACCGGCCCGTCCCAGCGCGGCCTCCACGATCGCGTCGCACAGCCCCAGTTCATGCATCGGTGGTCTCCCTCTCGATCTTTCCCGCCGCCTCCTGCCAGGCCAGCTCCGCGACGAGGCGGACGGCCCCCTCCACGGCGGCGGCCACCGGTTCGGACAGCTCCATCACCTCGTCCAGGACCGCGGGCCGGCAGCCCACGATCACGACCCGCTCGACGCCGCCGCCGAGGTGGTTCAGCAGCCGGAGCACGGCGTCCGGATGCAGCCCGTGCCCGTCGATCGCCACGTCGCCCCCGGCCGGCCGGTCGTCGGCCTCGATGACGGCCAGCGTTCCCGGCGGGCCGTCGAGCGGGACGGCGTCGACCAGGATCAGGGTGTCGTATCGGCCGTCCAGCAGCTCGTAGGCGAGGTGGACGCCGCGGATGCCGTAGTCGGCGACGTCGGCCGTCGCGGGCAGCTCCGCCGGGTCCAGGCGCCTGACCACCTCGACGCCGAAGCCGTCATCGCCCAGGAACACGTTCCCGATGCCGGCCACGAGCACGTTACGGGAACCACCGGTGCTCATCCCGCCTCCAGGGGCTCGACCTCGTCGAGGGTGAAGTAGCGGTAGCGCCCGTACCAGCGGTTCAGGTCGGCGCCCGGGTCGTCCTCGACGGTGACGGCCAGGTGCCAGGTGTCGTCCACGTCCTGGAGGACGTCCTCGACCAGGCCGGTCCTGCCGTCGAGGAACATGTCCTGGGGGTCGGTGCCCGACCGTCGCGGCCGGAGCCTGACCCGGCTTCCCCTCGAGACCTCCACCCCGGCGACCGTCACGCCGTCCACCGCCGCCGCGGCCCGGCGAGAGCGGACCGCGCCGTGCAGCCGTGACAGCGCGGCGGGCGGCATGGAGTCGACGCGGTCGATGATCTCCGCGGCCCGCGCGTCGGTGGCGCGGGCCTCCCGCTTCTCGGCGTCGGTGAGCGTGAGGGTGCGCAGCGACAGGATCTCGTCGATCTCCGTGGCGTCGTGCAGGTCGCCGGGGCTCTCGGGGGCCACGCGCGGGTGGTCGTACAGGATGATCGGGGAGGAGAGCGCGACGTCCCGCGCGCCGGGCGTACCGGCCAGCACGGGGAAGGTGCCCGTGTTGACACAGTCGCGGACCGCCGCCGCGGCCCATTCCGGCGGGTCGAGCAGGGAGACGAACGAGCCGCCGCGCGTGGCGAGCAGAGTGTGGCAGCTCAGGAGCGAGGCGCGCAGCGCGTCCTCGCGGGCGGCGTCGGCGGGAGTGGCCGGGTCGTCGTTCTCGACGCGGCAGCGCAGGCGCAGCAGCGGGGACGCCGTCGCGCACCGCGTGGCCGAGACGGCTACCGACGCCCGGATCGCCGACCGGCTGACGACGATCCGGCCGCCGTCCAGCGGCCGGATCTCCTCGCCCGCCGGCACATCGACGGTGATCCGCCGCTCGCCCGCGAGCAGTTCGGCCGTGCCGGCACGCAGGTCGAACTCGCGCGGCACGGCCTCGTCGAAGCTCAGTTCCAGCGTGGGCCCGTCGCCAAGGGAGTCGACCGGCTGCCAGGCGCCGTCGGCGTCCCGGCGCTGCACCTGACGC
The DNA here is from genome assembly GCF_040674635.1 of Nonomuraea sp. NPDC049758. NCBI lineage: Bacteria > Bacillati > Actinomycetota > Actinomycetes > Streptosporangiales > Streptosporangiaceae > Nonomuraea > Nonomuraea sp. NPDC049758. The sequence goes on from NZ_JBFAMZ010000039.1 coordinate 44,863, forward strand.
CGCTGCTGGTGCAGGAAGCGGATCCGCAGCTCGACCGTGACCTCGCCGTCCGCTTCGAGCAGGCATTCCGTCTGCTGGCACCACGATTCGGCGGAGCCCGCCACGCCCGCGCCGGTGAGCCCCCGGGCCCGTGCCCAGGCGGGCGGCAGCAGCACGCCGAACTGCCACCGGACCCGGTTCTTGCCGGAGGAGCGGCGGTAGGGGTACAGCAGGTACCCCTCGTACAGGATCGCGTCGGCGATCGCACGGACGCTGTCGAAGGTGTCATCCGGGCCCACGGTGTCCGGTATAGCAAGAGATGCACACGTACGGTAAGTAAGCTTGTACAGTGTGTGCCAAAGTCACCTAGCGCAACCGGCGCCGGAGTGGCCACCCCCATAAGGGGCCGGCTCCCTGCTTGCGCCGGTCCTGACCCTGGCCGTTCCGGCCCAGGGCGTGGTGACCGCCGCAGGCGCCGCCGTCCTGCTCGCCACCGCGCTCCTCCTGGCCTCCCCCGCAGTACGGCAAGCAGCGCCCACCCCACCGGCCTACTGCTGACCCTTAGAACGGCCCATGCGTGCTGGTTCGGGGCCCGGCCATGAGATGGAAGGGCGGCTTAGATCTTGCAACAGCAGTGGGCAGGGAGGGAAGCTGGGGACCCGCTGGGGACCACACGCCATGCTCGCGCCCGCGCGACCCACAGGCGACGAATGGCAGCTTGCGGTAGACGGCTTCGGTGACCGCCGTCTCGCTGTGGCCGATCAGGCCCTCGCGCAGAGTCCTCGATCAGATAGGAACTTGTCGATGTCCGCGCTGGCGCGTTGATGGTCTGGTTGCCGCCTGCCTGGTACACCCGGCCCTGCTCGGAGGCCTCAGCCCGCATCTGCACGTTCCGTGCGGCATCACCGGTCGAGATGATGCCGGACTTGTCGCTGCCTGGCGCGACCGCCCGCTCGCCAGAAGCCGACACCCCAGGCCGTGTACATGGGCCAGCCTCTGCCGTGATGTGTTCGGCGCGCAGCTGCGCCCGCGACGCCACCACGGCGATTAGCAGGGCGGCCGCCCCCACCACTCGACTCCGTCTCCGCCGCCCGCACTGCCCAGTAAGCGAGTTTGTGCCGGGCAACCAGGGTGGCGGGGGGATCGGTGCCTAGGAGGCTGTTCGCGGATCGGGAGCAGGGCGGCAAGTTGATCGCGGGCGGCGGCCGCATATCTGACAAGGGCCTGGGGCAGCTCGGCTCGCTGTGGCGCGCCATCCGCCACCAAGCCCTCGCCCAGGCCCGGACGGCGGCCACCGCCGAGCACGAGCGCCTGCGGGCCCAGCGCGTCGACGCCACCGGGTTGGCTGGGCTCTCGGCGTCGAGCATTCCTCGAAGCTGCCGTTCTGGCTCACCCGCTTGACGCGAGTGAGGGCGTCGTCGTGGCCGCAACACGAACCGGATGTGGTCGTCGGTCCTGGGTGGATCGGCCAACGCCGAGGTGTCATGGGGACTTGTCGGCTTTCGCGTCCCACGTCGTCCGTAAAGTGAACGTGGAGTCCGATATAGCGGTGCCGCGTCTTGGCCCGGATATTCGTGCGTGACACTTTCCCGATCTGTTCCCAGGTGACGGTGCGGCGGAATGCGTCAGTGGTCGTGATCCCACCGGAGCCGACGCTCAGCGACCAGCCGGACCACTTGCGGTGCGCGCGAGCATCCTCCACGGCGTACCGCATGTGACGCTGAGCTGCGTGTTCCTGCTCAGGCCGGAACAGGGTGACGAGCCTGGCCCTGGCGCGATGAACTGGCTCCGGCCATCAGTCCCACGAGCAGCGTTTTGTCTGGGTGGCGAATCGGGCTTCCAGACAATCAGCCATCCGTCAAGACTGGCCCGTGCCTGCCGCTACCTGCTCGGCAGGCTGACCTTCACGACCTGGGCCAGCTCGGGAAACCAACGAGGAGATCTCATGCTGAAAAGGCTTATCCCCGCAGCCGTCGTTGCCATCTCTCTGGCAGGGCTGACGTTCACATCACCTGCGAGCGCGGAAAGCAGCGCTGCCGGACCGAAGGTCTGGGGCCCTTACTACTTCAAGTCAGCAGGCAACGGTCAATGCCTGACCAGCGGGAATAACGTTCTCTATTATGACACTTGCGGGGCGTTCGAAATCCAGCGCTTCTATGTTCTGCAATACCCCAGCAGTTTTGTGGCACTCAAGAGCAAAGGCACCGGCAAGTGCGTGGATGTTGACGGTAGTTCGAGAATATACGTCAATACGTGCAATGACAGTAATTATCAAGGCTTCATTGAAAGAGAGGAGAATCAAGGCTACTATTCGTATCGACCCGTCAACAGCTCAAGCTTCTGTCTCGCACCGGGATCCGCCGGCCGACTTAGCCTTAAGGCTTGCACCCCCAGCGCCCAGTGGAAGCAATGGAAGACGACTCCCCCCAAGTAGTTGAACCAACCCGCCGGGCCGTGTCGGCCGAGCACCACCGCCCGCGACACCGACTCATCGGCGGCCACTGCCTCAGGGTCTGGTTAACCGGTGGGCGATGCGAGGGGTGGGCCGGTAGCGTCACGGCCCGTGATCGAGAAAATCGCGGACGTGCGTGGTCTGCGGTTGGCCTGATTCGACTCTGATCCTGGTGCCGGTGACCCAGCTGGGACGAGCGCGGGAGTCGCGCTGGCTCTGCACGGGAACTTCGGTCGAGCGCGTGCCTTCGGGGCGGGGCAGTGGCCGAATCATGGCGTTCGGGCGTCCTGGGGTGCTGACCTGGTCGGCTGTGATTCGGGAGGCCCGGCAGTGCTGTACTTCTGTCCGGTTGACCCACCGAACTGCGGCTCATGAACCTTCTCAGCGCTGACGGCAGTCCCCAGGGTCCTCAACCCCGGGTACCGGCACCTGCCACGTCCCTGACTGGTCACGGCCTGAACCGCCGTCAGAGGCGCATACCGTAGAACTGGGTGCCGAGGTCTTCGGTGAGCAGGTGGAGTCCCAGGTGGCGGTAGAAGCCTTGCGCGTTGGTGTTGCGGGCGGCGACGCCGAGGTGGACGCCATGCAGCATCCCGGGCTGGTGACGCGTTCGTCAACGACACCCCAGAACGGGGTGGTCCTCCGCCTCGCCGGCCACAGCCGGGGCGACATCTGGATCCGCTACCGGCACCCGCCCGCGCCCTGACCGCACCGGTGAGGGTGGCCGCTCAACGCGGGCTCAACAGAGGCTCAACACCGGACGGCCTACGTTCTCCTCATCCGAAAGCGGACGAAGGAAGAGGGGACATGAACATCACCGCCAAGCTCGGCACCGCCCTCGTCGCTGGTGCGATCGGCCTGGGGAGCCTGGCTGCCGCGCCCGCGCAGGCCACCACGGCCCAGGCCGGCCCCAGCTGCGTCAGCGTCACGCACTGGACGACCAAGACGACCCACAAGGTGCGAGTCATCAACAACTGCAAATACTCCGTCACCTACCAGGTCAAGCGGCGCGGGCCGGACTCCGACTGCCTGACCGTGGCCCCGCACCAGGGCTACACCTCGTGGTGGGGGCGCTGGGGCCGCCAGTACCAGGGCATCCGCTGGTGGTGCGCCTGACGCTGACGGGACGGGGCGCCTGCGATCCGGCGCCCCCGACGGCAACAGGGACGTCAGGGCGGGCGTGGCGCAGGGATGGCGCGAGCCCGGCTGGAGGCGAACCCGTCCGGCTCCTGCCCAGCGTACGGCGTGGTCTCTTGACCGTGGTCGTTGGCGGTGCCAGCGAGGAACGAACACCTTGGGACGAATCACCACATGACCAAGGCTGCTGACGCTACGCCGCGACCATGCCATTGATGAACGCCGGCGACAAGGCCCGGCAGCTCTGCGGCCGCACTGGCCTGCACACCTGACGGGACGTCCAGGCGGGCTCGCGCCCGCCATCCTGGTAGTTCCCCCACGAACGCCGTGTGGTGCCCGGTCTGTGCAGGGCCGAGCTCACCGCTAGCCGCCCTGCCCGGTCGGAGGGTCGGATCAGCGCTCATAGCGGAAGCAGATGCTGGTACCCGGCGCCACGGGCGGCCGCGGCTTCGCTGCACCTGACCAGGTGCCCGGAGAGCGTGACTATGCCGTCGTGGATCTCGATGGTGATCCCGTGGCGGTCGTCCTCTCTGGCTTGCGGCTGGATCTCCTCAACGACGCGGCGCCTGATCTCGTCGTCGCGTAGGTACATCCTCAGCAGGTCCCGCCGGCTCACGATGCCCTCAAGCCTGCCGTCGGCGTCGAGGACGACCAGCCGCTTGACGCCGCTCTCGTCCATGATTCGAGCAGCCCTGACCGTGGAAGCTGACGCGGGGACCGTCACGGCGGGAGCGGTCATGAGGTCGGCAGCGGTGTGCCCGGAGGTCTTCCGCTCGCCCTCTGCGCCCTCGCCGGTAACGCGCCGGCGCAGCCGCGCGCGCAGCGGCGGGTGGTATGTCTCGCCGCAGTACTGCTCCCGAAACTCCTCCTTGCGCATGAGGTCGCCTTCGGAGACCACGCCGATGACGCGATCGTCCTCGTCCAGGACGGGCACGGCGCTGATCCCGTTCGTCACGAGGATTTCGGCGACGTCCTTGAACGGGGTGCCGGCCTTGACCGTCGTCACCCGCTCGGTCATGACCTCTCTCACGGTGAACCGCATCATTTTCCTCCCGTCAACTCTCCCATCCATGTCACCGCCTGCTGCGGTGGAGGCGTAGGGGCGGAAGCCTCTTGGTCCGTGGACTTTATGAGGGAGAACAGGGTGTTCGTCGTCCGGGCCGGATGCGAAAATGATCGTCATGGAGAGCGAGCGTCATCCGTTGATGCCGCAGATGCGGCTTGATGAGCTGCTGGCCGAGCTGCAGGTGCGGCTGAGCGCGGTGCTGGCCACCCGGGATCGGGTGCACGCGCTGCTGGAGGCCGTGGTGTCGGTCGGCAGTGACCTCGATCTGGAGACGGTGCTGCGGCGGATCGTGGAGACGGCGACCAAGCTGGTGGACGCCAGCTACGGGGCGCTCGGCGTGGTCGGCGAGGAGCAGACACTCCTGCAGTTCATCCCGGTGGGGCTGAGCGAGGAGGAGATCGCCCGCATCGAGCACTGGCCGCACGGGCTGGGCCTGCTCGGCCTGCTGATCAAGGACGCCCGCCCGCTGCGGCT
>NZ_JBFAMZ010000040.1:0-49736 GCF_040674635.1 Nonomuraea sp. NPDC049758
CCCCGGCCCCGGCCCCGGCCGGGGCCGGGGCCGGGGCCGGGGTCAGGCCGAGAGGCTCTGGGTCAGGCGGCGGGGCAGGCCGGTGTTGCGGGGGCGGCCCACCCGGTGGACGGCCAGCTCCAGCGCCTCGCGCTGCCCCACCAGCACGACCCACGCCTTGGCCCGGGTCACCAGCGTGTACAGCAGCTTGCGCCGCAACATGATCCCGCCCGCCTCGGCCACGATCGGCGCCACCACGAACGGGTACTCGCTGCCCTGCGAGCGGTGCACGCTGATCGCGTAGGCGTGGGTGAGGTCGTCGAGCTCGCCGAACCCGTACTGGACGGTCTCGCCGTCGTCGGTGCGGACCTCGACCACGCGGTCCTGCGGCAGCACGGCGGTGACCGTGGCGGTCTCCCCGTTGAAGACGCCCTTGTCGTAGTTGTTGCGGATGGGCATGACCCGGTCGCCCACCCGGAACACCGACGCCCCCGACCAGTGCTCGGGCTTGTCGTCGGCCGCCGGGTTGAGCCGGTCCTGCAGCAGCCGGCCCAGCGTGACCGCGCCCGTCTCGCCCTTGCGCATCGGGCACAACACCTGCACCTGCTCGGGCGGCACGCCCTGTTTGCGGGGGATAGCCTCCATGGCCAGATGGGCCACCCGCTCGGCCACCCGCGCCGGATCGTCGAGCTCCTCGAACCAGAACCCGCCGCGCCCCGGCGTCGCCGGCATGCGGCCGGCCCGGATGAGGTGGGCGGCCTCGACGATGCCGCTGCCGCTCGCCTGGCGGAAGACGTGGGTGAGCCGCACCCGCGGGATCGCCTCAACCCGCAGCAGGTCGGCCAGCACGTCGCCGGCGCCGATGCTGGGAAGCTGGTCGCTGTCGCCGATGAGCAGCAGGTGGCTGCCCGGCTGGACGGCCGCCGTGAGCCGGGTGGCGAGGTGGAGGTCGAGCATCGACGCCTCGTCGACCACGATCAGGTCGGCCTGCGCGGGCGCCTCCTCGAACAGCGTGGACGGGTCGGGGTCGGGCTGGTGGGCGAGCATGCGGTGGATGGTCATGGCGGGCATGCCGGTCAGCTCCGACAGGCGTTTGGCCGCCTTGCCGGTGGGGGCCGTGAGCGTGACCGTGCCGCCGGACGCCCTGACCGTGGCGGCCACCGCCCTGACCGTGTGACTCTTGCCGCAGCCGGGCCCGCCGGTGATGATCGAGACGGTGCAGGTCAGCGCCATGTTGACGGCCGCGCGCTGGTCGTCGTGGAGGGTCTCGTCCTCGCGGTAGGAGCGCAGCGGCAGCGTGGAGCGGGCCCGCAGGAGCCGGGTGAGCTGCTCGGTGAGCTGCCGCTCGCGGGCGTGCACGTGTTTGGCGTAGGCCACCGCCCGCCCCGGCTGCTCGTCGTCGGCCTCGACCACCACCCGCCGCTCGGCCACCAGCGCGTCGATCATCGGCCCGACCGCCTCGGGGTCGAGCTCGATCAGCTCGGCCGCCCGCGCCACCAGATGGGGCACCGGCACGAAGCAGTGGCCGTCGCGCACCGCCGCCGACTCCAGCCGGTCGAGCAGCGCCGCCTTGATCCGCTGCGGGCTGCGCTCGGGCACCCCCCGCTGCAGCGCGATGCGGTCGGCGACGCGGAAGGCGATGCCCCTGACCCGGCCGATCAGCCGGTAGGGGTCGGTGGCCAGGACCTCCTCGGCCTCGCCGCCGAACACCTGGTGGATCTTGGCCGCGAGCAGCGGGCTGACGCCCAGCCCCTGCAACGTCACCATCAGCGCGGCGATGGCCTTCTGCTCCTGCCACGCCTGGACGATCTGCGCCTGCCGCAGCGGCCCGATGTTGACGACCTCGGTCAGCCGCCCCGGCTCGGCGTCGATGACCTTGAGCGTCTCCTCGCCGAAGTGGTCGACGATCGCGTACGCCAGCCGCGGCCCGATGCCGCGGATCAGCCCCGACCCCAGATAGACGCGGATCGCCCGGACCGTGGCGGGCACCACCCGCTCGCACCCGGCCACCGCGAACCGCCTGCCGTGGCGCGCGTGGTGGCTCCAGTCGCCGGTCAGCCGGAGCGTCTCGCCCGGCTGCGCGCCCGACAGCGCCCGGCCGGTGGCCACGAAGTCGGGCACGCCCTCGGCGCTCATGCGCGCGACGGTGTATTCGTCGTCCCTGACGTAGACGAGCTGCTCGACCGAGGCCTCCACAGCAGCGATCAAACCATCTGCCACCGACAGTCCGTCACATGGCGCTGGGATAGGTCTCCGGCTCGACGTCGTCCCACGGCTCGGCGTGCAGCGGGTGCAGGGCCTCGGTGACGTCCAGCCAGATGAAGGCGTCGTAGCGGTCGCCGAGCGCGGTGGGCACGTAGTTGCCCCACTTCTCGCGTTCCGGCCGGTAGACGACGCCGATCGCGCGGTGGTCCAGCGGCTGGTCGAACCAGCGCGGACGGGGCCGCCGGGGCGTCACGAACAGGGCCCGCTCGCCGCCGAGCGCGTCGTGCAGCAGCGCCTCCAGCGATCCGGGCCGGGCCGGCGGGACGGGCATGACGTGCGCCCGCGTGCCCCAGCTCGCCCCGGCCACGACCGTCCCCCGGTAGCCGCCGAAGCCGACCAGGACGACGTCCTCGCCGTGCCGCTCGCGGGCCAGCTGGCCGAGGTTGGTCATGCCGGCGGCGGCCATGTCGGTGGCGCGGGCGTCGCCGACGTGCGTGTTGTGCGCCCACACCACGCCCTTGGTCCCGTAGAAGGCGGTCAGCCGGTCCAGGGTGTCGGCCATGTGCACGTCCCTGACGTTCCACGAGCCGGGGCCGCCGCCGACCATGGTCCGGTAGTAGTTCTCGGCCCCGGCCACGACCTCGGCGTTCTGCCGGGCCTCGAAGCCGTCCTCGTCGGCGGGCACGGCCGCCACGACCGCCCTGAGCAGCTCCACGACCTCGGTCTCGCAGGAGTCGGGGACCAGGCGGGTCTCCAGGCCGTACCGCTGCGGGTCGTGGCCGTAGGACTCGAAGCAGTACAGGGCCTCCATCACTGTGCCGAGCTGGTCGGGCAGGTGGTCGGCGGCGTAGCGGCGCACGGCGCGCAGGGACTCCCAGAGGCTGTAGACGTCGAGGCCGTGGAAGCCGACGCGCTCGCCCGGCGGCAGGGCCGCGTTCCAGCGGCGCAGCCAGCGGCAGAACTCGGCGACCTCCTCGTTGGCCCACATGAACGCGGGCCAGCGCTGGTAGGCGTACAGGGCGTCGAAGGGGTCCTCGCCGTCGCGGGTGACCGCGTGGTGGACGCGCTCGCAGTCGGGCCAGTCGCCCTCGACGGCGACGAACCCGAAGCCCTTCTCGGCGATCAGGCGGCGGGTGAGCGCGGCCCGCCAGGTGTAGAAGTCGTGGGTGCCGTGACTGGCCTCGCCGATCAGCACGAGACCGGCCTCGCCGACGCGGTCGAGCAGCGGGTCGAGATCCTGCTCGCCCGACAGCCGCAGCGCCGAGCGGGTGACGTCATCCATAGCCGTCCTCCTCTGCCGGCCGGAAGACGCCCAGGCATTCGCGGGCGAGCTGGAGCTCCTCGCGCACCTGGACGACCAGGACGGGCACGGCGGCGCCCGGCCCGCTGACCAGGCCGTCGTCGTGCCGGTTGCCGGACTCGGGCGGCTCGACGCCGAGCAGCCCGAGACGGCGGCAGACCGCCTCGCGCACCTCGGGCTGGTCCCAGCCGATCTCGCCGGTGAACACCAGGGCGTCGATCCTGGACAGCGACGTGGCGGCGGCGGCGATCTCCCGGCTCACCCGGTGGCAGAACACCTCCAGGGCCAGGGCGGCCTCGGCGTCGCCGGCGCGTTCGGCCTCGACCAGCTCGCGGGTGTCGCCCGAGCGGCCGCCGGACAGCCCGAGCAGCCCGGACCGGCGTTGCAGGCCCTCGCCCAGCTCGTCGGCCGACAGGTGGCCCTGCGACAGCAGCCACATCAGCATCCCGGGATCGACGCTGCCCGAGCGCTTGCTCATCGGGACGCCGTCCAGCGGGGTGAACCCCATCGAGGTGTCCAGGCTGCGCCCGCCCGACACCGCGCACACCGACGAGCCGCCGCCCAGGTGGGTCAGCACCAGCTCCAGGTCGGCGAGCGGCCGGCCGAGCAGCTCGGCCACCCGTTCGGCGGTCCAGGCGTAGGACAGGCCGTGGAAGCCGTAGCGGCGCAGGCCGTACCGGTCGCGCCACTCGCGCGGCAGGGCGTAGACCGCGGCGGCGTCGGGCAGGCCGGCGTGGAAGGCCGTGTCGGGGCAGAGCACGTGCGGCACGGCGGGAAGCTGCTCGCGGGCCGCCTCCAGCAGCGCCAGCGCGGGCGGCAGGTGCAGCGGCGCCAGGCTCACGACGCCGCGCAGCGCCTCGACGGTCTCGTCGTCGGCGACCGTGGGCGCGCGGACGACGTCGCCGCCGTGCACCAGCCGGTGCGCCACCGCGCGGATGTCGCGGTCGAAGTGGCCGCCCAGGAACGCCGCCAGCTCCTCGCGCGCCGAGCCGGGGTCCGCGGCCCGCTCGGCGTGCGCGCTGTCCAGCACGCAGCCGCCCTGCACGAGGTCGAGGCGCAGGCTCGACGAGCCCGCGTTGACGGTGAGCACCGCCTCGGACTCCGCCACCTGCTCGTCGAACGCTCGCCCCATGCACCCCTCCGCGGCCCGATCCTCTCCCCGGCTACCCGCCGCCCGCGCCCCGACACCTGGACCCCGTCACCTTTACCCCGAGATGTCCGAGCCCGTGGTTGCCTCCGGCGGTGGCCGGGTAGGCGAGCGCCTATGGACATCACCCTGCAGGTGAACGGCGTGCCGCACACCGTGGCCGTCGACCCCAGGATCTCCTTGCTCGACCTGCTGCGCGAACGGCTCGGCCTGACCGGCTCCAAGAAGGGCTGCGACCACGGCCAGTGCGGCGCGTGCACGGTGCTCATCGACGGCCGCCGGGCCAACTCCTGCCTGGCGCTGGCCGTGGCGGTGGACGGCAGCGAGATCGTCACCGTCGAGGGGCTGGCCTCGGGCGAGCAACTGCATCCGCTGCAGGCCGCGTTCATCGAGCACGACGCCTTCCAGTGCGGCTACTGCACGCCCGGCCAGCTCTGCTCGGCGGTCGGCATGCTGGGCGAGCCCGGTCCGAGCGCCGTCACCGCCGACCTCCTCCTCGACCCGGCCCTGACGCCCGAGGAGATCAGGGAACGCATGAGCGGCAACCTGTGCCGGTGCGGCGCCTATCCCGGCATCGTGGCCGCGATCGGCGAGGTGGCCCGGTGAAGCCGTTCGACTACGTCCGCGCCCAGAGCCCGTCCGACGCGGTCGGCCGGTACGGCCCCGGCACGATGTACCTGGGCGGCGGCACCAACCTGGTCGACCTCATGCGCCTCGGCGTGGCCGCCCCCGACCACCTCGTGGACGTCAGCCGCCTGCCGCTGGACGCCGTCGAGCCCGTACGCGACCGGCTGCGGATCGGCGCGGCCGTGCGCAACAGCGACCTGGCGGCCGACCCGCTCGTCCGCGCCCGCTACCCGATGCTCGCCAGGGCCGTGCTGACCGGCGCCTCCGGCCAGGTCAGGAACATGGCCACGGTGGCCGGCAACCTGCTGCAACGCACCCGCTGCCCCTACTTCCAGGACGTCACCAGGCCGTGCAACAAGCGCGAGCCCGGCACCGGCTGCCCCGCGATCGAGGGCGACCACGGCAACCTGGCCGTGCTCGGCGCCTCGGACGCCTGCGTGGCCACCCACCCCTCGGACATGGCCGTGGCGCTGGCCGCGCTCGATGCCGAGGTGCACGTCACCGGCCCGGCCGGCGACCGGATCATCCCCATGCCCGGCCTGCACCGCCTGCCCGGCGACGCGCCGGAGCGCGACACCGTGCTCGAACCCGGCATGCTGATCACCGCCGTCGAGCTGCCCGCGCCGCCGCCGGGCGCCTCCCTCTACCGCAAGGTGCGCGAGCGGGCCTCGTTCGCGTTCGCCCTGGTGTCCATCGCCGCCGTGCTCGACGTGCGCTGGGACGGCGTGGTGACCGGCTGCCGCATCGCGCTCGGCGGCGTGGCCCACGCGCCCTGGCGGGCCGAACGCGCCGAACGGGAGATCATCGGCGGCCCCGCCACGGGGGAGGCGTACCTGCGGGCCGCCGAGGCCGAGCTCGACCAGGCCCGCCCGCTGCCGCGCAACGCGTACAAGCTGCCGCTGGCGCGCAACCTGATCGTCCGCACGCTGGAGGAGCTGACGCCGTGAACCGCATCGAGGGGCGCGTCAAGGTCACGGGGCTGGCCACGTACGCCGCCGAGTACCCGGTCGAGGGCGTCGCCTACTGCTACCCGGTGCAGTCCACGGTCGCCAGGGGCCGGGTGACCGGGGTGGACGCCGGGCAGGCGCTGGCCATGCCGGGCGTGCTGGCCGTGCTGTCCGTCGAGGACCCGCCCGGCCTGGCCGAGGACGCCGACCCCGAGCTGGCGCTGTTCCGCTCCCGGGACGTCGTCTACCGGGGTCAGCTCGTGGCCGCCGTCGTCGCCGGCACCTACGACCAGGCCCGCGCCGCCGCCGACGCCGTCCGCGTCGCCTATGAGCCGCAGGCCCACGACGTGCGGCTGCGCGCCGACCACCCGGACCTCTACCGGCCCGAGAAGGTCAACCCGAACCTGCCGCCCGACACCGGCAAGGGCGACGTGGAGGCCGGGCTGGCCGCCGCCGCGTCCGCCGTGGACGTGACGTACACGACGCCGCCCCTGCACAACAACGCGATGGAGCCGCACGCCGCGGTGGCCGTGTGGGCCGACGACGGCCGGCTGCTGGTCTACGACTCGACCCAGGGCGCCAGCGGCGACCGGGACAGCATCGCCAAGACCCTCGGCCTGCCCGCCGAGCGGGTGCGCGTGGTGTCCAGGCACGTCGGCGGCGGGTTCGGCTCCAAGGGCACCACCAGGCCGAACGCCGTGCTCGCCGCCCTGGCCGCCCGGGCCGCCGGCCGTCCGGTCAAGGTCGTCTTCACCCGGCAGCAGATGTTCGACCTCACCGGCTACCGCACGCCCACCGTCCAGCGGCTGCGGCTCGGCGCGGACGCCGACGGCCGGCTCACCGCGGTCGAGCACACGGCGTACGTGCAGACCAGCAGGATCGTCGAGTTCGCCGAGCAGGCCGCCACCCCCGGCCGCGTCATGTACGCCACGCCCGCGCTGCGCACCGCGCACCGGCTCGTCCGCCTCGACGTCGCCACCCCGTCCTGGATGCGCGCCCCCGGCGAGTGCCCCGGCATGTACGCTCTGGAGTCGGCGATGGACGAGCTGGCCGAGGCGGCCGGGATCGACCCCGTCGAGCTGCGCATCCGCAACGAGCCCACGACCGAGCCGGACGGCGGGCTGCCCTTCAGCTCCCGCAGCCTGGTGACCTGCCTGCGCGAGGGCGCCCGCCGCTTCGGCTGGGACCGCCGCGATCCGGCGCCCGGCGTGCGGCGCGAGGGGGAGTGGCTGGTCGGCACCGGCGTGGCCGCCTCCACCTACCCGGCCAGGCGCGGCCCGTCGCAGGCCACCGCGACCGTGCGCGACGGCGACTTCGTCATCCGGGTGGCCGCCGCCGACATCGGCACCGGCGCCCGGACCGTGCTCACCAGGATCGCGGCCGACTGCCTCGGCGTCGCCCCCGACCGGGTGCACGTCGAGCTCGGCGACAGCGACCTGCCTGCCGCCCCCGTCGCGGGCGGCTCGATGGGCACGGCGTCGTGGGGCTCGGCCGTCGTACGGGCCTGCGAGGCGCTGCGGGCCGACGGCGGCGAGGGGTCCGCCGACACCACCGAGGAGGTCAAGGCCGACGAGGAGCTGGCCAGGCACGCCTTCGGCGCCCAGTTCGCCGAGGTCAGGGTCAGCTCCGTGACGGGCGAGATCCGCCTGTCGCGCCTGCTCGGCGTGTTCGCCGCCGGCCGCATCCTGGACGCCAGGCTGGCCAGGTCGCAGTTCGTCGGCGGCATGACCATGGGCATGGGCATGGCGCTGATGGAGGAGACGCTGACCGACGACGAGTTCGGCGGCTTCCTGCACCGCGACCTGGCCCAGTACCACGTGCCAGCCTGCGCCGACGTGCCGGCGATCGAGGCCGTCTGGATCGACGAGCAGGACGGCCTGCTCAACCCGATGGGCTCCAAGGGCATCGGCGAGATCGGCATCGTGGGCACCGCCGCCGCGATCGGCAACGCCGTTCACCACGCCACCGGCCGGCGGGTGCGCGATCTGCCCATCACCCCCGCCAAGATCCTCACCTGATCTCGCCATCCATGTTTCGACCGGCCTCCGCCAAGGAAGAGGGGAACATCCGACAAGGAGGCCGAGTGAAGAACGAGTCGCACGAGGAACGCGCCGACCGCAACTTCGTCGAACTGCTGCAGGGCGCCCGCGTCGCGGTGACCGGCGTGCAGGTGCTGTTCGCGTTCCTGCTGACCGTCCCCTTCTCGCCCGGCTTCGTCAAGCTCGACCAGACCGACCGCTGGCTCTACTTCGCCGCGCTGGTCAGCGCCGCCGTCGCGTCGATCTGCTACATCGCGCCGACCGCCCAGCACCGCGTGCTGTTCCGGCAGGGCCACAAGGAGAGGCTGGTACGCCGGTCCAACACCTACGGCCTGTTAGGAGCGCTCGCCCTGGTGGTGTCGATGACCACGGCCACCATGCTGGTGATCGACTACCTGTTCCACTCCACGCTGGCCTGGATCACCGCCGGCATCCTGGCCGGGCTGGCCGCCTGGACCTGGTTCGGCCAGCCCGCCCTCGACCGCAGGGGCGATCAGTCCTCCTCCGAGGGCGGCATCTCGGTCTCGTCCCGCGACGACTGACGCGAGTAGGCCGCGCGCCCCACCATGTACGCCGCCACCGACACCGTGATCACCTGCGAGGCCCCCACGATCAGCAGCGGCCCGGCGTTCCACCAGGTGGGCCGGTGCAGCCACATCGCGGCCAGCACCAGCAGCACGCCGAGCACCTGCGGCTTGGTGCCGGCGTGCATCCGGTCCAGCGTCGTGCGGAAGCGCACCAGCCCGGCGCCCGCCGACAACGCCAGCACGGCCCCGAGCACCAGGCAGACCGCGGCCGCGATCTCCATCACGCTCACCCCGACCGCCCGGGGAAGAACCGGGCCAGCGACACCGAGCCCACGAACCCCAGCAACGACAGCACCTGGAGCACCGGCAGGTCGGAGTAGTCGTCCCTGACCACCGCGAACAGCCCGACCGCGCACATCGCCAGCGACGTCAGCACGTCGAGGGCGACGGCGCGGTCCAGCATCGACGGCCCGCGCCCCACCCGCCACAACGCGGCCGCCGCCCCGCCGCCCAGCAGCGCGATCGTCACCAGGTACACCGCGCTCACCGCAGCTCCTCCAGGTCCGCGCGGGTGCCGAACGCGGCCACGATGCGCGACTCCAGCCCGGCCAGGTCCCTGCGGACCGCGTCCGGGACGCCCTCTCCGGCCAGCCCGAGCACGTGCAGCATCAGCTCTCTCCTGTCCATGTACGCCTCCACCACCAGGCTCCCCGGCATCGTGGACAACGCCACCATGATCATCACGGTCATCGACTCCGACGACGTGCGCAGCCGCACCAGGACCAGCTGCGTGGGCGGATCGCCGGGCCGCACCACCCACGCCACCACCCGCACGGTCGAGAGCAGCATGTCCCACCCGAACCACAGCAGGAACCGCGCCAGCGGCAGCGGCCGCACCCTGATCCCCGGGTCCAGGACGGGCAGCGGCAGCAGCCACGTCACCACCAGCGCGGTCGCCAGGCCGCCCAGCACGTTCCCCGCCGACAGCTCGCCCCACAACGTCACCCACACCAGCGTCAGCCAGGCCACCAGGGGCAGCGGCACCCGCCGGCCGAACAGCCGCGGCGCGAGCAGGCCCGCGCTCACCGCCGCGTCCCCAGCACCGCGGTGATGTACGTCTGCCGCTCGCTCAGCTCCGTGGCCACCCGCTGCGTCAGCGCCGCCAGCGGCCCGGCCAGCACCGTGAACGACAGCCCCAGCGCCACCAGCGCCGCCGTCGCGCCCAGCAGCACGGGCGGCAGCGCCGTCGTCGTCACCACCGGCTCCTCACCCGTCGCCTCCTCGCTCTCCATCACCTGGCCCAGCCGCTCCTCGCGCGGCGCGCGCCAGAACGCCTTGCCCCACGTCTTGGCGATCGCGTACAGCGTCAGCAGGCTCGTCAGCAGCCCGCCCGCCACCAGCACGAGCGCCGCCGGGCCGCCCTTGTCCAGGCCCGCCTGCACCAGCAGCAGCTTGCCCAGGAACCCCGACATCGGCGGGATGCCCGACAGGTTCATCGCGGGCACGAAGAACAGCACGCCCAGCACCGGCGCGCTCCTCATCAGCCCGCCCAGCCGGTTGACCGACGTGGTGCCGGTGCGCCGCTCGATCAGCCCCGTCACCAGGAACAGGCTCGTCTGCACGGTGATGTGGTGGACGATGTAGAACACCGCGCCCGCCAGGCCCGCCACCGTCGACAGCGCCACCCCGAACACCATGTAGCCGATGTGGCTGACCAGCGTGAAGGACAACATGCGCTTGATGTCGGTCTGCGCCACCGCGCCCAGCACGCCGGCCAGCATCGTGGCCAGCGCCACCGCCATCAGCAGCGTGGAGACCGGCCCGCCGGGGAACAGCAGCGCCTCCAGCCGGATGATCGCGTACACGCCGACCTTCGTGAGCAGCCCGGCGAACACGGCCGTGGCCGGCGCGGGCGCGGTCGGGTAGGAGTCCGGCAGCCACGCCGACACCGGGAAGATCGCCGCCTTGATCGCGAACGCCAGCAGCAGCGTCAGCTCGACCAGCAGCTTGACCTGCTCGGGCAGCGTGCCGAAGCGCTCGGCGAGCTGCGCCATCGACAACGTGCCCGTCGCGCCGTAGGTCACCGCCAGCGCGATCAGGAACAACATCGACGACGCCAGCGCCATCAGCGTGTACGTGGCCCCCGCCCGCATCCTGGACTCGGTCCCGCCGAAGGTCAGCAGCACGTACGAGCCGCTCAGCAGCATCTCGAACGCGACGAACAGGTTGAACAGGTCACCGGACAGGAACGCGTCCGCCACGCCCGCCACCATGACCAGGAACGCCGGATGGAAGATCGCCATCGGCGCGTCGTGCTCGGCCTCGTCGTAGGCGTTGGCGATCGAGTACACCATCACGCAGAGCGTCACCGCCGACGACACCACCAGCACCAGCGTCGAGAGCCGGTCGGCCACCAGGCAGATCCCGACCGGCGAGGCCCAGCCGCCCAGCTCGGTCACCAGTGGGCCGTGCGTGTCGGCGTGCGCGAGCAGCAGCACCGACACCGCCAGCGAGATGCCCAGCGTGGTGAGGCTGATGGCCGACTGCAGGTGCCGCAGCCGGCCGCCGATCGCCAGCTTGATCCCGGCCGCCAGCAGCGGCAGCAGCACCGGCACGCACACCAGCCCGCGCAGCTCGACCAGGTCACCCACGGGCCCCGCCCCTGCCTGCCACTAGTCGTCGCCCTCCAGTTCGGGGTCGTTGGCGAGGGCCTGGCGGGCCCGCTCCTCGCGGATGGCCGAGCGCATCTGCCTGCGGGCGTCGCGCTGCCTGGCCTTGATCCGCTGGCGCAGCTCCTTCTCGCCGGCCGCCTGCTCGGCCCGCCGCCGGGTGTGCTCGCGGCGCAGCTCGTCGATGCGCTCGGCGTTGTCACCGGCCGTGGCCTCCTCGTCCGGCACGTCCCGCTGCCCGGCCTCCTCGAAGCCGCTTTGCAGCTCCTCCTCCGACAGCCCCTCGGCCATCCGGGTGCGCATCCACTCCTCCAGCTCGGTGTGCACGCGGGCGATCCGCCGTTCCAGGTCGGCCTCCTGCAGCCGCTCCCGCTCGGCCTGCTCGGCCTCCAGCCGGGCCAGCTCCGCCCGCTGCTCCACGACCAGCCGCCGGTAGGCGTCCTGCCGGGTGCGCAGGGCGTGGCTCAGCTCGCCGCGCCTGGCGCGCAGCCGCACGCGCCGGTCCTCGGTGTCGTCCTGGACCTCGTCGCTGCCGGTGAGCTGCCACGACCGGTGCACCATGGCCAGCACGAACGCCGTCACGCCCAGGGTGATCACGATGGCGGTGAGCACCATCGCCTGCGGCAGCGGATCGGCCATGTCCGCCACCGGCGTGCTGCCCAGGATGGGCGGCCCGCCGGCGTTCCCGCCCGCGGTGACGATCAGCAGGTTCACGCCGTTGCCCAGCACGACCACCCCGGCCAGCACCCGCACCAGGCTCCGCTCCAGCAGCAGCGTCACACCGGTCGTGATCATCACGCAGCAGCACAGGAACGGCGCCAGGGAGATCGTCACGCGCTCTCCTCGATCTGCCGGTCCAGCTCGGCGCCGAGGCCGCGCAGCACGTCCTGGACCATGCCGGTGACCGAGACGTACACGCCGAGGTCGAACAGCAGGCCCGTGGACACGTGCAGGCTGCCGACCAGCGGCAGGTGCACGTCGGCCGCCAGCATGTCCAGCGCCGCCCGTCCGAACAGCAGCCCGGCCAGCGCCGTGCCGGTCGACAGGGTCAGCCCGGCGCCCATCAGCACGCCCGCGTGCACCGGGACCGCCGCGGCCAGCTCGTACCGGCCGCCGGCCAGGTAACGCACGGTGATCGCCAGCCCGGCCACGATGCCGCCGGCGAACCCGCCGCCGACCCCGCTGTGCCCGACGAACAGCAGGAACACCGAGAGCACCAGCACCGTGTGGAAGGTCAGCCGGGCCGCCACCTCGAAGGCCACGGCCCGCTGGCCGCGCGGCAGCGTCGAGGACAACCAGTGCGTGCGCTCGGCGGGCACCCGGCCGCGGTCGTCCCGCTCGATCTGGTACGTCCTGCGCCGCAGGAACACCAGGCTCGTCACACCCAGCGTCAGCACGACCAGCACCGTGCTCTCGCCCATCGTGTCCCAGGCCCGGATGTCCAGGATGATCGCGCTGACGATGTTGCGCGCCCCCGCCTCGCGCGCCGCGGCGGGCATCAGCGACCCGACGGCCCAGGTGCTCCGCGCGCCGGTGGCCAGCATGCCCGCCCCGGTCACCACCACCCCCACGGCCAGCCCGAGCCCGAACCGGAACAGCCGCGGCAGCCGCGCCCTGACCGGGGTCACCGGCAGCCGCCGCAGCACCAGGGCGAACACCACCAGGGCCAGCGTCTCGGCCAGGAACTGGGTCAGCGCCAGGTCGGGCGAGCCGTGCGCGAGGAACAGCAGCGCGGTGCCGTACCCGATGACGCCGACGACCACGGCCAGCAGGATGTAGGCGCGGGCGAACAGCGCCAGCGCCGCCGACGCGGTGATCAGGACCGCCAGCACCGGCTGCTCCACGCGCTCCCAGGCGACGACCGGCACGTCCAGGTGCGGCACGCCGCCGTAGGCGACGGCGAACACGCCGACGCCGGTCGTGGCGGCCAGCGTGAGCAGCAGGTAGTCGGGCAGCGAACCGCGCTGGACGAAGCCCGTGGCCTGCACGGCGAACCGGTCCAGCCGGCGGACGAGCGCCCAGAAGAGCTGCGTCGAGTCCAGCACGTGCAGCGCCGCGCCCGCCCTGGCCACCGGCTCCCTGGCCAGGAACAGCAGCACCCCGGCCGCCAGCGCCACGGCCGACAGCAGCAGCGCGGGGGACGGCCCGGCCCAGATCGCCAGGTGCGTGGCGTGGCCGGGGTCGCGGAAGGTGCCGGTGTAGCCCGACATCGCGCCCCCGTACCAGGAGGCGAAGGGCGCCAGCGCCAGGCCGAGCACCGCCAGCAGCGCGGCGGGCGCGAACATGGCCGCCGCCGTCCGGTGCGCCGGCGTGTCCGGCACGCCCGGCTTGGCGGCGAAGGCCCCCCACAGGAACCGCAGCGTGTACGCCGCCGTCAGCGCCGACCCCGCCACCACCCCCGCCAGCACGAGCGGCCGGTCCAGCAGCGCCTCCAGCGCCGCCTCCTTGCCGGCGAACCCCGCGAACGGCGGCAGCCCCGCCATCGACGCCCCCGCCAGCACCGCGGCAGCGCACACCCACGGCATCGACCGGCCGACCCCGCTCAGCTCGCGCAGCTCACGGGTGCCGGTCGCATGGTCGACGACGCCCACGACCAGGAACAGCGCGGCCTTGAACAGCGCGTGCGCGGCCAGCATGCCCACCCCGGCCAGCGCCGCGCCCCGGGTGCCCGAGCCGAACAGCGTGATCAGGAAACCGAGCTGGCTGACCGTGCCGTAGGCCAGCAGCCGTTTCAGGTCCGTCTCGCGCAGCGCCCGCCAGCCGCCCAGCAGCATCGTCAGCAAGCCGAGCGGCACCGCGACCGCCCGCCACAGCGGCACGTCCCCGAACGCCGGCCCGAGCCTGGCCACCAGGTACACCCCGGCCTTGACCATGGCCGCCGCGTGCAGGTACGCCGACACCGGCGTCGGCGCCGCCATCGCGGCCGGCAGCCACGTGCTGAACGGGAAGATCGCCGACTTCGACAGCGCCCCGGCCAGCACCAGCACCAGCCCGGCGGCCAGCGGGCCCGCCTGCGGCGGCCGGGCGAGGACCCCCGACAGCGCGTACGTGCCCGCCGCCTGCCCGACCACCACGAACCCGGCCAGCATCGCCAGCCCGCCCAGCGTGGTCACCGTCAGCGCCTTCATCGCGGCCCGCCGGCCCGCCCGGCTCTCCGGGTCGTAGCCGATCAGCAGGTAGGAGAAGACGGTGGTCAGCTCCCAGAAGACGTACAGCAGGAGCAGGTTGTCGGCCGTGACCAGCCCCAGCATCGACCCGGCGAAGGCGGCCATCGCGCCGCCGTAGCGGCCCAGCCCGTCGTCGCCGGCCGGGAAGTAGCGCACGCTGTAGACCAGGACCAGCACGCCCACGCCGGTGACCAGCGCCATCATCAGCAGGGTCAGCGTGTCGGCCCGGAAGGACAGCTCCAGCCCGAGCGCGGGCGCCCAGCGGGTGTCCTCCCGCGCCGGCAGCCCCCGCACCCCCAGCCACACCGTGTACGCGAAGCCGGCGCCGGGCGCCACGGCCAGCAGCAGGAAGGAGGCCCGTCCCATGCGCCGGGCCAGCCAGGGAGCGCAGACCGCCGCGAGCGCGTGCAGGACCAGCAGCGACTCCATGGGCTCCTCGGGCGGGAATTTCCGGCTACGTCCGCCCAATCTCTCCCGCCCGGTCGTGCCCCGCCGCGCAGGCGCGGCCAGGGTTGACCCGAACGTCACCAGTCCCTCACCCGCCCATGAGCGGGTGAGGGACCGGGGCCCACGGCCTCAGACCTGCGCGCAGGCTCCCGG
Source organism: Nonomuraea sp. NPDC049758 (assembly GCF_040674635.1). Classification (NCBI taxonomy): domain Bacteria; kingdom Bacillati; phylum Actinomycetota; class Actinomycetes; order Streptosporangiales; family Streptosporangiaceae; genus Nonomuraea; species Nonomuraea sp. NPDC049758. Next base: position 15,208 of record NZ_JBFAMZ010000040.1, read on the forward strand.
GCGCGGCGCGCGGGCCGTGATCACGTACCGGTCGATCTGCCGGTCCAGGCAGGACGAGCTCCCCTTGTACGCCGTGTGCCCGTCGCCGTCGTGGGTCAGCAGCACGCCGTGCTCCAACTGCCCGGCCAGCCGCCTGGCCAGCTCGTACGGCGTGGCCGGGTCACGCGTCGTGCCCACCACCACGATCGGCGGCGACCCGTGGGCGCGCACCTTCCTGGTGAACCCCTTGCCCTTGACCGGCCAGTACGCGCAGCGCTGCTCGGGATGGTCCAGGCAGTTGACGGCCGTCAGCGCCTCGCTGCTGTTGTCGTAGCTGCCGTCGGGACGGCGTCCGTGGTTGACGTCGGCCAGGGCGAGCATGGCCGTGCCGTCGCCCTTGAAGGCGAGGGTGAGCGCCTGGCGCAGGTAGGGCCAGCTGTCCTTGGCGTACATGGCCTGGTTGACGCCCGCGCGCAGGATGGCCTCGTTGACCTGCCTGCTGTCGCCGTCGTTGCGCAGCGGCGCCCGGTCGGCCCGCTTGTAGAGCGCCTCCAGCCGCCTGGTCGCGGCGGCGACGGTGTGCCTGGGGAACGGGCAGTCCCCGGCCCTGAAGCAGTCGCGCAGGAACGACTCGCGGGCCAGCCGGAACCCCCGCTCCTGCGCCGCGCCGAACTCGGCGAGCGTCTGGCCGGGGTCCTCGGCGCCGTCGAGCACCATGGCGCGGATCCGGGTGGGGAACAGGTCGGCGTAGCGGGCGCCCAGGTAGGTGCCGTAGGAGAAGCCGAAGTAGGTCAGGCGGGCCTCGCCCAGGGCGGCCCGCATCACGTCCAGGTCGCGGGCGACCTCGCCGGTGCCGACGTGCGCGAGCAGCTGCTTGCCGGAGTTGGTCGCGCAGCCCTGAGCGAAGATCTTCATCCACGCCTTGGCCCGCTTGACCTCGGCCGCGTTGTCGGGGGTGGGGTCGGCGGCGAAGTAGGCGTCCAGGCCGAGGGGGGACAGGCAGCGCACGGGGGCGGAGGCGCCCACGCCGCGCGGGTCGAAGCTGACCACGTCGAAGTGCTGCCGGACGGCGGCCGACATGACGGTCTTGTCGGCCTTCAGGATGGTCGTGCCGGCGCCGCCCGGACCGCCGAAGTTCAGCACGATCGAGCCGATCCGCCGGCCGGTCGCGGGCAGCCGGACCATGGCGATCCCGATCCGCCGGCCGCCGGGCTTCGCATAGTCGAGGGGCACCGTCAATTTCGCGCACTGGAACCCGCTGCCGCACCCCGACCAGGCCAGACGCTGACCGTAATAAGCGTTGAGCCCGCCGTTCGCAGCCGCGTTTGCAGTGCCGGACAGACCGGCCGCGGCGATCAGACCTGCGAGTACGGGGGAAAGAATCGTGATTAAACGTCGCATAATCAAAAGTTGACGGGAATACCTTGCGAGCCCCTTTAAGCGTGGTGGCACAGATCATTTGCAAGAAGCGCGCCGGGCTGGGTATCGAGCAGGTCATCCGCACGACTACCAGGGGGAACAGGCCGCCATGTCGAAGCAGAACCGTCCCGTCGAGGGCGAGCACAAATACGAGCAGCACGTCACCTCGACCGACGAGCACGAGGAGCGGCCCGGCCGCAGCCTCGTCACCACCGACCACGACGTGATCCAGGAATGGGCGCATGCGCGCGGCGCCAAGCCCGCGACCGTGCCCGGCACCGAGCACCAGGGCCGGGCGGGCGTGCTCCGCTTCGACTTCCCCGGCTACGGCGGCAACGACCTGGCGGAGATCAGCTGGGAGGAGTGGTTCGAGACCTTCGACCAGCGGAAGCTGAACTTCATCTACCAGGAGCACAAGAAGGACGGCAAGCAGAGCAACTTCTTCCGGCTGGAGAACCCGGAGCGCGAGGACGCCTGAACCCCGGAGGGGCGGGCCCACCCCGCCCGCCCGCCGGGCCTCTGCCGTTCTCGGAAGGCGCCACCGGCATGCGCCGGAGTCCCTCGCTCCCCGAGAATCCCGCCGTTCAGCCGCCCTCGGAGACCCGGCGGGTGACCTCGTCGGCCAGCCGGTCGAGGGAGCGGTCGAGCAGCTTGCGCACCTCGCCGACCCTGGCGCTGGAGGCGGGCTCGTCGAGCAGCGACAGGTGCACGGTCACCTCGCTCGTGCCCGCCGCCGAGTCGGACACCTGCAGCCAGCCCGCGTAGTCGGGGTGGTCGCGGCCGCCCCACTCCACCCGGAGCTGGTCCTCCTGGGCGCGGAACAGCCCCTCGTGCCGCCCGCTGCCGGGCACCAGCTCGCCGCCCGCCTCGACGGTGCCCGCCCCGCCGTCGCCGACCCACAGCCCCTGCGGCAGCCACCGGTCCATCAGCTCGACGTCGGACGCCACCCCGAACACGATCATGCTGTCGGCCGGCATCCCGCGCGTCGCCTCGATCTCCGCCATCACAGGCCCCCGTCTTCCCCGAATGCCGCCGTACCGGGCGCGGACCGCGCAGCCTGCCACCGGCAGCCGAACGCGGCGACCATACCCGTGGCATCTGCTCGCAAACCGGCCCCCGCGGTGCCCGTCTCTGCCACTACGGTGGCTCCGGTGAAACCGCGGCGAGAGGGGAGAACGGCGCGATGGCGGAGCTGCCACGAGTGCCGCCGGAGATGTTCCGGTTCGCCACCAGTGAGCGGGCGGATCTGCACACGGCCCTCCTCGACGTCCTCGGCGCCGCCGCCGAGCGCCTGGAGCCCGCGCTGACCGCCGGCGAGGTCCGCGACCGGCTGCGCGACCGCGGCTGGTACGCCCCCGTCGGCGACCACGACCTCACCGGCGCGCTGCGGCAGCTCGCCGGCTGGCGGCTGGTCGAGGTCGTCTTCGACCACGCCGCCGGCTTCGCGACCGCCGAGGAGTACGAACGCAGGAACCTGCGCTACGCCCTGACCGCCCAGGGGGAGGCCGCCCACGCCGGGCTGCGGCAGGCGTCGGCGACACTGGCCACGGCGACACCGGCCTCGCGGGGGGCGCTCCACACCGCCGTGCTCGACGCCGTCGCCGACCGGCTGGAGGAGCTGGAGGCGCTGCTGGCCGACCCCGACCCCGGCCGCGACCGAAGGGTGTTCACCTGCCTGCGGGAGCTGGAGTGCCACCTCGACGGGCTGCGCCGCGACACCGTGCGGCTCAACGGCGAGCTGCGGCGGCTGCTGCGCGCCGACGGCGCCGGGGTTGGCACGTTCCACGAGGCCGAGGCGGCCACGGTGGCCTACCTCCAGGAGTTCGTGACCGGGTTGGACCAGCGCGGCGAGACGGCGGCGCGGGCGCTGCGCGGCGTGGCCGCCCGGGGCGTCGGCGTCCTGCACACCCGGGCCCTGGCCGGCGCCGACCTGCCCCGGATGCCCGGAACCGACCTGGCCACGCCGTGGCTGGCCGCCCGCGCCGCCGCCTGGGCCGAACTGCGCCAGTGGTTCGACCCCGACCTCGTCCCGGTCCCCGAGAGGGGCGGCGCCGAGAACGGCGGCACCGGAAGCGGCGGCACTGGGAGCGGCGGTGCCGGGAGCGGGGGCGGGCCCCGGTTGCGGCGCCTGCAGGAGGTCGCGGGCGAGGCCATCGTCACCCTGCTCGGGCTGCTCGACCGGGTCACCGCCGCCCGCCGCCCCGCCTCCGGCGCCGCCGCCGACTTCCGGGCGCTGGCCCGCTGGTTCGCCACCGCGCCGGCCGAGGACGACGCCCACCGCCTCTGGGACGCCGCCTTCGGCCTCGGCCCCGCCCGGCACGCCCACCTCGGGCACGCCGACGCCGAGCTCGTCCCGGCCGGGACGCCCTGGGCGGAGGCCGGGCCGGTGGCGGTCTCGGCGCTGCTGCGCACGCGGGGCCGGACCGAGCGCATGGGCCGTACCGGACGGGTGCGCGACGTAGCCGCCCTGCAAGCCGAGCGCCGCGCCCGCGCCGAGAAGGAGCACGCCGGGCTGGAGGCCGCCTGGCAGGCGCTGGCCACCACCGGCTCGGTCCGGCTGTCCCAGCTCGGCGCGCTCGACCACGACACCCTCGGCCGGCTGCTCGACCTGCTGGGCCGGGCCCTGGCCGCCCGTCCCGACGCCACCGGCCTGCGCCGGGCCGTCACCTCCGACGGCCGGGTCGAGGTCGTGCTGCGGGCCCCCGGCGACGGCGCGGTCGCGGTGCTGCGCACGTCCGAGGGCTGGTTCCGCGGCCCCGACTACCTGCTCGACGTGCGCTCCCGGGGCGCCCGCGACCACGGGAGGGCCGAAGGGGCATGAGCAGCCTGGCCAACCAGCTCGTCAGGGCGGAGAAGGAGGAGATCGCCCGCGCGATCAGGACCCTCCTCGCCCGGCCGTTCCTGACGGCGGACGACGAGCCCGCCGCCTTCGCGGTGATCAGGAAACGGCGGGAGCCGCTGACCCGGTGGTTCGACTACTTCTGCGGCTGGCGGCTGGTCGTGGAGCCCCGCGAGGGCTACGCCCGCCTGGTCAAGGTCGGGTCGCGGCCGACGGCCACCCGCCCGGCCCGCCGCCGCGCCGGCGGCCCGCCGTTCGACCGTCGCCGCTACACGCTGCTGTGCCTGTGCGCGGCCGAACTGCTCGCCGCGCCGGTCACCACGATCGGCATGCTGGCCGGACGGGTGGCGCGGGCGGCGGCGGTCGAGCCCGGCGTGCCGCCGTTCGACCCGGTCAGCGCCGACGAGCGGGCCGCCTTCGTCGACGCGCTCGAACTGCTCGAACGGCACGGCGCGATCACCCCCACCGACGGCACGACCGACGCCTACCTCGGTGACGAGGAGGCCAAGGTGCTCTACCGCGTGGACACCACCCGCGTGATCAGGCTGCTGGCCGCCCCCGTCCCGCCCTCCCGCCTGCCCGGCGCGGCCGGCGACCCCGCGGCTCCCACCGTGGCTCCCGCCGTGGCGCTCACCGTGGAGGCCCGTTACGGCGGCGACGAGCCCACGGAGACCCAGCGCGCCCTGTGGGCCCGCCACTCCGTCATCCGCCGCCTGCTCGACGAGCCCGTCGTCTACCGCGACGAGCTGACCCCCGCCCAGGCCGCCTACGCCGCCTCGCTCACCGGCCGCCGGATGATCCGCAGGGCCGCCGAGGAGGCCGGGTTCGTGCTGGAGGAACGCGCCGAGGGGCTGCTGCTCGTCGACACCGAGGCCGTCGCCACCGACACGAGGTTCCCCGACGACGGCGGCCCCGCCAAGGTCGCCGCCCTGCTGCTGCTCGACCTGCTGGTCACCGCCGGTCCGCTGCCCGCCGGACGCCTCGACGAGGAGGCCGCCGAGCTGCTGCGGCGCTTCCCCCAGTGGGCCAGGGCCTACCAGTCGGACGGCGGCGCGCCCCGCCTCGCGGCCGACGCGCTGGAGGTGCTCGCCATGTTCGGGCTGGCCCGCCGTACCGGCGACCGGGTGGCCGCCCTGCCCGCCGGAGCCCGCTACCGGGTCGATCGCGGCCCGGCCGACACGGAGGACGCATGACCGTCACCGAGCTCACGCCCGCCCGCACCGCCCCGGGCATGGACCGGCGCTGGATGCCCGTACGCGCCGGGATCCTCAACGTGTGGCGCTACCACGACGAGGTGTTCGAGTTCCACCGGGGCAGGCTGCTGCTGCGCGGGCCCAACGGCAGCGGCAAGTCCAAGGTGCTGGAACTGCTGCTGCCGTACGTGCTGGACGCCAGTCTCAAACCCAGCAGGCTGTCCACGTTCGGCGGCACCGAGCGGACCATGCACTGGAACCTCATGGGCGAGGGCGCGAGCGGCGTCACCCGCGTCGGCTACGTCTGGCTGGAGTTCCAGCACGCCGACGGCCGCTGGTTCACCTGCGGCGCCCGCCTCCAGGCCACCGCCCACACCAAGAACGTCACCGCCGCCTACTTCACCACCGGATCCCGCGTCGGCCTGCCCGGCGGCGTCCGGCTCACCGGCGACGGCGGCCAGCCGCTGACCAGGGCCCAGCTCGCCGACGAACTGGGCGAGGCCGGAACGGTCCACGAGTCCGCCGACGCCTACCGCGCCCTCGTGCGCCGCACCCTCTACACCGGGCTCAACGAGCAGCGCTACGACTGCCTGCTCACCGCGCTGCGCCAGCTGCGCACCCCCAAACTGTCCGAACGCCTCGACCCCGGCCTGCTGTCCGACCTGCTGTCCAGCGCCCTGCCGCCGCTCGGCGAGGGCGAGATCCACGAGATCGCCGACGGGTTCGAGCGGCTCGACCGGCAGCGCGAGGAGCTGCGCCTGCTCGACCGCGACGTGCAGGAGGCCGACCGGCTGGCCGACGTCCAGCGCGGCTACGCCCAGAAGGTGCTGCGCGCGGCCGCCGCCGCGGCCCTGGACGCCGGGCAGGTCGTCGACGCCCTCGCCGCCGAGGTCAAGGCCGGACGGGAGGCGCTCAAACAGGCCGGCGACGAGCTGGCCGCCGCGGCCGTCCGGCTGTCGGAGGAGGAGGCGCAGGAGCTGGCCCTGGCCGCGCAGATCGACGGGCTGAAGGAGAGCGAGGCGTACCGGTCCGGGCGTGACCTGCACCGGCTGCGCACGCAGGCGCGCGAGGCGCACGAGTCGGCGGCCCGGCTGCGCGACCAGGCCGGGGCGGCGGCCCGCGGCGCGTCGGCCAGGCAGGAGCTGTCGCTGCGCGCGGCGGCCGTCGCCCGCGCCGCCACCGGCCTGGCCGACCGCGCCCGCGCCGAGGCCCGCCGGTCCGCCGAGCGCGCGGGGCTGCTCTCGGTCCACCTGGAGTGCGAACGCCCGGTCGCCGAGCCCTGCTCCCCCTCGCCGGGCGCGCAGCCCGTCGCCCCCGGCGAGGGGGAGCGGGGCGACGACGGCGAGGAGCCCGTGCGCCGCGCCCGCGGCGAGGGGGAGCGCGGTGACGACGGCGAGGAGTCCGTGCGCCGCGCCCGCGAGCTGCTGCGCGCCGCCGTCACCAGCCGCGCCGGCCAGATCCGCGAGGTCGCGGCGGCGGCCGTCGAGCACGAGGAGGCGATCGGCCGCCGCACCACCGCCGAGCACGACCGCGACCGCGTCCGCGACGACCTGGCGGCCGCGACCGCCGCCCACGACCAGGCCGCCGCGACCCGCGACGAGCGCGCCCGCGACCTGGCCGCCGCCCTGGAGGAGTGGGCCTGCGGCTGCGCCCACCTCCGGCTCGACCCCGAGGAGCTGGCCGGCCTCGCCGACCGGTCCGACCAGGCCGACGAGCTGGTCGGCGCGGCGCGCACGGCGGCCGCGGTCCGGCTGGCCGCCCGCGAGCACCACCTGACCGGCCTGCGTGACCGGCTGCACGCCGAACGCGCCGAACTGGCCCGCGAACGCGAACGCCTGGCCGACCGGACCGCCCTGGAACCGCCCCCCTCGCCCGTCCGCCCCGCCTCCCGCTCCGGACGGCCCGGCATGCCGCTGTGGCGGGCGCTCGCCTTCCGCTCCGGCGTCGACCCGGTCACCCAGGCGGGCGTCGAGGCGGCGCTCGAAGCCTCGGGCCTGCTCGACCTGTGGCTGCTGCCCGACGGCGGCATGGACCCCGGCGAGCACGACGCCTTCGCCGCCTCCGCCCTGGCCCGGCCCGCGCCCGGCCACAGCCTGGCCGCCGTGCTGTCCGCCCAGCCGGGCGCGCCCGTCTCGGCCGAGCGGGTGCTCGCGGGCGTCGCCTTCGCCCCCACGGCGCTCGGCCTCGACCACCCGGCGGCCGTCGGCGCCGACGGCACCTGGCGGCTCGGCCCGGCCGCCGGGCGCTGGGTCAAGCCGGAGCCCTCCTACATCGGCGACGCCGCCCGCGAGCGCGCCCTGCGCCGCCGCGTCGCCGAGCTGGACGACCGGCTCTCCGACCTGGCCGGCACGATCGCCGAGTGCGACCACCTGTTCAGGGTGCTGGCCGGCGACCGCGACACGCTCGCGGCCGAGCTGCGGCGACGGCCCGACCGGAGGCCGTACGACGGCGCCGCGCGGGCGCTGGACGCGGCCGTGGGCAAGGTCGCCCTGCTGGAGGACCAGCTCCGCGCGCACGAGCAGCGCCTGCACGAGCGCGAGAAGGAGGTGGGCAGGTCACTGCGCCGGCTCACCGAGCTGGCCGCCCGGCACGCCCTGCCCGCCGCCCGGCCCGCGCTCGACCGGCTGGAGGCCGCCCTGCGCGCCGCCGAGACCACCGGCGCCGTCTGGCACGACCGGCGCGGCGACGCCCGCGCGGCCAGGGAACGCGCCGGCCAGGCGGCCGAGACCGCCCGCGAGTACCAGGACCTGGCCGTACGGGCGATGGAACGGGCCGAGGAGGCGGCCGACGCGGCCGTCGTGCTGGCCGAGAAGCTGGCCGCCGTCGAGCCCGCGGCCGGCGGCGAGGACCTCGACCTGCTCGGCCGGCTCCAGGACGCCCAGATCGCCCACCAGGGCTGCCGCCGCCTGATCCGGACGATCCACGACGACACGGCCGAGCTCAACGCCCGCCTCGGACGGCTCAGGGGCGAGCTGGGTCAGGCCGAGGAGAAGCACGCCGAGGCCGGGCGCGTCCGCGAGGCGGCCTGCGAACGCCTGCGCCGCCTGCTGGCCGGCCACCTGGCCGCCGACGCCGGCCTGCCGGCCGGGCCCGCCCCCGACGCCGGGGTGCGGGCGGTGCTGGAGGCGGCCGGGGACGTGGCCGGGCGGCTCGCCGCGGTGCCGCACGAGCAGCGGACCGTCAGGGAGGCCGAGGCCCGCCTGCGGGACGCCTTCCACCACGCCAGGGAGGTCCTGGCCGGTCGCGCCGAGCTGGAACTGGCCCCCGACGAGGACGTCCAGGTGCTGACCGCCACCGCCGGCGGGGTGCGGGCGGGCGCGGCGGCGCTGGGCAGGGCGCTGCGCGGCGAGCGCGACGAGCGGCGCGGCGACATCACCGAGGCCGAGCGCGACCTGTTCGACCGCACGCTCGCCGGTGACACGCGGCGGCACCTGGCCGACCGCATCCGCCAGGCCGCCGCGCTGGTGGAGGGCATGAACCAGCGGCTCGAACGCGTCCGGACGGCGTCGGGGGTCGCGGTGCGCCTGGTGTGGCAGGTCGATCCCACCCAGTCGCCGGCCACCCGGGCGGCCCGCGAGCTGCTGCTGCGCGACCCGGCCGGGCTGAGCGAGGCCGACCGCGAGGCCCTGTACGCCTTCTTCAGGGACCGTGTCGAGGAGGCGCGCGCCGACAACTCCTCGGCCGGCTGGGAGGACCAGCTCATGAAGGTGCTCGACTACACGTCCTGGCACCGGTTCGTGGTCCGCCTCGACCGCGGCGACGGCCAGGGCTGGCAGGACCTGACCAGGAAGCTGCACGGAGCCCTGTCCGGCGGCGAGAAGGCCATCGCCCTGCACCTGCCGCTGTTCGCCGCCGTGGCCGCCCACTACCGCACCGACCCCGGCTGCCCCCGGTTCATCCTGCTGGACGAGGTGTTCGTGGGCGTCGACCGGGCCAACCGCGGCCAGGTCTTCGACCTGCTGGTGAACCTGGGGCTCGACCTCGTGCTCACCTCCGACCACGAGTGGTGCGAATACCGCGAGCTGGACGGCATCGCCATCCACCAGCTCATCACCGGCGACGGCGACGACGCGGTGACCACGGCCCGCTTCGTGTGGAACGGCTACCGGACCGTCGCCACCGAGACTCTTGATTAGAAAGGTTCTTTACCACCAGCGATCGCGTCCGTATGGTGGGGGCAACCCTCGGGAGGCGGTCATGAAGATCCGCACCGCTGCGGTCGTGCTGACGACCCTGCTCGCCCTGTCGGTCCCTGCCTCGGTGACCGTCTCGCCCAGTGCCACGGCGGCGGCCGCCGTCGCCTTCGGCGCGATCGTGCCCGCTCCGGTGAGCGCGGTCCCGGTGGCGGGGGTGACGTACCGGATCACCGCCGCGACGGCCCTGTACTCCGACGCGCCCGAGGTGGGCGAGCAGCTCGCCGGACGGTTGCGCCGCTCGACCGGCTACCCGGTCCCGATCGTGACCGCCCCGCCGGCGGACGGGATCGCGCTGCGGCTGGGCACGGTGGCCGGCGGGGAGGAGGCGTACCAGCTCGACGTGACCGCCACCGGGATCGTCGTGCTGGCCAACGCGCCCGCCGGGCTGTTCAACGGCGTGCAGACGCTGCGGCAACTGCTGCCGTACGCCGCCGAGGCCGGCACGGTGCAGCCGGGCCCCTGGCCGGTGCCCGGCGGGCGGGTCGTGGACCGGCCGCGCTACCCCTGGCGGGGCGCGATGCTCGACGTGGCCAGGCACTTCTTCCCGGTGGACGCGGTCGAGCGGTACCTCGACCAGATCGCGCTCTACAAGATCAACCGCCTGCACCTGCACCTGTCCGACGACCAGGGCTGGCGCATCGCGATCGACTCCTGGCCCCGGCTGGCCTCCTACGGCGGCGGCACGGCGGTCGGCGGCGATCCCGGCGGCTTCTACACCAAGGCCCAGTACCAGGAGATCGTCGCCTACGCCGCCGCGCGCAACATCACCGTCATCCCGGAGATCGACATGCCGGGGCACACCAACGCCGCCCTCGCCTCCTACGGCGAGCTCACCTGCGACGGCGTCGCCCCGCCGCGCTACACCGGCACGGACGTCGGGTTCAGCTCGCTGTGCACGTCCAAGGAGCTCACCTACACCTTCGTGGACCAGGTGATCGGCGAGCTGGCCGCGCTCACCCCCGGCCCGTACCTGCACATCGGCGGGGACGAGGCGTCCTCGACGACGCCGGCCGACTACCGGGCGTTCGTCGACCGGGCGCAGGGCATCGTGGCCGCCCACGGCAAGACCGTGGTCGGCTGGCACGACGTCGTCAACGCCACCCCGCTGCCCTCCACGATCGTCCAGTACTGGGGCAGCGACCCCACCGAGACGGCGGTCTCGACGGCGGGCCGGAAGGTCGTCATGTCCCCGGCGAGCCGTGCGTACCTGGACATGAAGTACAACCGGCGCACCCCGCTCGGCCAGACCTGGGCGGGCACGATCGAGGTCAAGGACGCCTACGGCTGGGATCCCGGCGCCTACCTCAGAAGGCTCTCGCCCGAGCAGGTGCTCGGCGTCGAGGCGCCGCTGTGGACCGAGACGCTCAGGACGTCGGCCGACCTCGAGTACATGGCCTTCCCCCGCCTGCCCGCGCTCGCCGAACTGGGCTGGTCCCCTTCCGCCACGCACGACTGGACCGCGTTCCGGCAGCGGCTGGGCGCGCAGGGCCCGCGCTGGCGCGTCATGGGGATCGCCTACTACCCCTCCACCCAGATCGCCTGGCCCTCCGGTTCGTAGGAGCCCCCTCAGGAGCTGCGCATGTCACGATCGATCAGATGCGTCCTGGCCGTGCTCGTCCTGCTGCTCGCCTCGGGGGTGGTGAGCGCCGGCAGCGCCGTCGCGGCGGCCGGTTCGACCGAGCTGGCCTCGGGCTGGGCGCTGCGCCCGGCCACCGGCCTCGCCGACACCGGCGCGGTGATCTCCACGCCCGGGTACGCCACCACCGGCTGGCACCCGGTCACCCTGCCCTCGACCGTCCTGGCCGGGCTGGTCGCGAACGGTGTCTACCAGGACGTCTACTTCGGCCAGAACCTCAAGAACGTGCCCGACCTGACCACCCAGGACTGGTGGTTCCGCGGCGAGTTCACCGCCCCGGCCACGGCCCCCGGCCAGGTGTACTGGCTGCGTTTCAAGGGCCTCAGCTACCGCGCCCAGATCTGGCTGAACGGCGTGCAGCTCGACGCCGCGGCCGTGGGCACGTTCGTCGGCCACGAGTACGACGCCACCGCCGCGATCCGGCCCGGCGCGGTCAACGCGCTGGCCGTCAAGGTCACCCCGCCGCGCCACGACTGCAAGGACCTGTCCACCTGCACGGTCGACTGGAACCCCGAGGCCCCCGACATGAACGCGGGCATCTGGAACACGACCCTGCTGGACACCACGGGCCCGGTGGCCCTGCGCGACCCGTACGTGCGGACCACCCTGTCCGGCGCCGCCGCCGACCTGACCGTCTACGTGGACGCCGTCAACGCGACGAACGCCCCCGTCACCACCACGGTCAGCGGCACGATCACCAAGGCGGGCCGGCCCGACCTCACCTTCTCCCAGGCCGTCACGCTGGCCGCCCGCGAGCGCAAGGAGGTCGCCTTCGCGCCCCTGCACGTGAGCGATCCGGTGTTGTGGTGGCCGTACCAGTTCGGCAGTCCCGAGCTGTACCGCCTGACGGTCAGTGCGGGCGCCTCCGACAGCAAGACCATCGACTTCGGCATCCGCCAGGTCACCGACTACCGCACCACCGTCAACGGCACCTCGTTCGCCGGATACAAGATCAACGGCCGGCCGATCCTGCTGCGCGGCGGCGGGTACGTGTGGGACCTGATGCAGCGCTGGGACACCAGGACGAACGCCGCCCACATCGCCTACGCCAAGGACATGGGCCTGAACACCATCAGGCTGGAGGGCACCCTCGGCAACGAGGAACTGTACGACATGGCCGACAAAGCAGGCATCCTGGTCATGCCGGGCTTCGTCTGCTGCAGCGCCTGGGAGGACGACAGCGCCTGGACCGCCGAACAGGAACAGGTCGCCCGCGCCTCGCTGGACAGCCAGCTCCGCTCACTGCGCCACCACGCCTCGGTGTTCCTGTGGACCTACGGCAGCGACCAGCCGCCGACGGCCGGGCACCTGGCCGCCTACAAGAGCGTGGCCACCGCCCTGCACTGGCAGAACCCCACCCTGGACAACGTCGCCACCTGGTCCAACGCCGACGCCGGCATGAAGATGGACGGCCCGTACGTGTGGGAGCCGCCGGTCCTGTGGTGGGACGAGAGCCGGAGCGGCGGCGCGTACGGCAGCACGGGGGAGGAGGGCACCGAGTCGCCGCCGCCCCTGGAGACGCTGCAACGCTTCCTCGCGCCCGCCGACGTCTGGCCCATCGGGACGGCGTACAACTACCACGCCGGCAAGCCGGGCAGCGTGTTCGACACCACCGCCCCCTACAGCACCGGCCTGGCCAAGCGCTACGGCACGCCCGCCTCCGCCGCCGACCAGTCCCGCAAGTCCGAGGCGCAGAACTACGAGAACGCCCGCGCCTTCTTCGAGGCGTGGAGCGCCAGGCAGCACGTGCGCTCGTTCGGCTCGATCTTCTGGATGCTGAACAACGCCTGGCCGTCGGTCCACTGGAACCTCTACGACTACTACCTCAAGCCCGGCGGCGGCTACTTCGGCACCAAGAAGGCCACCGAACCCGTGCACATCGCCTACGACTACCTGACCCGGGCCGTCCACGTGGTCAACTCGACCCTCACCACGCGGTCCGGGCTGACCGCCACGGTCTCCGTGCACAACCTGCCGGACCTGGCCCAGCAGTACACCGCCTCGGCCCCCGTCACCGCCACGGCCAACGCCGGCGTCCAGGTGCTGACGATCCCGGCGCTGACCGGGCTGTCGCGGACGTACCTGATCAGGCTCCAGCTCAAGGACGCCGCCGGCGCGAAGGTCAGCGACAACGTCTACTGGTACTCCACCGCGCCCGACACACTCGGCAACAAGAGCAACTGGTACCGCACCACGCCGAAGACCTACGCCGACCTCACCGGCCTGAACGCCCTGCCCGCCGCCGACGTCGCCGCCACCGGCGTCCGCGCCGCCTCGGCCGGGACCGAGACCGTCACGATCACCCTGCGCAACCCGTCCGGCCTGGCCTTCCTCGTACGTCCGGAGGTGGTCGCGGACGGGCGCGAGGTCGTCCCGGTGACCTACACCGACAACTACGTCACGCTGTGGCCGGGGGAGACCACGACCATCACGGCCACGTACCGCACGAGCGACCTCGGCGGCCGGCAGCCGGCGCTCCGCGTGCGCGGCTACAACGTCCCCACCACGACCGTCCCCCTCACCTGACCTGCCTTCTGGACCACGAGGTCCGCCGCCTCGGGCGGGGTCCCGGTTGCTTGCCGGGGTCCCGTGCGGGCGGCGGTCAGGGGGTTGCCAGCGCGTCGGCCCAGGGCGGGTTCGCGCCCGCCACCGAGCACGTCAGCGCCGACACCCGGGCCGCGAACGACGCGGCGGCCACGGCGGTGTCCAGGTCGAGGCCGTCGAGCCGGCCGCCGAGCAGGCCACGCGCGCCCAGGTCGTGCAGGAGCCCGGCGGTGAAGGAGTCGCCGGCGCCGACCGTGTCCACGACGACGACCTCCGGCGCCCGCACCTCCGCCCGTTCGCCGTCGAGGGACACCAGCGCGCCCGCCGCCCCGCGGGTCACCACGACGAGCCGGGCCCCGGCGGCGTGCCAGGTGTCGCAGGCCCGTTCCACCGGCACGCCGGGCATCAGGAAGCGCAGGTCGTCCTCGCTGAGCTTGAGCAGGTCGGCCCACCGGCACCAGCGCTCGACCCGGTAGTCCTCGCGGGCGGCGAGAGTGGGCCGCACGTTGGGATCGACCGAGACCGTGGCCCGCGCGGCGGCCGCGCGGGCGAACTCCTCGACCGCCGCCCGGCCCGGCTCCCTGACCAGCGCCAGCGACCCGGTGTGCAGGCAGGCGGCCGGTCCGAGCCGGGCCGGGGTCAGCTCGTCCCGGCTCCACTGCCAGTCGGCGGTGCCGCCCGCGTAGAAGGTGTAGGCGGCCTGGCCGCCGCCGTCGAGCGCGGCGACCGAGAGCGTGCTAGGCTCCGCGGCCTCGACGGCCGCCGACAGGTCCACGCCCGAGGACGCCAGACGTTCACGGAACAGCGCGCCGAACACGTCGCCGGAGATGCGTCCGAGGAAGCGGGCCGGCGTGCCGAGCCTGGCCAGCGCCACCGCCGTGTTGGCCGGGCCGCCGCCCGGCAGCACCCGCAACCCGAGCTCGCCGCCCTGCCCTGCGTCGCCCCCCGCGTCGCCTGGCGCGGTGGTGAAGCCGTCGGCGACGCACTCGCCCAGAACAGCGATCATCGAGCCTGCCTTCCTGGCGCGCGCCGCCGATGCCGTACGCCCCGGGCGGCATCGACGTCTCCGGATGGGAGCTCATCATCGCAGCCCGGCCGCCTTCCCCGCCCCTGTCGGCTCCGGGGCGGCGTCCGGCGTGGTGCGGGCCCGTCAGGAGCTTTGGTCGCCGTCCTTCAGGTGGCCGGGCAGGCCGGTGTTCGGGACGTCGAGCTGCCGGGCGTACCGGTCGTTCAGCTCCGACCAGCCGAAGCCGACCGCCGCCGCACCCCGGATCGGCGGGATCGGCCGCCCTTCGAGCAGCCTGTCGGCCACGTCGAGGCAGAGGTGCCATCCGGCCGCCACCTTCGGCAGCAGGTCACGGTCCAGGACGGTGTGCCGCAGCGTCAGACGCGTGCCGCCGCCGGTCGCCGCCAGCTCCCACCGCAGCAGGTCGGTGCCGAACGTGTACTCCAGCAGCGTCTGCGGCTGGACGCGGACGACCTCGGCCACCAGGTCCTGAGGCTTCTCGTCGTCGATCATCGTGAGGGTCACGTCACCGGCCTCGGAAAGATCACGGTCGGCGGTGTACGGCGCCCACGCCGCGAGCTGTCCGGGCTCGGTCAGCGCCCGCCACACCTTCTCCGGCGGATGCCGCAGGTCGCGGACGAAGACGAGGGTCCAGCGTCCTTCCGTCACCTCGCTGCCGACGTGGGCCGGCGGGCTCGGGCGGTACGCGTCTGGGGTCATGGCTGCTCCAGGTTGTCGAGATGGCGCTCAAGGGCGTCGAGATGCGTGTCCCACAGGGCCCGGTACGGCTGAAGCCAGTCGTCCAGCGCCTGGAAGGGGCCGGCGTGCAGGCGGTAGATCCGTCGCTGCGCCTCGGTGCGGCAGGTGACGAACCCGGCCTCCCTGAGCACCTTCAGCTGCTTGGACACCGTCGGCTGGCTGACATCGAGCGCCTCGACCAGCTCGTTCACACTGCTCTCGGCCATTCGGAGCCGATCGAGGATCCGACGCCGGGTCGGCTCGGAGAGCACGGAGAACGCGTCGACGGACATGCCTTCATATTCCCTTTCGGGTATATGCCTGTCAAGGAATACACGCCGCATTCCCTTCCGGCGGGCCCTTCGGCGGGCCGCGAAACTCCCCTCGGCTCGGTCGCTCGCCGGCGTCCGGGTCGGCGAGGGGCGGGGTCGTTCGGGACCTGTCTTGGTGGCTGCGGGGGCCGGGATTCCGGTCGGGCGTGTGGTTTTTTCGTGTCCGTCCGAGGGCTCGCTAATGTTACCTCTTCGTGATGTGCAGCGCTGGCGAACGATTTGTCCCGAGAGGGGGTCTATAGAGGAGATTGCCTGCCCGACTTTTCGTTTTTATCGGGAAAATTGGTGCAGCGCTGTCCGATCATTCTTGTGGTTACGATTCCTTCGTCCAGTCGTTCTGCGGAGCGGAGGGGAAGAAGGGCGCCATCGATTCCCACGATTTGGCCGAACTCGAAAAGCGCCGAAACGACCCCGACTTCGCCGTGGCGTTCGCCGCCGTGATGCCGCCGCGCCAGCTCAAGAGCCTTCTGGCCGGTCTGCGCCGCGCGCATGCCATCCAGTCCACCAGCCTCGACAGACTGGCCAGGGCGCTGAGCACGCTTCTCGGCACCGCTTCGCGCGCACCCGGCGCGGCCAGGATCTCGACCCCTTACGTGCACCGTCTGCTCGAAAACCTCGACGACCCGGAAACCGGTTTCGCGCTCGGGCAATTGTTGCGATGCGGCTGTTTCGCCGACGTGTTCCTGCGTGACCTCGCCTTCAAGGTCTACGACTACGAACGCAGCCAGCCTCCCGCGTCTCCGTACTGGCGGAACCTCCGTCCGGACTCACGGCCGATGTGTGCCATTCCCCTGGACGAACGGGACCCCATGGCGGCCGTCATGGCCGCCCTGTCCAACCACCCCCGGGCCGCCCGCGAATTCCTGACGGACGAGCGGCGGGACCCGCTGGAATATCTCCTCTACGAGCGCTTCTGGCCCGGAAGCACCGAGGCGTACCTCGACCAGGCAATCGACATAGCGGGCCTCTGACAACCCCTCTCGATCGTGGAGCAGGAAGTGGGCTCGGCGGCCAGCATGGTCCAGGCCCATCGCCAGGTTCTTGATCGCCTGGGCGCCCAGCGTGCGGTGGTGCCGAGTGGCGGTGGCGCGCTGTCGCCACCCGCTTCGACACGCTGGCCAATGGGCGCGGCGTGCGCCCCCAGGTGGCCTTCCACTCGATGTTGCGGTGACGGCCTCCGTCTCGGGGCCGGCGATCGCGCCGAGTTCGCCTCGCCGGTCCTGTGAGAGCGAGCCCCGTCCGCGCCCTCACTGCCCCCGCCCCCCCGGCGAACGTTTTGGCGAATCTGAACTCAGTCGACGATCGCGCCGCTGGTCAGGTTGGCGATCGTCCCGGTCATGGCCCCCGCTCGATCCGACGCCAGGAACGCGGCCGTCTCCGCGATCTCGGAGAGCGTCGGCAGCCTCTTGAGCAGCGTCCCCTGGGCCATCGCCCCGCCGTCGAGCATCTCCTCGACCGACTGTCCGGCCGCTGCCGCCGCCTGCTCGAAGAGCTCCTTGGTGTAGGAACCGGCGGCCGGCGCGTCGACGACGGCGTGCGGACGGATACCGATCACCCGGACATTGCTCGGTGCCAGCTCCGCGGCCAGAACCCGGGAGAACGCCTCCTTGCCGGCCGCGCTCACGGCGTGCCCCAAGATGCCGCCGACGGCCAGCTTGGCACCCGGCTCCGACAGCGTCAGGATCACACCGGGACGCTCGCCCCCCATGTGCCGGGCCACAGCCTTGCTGGTGATGAACAGCGTCCGCAGGAAGCCGTCGATCGGCCGCATGAACTCCTCCAGCGACAGATCCGCCAGCAAAGTCCCCTGGTCGTGCTGGACACTCACGGCGTTCACGGCGATGTCGATGCCGCCGGCCGTCGCCGCGACCGCGGCGGCGTGCTTGTCGACCGCCTCCTGGTCGAGCACGTCGACCCGCGCCGTCTCGACCTTTCCGCCCACGGCGGCGATGTCACGTGCCACGGCGTCGAGCCTCGCCTGCGTCCGCCCGGCGAGGAAGACCCGCGCGCCTTCCCTGGCGAAAACCCGTGCGATGGCGCCGCCGATCGCGCCGCCGCCTCCGTAGAGCACGGCGTTCTTGTCCTTGAGCAGCAATCCGCTCATCGGTGACCTCCACATGATCTTTGTTCCGGACGGGCAGGCGGGCTCGCTGGTCACGCCGTGGTCGCGGCCATGGAGCCGTCCGCCATTCGAGAGCGTACTTGCGTGATGCAAGCGACATTAGAGGGGTAGTCTTGCATCACGCAAGTGCTCCTCTCGGAGGTGGGGTCGCCATGCTCGGCAAGACCTACGACACGCAGGTGTGCTCGGCCGCCAGGGCGCTGGAGGTCGTCGGCGAGCGATGGAGCCTGCTGATCGTGCGTGACGTGCTGTTCGCCGGAGCGACCCGGTTCGCCGACTTCCAGCGCCTGGGCATCGCGACCAACATCCTGGCCAAACGCCTGGACAGCCTGGTCGACGCGGGCGTACTCGAACGACGGTCGAGCAAGGACCAGCCCGACCGGGGCCGCTATGCCGCGACCGCGAAGGGGCTCGACCTGGCACCCGTGATCATCGCGCTGACGCAGTGGGGTGATCGATGGGCGGCACCCGACGGTCCGCCCATCCTGTATCGGCACACCGGTTGCGGCGGGCCCATCACCGAGCAGACCACCTGCGGCACCTGCGGCGAGGTCACCGACCTCGGGCAGATCCACGTCGTCCACGGTCCCGGCTTCCCCGAGGCCCTGATGGCCTCCCGGACCCCGCGGTGACACCCCGCTCCGGGAGATGAGGACTCAGCATGAATGATCACCCACTCGTTGAAGCCGACCTGCTGGACAGGATGGAACGGAACCTGGCGGAACACGCCTGTCACCTGCACCGGAGCATGACCGGCGCGACCGTCACGGAGACCGATGACCTCCTGGTCGCCGACAGCGGCCTGGACGACGACACCTTCAACATCGTCGCCGCGGCCCGCTTCACCGTCGCCGACGCCGCGGCCCGCATCAGCGAGACCGTTCGGACGTCGGCTCGCACCGGCCGCCGCTTCTCCTGGTGGGTGGGGCCCGCCTCGACACCGCCGGACCTCGGTGCCCGCCTGACGGCGGCCGGCCTGCCGGCGTCCGAACGCGAGACGGCGATGTGGGCCGAGCTGGACGAGGCCCTGCCGCCGCCTGCCGTCCGGGGGCTGGACATCCAGCGGGTCGCCACGCCCGGACAGCTCGCCGACTACGCCACGGTTCTGGCCGCGAACTGGGATCCGCCTGCCGACACCGTCCGCCGCTTCTTCGCCCGGGCCGCCCCGCGGGCACTGGCCGCGCACTGTCCGGCCCGGTATCTGGTCGGCTACGTGGACAGCCGCCCGGTCTGTTCCGCCGAAGTGTTCCATCACGCGGGGGTCGCCGGCATCTACAACATCTCCACCCTGGCCGCCCACCGCCGACGGGGCTACGGCGGCGCCATCACGCTCGCGGCACTCCGCACGGCCCGCGACCGAGCTCATCGCATCGCGGTCCTGCAGGCGTCAGCCGACGGCGAGCCCGTCTACCGCCGCCTGGGCTTCCGCCCCTGCGGCCACTTCACCGAACACCCCGTCAACCCCTGAACCCCGGGCGCTGGTTCACAGACTCTTATCAAGGGGCGGTCCCCGTGAGGCGGTCCGGTCGGGCCGGGCCCGCGGAGGCCCTGAGCGCGACCGGGCGACATGGCCTGGGAAGACCGCGCTACGGCCGGGTCGTCATCTGGGGCGGGCCTCATCGGTGTCACCGGGGGCCGGCAGGGCAAGGCACAGGGCGTCCAGCGCGGCGGCGAACGCGTGCTCAGCTGGTGTGCCGTACCCGGCGACCAGGCCGTCACGTGCCGGCATGGCGCTGTCCGGATGCCGGTAGGGGCCCAGGCCGTCGAGGGCGAGGCCGAGGCGGCGGGCGGCGCGCAGGGTGGCCTCCTCCGTGCCAGGGGGAAGGTCGAGCACGGCGTGCAGGCCCGCGGCGATGCCGCTGACGGTGATGTGCGGGGCGCGCTCGGCGAGCGTGGCCGTGAGCAGGCTCCGGCGGCGCCGGTAGATCGCGCGCATACGGCGCAGCTGGCGGTCGTAGGCGCCGCAGGCGATGAAGTCGGCCAGGGCGAGCTGGTCGGTGACGCTCGACCAGAACTCGCGCGAACCTTTGGCGGCGAGCACGTCGTCCACCAGCCGGGTGGGCAGCGCCATCCAGCCGAGCCGCAGCGATGGCGACAGGCTCTTGCTGGTCGAGCCGAAGTAGACGACGCGGTCGGGGTCGAGGCCCTGCACGGCGCCGACCGGTTCGCGGTCGTAACGGAGCTCGCCGTCGTAGTCGTCCTCCAGCACCAGGCCGCCCGTGGCGCGGGCCCAGTCGATGGCCGCGGCCCGCCGCCGGGGGTGCAGGGCGCCTCCGGTGGGGTACTGGTGCGCCGGCGTCAGCAGGACCGCTCGCACGTCCGTGGCGGGAAGGTCCTCGATCCGGGCGCCGTGGGCGTCCACGGTGAGCGGGACGGTCCTCAGCCCGGCCTCGGTCAGCAGGGAGCGGTGGAAGGCGAGCCCGTAGGCCTCGACGGCGACCGGGCCGCGCAGCACCTGGCACAGCAACCGCAACCCGTGCGCGTACCCCGAGCAGATCACGATGTGCTCCGCCGTGGTGCGTACGCCTCTGGTGCGAGCCAGGTAGTCCACCAGCGCCTGACGCACCTCGGGCCGGCCACGGGGGTCGCCGACGCCGAAGGCGTCGCTGGGCGCGGCGGTCAGCGCCCGCCGGGCCGACGTGGCCCAGGCCGAGCGGGGGAAGGCGGCGGCGTCGGGGGAACTGGGCGTCAGATCGTGGACGATCCGCGGGCGGGACGGACGCGCGGGAGCTCGCCGCAGGTCCGGCTCCACCGGCGCGGCGCGGTGCGCGACCTCGGTGCCCGAGCCCTGACGTGCGGTGAGCCAGCCCTCCTCGACGAGCTCGGCGTAGGCGGCGGCCACCGTGTTGCGGGCGATGCCCAGGTCCACGGCGAGGGCGCGGTAGGGCGGCAGCCGGATGCCGGGCGCCAGCCGTCCCGACCGGATGGCCTCGCGCAGGGCCCGCATCAGCCGTACGCGGGCACCGCCGTTGCCGGTGAGCTCCAGATGCAGGTCGCTGCCGCTCACGAATTGGCCCAGGAAAGAGTCATCGGAATGCACCATATCGTGGGCCGATCACGCTCCTAGCGTGGTGGCATGACGAACGTTGCCATTGCCGAACGGATGAACCTCTCGCGTGTCGCCCCCAAGGTCTTCAAGGCCGTGCTGGCCCTGGACGCCGTGGCTCGCGAGGGGCTGGACCCCGTGCTGATCGAGCTGGTGCAGATCCGCGCCTCGCAGATCAACCGGTGCGCGTACTGCATCGACTACCACACCGGCGACGCCCGCCGGGCGGGTGAGAGCGAGGCGCGGATCTACCAGCTCAGCGCCTGGCAGGAGGCCGGCCTCTACACCGCGAAGGAGCGCGCCGCGTTGGCGCTCGCGGAGGCGGTGACCCTGCTGCCGGGAGGAGTCGAGGACGAGGTGTACGACGAGGCCGCGCGGCACTTCGACGACAAGGAACTGGCCCAGCTCATCGCGCTGATCTTCACGGTCAACGCCTGGAACCGCATGAACGTGACCACGCGCAAGACCCCCGGCACCGAGTAAGCGCCCCGTGTCCCTGTTCCCGGGCGGTGGCCGCCTCGTCGCGGCCACCGCCCGCGCCTTGACCACACCCGGAGAGGCCCCTCACCCATGACCACCATCGACGCAAGCTCGCCGGACGCGGCCCAGGGCCCCGGCCCCTCACCGGTCCGGGGCTGGTCCGCGATCCTCGCCGTCACGCTGGGCATCTTCGCCCTGATGACGTCCGAACTGCTGCCCGTCGGACTGCTCACCCCCATCGGCACCACCCTCGACCTGTCCGAGGGCACCACCGCGCTCATGGTCACCGTGCCCGGGCTGGTCGCCGCCGTCGCGGCGCCGCTGGTCACCGTGGCCACCGCCCGGATCGACCGCCGCCTGGTGCTGGTCGTGCTGATCGGCATCGTGGGCGCGGCCAACCTCGCTTCCGCCTTCGCCACCAGCTTCGCCGTCGTCCTGCTGGCCCGTTTCCTGATCGGCATCAGTGTCGGCGGCTTCTGGTCCCTGGCCGGCGGCATCGCCCTGCGCCTGGTGCCCGAACGCCACGTGGCCCGCGCCACCGCGGTCGTCTTCGGTGGCGTCGAGACCGCCTCCGTGCTCGGCGTGCCCGCCGGCACCCTGACCGGTGACCTCGCCGGCTGGCGCACCGCGTTCGCCGCCGTCGGCGTGCTCGGCCTGATCTCGCTGGCCTGCATGGTCATCGTGATGCCGAAGGTGGCACCGCAGCGCACCCTGACGTTCGCGGACCTGCCGCGCGTGCTGCGCACCCACCGCGCCGTACGCACCGGCCTCGCCATGACCTTCCTGGCCGTCACCGGGCACTTCACCGCCTACACCTTCCTGCGGCCCATCCTCCACGACGACGGCGTCGCCGACGGCATGATCAGCGTGCTGCTGCTCGTCTTCGGCGTCGCCGGCATCTGCGGCAACTTCCTCGCCGGCGCCCTGGTCACCACGCGCCTGCGGCAGACCGTGTGCGGCATCGGCCTGCTGCTCACCGCCGCCATGGCCGCCGTCGCGATCGGCAGCCACGACGTCCGGTCCGCGGCTGCGATCCTGGTCGTCTGGGGACTGGCGTACGGCGCCGTCCCGGTCACCTTCCAGACCTGGATGCTCAACGCCGCCCCTACCGCCACCGAGGCCGCGTCCTCCCTGTACGTCTCGACGTTCAACCTGTCCATCGCCCTCGGCGCCTTCGTCGGCGGCCTGGCGGTCGATGCCGCCGGCCCGGTGAGTGTGCTGTGGATCGGCGGCGCCCTGGCCGTTCTGGTGCCGCCGCTCGTCACCGTCGCGGGCCGCCGGACATGACGACGGCCCGCACCGCCTCAAGGAATCCCCCTTGGGTCGCTCTGCGAACTGCTTGTCCTGCGGCGCACGGACGTCGTCGGATTGCATGATCGTCTTCGCGGCACTCGGCGACCGGGCCGCCCGTGCTGTCGGCCCGGATCAAACCGGGTGCTGCACCCGGGGACGGTCGTTGAGATGTCCGGCCGTGGTCGCACCGGACCACGGCTGGTCGCCCGTCATGCCGCACCACACAGGGAAGCCGGCCAGCCGAGGCCGAGGTCCAGGTGGACGAGCTTGCTGGTGCCGGACCGGGACCGCGACTCGGCGAAGATCCATCACCGCCGGACAGCCCGGCGGGAGGGAGGGTCAGGGGCGGAGGCCGGTGAAGAGGTCTTCCTCGTGGTCGGGGGCGTTGACCTTGTTCAGCTTGCGTTCGAAGGCCTCGTGGGAGAACGCCTGGTGCTGGGCCTCGTCGGGCATGCGGAGGAGGAAGATGTTCTCGCCCTGGCTCTCGTGGGCCTTGAGAGCCTTGAGCTTGCGCTCGACGTAGGGGGTGACGTCGACGACGGCGTCGACCCGCTCGTCGGGGGTGCCGAAGTCGTCGGACGGCTCGAAGCCGCCCAGGTCGACGCCGCTGTCGCGCATCAGCTCGAACATGCGCTTGATCGCCGCCCGGGGGATCGCCGTGTAGTAGAACTTGTCGGGGATGCCGGTCGCCTCGACGGCGGCCACCGTGATGCGGTGGGCCTGCACGTGGTCGGGGTGGCCGTAACCGCCGCCGCCGGTCTCGTCGTAGGTGACGACCACCTGCGGGCGGTAGCGCTCCATCAGCTCGCCCAGCCTGGCGGCGGCCACCTCGACCGGCACCTTGGCGAACGCGTCGGGGTGGTGGTTGGTGTCCCAGCCGTCCATGCCGGAGTCGCGGTAGCCGAGCAGCTCCAGGTGGTCGATGCCCAGGTGCGCGACGGACTCGCGCAGCTCGGCCAGCCGCCGCTCGGCCACCCTGACGGCGTCGTGACCGTCCTCGCCTGGTTTGACGCCGCCCGTGTCGTCACCCTGCTCGCCGTTGGTGCAGGTGACCAGCACGGTGCGGATGCCCTCGTCGGTGTAGCGGGCGAGGACGCCGCCGGTGCTCAGGCACTCGTCGTCGGGGTGGGCGTGGACGACCATCAAGGTGAGTTCCCGATCCATGAAGGGAACCCTACTCGGCGCGTGCGACACTTCCGGCCGCGCGTCCCGCGGCGACCGCGGCGCAGCGGCCGGGTGGGGGAACCGCCGGCGGGTCAGGCGCCGGCGATCAGCGTCGCGGCCTTCCGGCGGGCGACGGCGGCGGCCGCGCGGTCGCCCAGCCCGTCGGCCACCGCCGCCTGCTTGAGCCAGTTGAACGGGCTGCACGGCCGCACGCCGATCCGCTCGCTCACCAGCGCCCGCGCCAGCTCGTGCCGCCCGCCCCGCAGCGCCGCCTCCAGCAGCGTCTTCTGCACGGCGTCCCGCTGGGCGTGGCTGCCGCCGAACTCGCCGACCCGGTGCCTGATCGGGTGCAGCAGGTCGACCACCGCCGCGAAGTCGCCCCGCCCGTACGCCACCAGGGCCCGGCACACCGGCAACCCCACCCGCAGCGTCATCGCGACGTTGGTCACCTCCGGACGGCACTCCAGCGTGTACGCCTCCCGCGAGGCGATCAGCTTCTCCGCCTGCCCGATCCGCCCGGCCCCGACGTACGACATGACCGCGTGCACGTCGTTGAAGGCGTAGAACGGCTCGGCCACCAGCGGCGGCCACGCCTCGGCCAGGGCCTGCCAGCGTTCGTGCTGGTCGGAGCCCTCCAGCAGGAGCCGCCAGAGCAGCGCGGCGGCGTCCAGCAGCTCCATGGACGTGCGTCCGCCGGCCAGCGCCGCGTCGTGCACCTCCAGCGCCCGCCGGGTGTCGCCGCTCTCCAGGGCGTAGAGGGCGTAGTGCCACCAGGTGTGGACGTTGAAGAACGTGCCGGTGGACCAGTCGTCCAGGCGGGCGTCGAGGTAGCGCACGCCCTCGCCGAAGCGGCCCTGCATCTCGTAGGTGTGCACGACCGCGTGGATCGCCCACACGTCGCGCGGGTCGAGCTCGACGGCGCGCAGGCCGACCTGCTCCGAGCGGTCGTAGTGGCCGGCCTCCTCCAGGCCGAAGGCGTACATGCCGAGCAGGTGGCCGAAGTGCCGGTCGTCATCGTGCCAGGCGGTGAGCGCGCCGCCGATCCGGTCGCGCAGCGAGCGGGCGTCGCCGGTGAAGAAGTCGAGCTGGTGCCCGGCGGCCAGGGCCAGCGCGTCGCGCGGGTGGGCGACGGCGATCTCGGCGAGCAGCGCGCCGCAGGTGGTCAGGTCGCCGTCGAGCAGCGCCTGGACGGCCGCCACGTGCGCGCGCTCGCGCGGCAGCAGCGACGACTCGTCGGCCCGGCGGCGGAAGGACGCGAACCGGGCCCGCGCGGCACGGGCGCCGGCCGCCTCGGTGGTCAGCAGGTCGAGGTAGGCGGCCAGCACGTGGCCCATCGGGAATCCGGGGGAGTCGGCCAGCGCGGCGGCCGCCTCGGCGGCGACCTCGGCCCGGAAGTGCAGCAGCTCGTCGATCGCCTGGTCGTAGTGGCGGGCGGCGGCGGCGCTCGCGCCGGACATGGCCAGGCCGTGCTGGTCGGTGGTCACCCGGCCACTGTAACCGCGCGACCGTCGGCGGCTCAGGGCAACGGCGCGCCGGCCTCAGAGCTCATTCGCATCCGCACGACCCCACAAGCACCCTTGTCCGGATAAGTCGCCAGACGTAATGTTTGTGGCCAAACAAGGTGAAGGAGAGCCATGCGCCTGGCAGACGTCGACCTCGCCGACCCCGGCCGGTTCACCGACGGAGTGACCCCCTGGCGCATGTTCGACGTGCTGCGCGCGCAGTCGCCCGTCCACTGGCAGGACGAGCACGGGCACGGCAGAGGCTTCTGGGCGGTCACCAGGCACGCCGACATCGTGGCCGTCGGCCGCGACCCGGAGACGTTCACCTCCGAGGGCTTCACCAACCTGGAGGAGGTGGACGAGCGGCAGGCCGCGATCCGCCGTTCCCTGCTGGAGACCGACGGCCCCCGCCACCACGCGCTGCGGCGGCTGCTGCTGCGCGACTTCTCGGCCAGGGCGGTGGCCGGCTACGAGGTGTTCCTGCGCGGCCTGACCGCCACGACCCTGGACGCCGCCCTGCCCAAGGGCGAGTTCGACTTCGTCAAGGAGGTCGCCGCCGACTTCCCGATCAACGTGCTGGCCCGCATGCTCGACGTGCCCGACACCCAGCGGCTCATCGACTGGGGCAACCAGATCATCGAGAACACCGACCCGGAGCGGCTGCGCGAGAGCGAGGAGTTCAAGGACCTGCCCTTCCGCAGCCCGGCCTCCCTGGAGGTCTTCGAGTACGGCCGCGAGCTGGCCGCCCGCCGCCGCGGCGGCCACGGCACGGATCTGGTCAGCAGGCTCGTCAACCAGGAGCCCGTGGACGGACTGCCGCTGTCGGACCGGGACTTCGACAACTACTTCCTGCTGCTGGTCGTGGCCGGGAACGAGACCACCAGGCACGCCGTCTCGCACGCCATGCTCGCCCTCATGGAGCACCCTGCCCAGCTCGACCGGCTGCGCGCCGACCCGGCGCTGATGCCCCGGGCCGTGGACGAGTTCCTGCGCTGGGCCTCGCCCGTCTACCACTTCCGCCGCACCGCCACCCGCGACGTCACCCTGCACGGCCGCCGCGTCGCCGCCGGCGACAAGGTCGTCATGTGGTACGCCTCGGGCAACAGAGACGAGCGCGTCTTCCCCGCCCCGTACCGGTTCGACGTGGGCCGGGACGCCGACGAGCACCTGACGTTCGGCAGGGGCGGCCCGCACTACTGCCTCGGCGGCGCGCTGGCCAGGCTGGAGATCCGGGTGCTGTTCGAGGAGCTGCTGCCGCGCCTGTCGTCGATCGAGCTCGCCGGCGAGGTGCGAAGGATCCGCTCGAACTTCGTCAACGGCATCAAGGAGCTGCCGGTCAGATGCTCTCCAGGTGCTCCATGACGCGCCGGAGCGAGCCGGCCAGCTCGCGCCGCTGATCGCTGTCGAGCTCCTTGACCACGAACGCCTCCTGCCGGTTGAACTCCGGGAACAGCTCGCGCATCAGCCGCTCGCCGGTCGCGGTGAGCGCCAGCATGACCCGGCGGCCGTCCGTGGGATGCGGGAAGCGGCGCAGGTGACGGTAGGACTCCAAGGTCTTCACCACGCCCGTGAGCGTGCCCTTGGAGATGCCCGCCTCGGCGGCGACGTGGCGGGTCTCGCTCTCGCCCCAGATCCACACCACCCACATCACCACGAACCCCGTCCAGGTCAGGCCGGTGTCGCGCAGGACGGTCTGCTCCAGGTGGTTGCGGATGGCCGAGGATGCCCGGTAGACGTTCGACACCGCCCACATGGCCTCGAAGTCGATGTTGAGGTCGCCCAGCCGCTGGCCGATGGCCTCCTCGGTCTGGCGCAGCGTGTGGTGTCCCGTCATGGCACGAAAGTATATTCGGTACCTAACAATCTTCACGATCGCCACTCACGAACGGGACCAAACGACCCGGCCGCCGAACACCGTCAGGTCCACCGGAGCGGCCACGACGTCGTCGTCCGCCGTCGCCGCGCTGACGCACAGGTCGGCGACCTTGCCCCGGGTGAGCGTGCCCTTCCAGCCCTCGGCGAAGTCCTGCCGCGCTCCGGCGATCGTATAGGTGGCCAGGGCCTCGGCGAGCGAGACCCCCTCGCCGTCGCGGGCGACCAGCGCCGCCACGCCCGCCCGCCAGTCCGGCGCGGTCACCGGCGCGTCGGAGCTGCACGCGGTCAGCACGCCCGCGTCGATCGCCGAGCGGGCCGGCCACTCCTGCTCGGCCGCCCGCGCGCCGAACAGCTCGCGCGTGGTGCCCGACTCCACGCGCTGCAGCACCGGCTGGAGGTTGATCCCGTAGCCCAGCTCGCCGAGCGTGGCCAGCGCCTGCTTCGAGGCGAACTGGCCGTGGATCACGTAGTGGCGGGGGTCGGCCCGCGGGTGCTCGCGGGAGATGGCGGCCAGCGCGTCCACGACGGCGTCCACGCCCCGGCTGCCCACCACGTGCACGCCCGCCTGCAGGCCGGCCACGTGCACCAGGCGCAGGATCTCGTCCAGCTCGGCGACCCGCTCGGCGTCCGTGCCGCCGTGCGTGCACAGCGAGCCGTGCCCGCCCGACGGGTACGCCTCCCGCATCCAGGCCGTCTCCGACGGCGGGATCCCGTCGGCGAACACCTTCACGCCCAGCAGCCGGACCAGCCGCTCGTCCACGCCGTCCAGGTCGTCCGGCAGGCGGTCGAGGTAGGCGGCGGTGTCGGCGACCGAGGCGCCCGACATCGGGCTCGGCAGGCCCAGCACGCTCACCCGCGCGGTCAGCTCGCCGGCCCGGGCCAGCTCCGCGTACGCGCCCAGCACCCCCGGCCCCATGCCGCCCGCGAACGCCTCCCCGCCGCCCGGCCCGAGGCCAGGCTCGGTGAAGCTGGTGATCCCGGCCCGGTTCAGCTCGGCCACCACCTCGCGCAGCACCCGCGTCAGCCCGCCGGGCGGCGGCGGCACCAGGCGCTGGACGAGGCCCTGGTCCCCGTGGTGCAGCAGGCCGTCGCCGTCGTCGGGCAACCCGGCCAGCCGGAGCGCGGCGGAGTTCGCCCACGTCGTGTGGCCGGAGAAGTCCTGGAGGAGGACGGGATGGTGGGGGGCGACGTCGTCCAGGTCCGTCCTCGACGGAGACCGGCCCTCGGCCAGCCGACCGGGGTTCCAGCCGATCCCGCGCACCCACTCGCCGGACCCGGCGGCGCGTACCGCGGCGGCGACCCGCTCCCGCACCTCGGCGATCGACCCCACCGCCACGTCCACGCAGAACGGCGGGCGGGTCAGGCCGTAGCCGCAGGCGTGCAGGTGGGAGTCGTTGATCCCGGGCAGCAGGACGCGGCCCCGCAGGTCCACCACCTCGGCCGCACTCCAGCCGACGGCGTCGCCGACGTGCGCGATCACGCCGTCGCGCACCGCCACGCCGGTCGCGTACGGCCGCGCCGGGTCCATGGTCAGCACCCGCCCGTTGACCAGCAAAAGATCCGCGTTCGTCATGAATCATCTCCCAAATAGGCGCGCCTGAGCGCGGCATCCGACTCGCGCAGCGGCGCGGGGTCGCCGCCGTAGGTGATCGCGCCGTGGGCCAGCACGTACGCGCTGCCGGCCAAAGCCAGGGCCGCGTGCGCGAACTGCTCGACCAGCAGCACCGCGCAGCCCTCGTCGGCCAGTCGCCGGATCACCGGCAGCAGCCGGCGCACGACGCCCGGGGCCAGGCCGAGCGACATCTCGTCGAGCAGCAGCGCCGCGGGACCGGTCCCGATGGCCCTGGCCAGCACCAGCATCTGCTGCTCGCCGCCGGACAGCAGCCCGGCCCGCACGTCGAGCCGCCGCTCCAGCTCCGGGAACAGCTCCAGCGCGCGCCGGGGGTCGCCGGCCAGGGCCAGGTTCTCACGCGTGGTGAGCGTGGCGAACACGGCCCGGCCCTGCTCCACGTGCGCCAGGCCGTGCCGGGCCCGGTGGGTGCGCGGCCGGCCGGTCAGCGTGGTCCCGCCGAGGACGATCTCGCCCCCGGCGGCGGGCAGCACGCCCGAGACCGCTTCGAGCAGCGTGGTCTTGCCCGCGCCGTTCGGGCCGAGCAGGAGGGTGACCTGCCCGCGCGCGGCGGTCAGCGTCACGCCCCTGACCACCGGCTGGCCGCCCCTGGCCACGGTCACGTCGCGCAGCACGAGATCCATGGGGACGCCTCCCGTCCGCCCGCTCACGCGGCGGGCTCCTGACCCAGGTAGGCCCGCAGGACGCCGGGCTCGGCGAATACCTCGGCGGGCGGGCCCTGGGCGATGACGCGGCCGAAGTCCAGCACGGTCACGCCCGTGCACGCCGCCCTGACCAGGTCCAGGTCGTGCTCGATGAGCAGGACGGCGGCGCCGTACCGGGCGGGGACCCGCCGCAGCCAGGCGCCCAGCCGTTCGCTCTCGGCGTGCCCGAGACCGGCGGCGGGCTCGTCCAGCACCGCGACCGCGGGACGGGCCAGCAGCGTCCCGGCCACCTCCAGCAGCCGCCTGCTGCCCACGTCGAGCGCGGCGATCGGGTCGCCGGGCGCCGCCGCCACCAGCCCGGCCAGGCCCTCCGCCAGCTCGGCGTCGCTGAGGGCGCGGCGCGCGGCGAAGCGCAGGTACTCGCGCACCGACAGGCCCACCGGCACCCGGTCCTGCTGGAACGTGCGGCGCAACCCGGCCCTGGCGCGCCGGTGGACCGCCGTGCCGCCCCGGGCCCCGGCGACGGCCACGCCGCCGACCTCGACCAGGCCGCCGCCGGCGGGCACGAACCCGCTGATCGCGTCCACCAGGGACGACTTGCCCGCGCCGTTCGGGCCGACCAGCCCGTGCACCTCGCCGGCGAGCACGGTGAGGCCGACGCCGTCCACGGCCACGACCTGGCCGTACCGCACGCTGACGCCCTCGATCCGCAACGCCGGCGGCCGTCCGTCCGGGCCGGGCGCGGGGAGTTCGGGCGCCGCCGCCGCGGCGGGCACGTCCGGTGCGGCGCCGGACCCGCGTGAGCGGCGGGCACGGCGGGAGCGCAGGGCGGCGCGCAGGCCGTCGCTCATGCCCGAGCCCTGCGTCATCGCCTGCACCGCGCCCACCGCGAACACGACGTTCGCCCACTGCTGCGGCACGCCGAACCGCCGCAGCAACTCGCTCACCAGCATGCCCAGCGCCCCGCCGATGAGCGCGCCCTCCGCGTGGTGGGCCCCCGCCATCACGGCCACCGCGTAGGCGACCAGCGACTGCCCCGGGTCGAAGTTGCGCGAGACCACCATGGCGAGCTGCCCGGCCAGCAGCGCCCCCGACACGCCCGCGATGAAGGCGCTCACCGCGAAGGCGCTCAGCTTGGCCCCCGGCACGCTGGTGCCGGCCGCCGCCGTGGCCCGTTCGGACTCCTTGAGCGCCCGCCACGACGCCCCGAGCCGGGTCCGCCGCACCACCGCCAGCGCCACCGCCACCAGCGCGAAGACGCCGCAGCAGAACAGGAAGAACTGGCGGTCGGAGGTCAGCCCCGCCGGTCGGCCCACCACCACGCCCTGGCTCACGCCGGGGAAGGAGTTGGCGGCCATCACGACGTCCACGGTCGCGGCGAAGCCCAGCGTGACGATCGCCAGGTGCACGCCGCGCAGCCGCAGCGCCGGCAGGCCGATGAGCAGCCCGAACGGCACGGCGGCCAGGCCCGCCAGGGGCAGCCAGACGTACAGGCCGCCGGGGACGCCCCAGACGTTGAGCTGGGCGGTGGTCCAGGCGCCGATGGCGGCGAAGGCCATCTGGCACAGCGACACCATCCCGGCCTGCCCGGCCACCACGCCGAGGCTCTGCAGCAGCACCCCGGAGATGACCGCCGACATCGCCAGGAACACCCAGTACGCCGGCAGCCCGGCGGCCAGCCCGTAGGCTCCCGCCGCCATCAGGACGCCCGCGACCGCCCACCGCGGCACCGGCCGGTCAGCGGGACGCATCCCACACCTCCCGCCGCCGGCTCCACACCAGGATCAGCAGGATGGCCGCGAACGGCACCACGTCCCGGTACTGCTGCACCACCGCCGACCCCGCGAGCACCCCTTCGAGCAGCCCGAGCGCCAGGCCGCCGGCCAGCGCCCCGGCCAGCCGCCGCAGCCCGCCGAGCAGCGCCGCCGCGCAGGCGGGCACGATGAGCATGCTCAGCGACAGGATGTCGCTCGACCGCACGGGCGCCACCACCAGCAGCACCAGCGACGACAGCGCGCCGGCCAGGGCCCACACGGTCACGGTGAGCGCCCGGGTGCCGATGCCCAGCAGCTCCGTGGTCACCGGCCGCTCGGCCATGGCGCGCAGGCGCAGGCCCAGCGGCGTCCGGGTGAGCAGCAGCCAGGTGCCCGCGCCGATCACCACGGCCAGGGCGAGCAGCACGACCGCGCCCTGCGTCACCACCACCCCGGCCAGCGTGGCGACGCGGCCCGCGGCCGGGTTCGGCAGCACCCGCGGCTCGTCGCCGAAGGCGATGTAGGCCAGTGCGATGATCCCGATGAGCTGCGCGATCGACACCGCGGTACGGGTCTGCGGCCCGCTCTCGGCGAACCACCGCGTCATCACGAACCCGCACCCGGCCGACACCAGCGCCCCCGCCGCGACCCCGGCCAGGGCCGCCGCCCAGTACGGCCACCCCGTCCCGGCGAGCGCGGCCATCACGTACACCCCGGCCACGCCGGTCGCCGCGACGGCCAGGTTCACCGTCGCGGTCAGCCGGTACATGGCGGTGAGCAGGAGGCCGAGGGCGGCGAACGTGCCGCCCGCGGCCAGCCCCGAGACCAGGCCCTGGAACATCAGCCGAGCGTCCCCGGGTAGCGCACCCACTCGCGGGTGACCACGTGCCACGCGCCGCCCCTGAGCTGCACGATCTTGCCGGCCCGGTTGGAGAAGTGCCTGGCGGCCTGCCCGAACTCGTACGGGGTGCCGGTCATCGGGGTCTGGACGGGCTTGAGCGCCTGGAAGGCCGCCGTCACCGACTCCCGGGTGATCGGCCCCTTGATCGTCCTCAGCGTGTCCACGAAGTAGGTGGCCGCCAGGTAGCCGCCCTGCCCGAAGGAGGTCAGCGGCACGTTCTTCGAGGTCATGAGCGTGCGCCAGTCCTTCAGCGCGGGCGAGTCGGTCTCGGTGAACGGCTCGAACTCGGCGTTGGCGTACATGCCGTCTCCGTCGGCGCCCAGGGCCTTGGCGACGGCCTCGGTGTAGGGGGCGGTGGTCATCAGCCAGTCGATCCCGCTGAGGCCCTGCTGCTTGACGACCTTCATCCAGGAGATCGCCATCGGCTCGGTGCCGTTGTACAGGACCGCCTGGCAGCCCTCCCGCCGGGCGCGCAGCACGAACGGCGTCGGGTCGGAGTCCGGCTTGACCGTGCGGTCGTCCAGGGTGAGCTTCTTGCCGGTGAGCGCGGTCCAGCTCTTCACGGCCCCGCCGTAGGCGTCGTTGGTGTTGCCGAGGATGGCCAGGAACATGCAGACCTTGTCCCGTTTGAGCACCTCGGAGGCGTAGTAGAGGTTGATCGCCATGTTGAGGTACGGGCCGGTGTTCACCGGGGAGATCGCCGGGGACTCGAAGCACGTCGGGTCGACGCCGGTGCCCTGCACCGAGACGATCCGCGACTGCTGGTAGAAGGGGGCGTTCACGGCGCAGTCGAGCAGGCTGGCCGAGCCGACCAGCGCCACCACGCCCTGGTTGGTGACGACGTCCCGGGCGGCCTGGGCGGCGGCGGCCGGGTCGCCCTTGTCGTCGGCGCTGACGTACTCGATCTTGTGGCCGTTGACGCCGCCCTGCTCGTTGACCCGGTCGAAGACGGCCTTGGCGGCGGCCGAGGAGTCGGGGAAGGTGACCGCGCCGCTCAGCGAGCTGACGCCGCCCACCTTGATGACGTCGCCGGCGGCCCCGGACGAGGCGGCCGGCGGGTCGTCGGACAGGCCGCACCCGGCGGCCAGAAGCAGGGCGGCGAGCGGGACGGCGAGTGCCCTCATGGGGATCATGGGCGACCTCTCTGCGGATTTTGGAGGGATCGTAAGGTGCCAAACGATTGCGTTCAAGAGCTAGCTTGCTGAAGATCGTTCGGGTATGAATGCAAGATGAAGCAACCGCGCATGCAACTCGTGCTGTCCGAGAACTGGACGATGACCTCGGCCCGCGACCTGCCGGTGCTGGTCCAGTGGGCGCGTGAGGCCGAGGACGCCGGGTTCGACTCGGTCATGATCAGCGAACACCTGGTGCTCGGCCCCGACGCCGGCGCCCGGGGCCGCATGGCCAACCCCCGCGAGTACGCGCTGCCCGGCAACCAGGACCCGTTCACGCCGTGGCCGTACTCGCTGGGCCTGCTGGCGGCCGTCGCCTCGGTCACCACCCGGCTGCGCCTGGCCGCCGCCGCGGTGCTCGCTCCGCTGCGCCACCCGCTGGCACTGGCCCGCGAGCTCGGCACGCTCGACCTGCTGTCGCAGGGCCGGCTCGTCGTGCTGCCCACCGTGAGCTGGAGCCGCGACGAGTACGCCGCGCTCGGCGTGCCCTTCGAGCGGCGCGGCGAGCTCCTCGACGAGCACCTGGAGATCTGGGAGCTGCTCTGGCGGGACTCGCCGGTCACCTACCACGGCCGGCACTACCGGTTCGACGAGGTGTACTTCGAGCCGAAGGCGTACCGGGAGAGCGGGCCCGCGCTGTGGTTCGGCGGCGCGCGGATGAGCGGCCGGCTGCTGCGCCGGATGACCCGCTGGGGCAGCGGGTTCAACCCGCTCGGCTACCCGCCCGCCGAGGACATGAAGGCGCTGGCCGACGGCATGAAGGCGGCCGGCCGGGACATCGGCGAGCTGGAGCTGGCCGGCGGCACGCGGGCCGTCTTCCCCGACGCCGTCTCCTGCGCGCCGCTCGGTCCTGCCCTGGAGCACATCCCGGCCCGGATGGCCGAGGGGTACACCACGTTCTGCATCAAGCCGTCGCAGTTCATCGACGACCCGGACGGCGTGGGCGCCTTCTGCCGCGAGGTCATGCGCCGCGTGGGCGAGCTGACCGGCTGAGGACGTCGCGCGGCCGGCCCTCATCCGGCCGGGCGGCGGGTTGATGGGTGGGGGGGCACCCGGGCCACGGG
>NZ_JBFAMZ010000041.1:0-30850 GCF_040674635.1 Nonomuraea sp. NPDC049758
GTCAACGCGGCGGCATGGGCGGGCGAGCAGAGCTCCCCACCCCAGGGAGAGCGGCTCCTGACCTTCGGACTGGATGGATTCCGGACCTCGGCCACCGATCGCCCGCCTGGCCTCGGCGATGACAGACCCGATTCTCGTGAACAGGGCCACGAGGATGTCGGCATTAGAACATTTGAGGACACCGCAGGCTTCGGCCCGTGTGCGTTTGGCTAGGGCCGCGACCTCCAGGTGTAGGGCGCAATGGCCGCAGTGTCCACGTCGGTGTCGGGCCAGCAGCGGCGCAGCACCTCGGCCGTCGACCGGCACCAGGCGGCGAAGTGGGGGAAGACCCCGCAGGCATCCGCAGTGCGCGCCCCGGCTTCCAGGCCCGCCACCAGCTGGATCCGCGAGTCGTCGCCGGGCTCGCGCGCTTCCCGCTTGCGCAGGTCGTTGGAGCGGATCGCCGTCCAGACCGCAGCCGCCGAGGCGAGGCCGAACCCGAACCGCCGGTCGTCCTCGGCTTCGGGGATGCCGCGCGCCAGGGCAGTGCGGAACGCAGCGATCTGGCGCTCCCCGCAGACCGCCATCCACAGTGAGCCGGGGACGGCGAACCCGGCCGCGGCAGTGAGCGCATGGCGGAAGCCCGCCCCCTCAAAGTCGATCAACCGACCGTCGCCGTCTGGCATGGTGAGATAGTTATTCGCCTCGGGGTCACCGTTGGTGAAGGCCAGGAACGGCCCGGGCTCGGCGAGTTCGGCCCCAGCGGCCCGCAGGTCGCGCTCCGCGGCGTCCGGCATCGGGACACCGAACTCCGCGGCCCGCTCGGGCGCGGTGCGCCACAGCCCGGTCCAGGCGTGCTCTCCGTCGCCGAGTTCCTGCGTCGGGGTGCCCAGCTCGGCGCGGCGCGTGGCGAAGTCCGCGGCGCGGCTGGCGGAGGCGGCGGCGATCTCGCCCTCGGCGGCGGCGAAATCGGTGAGCCGGTCGTCTAGCTCCGGGGTGAGGCCGTTGTGGCGCAGCAGACGGGCAAGCTCGGTGCGTGGGCCGAGGTCCTCGATCACCAGCATCTGGGTGTCGGGCTCCGCCGCGAGCAGCCGCGGCCCCAGGTGGGCGAGGCCCAAGTCCTTATCGAGCAGCTTCAGCGCGGCGCGCTCGCAGCGCATCAACTCCGCGGCGGAACGCAGGCCGTAGCCGCCGGGACGCAGGCGCTTGACGATGATAGGGGAGCCGTCGGCGAGGTGGGCGCGGAGCACCCAGGGGTGCCCGTCCAGCTCCTCCAAGCGGGCGACGGGGACGGCGAGCAGATCCTCGATCTCGGCGGCGACGACGGCATCCACGGGTGAAGGCATCGGCGGATTATCGCACGCTTGCGTCATATTCAAGATCACCCACGCTAACCTGCTGGGCCTTCGTGAGCGGAGGGCCGATCAGAACCTACTTTGGGGCTGGGGCCATGTTCGGGAGCGCAGGGCCATCAGGTAGAGCCGGGCGCGCGGGACGAGGTGCGGCTGACCATCACTGGGTCCGCCGCAGGAACGGCAGGGGTGCTGGAGGCGCTGACCCGCGCGGGCCGGTTGCGGCGCGCGGCCGCCACGGTGCCAGCGCGCGAAGAAGGCGACCGCCACGTGACGTACGTGAGCGTCGAGGGCGGCGAGCTCGACCACGCCCCGACCAGCGCGGCGGAGGTGAGCGTCTGATGGTGCAGCTCCGTCTCATGGGCGACGACGCCGACCGGGTGCGCGAGGTCGCCGCTCTGGTCCTGGCTGCCTTGCGTGGCCATCCCGCGCTGCAGCTCGGCGACGCCGCCGAGCTGACCAACCGGCGCGGGCCCGGCGTGCGCGTCGTGTTCGACGTCTCCACCGCGATCGCCGCCGGGCCCCGTACTCCCGCGGCCGCCGACCTCTGCCCCGAGACCGGGCGGGGCCGGCTGTCCTACCCGCGCGCCGAGTACCTGTTCAAGACCGCCTCAGCTCGGCTCGACCCGGACGGCGAAGGCTGGACCCTGCACCAGCTACGCCACAGCGCCCTGCAGCGCCCTTTGCGATCTCGCGCCATGCCGGTGGTGTGTCGTCCTCAGGGACGGTGGCTGACCTGGGATGATGATGATCAGCATGAGTGAGCTCGAGATGACGCGCATTGACGACGGCGATGAGGACGGCATGGCCCGACGATGGGTGCACTCCCAGGTGCCGGTGTCAGTCCAGGTCAGCATCGACACGTCGGTTGAGGCCAATCCCCGCCCTGGCTGGAACGAGCCGGCCCTTGCGGGGCAAGTCCGCCGCCTGGTGCTGAACCTGCAGGGCGCGGAGCTGGCCGATCAGCCTGGCAACGCGGCCTTCGCCTATGACGAGAACCTCGACCCGCTGGAGCCGGACGACCCCACCGGCGAAAGCGCCATCACCATCGCGTGCGCGTTCATGGAGTCCGGAGGGACCGGATCTCAACCCGAGGTCATCCTTGGCGACGCGCTTCTTCCCGAAGACTGAGCCGCAGGCCCAGGCTCGCTGTCAGGTGCGGTAGCGGCGCGCGGCGGTGTTCGGGACTGACGTGCAGAACTGCATCGAACTCATCCAGGTGGCCCCGGCCGCCGCCCCGAGAACCCTGACATCCGGGTAGAAGCAGCCGTCATGCGGCTCGACAGCCGCCGAGCGCTTGCCCGAATGCTTCGGGGACCGAAGGTCGTTGAACCATGTCGGAGAACATCGAACGCTGCCGGAGGATCCCGGCCGGCAGCGAATGGATGACGCGCCCAGGCGCCTCTGCCTACGCTGGGTCGCAGTTACGTCCCCCGGGAGTCACCATGGCCGACCAGCCAGCAGCGGACGCGTCTCCCCCGCGCCGCCTCACCGTCGTACCGCCCCATCCCGACGCCCCAGCGCCGCCACTCCCGCCAGCAGACACCGGGCAGACCCACACCCGGGACACCGACGATGGGAACAAGGTGGCCCTCGTACATGCCGCCTACGTCGCCGGCGACCTGACCGCCGGGCAGGCCACGGAGATGATCGCCGCGCTTCCCGGCCGCGAGGAGACGGCAGTGGAGTACGGCTGGCGCGCCGACCTGGTCCTGGCCGGGCTGGTGATGTGCGGCGGGCGCGGCTGCGGCCTGATCCCCGACATGACCGCCGGAGTCGTCACCTTCGCATGTCCAGCTGACGGCTGTGGCCTGGTGCGCGTGCTGGTGCCGGCCGTGGCGCCGCAGGTGCTGCAGCAACTGCGGACCGCCGCGGCCCCCGATCTGCTGCTGGCCCTCGCGCACCGCCGCGGCGCCGAGCTGATCCCACCGGACAAGACGAGTATGGAGAGCTGGTGGGCGAGCGCGGACCCGGATACGCAGAAGGAACTGTTGGCCCTGCTCCTCGATCACGTCGTCGTCAAGCCCGCCGACGGACTAGGGGTCGACGACGCGGCCCGGCTGTCGCTGGCGTGGCGCTCGGCCTGAGGCGCATGACGCGGTCACGCCCGCCCGTAAGCGTCGCCGTCGAGCGGGCCGGCACCCCGGGTGCTGTGTCGCAGCGCCTCGCGCGCGGTGTCCTCGGCCCGCCAAGCGATGCGCATCTTCGCCAGCAACTCGCCGGTGCGCGCGAAGCCCGCCTCCGCCAGCCCCGCCAGTTCCTCGCGCAGCGTGCGGCCAACGCGGTCGCAAGCGGCGCTCGCCTCGTCGCGGACACGGCGGGCACTGGCGATCCGGGCCGGATCGCCGCTTGCCGTCGCGACGGCAAGCTCGGCTTCCGCCCGTTCGTACTGCACATGCAGCGCCTGGTGCTCGGCGGCGAGGTCGGCTTGCCGGGCGCGGGAGACGAGGCCCTCGGCGTGGTTGATCGTCACCAGCTCGGCCACAGCCCGATGCTCGGTGTCGGCTCGATCGAGCAACTGATCGACCTCCGGTCGCCCGGTCCGGCCCTCGGGGATTGCCACGGCCGCCACCGTCCTTATTATCCGCTGAGTTCCGGCGCCGGCCTTCGGTCGTCCGGCGACGTCGTTATTCGCTGAGGTCCTGGCCATTCTCAGCGGTGATCTCCCATGCACTGAGAAGCCGTTTCGGGATCTTCGGATTTCGTCGACGTCTGGTGCGTCGACGCGCACGTTAGCGGCTGAGCCGGCCTGCCAGCGGTCAGGCCAGCGCCCGGTCGAACACCTGACGGTGCGCGTAGACGAAGTGCTGCTCTCTCCTGCTCCACGCGATCCGGTCAGCCAGGACCTCCGGTCCAGCTGGGGCTGTTTGCGGATGTGCCGCGAGCTCTGCCCAGAAACGAACATTGCGCGATTGCCGTTCCAGAACGCAGTCGGTCAGCGCGTGGCGCTCCGCCTCGTGCAGGCCGTAGGTGTCGGCGATGAGGCGCACCTGCGCCGCCTGATCCACCAGCGCCATCGTCTGTTTCGACGAGATCGACCAGGTCCACGCCATGTACGCGACATCTTCAAGGCGGCCGCCCGGGGCCGCCTGCTCGAAGTCGATGAACGCGACCGGCGTGTCGTTCTGGAAGACCGCGTTGTTGGGGCCGGGGTCATGGTGGCACACCACATCGAAGCGACCGGCCAATTCGCTTCCGCGCGTTGCGTCATGCATCTGACGCAACAGGCGGGCCGCCGGGCCTACCTGGTCATCGGACCAGGGCCCGGAATTTCGCAGGCACGTCACCCGGGATGAAGGTGAACATATCCTTGTCGTCCATCTGGCCCAAATACTTCGGGGCGCCAGTGAAATTCTGCTGCTCGAAGGTTTTGAGAAGCGCGGCCATGAATGCAGAGGAATTCGATGCAGGCCGCAGAACCGTGTCGTTCTTTCGGAGGACTTCTGATGCCATGCGACCTCCGGTCAGCGTGACCGCGCCATCAGACACCCCAGTCATTGCCGTCGCCCCCCGCCTTGACCGCGACCCGAGCGAGCTTAGCGGAGTCGGGGCCAGCGGCGGTCCCGGCTCATGGGAACCGGCAACGGAGAGCCGCGCCGGCCCGCGTCGAGGGCAAGGACGACGCCGGCGTGCCGATCGTGCTGTTCCTGTGCGTGCGCGACGCCGGCCGCTCGCAGACGGCGCTCGGCTTCTTCACCCACCTGGCAGGTGAACGCGGGCTCGGCCGGCCCGGCGACACCGAGCCCGGCGAACTGATCAATCCCACGGTGGTGGAGGTGAGCCCGGCCCGCGTCAGCGAGGGCGAGCGCCCGCGCGCAGGATGTCGGTGATCTCGTCCACCGCCGGAGCCCGCCCCGGGGTCGCCTTCGGGGCGGTGATGGAGACCTTGGCCTGCCAGTCCCAGAACCGCGTGACCAGGCGCACCGAACGGATGCGGTTGTGCCCCAGCCCGACGGAGTCGGCCTTCGTGGTCGTCACGAAGTGCCAGCCGAGCCGGTCCGGCAGGCCACGGTCGTCGTACAGGTACTCCCACCAGATCTCGTCGGTGCCGACGGCCGACGTGCCCGCCGCGTCGCGGAAGGTGGGGGAAATCCGGTACAGCTCCTTGAGGGTGATCGTGCCGCTGCGGGAGTAGATGCGCTGCTTGCGGCCGGTCGTACGGTTCTTGTACCAGGGCGTCACCGATGACCGGTCCGCGGTGGACAGCAGCTTGGCCAGGGTGGCCGGCTCCAGCACGTTGATGATCTGGTCGCCGTACGCCGCCGCGCCCCCGCCGGCGCGGCCGGTACGGAGCCACATGCGGGCCTTCGGCGGCAGATGGTACAGCCAGCCCTTGGTGCTGATCATGCGGGTGGTTCCGGCGGACTCGAGCAGGCCTGCGAAGTAGGCGTCCCCCTTGGCGGCCTCCTGCTTCATCAAGCGCTGCCCGTCCAGCTGGACGACGCGCGTGATTTCGGAGGCCGTCACCCCGGCGGGGCCCAGTTGGAGCTTGCCGGTTCCCTTCAGGCCGACGCCGCCGGACAGTTGCTCGCGGGTGGCGTCGTTCTGCCAGAACAGATCGGTGCCCATGTTGCCCAGGAACTCCAGCGTGACGCCCGCATTGCGGGCCAGCAGGCCGCGCACGACGGCCACCGGGTCGGGCGTGGCGGAGGCATGGGCGGTCGTCGGGGTAGCGGTGGCCAGGGCGAGCGCGGCGATGAGGGATTTCATGTCCTGTCCAGGGAGGGGAGTCAAGATCGTCGCCCATTGTGGCGCACGGCGAGGCTCCTGCTCCAGGTGGAGCCCGCATGGGACAGAAGGCGTCGCTCGGTCCTCCCTCACCAGTCGGCGTGGGCCGGAACAGCAGGACGCCCAGAACCGCTCGATCAGGACCACAGATCCCTAGTATTCAGGGCCCCGTGTTCGAGAGGTCCAGGTGTGCCCGGCAGGCATCCCGATCGCGTGCTGGCCTCTCCCCTGCCCGTCGACACAGCTCAAGTGAGCGAAGGACAGTCACGGATGCGTCGGTGGTGCGGTGACGCTCTCGATGTGCGGCGCGCAGCCGCGTCAGCCAGTTGATGTGGCACTCGGGCCTCTGGTGGGCCTGGCTGGAGCTCGAAGGACTGAGGGTAGGCGCCGTCCCAGCGCTCGACCGGCCAAGACCTTCTGGTTCGGGACACTCGACAGCCGACGTGCGGGTCCGGTCGTCAGCCGTCCGGCCATCGTGGCCAGGTGGCCGACGAGGTTGCGCGGGGCATGCAGGCGCTGGACTGCGGCCGCGATCTATTCGGCTTCCTCATCGACCCCCGCGAGAAACCAGATCTTTATATCAGTCCCCGCTGGCCATGATCACCGTCGTCCAGCTCCTGCCCAGCAATGTCGGGCCCTTCGCCCGTGGGACAGATCGCAGGGCAGGAGCGGAGTCCTTCACCCATCCGGTACGTGGTGGGCTCCGAAGCTCTTGCGGCTGGTGTTGTGCCGGCCGGGGCAGGAGGGGCTTCATGGGAGCGGGTGAGTGGTCCCCGGTGGGCGAGGACCGCCCGGGTGGTGGCCCGCCGGGGCTGGAGGAGTTGCTGCAGGCAGTCGGCAGAGGCGACCGGGCGGCGTTCGAGCGGTTGTATGAGGCGCTGGCGCCGCGGGTGTACGGGCTGGTGCTGCGGGTGCTGCGGGATCGGGCGCACAGTGAGGAGGTGTCGCAGGAGGTGCTGGTGGAGGTGTGGCGCAGCGCCGCCCGCTTCGAGCCGGCCAAAGGGTCGGTGCTTGCGTGGGTGCTGACCATCGCGCATCGGCGTGCGATCGACCGGGTGCGGTCGGCGCAGGCGGGCACCGACCGGGAGGAGCGAGCTGCGAGGCTGGAGCCGCACCGAGCCTTTGATGAGGTGTCGGAGCTGGTGGTGGGCCGGTTGGAGGGCGAGCGGCTGCGCCGCTGCCTGGACAACCTCACCGAGTTGCAGCGCGAGTCGGTCACCTTCGCCTACTACGGCGGCTACTCGTATCGGGAGGTCGCCGAGCTGGTCAAGGCGCCATTGGGGACGGTCAAGACACGGATGCGCGATGGGCTGATCCGGCTGCGCGACTGCCTCGGGGTGGAGCGATGAAGGCGGCAGAGGGCGGGTTCGACCCGCACACCCTGGCGGGTGCGTACGCGCTGGATGCCATCGACGACGAGGGTGAGCTGCGTCGTTTTGAACGGCATCTGGCTGTGTGCGCCGAGTGCGCGCGGGAGACGGCGACGCTCGGCGAGACTGCCGCGCGCCTGGGCGTGGCGGTGGCGGCCGAGCCGCCGCCTGGTCTGCGGGCGCGGGTGCTGGCTGAGATCGATCAGGTGCGTCAGCTGCCGCCGGCGGTCGCATCGGCATCACGTGCGAGGCGGGTGTGGCGGGTGGCATGGCGGCCCTGGCTGGCGGCGGTGAGCGTGGCGGCGGCGCTGGCTGTGGTGGCTGGGCTGGGTGTGACAACGGTGCAGGCACGTCAGGAACTGGAGCAGGCCCGGCGTGCCGAGCAGCGGATGGCCGCGGTGCTGGGCGCCGATGACGCCCGGGCCGTCACCGCCCCGGCCACGGTGCCGTCCGCCGGGGGCGGGCGTGGTCGCGGCACGCTGGTGTTGTCGCGCTCGCAGGGCGCGCTGGTGTTCTGGGCGGCCGGGCTGGGTGATCCGCCGGCAGGCCGGGTCTACCAGCTGTGGCAGATCGCGCCGGGGCGGATCACCTCGTCCGGGCTGCTTGCCTCCAGCGGCTCTGGTGGCACCGTGCCGGTGTTGAGTGCCATCAGGGCCGATGTGGGTCAGGTGGGGGTGACGGTGGAGCCGGCCGGCGGTTCGCGGCAGCCGACCACTACGCCGTTGCTGGTGGTGGACGTGCCCACTGCCTGACTCCTCCCGCTGACTCCTCCCGCCGTCGGGAAACCGGCACCCATCCGTTTCCGCCGTGATTCCGAAGCCCTGCTGTGACTGCTGAGAAACAAGCCGACGACGTGGCGGCTGCCACACCGGCCCCGCCACCAGCCGCCGTGTCGGCGGGTCGGATGCCGGGGGCCGGCGTGCCCGGGGTCTTCGGTGTGCTGGCCGCAGCGCTGGCGCTGGGGGTGGCGGAGCTGACCGCCGCGCTGGTGGGTCGGCCGCAGGCCGGTCCGCTGCTCGCGGTGGGGTCGGCGGTCATCGATCTGAGCCCGGCGTGGCTGAAGGACTTCGCCATCCGCGCCTTCGGCTCCGCCGACAAGCCGGTCCTGCTCCTGACGCTGGCGGCCGTGATCGCGGCCGCGTCGGCGGCCGTCGGAACGGCCGCGCCCCGGCGACCGCGCCTGGCCATCGCGGCCCTGGCAGGGCTCGCGGCGATCGCTGGGGCCGCGGCGCTGTCCCGGCCGGGGGCAGGACCGATCGACGCGCTGCCCGCTGCGGTGGGGGCGGCGGGCAGCAGCTTCGCCCTGCTCTACACCCGCCGCCGGCCCCGCCCCGCGCGTGAGAGCCGCATCACGCTCGGCGGCGTGGTGTGCTACGTCCATCCCCTCCAACTGCCGGTGCCAGCAGCCGATCGGCGGGCCCTGCTCACTCGCGGCGCCCTCGTGCTCGGGGCGGCCGTCCTGACCGGCGGCGCCGGCCGGGCAATCACTTCGGCACGGCAGGCGTCCGCTGATGGCCGCGCCTTGGTGCTGCCGCCTCCTGCCGACCCGGCCCGGCCGCTCCCGCCGGGCGTGGGATTGAGAGTTCTGGGGCTGGGTCCGTTCACCACCCCCAACGACGCCTTCTACCGGGTCGACACCGCGCTGATCATCCCGCGCGTGCCGCACCAGGAATGGACGCTGCGCATCCACGGCCTGGTCGACCGCCCGGTCGAACTGTCCTTCGCCGACCTGCTGGCCCGGCCGCTGACCGAGCGCGACATCACCCTGACCTGCGTGTCCAACGAGGTCGGCGGCCCGTACGCGGGCAACGCCCGCTGGCTCGGCGTCGACCTGGCGGCGCTGCTGCGCGAAGCCGGCATCCAGGCCGGGGCCGATCAAATCCTGTCACGCTCCGCCGACGGCTGGACCGCCTCCACCGCGCTGGAATCGGTGCTGGACGGCCGAGACGCGCTGCTGGCCATCGCGATGAACGGCGCTCCGCTGCCACCCGCGCACGGCTTCCCGGCAAGGATGATCGTGCCCGGCCTGTACGGCTACGTCTCGGCCACCAAATGGGTCACCGACCTCAAACTCACCCGCTTCGCCGACGAACGCGCCTACTGGACCCGGCGAGGCTGGGCCGAACGAGCGCCGATCAAGACCGCCTCCCGCATCGAGGTGCCCAAACCGTTCGCCGAGGTTCCCGCCGGGGCCGTCACCGTCGCCGGGACCGCGTGGGCCCAGCACCGAGGCATCGCCGCCGTCGAGGTCCGCGTCGACGGCGGCCTCTGGAGCCCAGCCCACCTGGCCCCCTCCGCCGGGCCCGACACCTGGCGGCAATGGCAAACGACCTG
Organism: Nonomuraea sp. NPDC049758; assembly: GCF_040674635.1. Classification (NCBI taxonomy): domain Bacteria; kingdom Bacillati; phylum Actinomycetota; class Actinomycetes; order Streptosporangiales; family Streptosporangiaceae; genus Nonomuraea; species Nonomuraea sp. NPDC049758. Next base: position 9,764 of record NZ_JBFAMZ010000041.1, read on the forward strand.
GCAAGCCGCCCGCGGACAGCACCGCATCGAGGTCCGCGCCACCGACGCCACCGGCCACACCCAGCCTGCCGAACGCGTGCCGCCGATCCCGGACGGCGCCACCGGCTGGCACACGGTCCTGGTGACCGTCACCTGAACTCCCCTCCACACTCCATCCACCAGACACAGGAGCATCATGAACACTCGTCACGTCGCCGCCGGACTGCCGATCCTGGCCATGACCATCTCAATGGCCGTCTCGATGACCGGCACCGGCGCAGCAGCGCTCGCCTCCACCCGGCACGCCGACACCGCTGCGGGCGCGCTGACCTGGTCCGCCGCCGCCCAGCCGATGGCAGCGCGGCGTCCCTTCGGGCCCGCCTGCTCGGCCGTGCCCCGCACGGGCATGGGCAGCTTCGCCGGCATGGCCGCCGACCCGGTCGCCACCGCCGCCTCCCACAACCCTGCCCTGTCCACCCTGGTCGCGGCGGTGAAGAAGGCCGGCCTGGTCGACACGCTGAACGGGGCCGATGGCATCACCGTCTTCGCGCCCACCAACCAGGCGTTCGCCAAGATCCCCAAGAAGACCCTGGAAAGGGTGCTGGCCGACAAGAAGACGCTGACGGCCATTCTCACCTACCACGTCGTCAAGGGCCGCAAGGCCCCGGCCGACCTGCGACGCGGCTCCTTCACCACGCTGCAGGGCGGCAAGGTCGCCACCCGCGGCTCCGGCACCACCTACACGATCAACAACGCCCGCGTGGTGTGCGGCGACGTGCCCACCCGCAACGCCACCGTCTACATCATCGACACCGTGCTCATGCCCACCATGTAGCCGCATCGGTCGGGCCCACCGATGCGGCGGGCCCGATCGCGATGACGGCCGCGCGGGCCCGCCCGCCCCGGCGCAGAACATGATCGCGGTCATCCGCAGCCCTGGCCGCGTACCCCTTTCACCTGCCCCACCTCACCCCGGTAAGGAACCCACACATGATCACGAACAAGCGCCTGGCCGCCGCTCTGCCCCTGCTGGCCCTGGCCGTGTCCCTGACCGCCTGCGGCGCTGACAGCGCGGACACCAACGCCGACACGGCAGCGGCTCCATCCACCAGCAGCGCCCCGATGGCCACCGACTCGGGCGCCGAGCCCGCCGCCGGCGCGCCGTTCGGCGCGGCCTGCTCCGCGGTTCCCGCCTCCGGCGAGGGCAGCTTCACCGGCATGGCCGACGACCCGGTCGCCACCGCGGCCTCCAACAACCCGGTCCTGTCCACCCTGGTCACCGCGGTGAAGAAGGCGGGCCTGGTCGACACCCTCAACTCCGCCGACGGCATCACCGTCTTCGCCCCGACCAACGACGCCTTCGCCAAGATCGACAAGACGACGCTGGACAAGGTGCTGGCCGACAAGAAGACGCTGACCGACATCCTCACCTACCACGTCGTCTCCGGCCGCAAGACCCCCGCCGACCTGGAAAGCGGCTCCTTCACTACATTGCAGGGCGGCAAGATCACCACCACCGGCTCCGGCAGCGACTACACCGTCGGCGACGCCGCTGTGGTGTGCGGCAACGTGCCCACCCGCAACGCCACCGTCTACATCATCGACACCGTACTCATGCCAAAGAAGTAACCCCACCACCACACACAGCCGGCTCGCCGCACTCCTTGCGGCGAGCCGGCATGAGCCCCGTGCCGAAGATCACCGCCCTGCGCGGCGAGCACGTCACCCTCGCCGCGGCCGCCGACGCCTTCCTCGCCACGGCGCGCACGGCCAACCCCAACACCCACCGCGCCTACGCCTCGGCCATCGACCGCGTCATCGCCCTGCTCGGCCGCGACCGGCCGTTCGCCGACGTAGCCGACACCGAGATCGGCGCCGCGCTCACCGAACTGTGGGGCCGCTGCGCGCCGGCCACCTGGAACCGCAACCGCGCCGCCGTCACCTCCTGGCTCACCTGGTGCCAGACCAAGAAAACACTGGGCCGCCCCCTTGGTCCCGGCTGAGGCTGAACGCCGCAAGGAGACCGCCGACGAGACCCGCGCCGTCGCCAAGACCACCATCCACCGGCTGCTGTCCCGCCGCGACATCCCCCTGCGGGAGAAGACCCTGTGGCGGATGCTGTATGAGACCACGGCCCGGGCCGCGGAGATCCTGGCGCTCAACATCGAGGACTTGGACCTGGAGCATCGGCGGGCGCCCGTCCGATCCAAGGGCGGCGCCATTGAGTGGGTGTACGGGGACAGCGGCACCGCCCACCTGCTGCCCCGCCTGCTCCGCCTGCCGGACGGCAGCACCCGCACCCACGGCCCGCTGTTCCTGTCCGAACGCCGCCCCGTCCCGGCCCGCAGGCCCGCCGCCGGCGACATCTGCCCGCACACCGGCCGCGCCCGCCTCGGCTACGACCGCGCCCGCGTCCTGCTGGACAAGTACGCCGGCCTCGACCTGCACCAGCTGCGCCACTCCGCCGCGACTCACCTCGGCGAGGCCGAAGTCCCACTGCAGCGCATCATGGGCAAGACCCGCCACAAGAACCCCCGCACCGCCATGCGCTACGTCAAACCCGGCGCCGAGGCCATCGCCAAGGTCACCGAGGTCCTCGCGCCCCGGCGTCGCACCCACTGATCAACAAATCACGGATCGCTAACAAGCGAAGAAGTCACAGGTCGCTACCGCTAATTCCTGCACTCAGTCTCGAAGGCCTATTAGGGTGCCCACATAAGCTCAAAACCACATTGAAACGGGCCGTGCGAGGAAGGTCATCCTCCTGACCTGGCGTTTCAACCCCGCCTGCGGGAGCGGCCCTTATCCATGCTGAGGGCGCCGTGACGTCGATTGTGCGGCGTGGGGCTGATCGAGTGCGCTATCGAGCTCCGCGTCCGGGTGAGGCTGACTCTCCAGTCGGCGGCGGAGTTCGAGCTCTTGCGCTGTCAGCACCTCGCCCGGGCGTCGGATGCGGGTCGGGCGGCGACGGGGAATGTCTTGGCCTTGCAGGAGGGCGAAGTCGGCGTGCGCCTGCTCGACGGCTTCGGGGTAAGTCTGGGTCTTGTCGTGCTCGGCGAGGGCCCGGTAGATGCTGGCCAGGAACGGGTTCTCGCCTTTGCGTTTTCCGGTGGGGATGATCAGGTTCTTGCGGATGTCTTCATCGTCCACGAACTGTGGCCGCCGGCGCTGACTGATTCTCACATCGAGGTGAAGCCGCCATCGGCGGCGACCACGGCACCGGTGACGAAGCTGGCGCGCGGTGAGGCGAGGAAGCAGAGCACCTCGGCGATCTCCTCGGGCTGGGCGACCCGGCCGAGCGGCTGGGCGCTGGCGAAGGAGGCGAGGTATTCGCGGCTGTCGGTGCGGAAGGTGTCGAGGAAGTCGGTCTCGATGACGCCCGCGGCCACGAGGTTGGCCCGGATGCCCAGCGGGCCGCCCTCGACGGCGAGGACCTTGGTGAGCTGGGCCAGGGCGCCCTTGGACGCCGCGTAGGCGACGCCATCAGGCATGCCGACGGTGCAGACGTAGGAGCCCGTGCTGACGATGGCGCCGCCGCCGCGCTCCCGCATCACGCGGAAGGCCTCGCGGGCAAAGAAGAACGAGCCACGCGCGTTGACCGCCATCAGCGCGTCCCAGTCCTGCGCCGTCGTGTTCGTGATCGGCTTGTTCAAGGTGCGGCCCGCGTTGTTGACCAGGATGTCCAGCGCGCCGAACAGCTCGACGGCCTCCCGTACGGCCCGCTCGGCCACCGCCTCGTCCGCGACATCCCCGATCAGAGAGTGGACGCCGGGAAACTCCGCGGGCAGCTCTGCCACCTCCTGGCGCTGGTCGAGGGCGACGATCCGGGCGCCACGGCGGTGCAGCAGCCGGACGGTCTGCCTGCCCACGCCGCGCGCGGCCCCGGTGACGAGGGCGACCTTTCCGGCGAACTCGGTGCTCTGGGTGGCCTGGGTGGTCACATTGGCGGATGTCATCAATCTGTTCCCTTCCTGTTCCACGGCCGGGGCGCCGCAGGCGTGAGCGGCTGGTTCGCGGCGCGACGACGCCTGTGGCGGCCCTGTCCGTTCGGTGTCCGGCTGTTCAGTACGCGGTGAGCCCGCCGTCGATCACGAATTCCGCGCCGGTGACGAACAAGGAGTCGTCGCTGGCGAGGAAGAGGTAGGCGGGTGCGACCTCGTCGGCCCGCCCGGCCCGGCGCATCGGGGTGCGCTGGATGTCCGGCTGCTGATCGCCCTGCTCGTCCAGGAGCTCCTGGATCATCGGTGTCGCGATCACCCCGGGATGGACGGAGTTGACCCGCACGCCCTGGCGCGCGTACTCGACCGCCGCCGTCTTGCTCAGCAGCCGTACCGCGCCTTTGGAGGCTTGGTAGGCGGCGGCCGAGCCGCTGCCGACGAGCCCGAGCACCGACGAGGTGTTGATCACCGAGGCGTTGCCGCTCGCGCGCAGCAGCGGCATCGCCGCCCTCATGCCGAGCCAGGTGCCCTTCTGGTTCACGGCGATGACGCGGTCCCAGGCGTCCTCCGCCGTGTCCTCGATGCCGGGCCAGTCCACGATGCCGGCCAGGTTCACCAGCACGTTCAGCGTCCCGAAGCGCTCGCGTACGAGATCGATCACCTCCTCCCACTCCCGTGCTGAGGAGACGTCGAGACGGGCGGCGGCGACCTCCGCGCCGCCCGCCTCGATCCTGCCGGCCAGCTCCCGCAACGGTCCTTCGGCGACATCGGTGATCACCAACCGGGCGCCCTCGCGGGCGAAGAGTTCGGCGGTGGCCGCGCCGATGCCGCCGGTCGCGCCGGTGATCAGCGCGACCTTGCCCGCGAGTCGTTGTCCTGTCATGGGAACTCCCTCAGATCTGTCGTTGATGTGGTCTGTTCGGTCGGGTCTTGTCGGGTTGCGGGCGCCGGTGACGGGGCTGACCCGTCGATCTCGGTCACGACGGCCGCTCTTGCCGGTACAGCACGAGGTGCTCGTGGTAGAGCACGCCGTCTCGCACGTCGCCGGTGGCGGTGAAGCCGAGGTCGTCGTGGTAGTCGAGGTGGGTGCCGGTGACGGTGTAGCGGCCGGTGTAGGCACGCTTGCGACCGTCGCGTTCCTCCTCGTAGCGGCCGTTGGCGAGGAGTTCCTGGCGGATCCGTCCGTCGGCGGTGATCCACATGCCGACGTACGGGTGAGGGTTGCGCTCCGCGCGGCCACTGCCCGGAGCGGCGCAGGCGAGCAGCGTGGTGAACAGTCCGAGGAGGTGCAGGGGATTTTTGAACATGGACGAGCTCCGTTGCATGGACAGGTGATGGCCAGGCCGATTTCGCTGGTCGCGCCAGCGACGGTGCGGCTGGTCAGAGCCGGCGGCTGACGTGCCCGGAGGCGCGCAGGACGCGGTCGCGGGAGGCGCGCACGTCCTCGCGCAGCGCGGCCAGATCGACGTCCAGGACGGTGCCGCCCCACTTGCGGACCTGCCCGGCGATGAAGACGGCGTCGATGTTGCGGGCGTCGCAGCCCAGGACGAGGGTGCCGATGGGGTCGTTGAGCGGCATGTTGTTGAGGTCTTCCGCGCGTACGACGAGCACGTCGGCCTGCTTGCCCGGAGTCAGGGAGCCGGTGACGTCGCCCAGGCCAATGCTCCTGGCGCCCTGCAGAGTGGCGAAGTCGAGAACGTCGTGCACGCCGATCCGGGCCGGCTGCTCGTCGGTGCCGTAGGCGGTGTTGACGGCGCGCATGCGCTGAACCGTGTGCAGGGCGCGCATCTGCGTGAACATGTCGCTGGCCAGGGCGACTTCGACGTCGATGCTCAGACCGGGCCGGATGCCGACGGCGAGGGCCTCGTCGATGGCCGGGATCGCGCTCTCCAGGCCGATCTGGGCGTCGGAGGTGGGGGCGAGCGCGACGCCTGCGCCGGTGTCGGCCATCGCCTGCCATGCCTGCGGGGTCAGGCCGGTGCAGTGGATGAGCGAGACGTCCGGGCCGAGCAGGCCCTGCCTGGCCCAGCCGAGGATGGCCTCGGAGGAGGGCGGGCCGAAGACGGCGTCGATGCTGACGCCGATGCCGAGGTCGTGGGCGGTGCGGGCGAGGTGCCGGCCGTAGGCGAGGTCGGGGCCTGCGACCTCGTCAGTGGCCAGGGCGGCCAAGCGCAGGGTGAGCAGCCCGCCACCGGGGAAGTAGGTGTCGTGCAGGCGCGTCAGGTCCGCGGGCCATTGGCCGTCCCAGTCGCCGAAGTGGGGGCGCATCGAGGCGTGCACGCCGCGGATGCCGGTCTCGGCCAGTGCCCGGATGGCGGAGTCGGAGTGGGCGGCGGTGCGCGAGTTGTGGGAGAAGTCGAGCATGGTGGTGATGCCGCTGTCGATGGCGGTCAGGGCGGCCAGGCGGGTGCCGATGTACATGTCCCTCGGCTGGTAGGCGGGCGCGATGCCGGCCAGGGTGGCGGTGACGTACTCGCCGAGGTCGTCGACGTCCGGCATGATGCGGCGCAGCTGCGCCTCCCAGGCGTGGCGATGGGTGTCGACGAAGCCCGGGGCCAGGACGGCGCCGGTCACGTCGATGACCAGCGCGTCACCGGCCGGTAGGCCTGCGCCGACGGCGGCGATCCGCTCGCCGTCGATGAGCAGGTCGGCGTGGGGCAGGACGCCCAGCTCCGGGTCCATGGTGACGACGGCTGCCGCTCCGGTGAGCAGGAGGCGGCGGCCGGGGACGGCGCCGCGCAGCTGGTCCAGGGTCGTGTTCAAGGAGCTCCTTCGAGGGTGCGTCGGTGATGGGTGCGATACTCCATCGAGTCTGCGCAGGTCACAGGGCATCGACCAGGACGTGTGCTGCCTGGGTGCGGCGCACCCAGGCAGCACAGCCGGCCGCCGGATAGCGTGGCCGCATGGATGGCAACCACCTGGGAGAATTCCTGCGCGCCCGCCGCGCCGCCCTGCGGCCGGAGGATGTCGGCATGGCGAGCTACGGGGCCCGCAGGGTCGCCGGGCTGCGACGCGAGGAGGTCGCCGTCCTGGCCGGGGTGAACGCCGACTACTACACCCGCCTGGAACAAGGACGCGAGCGCAACCCCTCAGGCCAGGTGCTCGACGCTCTCAGCCGCGCGCTGCGCCTCGACGCCGACGCCCAGGCGCATCTGTACCGGCTGGCCGGGACCGCCCCGGACGACCGGCCCTTCAGGCAGGCCGCCGAACGCGTCAGCCCGGCGCTGCGCCAGCTGATGGACGGCTACCCGCACACTCCGGCGTTCGTGATGAACCGGACTTTGGACATTCTGGCCGCCAACGCCCTGGCCGATGCCCTCTATGCCCCGTTCGATCCGGCGGACAACCTGGCCCGCATGACCTTCCTCGACCCCGCCGGCCGTCGCTTCTACGCCGACTGGGATCGGGCGGCCCAGGCCACCGTCGCCAACCTGCGCCAGGCGGCCGGCTTCGACCCGGACGACCCGCGCCTGGCCGAACTCGTCCGCGATCTCACCGAGCGGAGCGCGGACTTCGCCCGCCTCTGGAACGCCCACACCGTACGCGGCAAGACCCAGGACGCCAAGCACTTCCTGCACCCCGACGTCGGCCCGCTCACGCTCACCTACCAGGCCTTCGACGTCCGCGACGCCCCCGGCCAGCAGCTCGTCATCTACCACGCCGAGCCGGGCAGTGACAGCGCCCAGGCCCTCGGCCTCCTCGGCTCCATCCACGCCACCCGGCGCCAGCGCGAACCGCGCAGGTAGAGGGCCGGCGTTCACCGGTGGGCGTGGAAGAACTCGGTGATGTCGCGGGCGAGCAGTTCGGGTTCCTCGTGCGCGGCGAAGTGCCCGCCGCTGGGCATGCGGGTGTAGCGGGTGAGGTTGTAGGTGCGTTCGGCCCAACTCCGTGGCGGCCGGCTCAGGTCGGCGGGGAACAGGGCCAGCGCTGTGGGGACCTCCACCCGCCGCACCCGGCGGGTCAGTTGGTGCGCGTACTCGTAGTAGGGCCGGAACGAGGTGGAGATCGTGCCGGTGAACCAGTACAGGGACGCCTGGGTGAGCACGTAGTCGTCGGACAGGGCCCCCGGGCGCTCGCTCCACGCGCGGTACTTCTCCACGATCCAGGCCAGCAGCCCGGCGGGTGAGTCGGCCAGGGCGGGGGCCAGGGTGAGCGGGCGGGTGTTCTGCTGGTGCATGTAGCCGCCCTCCTCACTATGCCAGGCCGCGGCGGCGGCGAGGTAGGCCTCCTCCTCGGGGGTGAGCCCGGCGGGGTCGTAGCCGGCCGGGGCCGCGGCGGCGAGCAGGTGGATGCCGGCGATGGCCTCGGGGTGGGCCTCGGCCAGCCGTGAGGTGATGCCGGCGCCCAGATCTCCACCATGGGCCGCGTAACGCCGGAAGCCGAGCTCGTCGTGCATCAGCCGGTGCCAGAGATCGTGGGTCTGATCGGCGTCGGTGAGCGCGGGCCGCTGCGGCGAGAAGGCGAAGCCGGGCAGGGACGGGACGATCACGGTGAAGGCGTCCTCCGCCTCGCCGCCGTACCGGGAGGGACAGGCCAGGCGCTCGGCCAGGGCGGTGAGCTCCAGGAACGAGCTGGGCCAGCCGTGGGTGAGCACGATGGGCAGCGCGCCGGGGTGCTCGCCGTCGTAGCGCAGGTAATGCACGGGCGTGCCGCCGAGGTCGGCGAAGTGCGAGGGCAGGGCGTTGATGGCGGCCTCGTGCGCGCGCCAGTCGTAGCCGGAGGCCCAGTGGGTGACCAGGCGGCGCAGCTCCGCGGCGTCGGTGCCGGCCTGCCAGCCGTCGACCGGCCAGGGCTCGGCCCACCTGGTGGCGCGCAGCCGGGCGCGCAGGTCGTCCAGCTCGGCGTCACTGACAGTGATCACAGGCGTGCCGGTCGGCATGGTGTTCTCCTTCATGTGCTACGTGTACGGGCCCGGTGGAGGCGGCTTGCGCCGCTTCTTGGGCGGTCGGTGAGGCGGCGCCGGTCAGCGTGATGGAGGCGGCCATGAGGGCGGCGACGACCAGCAGGGCCGTCGCGAGAGCGGTCCGGTCGGCGAGTAATCCGATCAGCGGCGGGCCGCCGACGAAGCCGCAGTAGGCGATCGAGGTGATCACTGTGACCCGGGCGGCGGCCCGGGCAGGATCGTCAGCGCCGGCGCTCAGGCCGATGGGGAAGCCGAGTGCCGCACCCGTGCCCCACAGCAGCGCGCCGGCGAATTCCGTCCACAGACCGGGCCCGAAGGCGAACAGGACGATGCCGGCACAGGCCGAACCGGCCGCCGCACGCAAGGCGGCGGACCGGCCCAGCCGGTCGACGATCAGCGGCCCGAGCCAACGGCCCAGCGTGACCGCGGCGAGGAAGGCGGCGTAGGCAAGGGTTCCGACGGCGGCCGTGGTGCGGTCACGATCGATGACGGCCAGGCTGATCCGGTTGCTGCCCGCCCCTTCCGCCAGCGCGAAGGCCAGGGCGAGGAGACCGATGACCACCGTGCGAGGCTCGCGCCACGCGGCCGGTCCCGCTTTCGGCGCGTTGACGCGCGGCGGGTGTGCCGGGCGCGGCTCGGAAAGGAAGTGCCGAGCAGCCCAAGGCGTCAGCAGCGCGATCAGCAGGGCCACCGCACCGACGTGGAGGCTCACCGGAACGCGCAGCGCGCTCATGAGCGCACCGAAACAGGCGCCGGCGACCGTGCCCGCACTGAAACCGGCGAAGAAGCGGGGCATGAGGACCTGGCCGAGCCGCCGTTCGACGGCCGCGGCGTGCACGGTCACCGCGACGTCCCAGACACCTGTGGCCGTGCCCAGCACGAAGAGCCCCATGAACAGCAGCGGCGGCCAGAAGGCGAAGCCGAAGGCCATCGCGCCGAGACCGGCGCCGACGAGCAGGGCCACCGCGGTGACCGCCCACCGGGGGCCGACGCGAGTGACGATCGGGCCGGCCAGGGGCAGCACCATCACACCGCCGACCGCGATCAGCAGCAGCAGGAGGCCCACCGAGGCGGCGTCCAGGTCCATCCGCTCACGAATGTGCGGCAGCCGGGACGCCCACGTCGCTCCTGCCAGGCCCAGAGCGGCGAAGACCAGGTACGTCGCCCGTACGGCGGTCACGCTCGCACGCGAGTCCGGGCTGCCGGTACGAGCGCTCATGTCCCCGATCCGATGACCGGGCCGAGGGTCTGCGCGATGGCCGCTCTCGTCTCCTCACGCGACTCCTGTTCCGTGGACAGCAGCACGTGCATGATCATCCCTTCCAGCAGGGCGTCCAGGCGTGCGGCGGTCCGCGCTCCGGTGAAGCGGGCCAGCACGGCGCGGCTGGCCCGCGTCCACTCCTGGGTCAGCGCGCGCAGGGCGGGGTCGCGTAGTGCCGCCAGGTGCAGTTCGAAGCCGAGGACCGCGCTGCGGTGTCGGGACGGCCCGCCCTGCACGATGCCCACCAGGACGTCGATCAGCTCCTCACGCGTGGCCACCTGCGTGAAGAGGGCTTCGTACTCGGCCATCCGTTGCTCGACGTACCGGGCGAACGCCTGAGCGCACAGATCGGCCAGGGTCGCGAAGTGGTAGGTGACCGAGCCCAGGGGCACGTCCGCGCGCGAGGCCACTTTGCGATGGGTGAGCCCGGCGACCCCGTCCGTGACGAGCACCTCCAGCGCGGCGTCCAAAATTCGCCTGCCGCGCTGCGGATCGTGCCGCCGCGCCCGTCGTCCCTCGCGACCTGCGGCGTCTTGCCCGCCGGGCGCTTCCAGCTCATCCATAAGAACGAAAGTACACTATATAAGAACAGAAGTTCTTATCGCCCTGCCGCCTGGAGCACGCGCCAATGCCAAGGCCGCTCCGCGGCTTCAGCCGATCTCGACGGACGCGCCCACGGTCAGGCGGTCGTAGCGGGACCCGCTGCCGGGAGCGCTGCCGCCCAGGAAGCCGCCGACCATGGCGGCGCCGGCGTCGTTGAGGGCGCCGTCGTGGACGGCGTAGGACTGCCGGGGGGCCACCGCGCGCACGTAGTCGATGAGCTGGCCGGTGGTGGACCAAGGGCCGTGCACCGGCAGTAGCAGGGTGTCGACGGTGGAGTCCGGGACGGTGAGCGCGTCTCCGGGATGGAACAGGGCGCCGTCGAGGAGGAAGCCGATGTTGCCGACGCGCGGGATGTCGGGGTGGATGAGGGCGTGCCACGTCCCGTAGACCCGCACCTCGAAGCCGGCCGCGGTGAAGACCTCCCCCTCGCCGACGGCGGTCACGCGCGCGCCGAGACCGTCCAGCCGCCTGGCGACGGAGGCGTTGGTCCAGATGCGCAGGGCCGGGTCGCTCCCGGCGGCCCTGCGCAGCGTCTCCTCGGAGAAGTGATCGAAGTGCTCATGGGTGACCAGGATCGCGTCGGCGCCCTCCAGCGCCTGCGGCTCGGTCAGGCCGCCCGGATCGACCACCAGGCGGCGGCCGTCCTTCTCGACGCGGACACAGGCATGGCCGAACTTGGTAAGACGCATGTCCCCACCCTTTCAACTATGTAACCAAACTGTACAACTTGGTTACATAGTAGGGGTAGGATGAGGTCATGGACGACGACGCCTTGGCTGAAGATCTGCGGCAGGTGATCGGTGAGCTGGTCCGCGCCGTACGGGCCGCCGACACCATGCCCCCTGGGGAGGCCGCCATCCTCGGCCACCTCGATCGCGACGGCTCACGAACCACGGCCGACCTCGCCCACCTGCGCGGCGTGACCCACCAGTCAGCCGCCAAAACCGTGAAGCAACTCCTCGGCGACGACCTGGTGCGGGCCGAGCCCCATCCCCATGACGGCCGCAAGCTCCTGCTGCACATCACCGAACGAGGCCGCGCCCGCCTCCAGCGCGAACGCGCACAGCGCGCCATATCGCTCAGCGCCGCTATCCGCGACACGCTCAGCTCGAAGGAGCAGCAGCGGCTGCGGGAATGCGTCTCCCTGCTGGCCCGCCTCACCACCCGCGTGAGCGGACGGTGACAGCGGATCCGTGCGGCGCGGCGATCCGGCGCGGCCAGGTCCGGCCCTCCCCCTCGCATCCCGGCGTCGGCGAGGGGGAGGCCGCCGTCATCTCGGACGGTCGTCCGCCCAGCGCAGAGGGATGTGGCTGTCGGCGGCCGGCTCGTTCCACTGGGCGAGCAGGTGCAACGCGGTCTCGGACGGGCTGCCGGGCTCGGCGTCGTAGACGAAGAGCGTCTGGTCGGGGTCGTCGGCCGGAGCGAGGGCCTGGTAGGTGATGGTGAGGTCACCGACCAGGGGATGGTGGTAGTCCTTGCTGCCCGTGGTGCGCTGGTGGACCTTGTTGTCGGACCAGTAGCGACGGAACTCCTCGCTGCGGATGGACAGGTCACCGATCAGAGTACTGAGAGCGGGGTCGTCGGGATGCCGGCCGGCGTCGCGGCGGAGCATGGCGGCCGTGTCGGCGGCGACGGCCGGCCAGTTCACGTACAGCTCGCGGGCGTGCGGGTCGAGGAAGACGAAGCGGGCCTGGTTGCGCTCGACGGCGGGCAAGGCCCGGAAGTCGGTGATCAGGCGTCCGGCCAGCCGGTTGTGGGCCAGAACCTCCAGGCGGCGGCCCAGGACGAAGGCGGGGCGGCGCGCCGCCTCCAGGGTGTCCAGCAGCCGCCAGGTGGCCGGGTGCACTCGCTGGGGGCGGGGGCGTCGCCGACGTCGGGCGGGCGTGGGGCGGGCCAGGGTGTGCAGGTGCTCGCGTTCGGCGTCGTCGAGGTGGAGGGCGGTGGCCAGCGCGTCGAGCACCTCGGGTGAGGCGCTGCGGCTGCGGCCCTGCTCCAGGCGGGTGTAGTAGTCCACGCTCACCCCGGCCAGCCGGGCCAGTTCCTCACGCCGCAGCCCGGCAACGCGGCGCCGTCCCACGAGCGGCTCGTCGAGCCCGGCCTCGTACGGGCTGAGGCGCGCCCTGGCCGAGCGCAGGAACTCCGCCAGCGGGGCGCCGGTGTTGTCACGGTCCATGCCACCCAGTGTCGCTCTCGTCCCGCGGTGCGGCGTCCGGTGAGGGTGGCCCAGTTCGTCCCCCGATGACTTGGGCCCTTCTGCCGCCTGTTTTCGCTGTTCAGAGCTGTTTCAGTAGAGATCGGGCCGTTGACCCGGTCCATTCCCTCATCCGTACGAAGGAGCTTTCGCATGTCCACATGGTTCATCACCGGCGCCTCCCGCGGCCTCGGCCTGGAGATCGCCCGCGCCGCCGTGGCGGGCGGCCACACCGTCGTGGCGGCGGCCCGCAACCCGGACGCCCTGCCCGAAGACCTCCAGAGGTCCGGCCGGGTGCTCGGTGTCCGGCTCGACGTCACCCGCGGCGAGGAGATCGCACGCGCCGTCGGGGCGGCCGCCGGGCGTTTCGGCGCCATCGATGTCCTGGTCAACAATGCGGGCCGGGGCCTGCTCGGCGCGTTGGAGGAGATCACCGACGCCGAGGCGCGTTCCCTGTTCGATGTGAATGTCTTCGGTCTGATCAACCTCACCCGGGCCGTGCTGCCGGGCATGCGCGCCGCCGGACGCGGCAAGATCGTCAATATCGGTTCCCGGTCGGGGTTCGAGGGCGAGCCCGGGGTGAGCATGTACGCCGCCACCAAGTTCGCGGTCGCCGGCATCAGTGAGGCGCTGTCGGCGGAGCTGGAACCGTTCGGGATCCAGTGCATGGTGGTCGAGCCCGGCGTCTTCCGTACCGACTTCCTCGACGCCAGCTCCCTGTCCACCGCCGCGCACCGCATCGACGCCTACGACGGCACCCCCGCCCACATCACCCTGGACTGGGCCGGCACCGCCAACCACACCCAGCTCGGCGACCCGGTCAAGGGCGCCGCGCTGATCTACGAGGTCACCCGCCAGGACAAGCTGCCGGGGCACCTGTACCTCGGGCCCGACACCCTCGACCGCCTGCAGGCCAAGCTGGACCGCATCGAGCAGGACGCGGCCCCCTGGCGGGACAAGTCCGCCGCCACCGCATACGACGCGGCCTGACCCCGGGCCCCGCCCTCATCCTTGGAAGGATCTGTCATGACCGCTGCCCTGCTCACCGGAGCGCCGCTGACCGGCCGAGTGGCCGTCATCACGGGCGCCTCCAGCGGCATCGGCGCCGCCACCGCCCTGCGCCTGGCCGCGCTCGGCGCGAACGTCGCCGTGCTGGCCCGGCGCAAGGACCGGCTCGACGAGCTGACCGCCTCCATCGACGCCGCCTGCGGCACCGCGATCGCCATCCCCGTCGACGTCACCGGCCGGCAAGCCGTCAACGACACGGCGGACCAGGTCGCCGAACGGCTCGGCACCGCCGACCTCGTCGTCAACAACGCCGGCGTCCAGCTCATCTCACCGATCACCGACCTGCGCCAGGACGACTGGCAGCGCCAGATCGACCTGAACATCACCGGCGTCATGAACGTCCTCGGCGCCTTCCTGCCTCACCTGACCACCGCCGCCGAAGCCGGCCGGCCCGCGGACCTGATCACCACCTCCTCGATCGCGGCCACCCGGATCCTGCAGAAGTTCTCCGTCTACTCCGGCACCAAGGCCTACATCAGCCACCTCACCCGGCTGCTACGCGTCGAACTCGGCCCCAGGAACATCCGGGTGGCCACCATCGAGCCCGGCATGGTCGACACCGAGTTGCCCAGCCACGTCACCGACCCCGATGCCAGCGCCCTGATGGAGGGACTGCTCACCGAGATCGCCCCCTGCGGGCGGCGGACGTGGCCGAGACGGTGGCGTTCATTGCCGCCTCGCCCCGCCACGTCAACCTCACCGAGATCACCATCCTGCCCACCGCGCAGGCTGTCTGATCGGGCATGCGCACCCGGTGCAAGCCGCAATGGTCGCACCGGGCGCCACCGATCAGACGAAAGCCTGCGGCCCATCGCCGAGCCCCGCGTTCGAGTCTCCAACTGGGCCTCGAACGCTCCGGGCGCCACATCACACGCTGAGGAGAACAAGCCATGCGCGCTGTCGTGAACACCGAAGACGGAATCCGGGTCACCGATGTCGATGAGCCAGGCGGAGAGGGGGTACGGCTCTGCGTCGCCTCGGCGGGCATCTGCGGGACCGATGTCAGCTTCGCGGCCTCGGGGGTCACCGGGTTCGTCTACGGGCACGAGTTCGCCGGCACGGACGGCAACGGCAACGGCTACTTCGTCGAGCCGAACCTCCATTGTGGTGAGTGCGACGAATGCCGCAGCGGCGACACTCAGCGGTGCACCGCACCCGGCCAGCCGTATCTCGGCGTGTTCGCCGATGGCGGCATGGCCGAGGCGGTCGTGGTCCCGCAGTACACGTTGCTTCCCCTTCCCCCGCGGTTGCACGTCAAGGACGCCTGTCTGATCGAACCCGGTGCGATCGCCTGGCACGCAGTGCGAAGGGCGAGCGTGCAACCTGGGGAGCGCCTTCTCGTGGTCGGCGGCGGCTCGATAGGACTACTGGCCGCCGCGGCGGCGCGGTACCGCAAATCGGACGTCGACGTGGACACCCGGCACGCCCACCAGTTGGCCGCGTCTGAACGGCTGGGATTCGGCCGGCCCAACGGCTTCTACGACGTGGTGATCGACGCGGCGGGTAACGAGTCGAGCCTGGCCAGAGCCGCAGAGGCGGCCCGCCCGGGAGGGCGGATCGTTTCCCTGGGCGTCTATACCAACACCATGCCGGTGCCCGGTGTGACGAGCCTCACCAAGGAACTCACCTACCTCAACAGCATCGCGTACGGACGCGACAACGCAGAGCGGGAGGTTGCGCAGGTAGCCATCATGCTGGCCGACACACCTGAGATCGCACGAACCGTCATCACGCACCGGTATCCACTGGAAGACGCCCGGGAAGCGTTCCGAGTCGCGGCCGACCGGAAATCCGGCACCATCAAAGTAGTCATCGAGCCCTGAACGGCAAGCCCGTGCCCCTTCGGCGACGTCACGGCGTAAGGCGTACATTCTCCTCCCGAATCTTCAAACCTCCCCCATCAACCTCCTCAGGTAACAAGCACCGCCCGCCTCGCCGAGGCCGTCGATCCTGGCCGGCACCGGCAATCTCCACCGCCCTTGGAGCCGGAACACGCACGGTGATCTCATGCCGGGAACAGGGCGGACAGGTGGCGCAGGGCGCGGGCGGTCGGGGTGTCCGGGTCGGCGGTCATGAAGACGACCTGCTGGTCGTCGTCCGGGACGGTGAGGATGTCGCAGTTGATGCGGAGCGGGCCGAGTTCGGGGTGGGTCATGGTCTTCGTACGGTGGCCGGGGGCGCGTACCGGATTGGTGGCCCAGATCTGGTTGAACTCGGCGCTGCCCGCCCTGAGTTCGGCCAGCAGGGCGGCGAGGGCGGCGTCTCGGGGGTAGCGGTCGGCGGCGGCCCGCAGCCGTGCCACCGCGTACTCGCCGAACTCCTCATGCCCCGTGGTCAACACCTCCTCGCGGAGCAGGAAGCGCCGCCGGGCCAGGTTGGGCTGGTCGCGGAGGTTGCCGAGCAGCGCCTCCGCGAGCGGGTTCCAGGCGATCACGTCGTAGGTGGCCGCGGTGACGACGACGGCAGTCAGCGGGAGACGGTGCAGCAGGTCGGCCACGTACGGGCGGACCGTGCGCGGCGGTACGGCGGGCGGCTGCGGGGTCACGCCGGCCAGGCGGAACAGGTGCGTCCGCTCGGCGGGCGCGAGCCGCAGCGCGCCCGCCAGGGACTCCAGGATGCGCGGCGACGGGCGTGGCCCGCGGGCCTGCTCCAGCCGCACGTAGTAGTCGACCGACATGCCGGCCAGGTCGGCGACCTCCTCGCGGCGCAGGCCCGGCGTGCGGCGACGGGGTCCGGCGGGCAGGCCGACGCCGTCGGGGCGCAGCCCCTCCCGGCGGTCGCGCAGGAACCGGGCCAGTTCGCCTCTTGCCATTCTGTACCTCCCTGGTATCGATTGTGCCTGGATCGACCGACCCGCCCGCGGGCACCCTCGATGACATGAACCACTCGATCGCACTGGTCACCGGCGCCAACAAGGGCATCGGCAAGGAGATCGCGCGCCTGCTCGCGGACGCGGGTCTCACCGTTTACGTCGGCTCGCGCGACGCCGCGCGCGGCGAGCGCGCCGTGAAGGAGATCGGCGGCGACACCCGCCCGCTCGTCCTCGACGTGACGGACCCCGCGAGCATCGCCGACGCCGCGAGCCAGGTGGACACGCTGGACATCCTGGTCAACAACGCCGGCATCTCCGGCGAGGATAGAACGCCCGACCTGGAGGATATCGCCACCTTCCGCCGCATCTTCGAGACCAACGTCTTCGGGGTCGTCGCGGTCACCAACGCCTTCCTGCCGGCGCTGCGCCGCTCCGCGCACCCCCGGATCGTGAACATCTCCTCCGGTACGGGCTCGCTGACCTGGGCCACCGGGCCGCAGTTCCCCCACCAGGGCGCCTACGCCGCCTACCGCTCGTCCAAGTCCGCGCTCAACGCGCTGACCGTGTTCTACGCCCACGCCCTGGCCGGCGACGGCGTCAAGGTGAACGCGCTGGCGCCCGGCCTGCGCCGCACCGACCTCAACGCCACGGCGGCGGGCGGCGGCGATCCCGCCGAGGCAGCGGCGGGCGCGGTACGGCTGGCGCTGCTGGCCGACGACGGGCCCTCCGGGCAGTTCCTGTCCTGGGACGGTACGCCGGTGCCGTGGTGAGGATGTGATCGCCATGCGCGAGGGTGGGTCACTGGAGCGTGGACGCCGAGCACCCCGGAACCGGGCACACACGTGCAGGGCCCGGCCGATACCCGAACAGAAGCCCGGCGGTGGAGTCGGCCGCCCGAATCGCGATCTTGCGGGTGGCCAGGCCGCTGGCACAACATCCTCGGCGTCAGCTTTTCGGGCCAGGGGTTTGAGGCAGGAGACGCACCGCACCCCGGTCACCGTCTCCAACTGGCCGACGTCGGGGTCGACCACCACGTCCGGCACGCCGGCGCTCGGGTCAGCGGTGTTGACCAGGGCGTGCACGATCGGCCCGGTGTAGGTGACGCGCAGGACGGAGCTCGGCGCCCGGCTGATCGGCAATCACGTCGATGCAATCTTGGGCAAGGTCGAAGAGAGCATGCCCAGGATCTGAGTGCTTGGCATTGGAGCCGAGAAGGGTTCCACCCTGGCGAGGATGTCAAATCGCGGGCATGGGCGCAGCTAGATCGACCTGCGTGTGTTCAGGTGGGCCGGCAGGCTCTGGACGTGGGCCGAGCCGGCGGTGGACTGTGGCGCGCCCGCCGGCAGGATCTGAGCTGGAAACAGCAGGTCGACGCGCGACCCGCAGTGGCGCAAGGCCCACTCCTGGCTGGGCTTGACCTCGACCATCTTCCAGCGGTTCCGGCCGCGGCCGCAGCTGACACCGCCAGACACACCAGATGCCCAGACAACGTGGAGCCGGCCTGTCCGCGAACAGGGCGGGGCCCGGTCAGGGGGCGTGCTGCCAGTCTGCCGGCTCGCCGGGGGGCGGCGGCGTGGGGCCGCTTCGGCAGCGCGGCCGCCAGGAGGGCGACGGCGGCCAGCGTCACGGCGATGGCGACGAACGCCTGCCCGAAGCCGGCCGCCAGCTCCTGCGCCTGCGTCTGTGCCGGGCTGCCGGATTCGCCGTTGTGTCCCGCCGTCGCCGTGACCAGGGCGGCCAGGCCGAGCGCGCCGCCGATCTGCTTGGCGGTGTTCATCAGCCCGGAGGCGGCTCCCGCGTCCTGCGCTGGCACGCCCGAGGTGACCGTGACGGTCAGTGGCGTGTTCAGCAGGCCGCCGCCGAGCGAGATCAGCATGGCCGGGCCGAGGATCGCCGTGACGTAGTCCTGGCCGGGGGCCAGACGGCTTTGCCAGAGGAATCCGGCGGCGCCGATGAGCGCTCCGGCGGCGATGAGGACGCGGTGGTCGGCGCGGCGCATCAGCCACGGGGTCAGGCGCAGCCCGACCAGGATGGTCAGCAGCGTGTGCGGCAGGAAGGCGAGCCCGGTCTGCAGTGGTCCGTAGCCGAGCACGTGCTGCAGGGACAGGGTCAGGAAGTACCACATCGGGTTCAGGGTCGCCCCGGCCATCAGCATGGCCAGGTTGCCCAGCCAGATCGGGCGTGGCCGCAGCAGGCGCGGCGGCAGCAGCGGCGCGCGGGCCAGGCGTGCCTCGACCAGCACGAACAGCCCCAGCAAGACGGCGGCCGCCGCGGCGATCGAAGCGGCGGTGAGGACGCGCGGGCCGGACAGGCTGTAGGCCAGCAGGGCCAGCCCACCGGTGGCCAGTAGCGCGCCCGGCACGTCCAGGCGCTGCCCGCGCCGCCGGGACGGGCCGCCTGGCAGGGCGGCCCGCGGCCAGGCAGGCCAGCCCGATCGGCACGTTGACCAGCAGGATCCACCGCCAGGACAGGTACTCGGTCAGCGCGCCGCCGATGAGGTTGCCCGCGGTGCCGCCCGCCAGGCTCACGGCCGTCCATACCGCGATCGCCCGGGTGCGGCGCGGCCCTTCGGGAAAGGCGGTGGTACGCAGCCGCTCCTTGCCCGCCTTGAACGCCGAGGTGCGTACCAGATCCCCCATTGCCAGGTCGAACACCTCGATGGCCTCATCGGCCGAGACCGGCTCCATCACCGCGGCGAAGGCAACCAACGTGGCCAGCTTGCGATCTCCGGCCAGGTCCGCGACCGCCTTGGCCCGGGCCGCCTTGGCGAGGCGGGCCAGCGCGGCCACCTTCCCAGCCGGGACAGCCGACAGATCCCACGCCGCCGCGCCCAGGCCGCGCAGCTCCACATAGCCGCTCCAACGCCTTGACCACTCCCGCGCCGGACACGTCGGTGGGACTCTTACGCAGCCGGTCCAGCCCCGAGATCCGCCGCCCCCCGGTCACCGTGACCAGCTCCTCCAGCGCGCTCTTCTGACCCGGGCTGGGCGCGGCGGTGAGGATCTTGTACTGGCGTAACGCGGCCCGCTCACGGATCTCCGAAATCATCCGCTCCATGGTGATGACGCCGGGAAGCAAGATCTTCGCCTTGACCAAACGGTGAGTGACCAGGTCCAGCAGCACGATCGGCGCCCTTGAGCACGGAGGGATCCAAGCAGAGCTGCTCGGCGACGTAGTCGACCACCACGGCCGGCACGTCCTCCGGATCTTCCAAGAAGCAATTCAAGAACCGAGCCGTCCCGAGCTGGACGGCCCAACCGAGCTGGTTGCGAGCTCCGTTCGCGGCCATCGCCCGCCGCCGATCAGCGGGCCTCCAGATGGAAGAACCCGCCCAGCTGGGTGAGGTCGGGCACCTCGTTGAACCTGCCCCACCTACTGCGCTGGTCCTCGGTGAGGAAGCTGACCGTGGGCCAGGCTGAGTCCCCGGCCCGCTATCAGCCGAAAGTGTGACATCGAGATGATCTTCAGATGTCCAGTCAGAGTAAATCCGTGACATTGATCATGAAACGTGATGTTCGCCCCATGGCCCAGGCGGGGGCGAGGCGTTCACGGCTCTCCCCGTGAGGTGAGGTGCGCCCCGGAGCGGGTGAGGGCTCGGCCAGCGTCCGCCGTACCTGCTCGTGCGACATCCCGATCTGCCGACCGATCCGACGCAGCCCCCACCCCTCATACCGCGCCTCTGCCATCGCCTCCGCCGAAGGCCGCCGCCACCACGTTGTCCAGCATCACCCGCAACTCCGCCAGCCTGGCCAGCCTGATCGCCGGTGCCACCCCCACCAGCTCCGCGCAGAACTGCTCAACATCCGCCCGGACGAACGCGACACCCTCAGACTCAGCCATCGGGCAAGACTTGCCTGCTCAGACCTCGACTGTCAACGAATGTGACAGTAACCCCGGTTCGCCGTCCCGCTCCTACTCGCATGCCAGGTTGCTCCTGCAGATGCATGAGGGCCAAGCGGCGCGGCCGGGCACCGATCTCGTCCCGACTCAATATGGGTGAGCAGGGGAAGTGCGGCCGCGGCGCGAAGTCAGCCGACACGGATGAGCTGCCACTGCTGCGGCTGGCCGCCGTTGTCGCTCCACTGGATGGTGCCAGCGCCCTCGCCATCGGTGTTGCCGTTGTCCAGAGCCTTGCCGCTGCGCTGACAGATCAGCTTGTAGTAGCCGGCCCCGACACTCGTGATCGTCCACCGCTGCTGGGGCTCGCCGTTGTCGCTCCACTGGAGCACGCCGGCCGCCTCGCCATCGGTGTTGCCGTTGTCCAGAGCCTTGCCGCTGCGCTGACAGATCAGCTTGTAGTAGCCGGCCCCGACACTCGTGATCGTCCACCGC
>NZ_JBFAMZ010000041.1:30949-43233 GCF_040674635.1 Nonomuraea sp. NPDC049758
CTGCTGGGACTCGCCGTTGTCGCTCCACTGGAGCACGCCGGCCGCCTCGCCATCGGTGTTGCCGTTGTCCAGAGCCTTGCCGCTGCGCCGGCACATCAGCTTGTAGACGCCGCCCGAGACGATGGCCGGGGTGGTGGCCGGTTTGGGGTCTCCGCTGACCTCGACCACGACGACGGAGGCGTGCGCGTTCGGCGCGGTCGTGGGGACCGTGAAGTTGATGTAGCCGCCGGAGACCGTGTGGCTCAGCGTCCGGCCGGGCGCGTTGAGCAGGTAGACCCGGTTGATGGTGTTCTGGAGCGCGGGGATGCGCAGGCGTCCGTCGGAGGGCCAGTGGAACACGTGCGCGTAGAGCCTGCCCGGCTTCTTGGTGAACCGGCCCCACCATGGCTCCCATGTGAACGGGCTGCCGGTGGTGGCGTAAATGCTGTCGCCGTGGGTTGCCATCCACGTGCCGACAGCATCGAGAATGCCGGCCGACCCGGCGGTGACCGTGCCCTCGCCGGTGGGCCCGATGTTGAGCAGGTAGTTTCCGTCGCGGCTGACGACGGTCACCAGCTCCTGGATGATCGTGGTGAACGAGCGGTAGGAGTTCTCCCTGCCGGCGTTGTAGCCCCAGGCGCCGTTCATCGTGCAGTTGGTCTCCCACGGGCGTGGGAGGGCACGCGCGGGCACCATCTCCTCCGGGCACTCGAAGTCGCCCAGGCCCAGGCCGCGTTTGACGCGCTCGTTGACGATGAGGTTCGGTTTGCGGGCGAGCAGCCAGTTGTAGAGGTCCTGTCCGTCGGCCTTGGTCCACCAGTCTTCGAGGGTGGGGGTGGCCGGGTTGTCGCACCAGTCGCCGTCGAACCAGAGGATCGCCGGGTCGTACCTGGTCAGCAGTTCCTGCAGGTGGGCCTTCATGTCGTTGATGTAGGCCGTGCGGGCCGCCTGGGAGGACATGGTGGTGAAGGCGCCGTCCCATTGGCGGATCGTCTGCGAGGAGTGGTTCCAGTCCATGATCGAGTAGTAGAGGCCGAACCTGATGCCCTGCCTGTCGCACTCCGCTTTGAGTGCCGCGAGCAGGTCGGACTGGTATCCGGAGTAGTCGTGCAGGTCGTACTGGCGGGTGCCGGTGTAGTCGGTGAAGCCGGCGACGTTGGAGTTCCACATGGCCAAGCCCTCGTGGTGCTTGGCGGTGATGACGAGGTACTTCATCCCGGCGGCCTTGGCCAGGCCGACGATGGTCGCCGCGCTGAAACCGGTCGGGTTGAAGTTCGCCGAGACCTGCTGCTGGTAGTCGGCCTTGGACCAGTTCTCGTTGTTGAAGACCCACTCCCCGCGACCGGCGTAGGAGTAGGAGCCGAAGTGGATGAACATGCCGAAGCGGGCGGCGTACCACCAGGCCATCCGCGAGGGGACGGTGTAGGCGGCGGCAGGCTGCTGGAAGGCCGTCAGGCCGCCGATGGTGGCGGCGGCGGTGAGCGCGGCGGCCGTGAGAAGTTGTCTGCGGTTCATGGATGTCGACACGGTGACCTCCGAAGTGCCAGGAGATGGGGGGCGGAGGCCGGGGCCGTCAGCGCGGCCCCGGCCCGGGGTTACGCCTTGGCGAGCTTCCAGAGCTGGTTGGGATAGCCGTTGCAGCCGTACTGGACGACGTCGCCGCCTGGCGCGGTGGTCGCCCCGGTGACGTCCATGCATCTGCCGGTCGCATGGTTGGGGCTCACCCGGTAGTAGCCCTCGCGCTCGTAGGTGAGATCCCATTCCTGGTTGGCGCCCGTGCCGCAGGTCCACTGCACCACGTCCGCCCCGTCGGCGCTGGAGGCACCGGCCACGTCCAGGCACATGCCGGTGGCGTGCGCCGGCTTGAGCCGGTACCCGTTCGCCGTCTTCTCCAGGGTCCAGCGCTGGTCGGCGACGGTCGTACAGGGCCATTGGATGACGTCGGCGCCCGCCGTGGTGGCGCTGTCCCCTACGCCCAGGCACTGCTGGCTGTGCTGGGCCACGAGCTGCGCGGTGGACACGTCACGTCGCCAGCACCGATCGGCGCCGGGCGTGGTGTGGCCGAACACGGCCCCGGTGCAGGCGACGCCGCCGGTGTGCACGGCTCGCACCTCGTCGCCGTCCGCTCCGTAGCGCACCTCGGAGGTGCCGGTGAACGCGCAGATCTGGTCCTCGGTGGCGCACTGGGTCCAAGAGGAGTCCTCCACGACGAGCCGGTCGACGTTCCCCCAGACCCCGCCGCCCGGCGCGCCGCTCTGCCCCAGGACGCGTACCGTCAGCGTGTGCCGGCCCGCGGCCAGGGCGGCGCTGGACCAGACGCGCACGCCGTCGAGGCGGACGGTGTTGTACAGGTTGACGGTGGTCTCCGCGCCCCCGTCGACCGAGATCCCGACCTTGCCGCTGGTAGGCGCCTGCGTGGCGAACAGCGTGGCCTTGGTGCCGTGGAAGGTGTAGGCGGCGGTGGCGGCGGTGGCCTGCGAGGAGTGCTCGTCCTGGTCCCACAACCCGTACGCGCCGACCGCGCCGCCGCTGTAGCCGACGTCCGACCAGGAACCGGTGTACGTCGCGGCCGCGTCGTTCACGATCTCGGCCGTTGTGCCTGCGGCGTTGTGGCCGACGTTGCTCAGCACGTACGACACCACCGAGTTCGCGGGCACGGTGGCGGCCAGCGTGCCGGAGGAGACCGACACCGGGGCGAGCTGCGCCAGGTTCTCCGTGGCCGAGGTGCGCCACCCCTGCGCGCTCACGCCGGTCGTGGTGAACCTGCTGAGGTCGAAGTTCACCGGCAGGCTCTCGGCGGTGTCGTTGTAGGTGACCAGCACGAGCTTGTGGCTTACCGGGTCGAAAGCGGCGACCGATTTGCCGTTCCCCGCATCGATGATCTTGTACCCGGGCTTGATGAACTTGCTGTACTGGCCCAGCGTGTAGAACTGCTTCTGCAGGTCGTAGGTCTGCGCCGACCCGTCGAGCGGTGCCTGGATCAGGCCCCAGTATCCGGGTCCGCTGCCGCGTGAGCTGTCCTCGACGGCCTGCCAGTAGAGCCAGCCGTTGGCGCCGACATAGGACAGGTCGTTGGTGACCCGGGTGGCCAGTTCCAGACCGGCGTCGAGTTCAGAGGTGATGTTGTAGCCGCCCCAGTCGGCCGGGCCCCATTCGGACTGCCAGAACCGCAGGTCGTTCCCCTGGACGCGGTCGCGGATGGGGGTCGGGTCGGATCCGGCGTAACCGTGCGCGTTGACCTGGCCGAGTTCGGCGCGGGCGGCCGGGGACAGGGCGTCGTACTCGGAGACCATCAGCCAGTAGTTGTTACTGTCGGTCGCGGCGAGTTCGGTGTTCATGCCGCGCGAGTTCAGCGCCGTGCGCAGGTTGGTGAGGATGGAGCTCTGCTCGGCGGCGGTGAGGTAGGTGCCTTCCTGGTTGTTGCCCCAGCACCACCAGCCGTTCGAGGGCTCGTTGAACGGCTCGATGGTGCGGAAATTCACCTTGGGGCTGCCCGGCCCGTCGACACCCACGGTGGAGAAGCGCTGCGCCACCGTGGCCAGATAGCCGGCGAAGTCGTCCTGGTACTCGGGGCGCAGGTTGCTGTGCGAGCAGCCTTCGGGCGAGTTGTGGGAGTACCGGCCCGCCGGGTGCCCGCTGTAGGTCATCCACCAGGGCGCGGAGTTCGCGAACAGTTCGAACGTGCTCACCCCGCGCTGCGCGGCCTGGGCGAGGACCCAGCGCTGGTTGGCGTCGACGCTCCAGTCGTAGCTGCCATTGGCCTGGATGAGGCTGTCGATCCAGGCGCCGTTGCGCGGTGGCAGGTGCGGGTCGACGACCGGGTAGGACACGCCGGGCTCGCTGGCACCGGCGTTGTAGCGGGCGATGCTGAGATCGATGCCCTGCACGGTCTTGCCGTCGAGCGTGAAGGAGTCGGCGAACAGGTAGTCCATGAGCTGCGACCGGGCGGGTTCGCTCCATCCGCCCACGACGTCGCTCCACCAGGCCAGCGAGGTGCCGAAGCCCTGGAACTCGTCCTGCAGCACGAGGTTGGGGTTGACGGGCGAGGTGATCGCGGCCGCTGCGGCGGCCGGGGCGGGGTTGAGTGCGACGGCTCCGGTGGCCGCCGTCAGCAGCAGGCTTCCTAACAGGGTTTTGAGGGGGGTGCGTCTCATCTGCGCCTCGTGAGAAGAGGGGGTGAAGGTACGGCCGCCGCTGGAGAGAGCCTCTGGGCCGGCCTGGGATCACCGTGCATTATTACGAGACAAAGAACTAGTCTTGACATTAATATTTCCGACCCCAAGAATAACCGACCATCCACGACCTCAGGGAGAGCGCAGATGCGCACAGCGGCAGACATCCGCAGGATGAACTCCTTCGCCGTCGTCCGCAGCATCCACGCCGGCGGCGAGGCCAGCCGACGCGAGCTCGTCAGCCAGACCGGTCTGAGCTTCGCGACCGTCGCGGCCATCTGCACGAAGCTGCTGGAGCTCGGCATCGTCGTCGAAGTGGCCCGCCAGCGCGCGCCCGCCGGCCGCCCCACCGCGAAGCTCGCGCTCAACGGCGACCACGGGTTCCTGCTCGGCGTCGACATCGCCGAGACCTACGTCCACGTCGAGGCGTTCGACGCGGCCCTGGAGCCCATCTCCTCGACCGAGTACGACATCGACGCGCTCAACCGCAGCCCCGAACAGGTCGTCGAGCGGGTCAAACACGCCATCGCCGTCGAACGCGTCCGCCACGAGGGCCGCACTCTGCTCGGCGTCGGTGTCTCCGCCCCCGGCCAGGTCGACCAGGCGGGCGGCACGTCGGTGTTCGCCCCCAACTGGGACTGGCACGACGTGCCTTTACTGGCCCTGCTGGCCGACTCGGTCGACGCGCCCCTGTTCCTCGACAACCCGCTGAAGTGCCTGGCCATCGCCGAGATCTGGTCGCATCCCGAGCGGCGCGGCCAGGACTTCGTCGTGCTCAACCTCGGCACCGGCGTCGGCGCGGGCATCGCGCTCGGCGGCAACGTGCTGCGCGGGCGCATGAACAGCGCCGGCGAGTGGGGGCACACCGTGGTCGTGGCCGACGGCCGCGCCTGCCGTTGCGGCTCGCGGGGCTGCGTCGAGGCGTACGTTGGAGCGCCCGGGATCCTGCAGACGCTGCGGGAGGCATCCCCCGATAGCCCCTTGCTGCACGGCGATGATCAGACCGCGAGCATCGCCGCACTCGCCGCCGCCGCCGACGACGGCGACCCGGCGGCGATCGACGCCATCGAGCGGACCAGCCGCTACCTCGGTATAGCCGCTGCCTCCATCGTCAACCTGCTCAATCCGGACATCGTCCTGCTGGGCAGTTGGGTGGCCGAGCTGCTCGGCAAGCACTTGCTCGACCGGTCCCGGGCCCACCTGCGGGCGCACGCCCTGGCCGTCCCGATGGCGGCGGTGGCGTTCGAGCTGCAGCACCCACGCGGCAACTCCGTCAGCCTCGGCGCCGCCGCCTACGCCCTGGAGGGCTACCTCGACTCGGTCCCCGACGCCTGATCCACCATGAAAGGAAACAGATGTTAGGAAGGCTCACCCCCCACCGCCGCATCGCGGCTGTGCTGCTGGCCGCGGTCACCGCCACCGGCCTCAGCGCCTGCTCGTCCGAGGAACAACCCGCCGCCGGCGGCCCCACGTCCCTGACGCTGACCATCTGGGGCAGCGCAACCGACAAGACCGTCTTCGAACAGCGCCTGGCGCTGGCCAAGAAGGCGCTGCCCGACATCGACGTCCAGCTGGTGCAGATCGCCGAGGACTACGACACCAAGGTCCAGACCATGTTCGCCGGCGGCAAGGCCCCCGACGTGCTCATGCTCGCCGAGGCGGTCAACGTCTACTCAAGCAAGGGCCAGCTGGAGGACCTCACCCCGCATCTGAAGAAGGCGGGGGTCGACCCGGTCGCCCGCTTCGGCCAGGGCTCGGTCACCACCTACTCCACCGGCGGCAAGCTGTGGGCGGCACCCGATCGCGCCGGGGCGATGGTGCTTTACTACAACAAGGAGATCTTCGACGCCCAGGGCGTCCCGTACCCGGACGGCACGTGGGACTGGACGACGTTCCGCGAGGCGGCCAAGAAACTGACCGTCCGCGACGGCGACAAGGTGAAGACCTGGGGATACGCCGCCGGTGACTGGTGGCCGTGGATGATGACCTGGATGTACCAGAACGGCGGCAGCGTGCTCGACGCGTCGGGCAAACCCGTGGCGAACTCCGCCGTCAACATCGAGGCGCTGCAGTTCTACAACGACCTGGTGCTCAAGGACCGCTCGGCCCCCTCCCCCGTCGACTACGCCAACGCCGGCCTGGACAACGGCCAGCCCGACCCGCTGTTCGCGCAGGGCAAGCTCGCGATGGTGACGACCGGGTTCTGGAACATCGCCACGTTGAAGGAAACCAAGCTCAAGTGGGACATCGCCCCGCTGTGGCACGGCAAGCAGAACGCCGTGCCCGCCTTCGGCAGCGGCCTGGCGGTGGCCAGCCAGAGCGAGCACAAGGACGCCGCGGCCAAGCTGGTGGCGTTCCTGACGTCGGCCGAAGGCCAGGGCCCCATCGTCACCAGCGGCCTCGACGTGCCCGCCAACCAGGAGGTCGCCGCCTCCGACGCCTTCAAGAAGCCCGCCTGGAACACCACGGGCGTCAACCTGGCCGCCTTCACCGAATCCGCGCCGGCGATCTACAGCCCTCCGCTGGTACCCGAGTGGAACGAGATCCAGAAGGCGTTCACCGACGAGCTCGCCCCGGTCTGGAAGGGCGAGGACTCGGTGCAGGCCGGGCTGGACCGGGTCCAGCAGTCCCTGGAACGCATCGTCCGCTGACGCCCCGGCCGGGCATGCCCTGTGCCCGGCCGCCGCACCGGGAAAGGAAGGTTCATGGCGGTCATCGCCGCTCCCCTCCTACGCCGCGCCGGCCGCTTCCGCCGGCGTGAGACGTGGTCGTTCTACGCCTTCGTGGCACCGTGGATCGTCGGATTCGTGGTGTTCACCGCGATCCCGATGGTCGCCTCGCTCGGGCTGTCGTTCACCGACTGGGACTCGTTCCAGGCGCCGAACTTCATCGGATTCGACAACTACGTCGAGCTGTTCACCGAGGATCCGCTGTTTTGGGCCGCACTGCGCCACACACTGTACTTCGCGGTGGTGTCGGTCCCGTTGTCGCTGCTCATCGCCCTGTTCCTGGCGAACCTGCTCAGCCGGCCGTTCAAAGGCGCGCGTTTGTTCCGCACCGTCATCTACATCCCGGCGCTGGTGCCGCTCGTAGCCTCGGCGATGATCTTCCGATGGCTGCTGGCCCCGCAGACCGGCCCGGTCAACGGCTTCCTGGCGATGTTCGGCATCGAGGGACCGGCGTGGCTGCTCGACGAGAACTGGATCATCCCGGCGATCGTGCTGCTGTCGCTGTGGCAGGTCGGCGCCGGCACGATCCTGCTGATCGCCGCCCTGCAAGGGGTGCCCCCAGCCCTGTATGAGGCCGCCCGCATCGACGGCGCGAACCGGCGGCAACAGTTCTGGCACATCTCCGTCCCCTTGGTCACGCCCATCCTGTTCTTCAACCTGATCACCGGCATGATCGCCGCGTTCCAAGTCTTCTCCCAGGTGTACGTGCTCACCGACGGCAAGTCGGGCCCGTCCAACGCCAGCCTGATGCTCGTGCCCTACGTCTACGACAATGCCTTCCGCTACTACCACATGGGCTACGCCTCCGCGCTGGCCTGGGTCCTGTTCATCATCATCATGATCCTCAGCGCCGGCATCCTCCGATCGTCGCGTGGCTGGGTCTTCTACGAGACGGAAGTGCGTACGTGAACCCCCGCGTGACCCGGGCGGGCGGAGCCGCCGTCCGATACGCCGTGCTCACCGTGGTCTCGGCGATCCTGCTGGCACCGCTGGTCTTCATGGTGTCGATCGCCCTGTCGAGCGACCAGACCACGCGCGAGTTGTCGTTCAGCTTCCTGCCGGCCGAGTTCGAGTTCGGCAACTTCGTCGAGGCGTTCACCTCCGATCTGCCCATCGGACGGTTCCTGGTCAACAGCACTCTCATCGTCATCTTCTCCTGCGTCGGGATGACGTTCTCCAGTGCTCTGGTGGCCTACGGATTTGCCCGCCTGCGGGCGCCTGGCAAGGGCATGCTCTTCGCGCTGCTGTTGTCGACCATGATGATCCCCGCCGAGGTGCTGCTGATCCCGCAGTTCGTCCTGTTCCGCAACCTCGGCTGGATCGACACGCTGCTGCCGATCATCGTGCCGAACTTCTTCGCCAACGCCTACAACGTGTTCCTCATGCGGCAGTTCATCACGCGTATCCCCGCCGAGCTGGATGAAGCGGCGATGATCGACGGCCTCGGCCACTTCGGACTGTTCCGGCAGATCATCATGCCGCTGATGAAACCCGTGCTGGTCGCGGTGACGATCTTCACGTTCACCTTCAACTGGGGCTATTTCTTCGGCCCGCTGATCTACATCAACAGCGAGGAGAAGATGCCGCTCGCACTCGGCATCCAGGCGCTGTCGGCGACTAGCTCCGGCGCTCAGGCACCGCCCTGGAACATGGTCATGGTCGGCGCGCTCATCCTCATCCTCCCCATGGTCGCTGTCTACCACTTCGGCCAGAAGTACCTCTACGAAGCTGGCCTCGTCAGCGGAAGCGCAGGACTGAAATGAGATCTGTCGAACTGGCCGGCACCGAGCTGCGCATTGACGGCGTGCCACGGGTGCTGCTGTGCGCCTCGCTGTTCCCTTTCCGGGTGCCGCGCGAGCAGTGGCGCGACCGTATCGCCGCCGTCGCCCGCCTGGGTTACCATGCGCTCGACGTCTACGTGCCGTGGAACTTCCACGAGACCGAACCAGACATCTGGGACTTCTCTGGGCAGCGCGACATCGAGCACTTCCTTGAGCTGGCACGCGCGGCCGGGCTATTGGTGCTCGCCCGGCCGGGCCCTTACATCTGCTCGGAATGGGACGGCGGCGGGCTGCCGGCGTGGCTGCCGCTCACCGATGGGCTGCGGCTGCGCCAGAACGAGCCACGCTACCTCGCCGAGGTGGAACGGTGGTTCAGGCGGATCATGCCGATCCTGGCCCGCCACCAGCACACCCGCGGCGGGCCTGTGATGCTCGTGCAGGTGGAGAACGAGCTCGACTTCTTCGACTGCGACGACCCCGGCGGCTACGTCGAGGTGCTGGCCCGCTCGGCTCGTACACACGGCATCGAGGTGCCCCTCGTGGCCTGCGCCGGCCAGGGCGACATCGTACGCGCCGGCGGGACGGCGACCGACGTCGCCGCGGCAGTGAACCTGTATCCCGACGACGACTCCTCCGACGTCGAACGGCACGCCGCGCACTACGAGGAGGCACTACGCAAACAGGACCTGCCGCTGCTGGTGACCGAGACCAACCGGCTGCACCGCACGCTCAAGCGACTGCTGGTGTGCGGCGCGCGGCTGCTCGGCCCGTACCTGCAGGCGTCGGGCTGGAACGGCGAATACGGCACCGCCGTCAACAACTGGGGCGACGTGCTCGGCTTCATGACCCACGACTACGACTTCGGCGGCGTGCTCGACCCGGCCGGAGCCGAGCGGCCCGACGCCGTGGAAGCCCGGCGGCTGGCCGCGCTCGTAGACGCGCTCGGCCCGCGTCTGGCCGCGGCCGTCCCGGTCGGCGAGTACGGGCCCGCGTACGCGCTCGACCTCCATGGCGGAGGGCAGCTGCTGTCGCTGACCAATCTGGCGGACGCCGACATCAGCGCCGAGGTGGACGAGTCGCTCACCGTCACCGTGCCGGCGGCCAGTTGCCTGCTCCTCGTCCGTGATCTCCCGTTGCCCGGAGCAGGCGTGCGGCTCACCGCCACGGCCGAGCTCACCGGTCTCGCCGAGCGGCCCGGTGAGGCGGTGGCCACGTTCGCCACCCGGGGCCACACCGAGATCCAGCTGACGGTCAGCGGCGACTGGTCCGCACAGACCGAAGGCGACGTGCGGGCCGACACCCTGCGCGTGACCGGCTCGAACGGATCCGTGCTGATCACGACGGCGGTCGGCGCACTGAGGTTGGTGTTCGAACCGGCCCAGACTCCGCCGCCCGCACGGCCGACCACGGCGTACGCGGTGACGTCGGCCCACGTGTCCGGACCTGTCGGCGCCTGGCGCACCGTCACGGAGAGAACCGCCGCCCAGCCACTCGAACGGCTCGGCGTGTATTGCGGCGCCGGCCGCTACCGCACCGCCGCCGACCTGCGCGGCGTGACCGGGCTGGTACTGCGCTCGGCCGCCGACGTGATCGACGTGCAGGTCGCGTCGACCTCACTCGGCTGGGTCGCCAGCGGCGGAGGCGACCTGTGGCTGCCCCTCCCGGATCCCGCCCAGGACGCGGACCTGATCATCACAGCGCGCATCTGGGGCCACTCCAACTTCGACGACGGCCGCCTGCCCGCGCTCCGGCTCGGCTCGCTGCGCGGCATCGCCGGCGTCCTGGCCGTCACCGACATCACCCGCCTGTCCGAGGGATGGCTGGTCGGTCCGGACGCGGACCCCTCGTCCGCCCCACCGCCGCGTGGCGGGCTCGGCGGCTGGATGACGGCCTGCTTCCCGCAGACCATCCGCTACCGGCGCGTCGTCGACCGCCCCGGGCCCGCCGCGCTGCGGGTGAAGGAGGGTCAGGCCCGGCTCGACGTCGCGCTCAACGGAACCGTTCTGGGTACGATCACTCCTCTGACCCCGGTGCTGTGGCTGGACGACCTGCGTCAGGGCGACGAGCTGACCGTCGACGTGCACCGTGCCTGGGGTGAGCCCACTGGGGATGTCGAGCTGTTGCGAGGCCGCCTCATCGAGGGCTGGGACGTGGCCGCCCAAGGGACGGCGGAGCTGCTGACCGCCCGCCGCGGCGCCGACCTCGTAGCCGCTGAGCTGCCGGTCGCCGTACCGGCCGGTCAGGCGCGATGGCTGCACCTGGGCGATCTCGGCCCCGCAAGTGACGCGAACGTGACGGTCAGGTTCCGTGGGGCGGGGCTGCTGGCCACCGCCCTGGCCGGTGGCCGGAACCTCGGCCGGGTCTGGATCGGCCCGCCGCCCCCCGGGGCGACGCTCCGTGGCGGACGCGGCGACCTGCTCGTCATCCCCGCCCCATGGCTCCGCGACGGCCTCGACCTCTACCTCGAAAGCACCACCACGGGCATGGGTCAACTCGACGAGATCATCATTGACGGGCCGATCGACGCCCCGTCTGGATGATCCGCCGGGCGTCGTCGCGATCCTCGCTGTCCCTCAGATCGTCGGCGACCGCGGCCGATACGGCCAGCACCGCCTCGCGGAACGCCCGATCGTGGGGCACCACCTCGGCTTGCGGAAAGACGATCGGATCCATCGTGGTCCGCGGCGGCCAGGAGTCGCTCATGACGCCGTCACCTTCTTCTCCAGATGCGACCTCATCGCCGACCCCAGCCGTGAAGCACCGCGCAACAGGCCGGACCGATGAAAGGACTTCCTGGCCGGCACGCCAGGCGAATTCAGCGTGCTCGCATCGCTTCGAGCCGGGGGGCATCAGCGGTGGAATGGGTGATCATCACCGCAATCATCGCAGGGGTGGCGCTTGGGCTGGCGGCCGTGATCAAGACTGCGGTGGAGAGCCGCCAGGCCGACATCGTGACCGAGCTCAACGCCAAGTAGACGCTCGCATCAGTCCATCACTCCCCTGGGGCGCGGAGGCGGCACGGCTGAGAGTCGCCTCCTCGCTTCAAGGCGAACTCCGATGCGTCTGTTCGACGCCACGGCGCGCCTCACGCTGCGGGCTCTCTTTCGTCCCAGGCGAACATATGATCCCGCGCACATACTCGTGACCGCCCCAGGCCACACGCTCCGCCGCCCGCTTCAGCGCATGGTCTGGGGACGGCGAACGCGACCGGACTGGTAGCGATCTCGCACAGCCAACGCCTGCTCTCTTACACAGACGCCCGTGTATGGCTCACCCTGTGAAGTCAGCCCGACGCATTCTCCACCGACTCCAGGCCGGGCCAACGGCGCTCATGCCGTGCCAATCGCCGTCCTGAGCATTCGGGTCTCCTGTCCGTACCTGTCCGGCCTTGTCATCCTGCCTTTCTCCAGTGCACTTCTCGGGTTCAAGGAGTCGTTGCAACACTGCCTGTCAGCAAGCCTGGACGCTCGTTGAACGCCTCGGCGGGAGTATGCCAGCCGAGTGTTTTTACGGGGGCGGCTGTTGAGTGTGGCGGCGACTGCATCCAGATCGTTTCGGCTGTGCCTGCTGAGGTCGGTGCCCTTGGGAAAGTACTGCCGAAGCAGACCATTGGTGTTTCGTTC
>NZ_JBFAMZ010000042.1:0-14783 GCF_040674635.1 Nonomuraea sp. NPDC049758
ATGCCCTCGGCGCGGGCCTGGTCCACCAGCCGGGCCACCAGCTCCCGATCCGTCGATTCCTCCGGCTTCTTGCGCGCCACCGTGGCGTCCTCCAGGTCGATCTCCGTCGATGCCTGGATCACAGTACTCATCAGGTGCGTCCTCCATGATCAGGAGTCACACCGTTCTTTGTACAGTCCCAGTGACGGGTGAGGGGCCTTCATCTGACGGTGGTGGTCTCAAATGGTCAACGCATCACCGTTGGTCAGGAAGTCAGCATAGACCTCTGCCGGTGAGCGGTACCCAGGATGCGTCGCGGGCGGTTGTTGAGCTCGGCGGCGATCCAGTCCTGGTCGGTGTGGTCGAGTGTCCGTAAGTCGGCGCTCTTGGGCATGTACTGGCGCAGGAGAGGGGTTGGTGTTCTTGTTGCTCCCGCGTTCCCAGGGGCTGTGCTTGTGGCAGAAGTAGACCTGGATGCCGGTGTCGGCACTGAGAGTCTGGTGCTCGGCCATCTCGCGGCCGCGGTCCCAGGTCGCGACTGGCGCAGCGGTGTGGGTACGTGGAGCAGTTGACGTACGAGATGGGGCCGAATCTGGTGGGCCTTGATGCCGTCAGGCAGCGCGACCAGGGCAGTGTAACGGCTCGTGCGCTCGACGAGCGTGGCGATCGCCGACGGGCGCGTGTCCATCATAAGATCACCCTCCCAGTGCCCGGGAAGAACACGGCCCTCCACTTCTCCGACGTGGTCGGCATCTTCCCCGACCGAGCCGCGATCGTCCGGCTCGTCGGCGCCGTGCTGGCCGAGCAGAGCGATGAGTGGGTCGAAGCTCGCCGCTACATGGGCTTGGACGTGCAGGCCAAAGCCCGCCTGCGACTCGTCCCCGGCGACACACCCACCCGGCCCCGATCCCGCAGACACTGACCGCTTAACCTGCAGATACAGGATCACGCGAAGATCGACTCATACACCACATCCGTGGACGCGACCGCGTGGTGATGCTCCGTCGCCCTTCGGTGGTGATGACGTCGCTGAAGAGCGGATCCCGATTCTGGATCAGGAACCGCAGCTCGGTGACGCGGTCCCCGGACCCCTCGTCAGATTGCGAGCCTGCTGCACCGTCCATGCTTCGGTCGGGCGGGTGGTCGCATCGGTTTGCTCGAGGAGCTCGTGTTGGCGTAACTGTAGGGCGCTGAGCATTCCGACACCCTGATATCCGCCATAACCTCGCCTACTGCAAACAACAGGCAGAGGAGGCGTAGGGCGGACAGAATGTATGAACTGCCTGGTTAGGAGCGGTAGGAGAGCCAGGAGCTCCCGCAGCTTCACCTGCCACCAGCGGAGCGGCACGGGGCGTCGGAGATAACGGGTTCGCGACGTGTACGCGCTTTTCGTGTTGAGAGCGTCACGCTGAAGATGTGACAGCCTCTTCTGACCGGGCAGCGAGTTCTCCTCAGCAGCGACGCTGGCCGCGTGTGCTTGCCGCGCTGGCGGTCCTGATGTCGCTGGCTCTGCTGGGCTGGGGTGTGTGGGCGTTCTTCGACGATGCTGATCTTGGGGTACTGGACCAACGTGCCAGTGTGATCAGCATGTTCATCGGCGGCTTGGGCCTGGCAGCGACGCTGTGGGCGCAACGGCGCCCACAAGCGGGCCAGGTGGACGCACTAGCCACCACAACAGGGCAGGCATCGTCTTCAGGTTCGAGCTCGCCGACGGTCGCGGCCATGACCGACGGCATGGTGATCGGGCATGTGTCCTCTGCTGCTCAGCTCAGCGGCCCGCACCACTCCAGTGCCAAAGCTGAACGCTCGATCGCCGTAGGAGGCGACGTCGAGGCTCCGGTACTGAGCGGCGACGGCGTGATCACGTTCACTGGGCGCAGCCGCGGTCGGCCGCTGTCCGTCACTGGAGACATTTCCCATCTGGTCTTCGCTGGCGACGTGCAACCGCCACGCCGCTCCCTGCCTGATGCACTCCACGTCCCTGAACCGCAGGGCCTGACAGGTCTGCCGCGGCGGCCCGCAGCGGCCTTCGTCGGCCGTGATCAAGCCCTCAAGGATCTGCGCGCCACCCTTACCGCCGGGGCCGGGGCGGAGGTGATTAGTCAGGCCGTGGTCGGGCTAGGCGGGGTCGGCAAGAGCGAACTCGCCTTGCAGTACGCCCACCGCCATCGCGACGATTACCGGCTGGTGTGGTGGATCGACGCCGACACCCCTGACCAGATCCAGTCCGGGCTGGCGAGCCTAGCCCAGGCGATCGTGGCAGGCGCCGATTCCGCAGCTGCTGAGCAGGCCACCACCGCGGAGGCCGCCGCATGGGCACTGGCCTGGATGAGCAGCCACCAGGGCTGGCTGATCGTCTTCGACAACGTCGAAGAGGTCAACCACATCGAGACGTATCTGGCCCGTCTCATCGCCGGGCATGTGCTGATCACGACCCGGCGCGACATCGGCTGGCAGCACCTGGGCATCACCCCGCTGCGGCTGGAGCTACTGGAGCGGCAGGCCTCGCTCGCCCTGTTGGCCGAGTTGCTGGGCCCGCAGGCGAAAGGGCAGGCGGAGCTGCTGGATCAGCTAGCCGAGCAGCTGGGGGACCTGCCTCTTGCGCTCACGCAGGCCGGCGCTTACATCACCCGCACACCCCGCATGAGCGTGACCCGCTACCTTCGCTTGCTCAAGGATGCCCCGGCGCGCATGCACGCGGCCGCTCCGGCGGGTGACTCGGTGCGCGTGGTGGCCACCGTATGGGCGGTCAGCTGCGAGCGCATCGCCGCGGTCGATCCACTGGCCGTGCACCTGCTCCAACTGCTGGCCTGCTATGCCCCCGACAATCTGCCAGCCACCGTCCTGGACGAGTTGGATGCTGAGGATGACTTGGCGGTGGGGGAGGCACTGGCGCTCCTCGCCTCCTACAGCCTGGTCACCGTCACCACCAGCAACGACGACCCCGACGCTGAGGATCCGCAAGACCTGGTCAGCATGCACCGCCTCCTCCAGGCTGCCATCCTCGCCCAGCTCCCCGATGACCAGCACGACGCCCTCCAGCATCGGGCCGCCGACCTGCTCCAGGCCGCCCTACCCGACAATGCCGATCATGTGGGCACATGGCCTGCCTTCCGGCGGCTGCTTCCGCATGCCCGCGCCGTCGTGCCCCTAGATTCTCCCTACCTGCAGCAGATCCTCGACTACCTGCGCCAGAGCGGCGACCACGCCACCGGCCTGGCCATCCAGCGTGACGTCTACACCCACCATCTGCACAGATCTGGCTCCAACCACCCCGAAACCCTGACTGCCAGGCACAACCTCGCTGACTGGACGGGGGAGGCCGGGGATGCGGCCGCCGCCCGCGATCAACTCGCCGCCCTTCTCCCCGACCGTGAACGGGCCCTGGGCACCGACCACCCCAGCACCCTGCTCACCCGGCAAAACCTGGCCAACTGGACGGGGGAGGCGGGGGATGCGGCCGCCGCCCGCGATCAACTCGCCACCCTGCTTCCCATCGAGGAACAAGCCCGCAGCGCCGAACACCCCGACACCCTGCTCACCCGACACAACCTGGCGCATTGGACGGGGCAGGCGGGGGATGCGGCCGCCGCCCGCGATCAACTCGCCGCCCTTCTCCCCGACCGTGAACGGGTCCTGGGCGCCGACCACCCCAGCACCCTGCTCACCCGGTATGACCTCGCCCGCTGGATGGGGGAGGCGGGGGATGCGGCCGCCGCCCGCGATCAACTCGCCGCCCTTCTCCCCGACCGTGAACGGGCCCTGGGCACCGACCACCCCAGCACCCTGCTCACCCGGCAAAACCTGGCCAACTGGACGGGGGAGGCGGGGGATGCGGCCGCCGCCCGCGATCAACTCGCCACCCTGCTTCCCATCGAGGAACAAGTCCGCGGCGCCGAACACCTCGAAACCCTGCTCACCCGGCAGAACTTGGCCCACTGGATGGGGGAGGCGGGGGATGCGGCCGCCGCCCGCGATCAACTCGCCGCCCTGCTACCCATCTTTGAACGGGTCCAGGGCGCCGAACACCCCATCACCCTGACCGCCCGACACAACCTGGCGCAATGGACGGGGCAGGCCGGGGATGCGGCCACCGCCCGCGACCAGCTCACCGCACTCCTCCCCGACCACGAGCGCATCCTGGGCGCCGAACACCCCGACACCCTGACCACCCGATACAACTTGGCGCATTGGACGGGGGAGGCGGGGGATGCGGCCGCCGCCCGCGACCAGCTCACCGCCCTGCTCCCCATCGAGGAACAAGTCCGCGGCGCCGAACACCCCGACACCCTGACCACCCGATACAACCTGGTCCGCTTGGCGGGAAGTGTGGGGGATGCGGCCGGCGCCCGCGATCAACTCGCCGCCCTGCTCCCCATCGAGGAACAAGTCCGCGGCGCCGAACACCCCGACACCCTGACCACCCGCCAGAACTTGGCCAACTTGACGGGGCAGGCGGGGGATGCGGCCGCCGCCCGCGACCAGCTCACCGCTCTCCTCTCCGACTACGAGCGCATCCTGGGCGCCGAACACCCCAATACCCTGACCATCCGATATCACCTGGCCCGCTGGATCGGGGAGGCGGGGGATGCGGCCGCCGCCCGCGACCAGCTCACCGCTCTCCTCTCCGACTACGAGCGCAT
Source organism: Nonomuraea sp. NPDC049758 (assembly GCF_040674635.1). Classification (NCBI taxonomy): domain Bacteria; kingdom Bacillati; phylum Actinomycetota; class Actinomycetes; order Streptosporangiales; family Streptosporangiaceae; genus Nonomuraea; species Nonomuraea sp. NPDC049758. Next base: position 4,623 of record NZ_JBFAMZ010000042.1, read on the forward strand.
CCTGGGCGCCGAACACCCCGACACCCTGGCCACCCGGCAGAACTTGACCAACTGGACGGGAGAGGCGGGGCATGCGGCCGCCGCCCGCGACCAGCTCACCGCCCTCCTCTCCGACTACGAGCGCATCCTGGGCGCCGACCACCCCGACACCCTGGCCACCCGGCACTACCTCACCTACTGGACGGAACTGGCAGCGAAGGATGCATAGGGCGTACAGAATCGGAGCACTGTACGGTTACCGCAGAGTAGGGAATCTGTGACGGGGATGGACGCCTCGCCCTCGCCGCCAGGCGCGGCATCCGCCGGAACCGCCGTCACTTCGCCAGTCGATCACGGAGCCGGCTACTGCTGGTGGCCGGCAGGGGAGCCTGCCGTGTGGTCAGGGGCCGGCGCCGATGCCCCAGGAGCCTCCGGAGCTCCCGGAGGGTTGCTGGGGCGGCGGTTCGCGATCGCCGTCGGAGGTCAGTCCGTCGAAGGCGTCCAAGCCGTACTCGCCTCTCAGCCGCCGCCCCCCGCCGACCCTCAGCAAGGGCGTCCGGTCGTTCTTCCTTTTCCCGGCCATCACCGGGAACCCGATGCTGTAAGGGATGCCGGGTGGCAGCGGTAGCCGTCTGTCGCGGACGGCGGCACGTAGGGCGTTCACCGCGCCCGGGGTGAGCTTGCTGCGCAGGATGAGCGTGTACCGGTCCGCCGCGAGGAAGCCTCGCAGGGCTCCCACCCCGGCGACGAGGGCCGCGACGACCCGCAGCGGCGTCCAGGTGTCTCCCGCGACGTTCAGCGCGATCGTCCCGAGGGTGACGGCCGTGACGGCGGCCGCCCACCAGGCGCTCGCGCGTAATTGGGGGATCCGGCGCCGGGCCGCCTCGAACAGCCACTGGTTGCCGCCGACGAGGAAGCCCCGGCCCGCCAGGCTCAGTGTGAGCCGGTGCATCTCGGCGCCGGCGAGCACAGCGTTCCGGACCTCCTCGACCGTGGGGTCCCCGGCGGTCCCCGCCGCGTCCAGGACCGCTTGCTCGATCGGATGGCCGACCGTGGCGGACTCACCGGCCGCCACCAGCCGCGCGCCGGGATTGATCCGGAGAAGTTCCCGATCGAGAAGGCGCGACATAGCCGCCCGCACCACCGCGGGCGGCCCTTCTGAGAGGTAGGCCCGGTCGTCCCGGTCGAGGCGGCCAGTCGCGCGCGGGCTCGCGGCCCTGGCCCGTACGGTCTCCTCGCGAGCCTTTCCGATCGTCGCGACGACGACGCCATGCGTCACGATCGCGAGGACGAGCAGGAAAACATCCACGGCGCCCCCTGCGGCTCTGTCGGTCGCCCCGACACCAAGATTTCACGCGCGCGCTCGCATCGCCATGCCCGGAATCGGTGCCGGAAGTCAGAACGGCGACTCCTGCGCGCAGGCGCTGAGCGGTGCTGCAGAAATTGGCGCTAGAGAGTTGATCTTCATAGGGGTGCCAGTAAGAAGCGTGTCAGCGCGCCATGGAAAGCACTGTTTGTCCGAATGGAGGTGAAAGGCCGCCGTCGCTCTGCCGTCGTAGCGGTGGGGTGAAGCTGGAGGCAGCCTGATCCGGGGATCACCGGGGAGGGTGGGAGCAGCCTCGACAAAGTCGGGTCGGTTCAGCACTACCGGATGGGCCGGGCCCGGTGAGCGAGACGGGAAGGTATACGCGAGGAACCGGTGTCTTACGCCTCTTGAATTCTTGCCAGCTCCAACCCGGTGGATGTGGGCTGGTCAGCGGTGCGCACCCGCTTCTCATCGCGGGCGGGGAACTCCTGGTCGGGTATTGGCAGCCTGGGCTGGGAGGCCACGGCGAAGGACTACGGCGTAGCCGTGGCGAGGCCGCAGGGGTAGAGCCGGGTGTCTAACCCGTCGATCGGACAGCAGTGAACATGGGAACCGCTCGGGTTCGCTCTCCTGCTGCTCGCCTTCCAGGCGAGCGGCGAGAGATAGGTGTGATGCCCGCCGAAGGCGCGAGCGGGGCGGAGCCGCCGTAGTACTCGGAGCCGGGGAAAGCCCGGCACGTGGGGAAGGGCGGCAGCGTGTCAGTCAAGGAGAAGAGTGCAATGTCCGAAGACGCGCTGGTGAATACCGGCGCCGTGAGGTGGCCGGATGCTGATTCGGCATATCTCGCGGTACGGAGGATGCAGATCAAGTTGCACCGGTGGGCGGTCGAAGATCCTCACCGTCGGTTCCGTGACCTGTTCAACCTCGTCTATGAGCCGGCGTTCTTGATGCACGCGTGGGAACGCGTGTCCACCAACGCCGGAGGACGAACTCCGGGAATTGACCGGGTCACAACCTTCCAGGTCGAGACCCGGATCGGGGTCGAGGCTTTCCTGGCGCAGATTCGCACCTCGCTGAAGTCGGGCGAGTACGAGCCTGCCGAGGTGCGGCAGGTGATGATTCCCAAAGCGGGCGGCAAGCTGCGCAAACTGGGGATCCCCACCATCGCCGACCGAGTGGTCCAGGCCAGCCTCAAGGCGGTGCTAGAGCCCATCTTCGAGGCGGACTTTCTGCCGTCCTCGTATGGGTTCCGTCCAAACCGGCGAGCGCACGACGCTGTCGCCGAGATCCATCACCTGTCCTCGGGCTCCATGAAGTACCACTGGATCCTGGAGGCCGACATCCACGCCTGTTTCGACGAGATCGAGCACACGGCGTTGATGACTCGGCTGCGGGCGAGGATCTCAGACAAGCGCGAACACGCTGGTGAAGGCATTTCTGAAATCCGGGGTCATGACGGCCATCGGAGATTGGGAAGCGACACCGGCCGGAACACTCCAGGGCGGGGTCCTGTCTCCGCTGCTGGCCAACATCGCCTTATCCGCGCTGGACGAGCACTTCGACCGGCAATGGAAGCAGGAGATGCGAACCGACAAGCGGCGGGCCAGACGCAGACGGAACGGCCTGGGCAACTGGCGGCTCATCCGATACGCCGACGATTTTGTCGTGGTCGTATCGGGCGAACGCCACCATGCCGAGGCCCTGCGCGAGGAGGTGACAGGCGTGCTCGCCCCGTTGGGGCTGCGGCTGTCACCGGACAAGACCCGCGTCGTCCACATCGACGAGGGCTTCGACTTCCTCGGCTTCCACGTCAGAAGGCAGCGCAAACGAGGAACGCAGAAGTATTACGTCTACACCAAACCGTCCAAGAAAGCGATCCAAACGATCAAGGACAAGGTGAAAGACCGAACACGCAGGGCCTCCCAGGACATGCGCCCGGATGAGCTGCTGAGCAGCATGAACCGGACGCTGCGCGGATGGGCGAACTATTTCCGGCACGGAGTGTCCAAGGCGATCTTCGGCGCGATCGATAACCACGCGTGGCATCGCATCGTCAGATGGATCTTCCACAAACACTCCCGGATCAGCTGGCAACAACTGATCCGCCGATTCTGCCTGCCCGGCACCTGGAAACTCGCCTGCAACGGCGTCGAGTTCACCGGCGCATCGAGCGTCAAAGTAACCCGCTACCGCTATCGCGGCACCAAAATTCCGACACCGTGGTCATCGCAACCGGCAACCGCCACGACCGGCGGTTGACCCCCGGGCAAGACACGTGGAGAGCCCGGTGCATGGAGACATGCACGCCGGGTTCGGCGGGCGGGTCAGGGAAACGGACTGGCCGCAAGACCAGCACCGCGCCCTGGCCCGACCCAACTGAGCCCCAAACGGCGTCCCGTTGGGTCGTGGGAGGCGACGTGGGCGGAACCTGCGTCGCCTCTTCGCGCCGCCTCACTTGCCGGGTTCGGCGGGTGGTTGCTTGACGTCAAGGATTCGCCGGTAGAGCTGGCGGGCTTGCTCCGGGTTCCCGGCGCTGCGTTCGAGATCGGCCCAGCCGTTGAGTGCCTGGGCCGCCGCGCCGGGATCGTCGGTCTCGGTGGCCTGCTGAAATAGCTTGCGGGCCCTATCCAGGTTCCCGGCCGTCTTCTCCAGCGAGCCCAGATTCACCAACGCCTGCGGGGCTATGCCTGGTTGGCCGGTCTCGGCCGCTCGTTCCCAGAACCCGCGGGCCTGTTCCACATTTCCCGCGTCGTCGTACTCCAGACAGCCCAGACAGATGAGTGCCTTGGCCTTCTGCCAGGGGTTACCGACTTCGGCGGCCTGCTGGAACAGCGTGCGGGCCTCCTCCAGATTCTTGGCCGTCTTCTCCAGCCAGCCCAGCTCGATGAGCGCCGCGACTCTCAGCTCGGGATTACCGCTGACCTCGGTGGCCTGCCGGTAGAGCTGGCGGGCTTGCTCCGGGTTCCCGGCGCTGCGTTCGAGATCGGCCCAGCCGTTGAGTGCCTGGGCCGCCGCGCCGGGATCGTCGGTCTCGGTGGCCTGCTGAAATAGCTTGCGGGCCCTATCCAGGTTCCCGGCCGTCTTCTCCAGCGAGCCCAGATTCACCAACGCCTGCGGGGCTATGCCTGGTTGGCCGGTCTCGGCCGCTCGTTCCCAGAACCCGCGGGCCTGTTCCACATTTCCCGCGTCGTCGTACTCCAGACAGCCCAGACAGATGAGTGCCTTGGCCTTCTGCCAGGGGTTACCGACTTCGGCGGCCTGCTGGAACAGCGTGCGGGCCTCCTCCAGATTCTTGGCCGTCTTCTCCAGCCAGCCCAGCTCGATGAGCGCCGCAACTCTCAGCTCGGGATTACCGCTGACCTCGGTGGCCTGCTCCGCATTCCCGGCCTCCTCTCTCTGGTGCAAGCTGATGAACGCATCGTCGCGTGTCTGTTCGAGCCGGGTGATCATCGTGGAGATTTCAGGCGGGAGCCATCGCGTGGCGCCCTTAGCCGGTGCGGTCAACCGGTCGAGAAGATCGTCGAGGCTGGGCCGGTTCTGGGGTGTCTTGGTCAGGCAGGCGCCCACCAGGTCAGTCAGGTCGCTCGGCAGGCCGGCCAGGTTGGGATCGTTATGGAGGATGCGATACATGATCGCGTGGGAGTGGCCGTCGCCGAAGGGGTCGCGGCCGGTGGCGGCAAACATCAACACCGCCCCCAGGGAGAAAACATCGCTGGCAGGGCCGACCTCATCGCTTCGGATCTGTTCGGGGGACATGAATGCCGGAGTGCCCATCACGGCCCCCGTGGCGGTGTGCGAGGTGGTGTCCCATGCACGGGCGATGCCGAAGTCGATGACTCGGGGACCGTTGGCGGCCAAGATCACGTTGGCGGGTTTGAGATCACGGTGCACGAGTTTGCACTTGTGTATCGCAGCCAGGCCCTCGGCCAGGCCTGCCCCCAGCACGCGGACCGCGGTGGGCGGCAGCACTCCGTGTGTGGCGACGGCCTGTTGCAGGGACGGGCCGGGAATGTAGTCAGTGGCGAGCCACGGCTGATCAGTATCGGTGTCGGCATCCACCACCTGCGCGGTGTAGAACCCGCCGACCAGCCGGGCCGCCTCCACCTCGATCGCAAACCGACGCCGGAACCTCTCATCGTGGGCCAGTTCCGGTCGAACCACCTTCACCGCGACCGGCCGTCCACCCCGGGAACGGCCCAGGAACACCTGTCCCATGCCGCCGCCGCCTAGCCGCCCCTGCAGCAGGTAGGGGCCCACCTGGCGCGGATCATCTTCCCGCAGCGGCTCCATACGCCACCCTTTCGAAAAAATACGCGCGACAAGCCCTGATCTTTTCAGGAAATGAACCTTCTGTCCTGTGTTGTCGCCCAAGCTGTCCCTAGGCCGGACCGGCCCAGGGACAGGATCGCCGCCACCAAAGCAATTCACAAGGAGGCGTCGGCCTGCCCGGCGGGCTCGGACCTGGCCGACGACGACATCGCGGTATGGATCAAGCGCTACCTCGGTCGGTGACCTCGACCGTCAAGCTAATGGGCGTCAGCGTGGGCACCCTGTACAACCACCTCCCCGACCTTCAAGAACGCGCCGTCCGGCGCAGACCCCGCGCGGCCTGTAACGATTGGTCAGCTTGACGGTTGGGGCCACGTTCAGGAGGAGGACGCCGACATGTGAAGGTGCGACAGGGTGCCAAAACTGCTGCCGCCGCGAACACCAAGCGGACAGAATACGTGCATGCGATGGAAATGGGTTCTCGGCTCAACTGCTGCGGCGTTTGTGGTGGTGGCGGTGGCCCTATTCCTGAGTGACCTGGAGACGCTGTCGTGGATCGCGGGCGCCGGCTCGTTCGTCATCGCGATGGCATCCCTGGCCTTGGCACTGACTCAATCCGGCACCACCGAACCGCCGGCGATCGCCATCGGCGGCGATGTCCCAGCACCGGTGATGAGCAGCGACGGTGCGGTCGCTGTTGCGGGTGCCCCCCCTGCGACCTTGACCGCCCGGCACAACCTCGTCCGCTTCACAGCGGCAGCGAGGGACGCGGTTGCCGTCCGGGACCAGCACGCGGCCCTGCTCCCCATCCAGGAACGGGTCCTGGGCCCCGACCATCCCGACACCCTGAGCACCCGGTACAACCTCGCCCGCTTCACAGGTGAGGCGGGGGATGCGGCCGCCGCCCGCGACCAATACGCGGCCCTGCTCTCCGTCCGCGAACGGGTCCTGGGCCCCGACGACTCCGACACCCTGTACACCCGGGACGGCCTCGCCTACTGGACAGGGCGGGCGGGAGATGCGGCCGCCGCCCGCGACCAATACGCCGCCCTGCTCTCCATCCGCGAACGGGTCCTGGGCCCCGACCATCCCGACACCCTGTACACCCGGGACGGCCTCGCCTACTGGACAGGGGCGGCAGGGGATGCGGCCGCCGCCCGCGACCAATACGCCGCCCTGCTCTCCGTCCGCGAACGGGTCCTGGGCCCCGACCATCCCGACACCCTGATCGCCCGGTACAACCTCGCCCGCTTCACAGGTGAGGCGGGGGATGCGGCCGCCGCCCGGGACCAGCACGCGGCCCTGCTTCCTATCCGCGAACGGGTCCTGGGCCCCGACCATCCCGACACCCTGTACACCCGGGACTGCCTCGCCTCCTGGACAGGGCGGGCGGGGGATGCGGCCGCCGCCCGCGACCAATACGCGGCCCTGCTGCCCATCCAGGAACGGGTCCTGGGCCCCGACGACTCCGACACCCTGTACACCCGGGACAATCTCGCCTACTGGACAGGGCGGGCGGGGGATGCGGCCGCCGCCCGCGACCAATACGCGGCCCTGCTCCCCGTCCGCGAACGGGTCCTGGGCCCCGACCACCCCATCACCCTGTACACCCGGGACAACCTCGCCCACTTCACAGGGGAGGCGGGGGACGCAGCCGGATCCGCATGGAGATCATTTCTGGCGCGCTGACCTGTGGCTAAGTCATTCCAGGAACCGAACAAAAATTCAGGGCCTTGTGAGTGGTTGGGGCCACGCTCGGGAGGAGGACGCCGTTCGCGATGCGCTCGGCGTCGGCCGGCGGCAAGGCGCCGGGCGGTGAGGTCGTCCAGGGGACGTTTCCGCAGGGGCGCGTTGCTCGCTAACGGCGCTTATGACGCCTCGCCGTCCGTCCTCTGACCGCCGTCCCCCGCCGCCGCCAGGCGCAGCGTCTGCCACCCGTTCGCGGTTCCCTCCGCCCGCCAGCACGGCGGCCACCGCCGCTCCATGCCCTCGGCCGCCGGTGCGACGCGTACGCCGGTCAAAACCGCCACCTCCAGCCTTGATGCCCCGCCGAACTGGGCGTCGCCTGAGAAGGTCGCCTCGCCGAACACGGCGTCGCCTGAGAAGGCCGCCCCGCCGAACCAGGCCGGGCCGGTGAAGCTCACTCCGCCGAACCGAGCTTCGCCGGTGAAGGTCGCCTTGCCGAACTGGGCTTCGCCGGTGAAGGTCGCCTTGTCGAACAGGGCGTCGCCGCTGAAGGTCGCCTTGCTGAACCGGGCACCGCGGGAGAAGGTCGCCCCGCCGAACCAGGCTGGGCCGGTGAAGATCGCCTTGTAGAACACGGCTCCGCCCGTGAAGGTCGTCTCGCCGAACAGGGCGTCACCGGTGAAGGTCGCCTCATCGAACACGGCGTTGCCCATGCGGCAGGTGTTGAGATCGAAGAGGATGAGGACAGCTCCGGTGAGGTCGAGTCGGATGTCCGGCCAGTGGCGTGGGTTGCGGTCGGGGCGGCGGGAGGGCCACCGGCGGCGTGGTGCAGAGGAGTTGTCGTAGCGCAGGTGGGCGGTCAGGATGCGTTGGGCGGTTAGCCGAACCTGGCGTTCCTCCTGTGGATCGCGGCCGATCGCCGGGACGGAGACGCCGGCGACGGCGGCGCGCGGCACGGCGGGCCCGGCCCCGTCTGGCAGCGTGTAGGGCATGCGCAGGTAGGAGCAGATCACGTCCACGATCGTCTGCCGCAACGCCGGGGTGTCCTGGGCCAGGCGCTCCAGCGCGTACAGACCACCGAGCCGAACCGGGGCCTGGGCGTTGCCGAGCTGCTCGACCGCCTTGGTGTAGAGCTCAGTGACCCGGCGTTCGGCGGCGTCGTGCGTGGTGTGCGCGGTGGCCAGCTCCTGGTGCCGCTGGCGGCGCACGGTCAGCAGGAGCGTCACCGCGGCGCCGACGCCGGCACCGGCCGCCAGCGCGGTCCGGACGGCCTCGATCCGGGCGGAGATCCGCTCGGGAACGGGCAGCGTGCCCAGATCCTGCAACAGCCAGGTGCTGACGCCCCAGACCGCGGCACCAACCAGCAGTGCCGCGGGCAGAGCCCACCACCACATCGAACGCGGCGGTCGCAGCGCGGGAGGAGGGGCGGACGGGCGGGGTGAGCGTCGGATAAGGCCCACGTACACGATTCCTCTCCTGGCGGCACGCTGTTACGAGGTGTGGGGCAGCTCCTCATCGGACTTCTGCCCGCCACGCCGAGCTCTTCGCACGGACCCGAGCGAAGGGGCCAGCCTACGACTCCTTGGCATCGGCGAGCGTCTTGTGGACGACGCCCACTGAGACGCCGACGCCGGCGGCGATGGTGCGGATGGATTCCCCGCGCTCGCGGCGGGCGAGGATCGCGGCGCGTTTGTCGTCGTCGACCACCGGGGGGCGGCCGCCGACCCGGCCGCGGCGGCGGGCCGCCTCCAGGCCGTCCTTGGTCTTGCGGACGATGTCGCGGCGCCGGTCCTCAGACAGGGCCAGGGCCAGGTCGAGGATCCGGGAGCGCTCGGTGTGCTCGCCGGCCGCGATGCCCTCCAGCACCTTGACCGCGATGCCGCGCTGGAACAGGTCGTTCAGGACGATGAGCCCTTCCAAGAGGTTGCGGCCGAGCCGGTCGACCTCCTGGACGGTCAGCATGTCCCCGTCGCGCAGGTAGGACAGCGCCTCCAGCAGGGCGGGCCGGTCGTCGGTGGCGAGCTTGCCGCTGATCTTCTCCTCGAACACCTTCAAGCAGATCGGGTCGAGCGCATCGTGCTGGCGTTGGGTCTTCTGCTTGTCGGTGCTGACCCGGACCAGGCCGATGAGCGCCACAGGGGACCGCCTTCCGTTCATCAAACGCCGTGCGCGAAGAATCTGAACAGTAACAGGTTCCGACCGAAAATGAACGGCAAAATGAACGCTCGAACCGGACACGACGGCCGACGATCCCCGTTCGGCCGGGCATCCGGCGAGCGTTCGTCAAACGGTCGTTAGATGAACGCGCCGGACGACTACGGAAGGTCGTCCGCATCCGAGATCCGCCGCGCCCGGATCCGTCAGGCAGAGCGGGCCTTGATCAATCCAGGTTCTCCCAGTCCCAGGGATCCGCGGCGGTCCCATCGGGTTCCCGCCCGAATCGGAACTGCTCCCGATGATCGCCGATGCCGATGAACTGCTCGAATAGCCCTGCGGCAGGCAGCCTCTCGGCCAGTGTCCGCATCTGTTCCCCGGCCCCGGCCTCCCGCAGGCTGTTCAGCAGAAGGCCCACCCCGAACGGGTTGTTCAGGGCGACGTGCGCGGCGGGATCGCGGGCGAGCAGCACCCGCACCTGGTCTCCGGCCCCGACCCTCCGCAGACTGTCCAGCAGGTCGCCCACCTCGCCCGGGTCATCCAGGGCGACGTGCGCGGCGGCGCGTTCGGCCAGCACCCGCACCTGATCCCCCGCCCCGGCCCCCCGCAGCCTGCCCAGCAGAAGGCCCACCCCGCCCAGGTTGTCCAAGGCGACGTGCGCGGCGGCGCGTTCGGCCAGCACCCGCACCTGATCCCCCGCCCCGGCCCCCCGCAGCCTGCCCAGCAGAAGGCCCACCCCGCCCAGGTTGTCCAAGGCGACGTGCGCG
>NZ_JBFAMZ010000042.1:14881-39981 GCF_040674635.1 Nonomuraea sp. NPDC049758
CGGCGGCGCGTTCGGCCAGCACCCGCACCTGATCCCCCGCCCCGACCTCCCCCAGCCTGCCCAGCAGGTCACCCACCCCCACCGGGTTGTCCAAGGCGACGTGCGCGGCGGCGCGTTCGGCCAGCACCCGCACCTGATCCCCCGCCCCGACCTCCCCCAGCCTGCCCAGCAGGTCACCCACCCCCACCGGGTTGTCCAAGGCAACGTGCGCGGCGGGGTCTCGAGCGAGCAGTACCCGCACCTGATTCCCAGCCCCAACCCTCCGCAGACTACCCAGCAGGTCACCCACCCCGGCCGGGTCGTCCAGGGCGACGTGCGCGGCGGTACGTTCGGCCAGTACCCGCACCTGGTTCCCAGTCCCAACCCTCCGCAGCCTGCCCAGCAAGTCACCCACCTCGCCCGGGTGGTTCAGAGGGGTGTGCGCGGCGGCGCGTTCGGCCAGTACCCGCACCTGGTCCCCTGCCCCGGCCTCCCGCAGCCTGTCCAGCAGCCAGCCCACCCCGGAGGGGTCGTCCAAAGGGGTGTGCGCGGCGGTACGTTCGGCCAGTACCCGCACCTGGTCCCCAGCCCCAACCCTCCGCAGACTGCCCAGCAGCCAGCCCACCCCGAACGGGTCGTCCAAAGGGGTGTGCGCGGCGGTACGTTCGGCCAGTACCCGCACCTGGTCCCCAGCCCCGGCCTCCCGCAGCCTATCCAGCAGTCCACCCACCCAGAACGGGTTGTCCAAGGCGACGTGCGCGGCGGGGTCGCGAGCGAGCAGTACCCGCACCTGGTCCCCCGCACCGGCTCCCCGCAGACTGTCCAGCAGAAAGCCCACCGCGCCCGGGTCGTCCAGGGCGGCGTGTACGGCGGCGTGCTGGGCCGGGCGGCGGTCGGTGGGGTTCATGGCGAGCAGGTGGAGGACAAGCACTGTAGCGGCGTTCGGGGCGCCGTGGGCGGCGGCCTGTTTGTGCAGCTGAGCGGCGTCGCGATACAGCCCGCGCGCCTGGGCGGCATCGCCGAGTGCGGCCAGATCGGCGGGGTGGGCGTGTGCGGCTGCCGCGGTCCAGAAGTCGATCGGGGGGATCTGGTCGGCGCGGTGGCGGCGGCCGTGCTGGTCGAGGTAGTCGGCCAGCCGGTACAGCGCTCCGTGCCCCATCCGTGCCGGCGCCGCAGCGGGGCCGGCGGTGGCGGGGCGCTGGTTTCGGCGCTTCCTCGCCTTGACGGGCACCAGCATGCCGGGGATGCCGTTGCAGGGGGTGGCGGCGTAGTCCAGGGCTTGCTGCAGCCAGTCGTCGTCTGCCTGGTCCCATTGGGTGTCGGTGAGGTAGCCGGGCGCGGCGTCGGCCAGCAGCGCCAGCGGCAGGTGCGGCCCGGCACCCAGGCGGCGGGCGTCCATGGCGGCCCAGATCACCGCCCGGGTAGTGGGCGGGGCCTGGGCGTAGCGCTCCAGCAGGACCGGCACGCCAGCCAGGTACTGGGTGATCTGACCGTCCTCGGCGTGCTCGGCGGCCTGGCCAAGTCGGCGGTCCTGGCCGGCATGGCCGCGCAACGCCTCCAAGTCGTCGTTGCTGAACGCGTCCGGGACTGGGATCTCGTGCCCGTCCAGCAGTTTCCGAGCTTGGGCGTGCGGGTCGGGTGATCCGGGGCTCGGGCGGGTGGTCAGGGCTGTCCAGTGCTGTGGCCATAAGGTGGCCAGCACCAGGACCGGGCCCTGCTCCGGGGCGCGCAGCAGTTCGCGTAACCCGGCGGCCACGCGCTCGCCCTGAACGGTGTCAGCGAGGTAGAACTGGGCCTCATTCAGCCACACCACCGTGTACGGCCCAATCTGGTCCAGGTCGGCCAGGACGGCGTCGGGGGGCGTTGGGTCGATGGGATGCCACAGCCGCCACGGCTCCTCCCGCCCGCGCAGCAGATCAAGAGCCTGCCAGCAGGCGCGGGTCTTACCGGTGGAGGAGCCGCCGACCAGCGCCGCGATGCCGCTGGTACCACCCGCGGCGGCCGCCACCGCCTGTTCCAGTACGCGGTCATGCGCGCGCGGCACGTACACCGGAAGCACCGGCAAGGCGGCATCCCCGACGTCGATGGCGCGATGTACCTCCAGCCCGAAGCGGAACGGGTCAGACACCTCCGCCAGCGGCCAGCCCGGCCGGTGACCTGCCACGGCGGTGCTCCCAGCACGGCGGGCTCGATCGGCCGTCATCAGCTGATCCCACGCCCGCGCGGATGGGGCATGCTCCTGCGCCCACCCGGCCAAGGTCACACCGACCCTGGCCAGCTGATCGAGATCACGCGGTTCCGCGTCGCCCGTCGCCCAGCCGTTCACCGTCGTGTACGGCACACCCGAGGCCTTCGCGAGCTCTTTCTGCGTCACCCCGCCCGGCCTGTGGACGCGCGCCTGATCCCACAACCGGGCCAGCTCCGCCAGGACCTGAGAGGTCGAGCCTTCCGGCCGGAACACCGCCATGACCCAACCCGCCTCCTCACCTGCCCGGGACCGTCATCCGGATCCGGCACGGACCGGCTCGGATCGCCGCTCACCAGGAGCGTAGCCTCGCAAGTCCGTACTCTTCCGGCATACCTTCAACATCATCGGCGTGCCGGGTGTGATGCGGGCATGACCAACACCGACACCCTGACGCCCGACGGGGCCCCGTGCTCACCTCGACGCCGCTCTGCCGACATCCGGCGCCTTCGCCGCACCCTCGTCATCGCCCTCGCTCAAGGCGCCGCCAAAGCCACTGGAGCCGGCCTGGTCGGCCTGCTGTTCTGGTGGATCACCCACCGCTGAGCCGCGCGCATCACCCACGTGGTCTGTACGCCCGACGCGGACGTGCAGACCACTTCGCGCATCCCTGCACGGGACTACGGAAACCGACAGTCGTCCTCAGCAGCATCCAGGGCGCGCAGGCTCTCGGGACGGGTTTTGGGACGATCGTTCCTGCGGGAACGCGATCACGCTCCCGACCCGCCAGTCCGTCCCGCAAACAACCGTTTCGGGACGGCATCTGATTACCCCGATCGGTCCGATTTCACGTGATAGTCGTCGCCGTGTCTCGCTCCCGGACATGATTGCAAAGTGAGGCGAGGCCCAACTCGAACACGGACCGCGGCCGCCGCGCTGGCCATTACGACGCTGGTCCTCGCGGTGGTCCTGGTGGCACGTGCGGTGGATCTACATGCCGAGGTCAACCTGGCCGACATGGCCGCAGTGGCGATCGCCGCAGCCGTAGCCATGGCCGCCGTGGTGGCCTGGTCCCGGCGCCACCCAGCCCCCCAGGCCCAGGCCGACGCTGCGGCGACCGCCGCCGTACTGGCCGCTCTGGTAGAGCGGCAGTGGAAGGCCGAGGCCCGGCATCGTTCCCTGGACGACCCTGAGCCGATCCCGGTGCGCTGGCAGCTGTCGGCCAACCAGACGGTGATGAGCCCATCACACCTGATCAGCAGCCACGAAGAGTTCATCTTTGCCGGACACGGCGACGACATCGCTGCCCTGGCCCGCGCCTTCCGCGCGCTGAAACGGCGCCGGCTGGTCCTCACCGGCGGCCCTGGCCTGGGCAAGACCACACTGGCGGTACAGCTGCTGCTGCAACTGCTGGCTACCCGCGCCGCCGACCAGGCCGCCGCCGATGCGGCAGGACACAGCGAGGTGGTGCCGGTGCCGGTACTGCTGCCGGTCTCCGGCTGGGACCTGCAGGCCCACCCCGGCCTGCACCAGTGGCTGACCGACCGCCTAGCTGTCGACTACCCAGCCCTTTCCGCCCCCGAACTCGGCCCCGGCGCAGCCGCGGCGCTCGTCGACAGCGGGCACATCTTGCCCGTCCTGGACGGCCTGGACGAGATCGGCCAGGCCGATCGGGGTAAGGTGATCGCCGCGCTGAACGCTTCCCTGCGCTCCGGCGATCAAATCATCGTGACCAGCCGCACTACCGAGTTCGCCGCCGCCGTCGCCGACGCGGGACGGCCGCTGACCGGCGCCGCCGTTATCACCCCCGCCCTGCTCACCCCCGAGGTCGCCACCGACTATTTGACCTCCTGCCTAGCTGGCGCGCCGCCTCCCGTCTGGCGGCAGATTCTGGACACTCTGCGATCACGCGCCGCCCCCGGCCTCACCGAACTCGCCCAAACCCCGCTGGGCCTGTGGCTGATCCGCGCTGTCTATCTGAACCCTGGTGCCGACCCCACCCCGCTGACAGGGCCGCTGGCCAGCGACGCCACAGCACTACGCGCCCACCTGCTCGACCGGCTCATTCCCGCCCTCATCCACGCCCGCCCGCCCAGCAGCAACCCCGCCGACCATTTCCGGCCCCGGCACCGGCTCGACCCGGACATCACCCGCCGCCACCTGACCTACCTCGCCCAGGCCTTTCACCCGGCTAACACCCGCGACATCACTTGGTGGCAGATCGCCCGCACCACCGCCCACTTCCGGCTTGTGGGCCGGCTTGTGGGCGGGCTTGTGGGCGGGCTCTCGGTCGGGCTTGTGTGTTGGCTCTGGGTCGGGCTCCCATTCGGGCTTGAGGGCGGGCTCGCGTTCGGGCTTATGGGCGGGTACGTGGGCAGCCGCTGGAGTGATCAAACACCCGCCCACGCCAGCCTCCGCGGACGAATCCGCGGACGAACCGGCCTCCTGCATACGATCACGAGCGACCCGGTGGGCCGGCTCGTGGGCGGGCTCACATGCGTGGTCACGCTCGTGTTCATGAGCGGGCTCTTGGTGACGACGGGGACGGGCAACGTCATGGGCAGGCTCATGCTTATGATCGTGGGCATGCTCGTGGGTGGGCTCTCGCTCGGGCTTGTGATCGCGCTCATTGGCGGAGTGCTCGAATGGGCAGAACAGCCCACCCTCACATCAACCAGCACTCCCCGCTCCAGCTGGCGAGCCGACAGAACCCTCACGCTGTTCCAAATACTCGTTTTGGGGCTCGGGTCCGGACTCGGGTTGGCGCTCGTGCTCGGGCTCGCGTTGGCGCTCGCGGGTGGGCTCACGGTCGGATTCGTGACCGGATTCGTGACCGGACTCGTGACCGGGTTTAAGGGCGGGCTTATGCTCGGGTTCGCACTCGCGCCCCTTTGGGGCGACCATCGTGCCTGGGTGGCGTGCACCATCGCGACTACATGGTTGGCCCTAAAACGGCAGCTGCCCTGGCGAATCATGGACTTCCTGGACGACGCTCACCGGCTCGGGCTGCTACGCACGGTTGGACCGGTCTACCAGTTCCGTCACGCCATGCTGCACGATCACCTGG
Source organism: Nonomuraea sp. NPDC049758 (assembly GCF_040674635.1). Taxonomy (NCBI): domain Bacteria; kingdom Bacillati; phylum Actinomycetota; class Actinomycetes; order Streptosporangiales; family Streptosporangiaceae; genus Nonomuraea; species Nonomuraea sp. NPDC049758. Next base: position 20,113 of record NZ_JBFAMZ010000042.1, read on the forward strand.
CTGCCGCTGACAGGTCCAGCCGAGATACAGGCAAGCCGCAATGACGATCTTGATACCCCATAAGAACAATTCGGCAATTGAGCTGTGGCCGTCGAGCGATGGACGGCCGGCCCGTCGGGGAGACGTCATGGAGGGCATGAGCAATGGGAACCGCGAAAGCGACCAGGCATCGTCGCGACGGCTGCAGTCGGCCGCCGATCGCACCGGCAACCGGGAGCTGAAAGAAGCCTCGCGACGGATGCAGTCGGTCGTCGACCGGCGAGAGTATCAGCGGCGCCAGGGCCGGGGACGCTGAGCGTTTCTTTCGGCAACTTCACGCCCGGACGTGCTCGGTGGCCGGTGGTGAGGAACGAGCGGCCGGGCGTCGATCGGCCCCAGCCCGCCACGGCGGCCACCGAAGCCTGCCGATCGGCCAACCCCAGCCCGCGGTCTTTCGGCAACTCAGCGGGCCCGTACATCGCAGATGCATAGGTACATCGCCGCTGATCTTGTACGTAAATCAGTGGATGCTTACTGACGTACGCCGTCTCCGCGGCCGCGTGCGGCCGCCTTGATAACCGTAGAGAAAGTTTGCATTCACCTCGGGCCGTGGCTGTGGTTTACGCGCTGGGGCCGCGTGGAGCAGGGATGTATCGTCGGCGCATGTCGCGATCTTCCCGAGGGATCCGGGCACCTCACGCACCGGCCAAACGGGGCTGGCGCAAGGTGTGGGCGGCGATAGCCGCAGTGGTCCTGGCCGCAGTGACGGCCGCACTGACTCAGTGGACCACGGGCATCTTCGGCGCCACTGGGGATCGATTACTTGGGCTGGTCACCGGAGATGATCCGCTGACCGTGGCGGGCAGGCGGGTGGCGCCTCTTGCGCCGCTGGCCGGAGGCAAGCGCGCCGGCGGGCAGCAGCGCGCGGGGACCTGGACGTTCGACACTCCGAACTTCGTGATCGTCCCGGGCGGGCGCGCCATCGATGAGGGCTGCATCGTGACCACGATGGTTCCCCGGCCGCGTGCGGAGGTCTATCCGCCCCAGTGGAGCAGCGACTGGAAACGCAACGAGGGGGTGTTGCAGGCGTGGGCGCTGGCCAACCGGGCCGGGGATCCGAACACCACCAAGATTCGGCTGACTGTCAGCGGTAAGCCGGGCAAGACGGTTGTGCTGGAGGGCGCGCGCACGGTCTTCGTGTCACGAGCGCCGAAGCCGGCGGCGGGCACCTTGGTGCAGTTCCAGATCGGTGAAGGATGCGGCACGGGTGTGGATGTGCGCTCGTTCAGGACCAACCTTGATGACGCATCCGGCAGCTGGCGGCCGACCAGGGACGAGAAGACTTCCTTCCCTTACACCGTCAAAAGCGATGAGCCGGAGATTTTGGAACTGACCGCGCACACCACCTCGTGTGACTGCGCGTGGCAGGTGCAACTCGACTGGACCGACGGCAAGGACAAGGGCAAGACGATCGTCGACGCCGGCGACGGTCCCTTCCACACGCTGCCGGCCAAGGGGTATCCGACAGCCGTGTGGGCCTACCACAAAGACTCTGGCTGGCAACCGGCCGTGCTCAACTCACGCGCCTTCCCCAGCTGACAGATGTGCACTTTGATCGGCTCACTCCAACGACATGTGGCGCGGGCTTCTGATGCAGTTAGGTGGTGTCGTTGGCCTGCTGGGGTTGCCGCTCGTCCGTTCGGGGTGCGGGTTGATCAATGCGTAGCCGGAGGCCCCTCCGTTTCGCAGATACCTTGGTCCAGACTCTGCGGTTGGGTGTTTCGTCCGGGATGGAAAGAGAACGGGCTCAGCGTCGCCCGGCCAGCCGGTCCAGTCCGCCTGGGTGCGCCTCGCCCACCGCCATGAGGGCCTTCATCAGGGCGTTGTAGAGCTTGTTGTGGTGCCAGTGCTGGGGGGCCAGGCTGCCACCGGCGCGCAGCTGGTCGGTGAGCGCGGCCAGGTGCTTGACCCAGTCCTGAGCGGTGGCCGGCGGCCGCCGTTCCACGCGGATCTCCACACGGGTGCGGGTGCGGACGGTGGTCTGGGTGTGTACCTCGCGCACCGGCTCGGCGCGCACGGCCGCGGTGGCGATGTCGCGCTGCAGGCGGCGCTCGGCGGTGCGCACCTCCCAGGCCCGGTTGCGGCAGGACTTGCTGCAGTAGCGCGGCGGCCGGCCACGTCCCGAATAGCTGATGTAGGTGGCGCACCAGGCGCACGTGCGCCCCTGCAACCGGTCCCGGATCTCGACGCGTTCGACCTCGTGGGTGTCGCTCATGGATCTACCTGTAGCCCGCGTTCGGTCCCGGACGGAAGGTTAAGACTGTCTTATCCACTATCTTGCTCCGCGCACTCTTCCGCCCCGGACGAAACGTTAAGTCCGACTTTTGTGTTGAGCGACACGGAATGTCAGTGGCAAACGACAACGGATGACAGTCGGCGCGACACCGATGTCAGCAAGATCTCTCACGCTTCGTAGCGGGACCTCGCGTGCTGACTGGTTCAGGCCCGGGACGGCCGTGTAGGGAGCAGCCCGAGTTCGGCTTCGATCCGATCGCATGTCTCCCGCATCCGGTACCAGTTGCCGCGCATCTCGGGAAGCCGCCCGTCCTGCCGAACGAGGGTGGCCACCAGGTGCACGTGGTCACGGGCGTGCCGGAGCGCAACCCATCGACACGCTTCGACGTCGCCGAGCGGGGCGATGCCGGCGGCGTCGATGAGCCGGGCGGCGATCCATGCCCAGGTGGTGTCAGTGAGGGGCCGATCGTGACGGGCGGTCAGGGCGGTGCAGTGCCAGACGTACCTGCCGAGCGGCCGGGCGTAGCACTCGGCCGGGCGGTTGAGGTGCGCGGCCAGGTCGTCGAGTGTCGCGTCGGTACGTGCTGGGTCGGGCTCGAAGGGGTCCCAGGTGGCGATCAGGTGCGGGTCACTCTGCTGTTCGTAGCGGCTCTTGCCGGAGCCGTACAGTTCGCGCAGCAGGTCGCGGGTGCGTGAGCGCGGCCCGGGGTGCACCATCGCGATCACTGTGGTCGTGCTTTCGGGGTGGCCGGCGGGTGGCGGGCGATGGCGTCGGCGGCGGCCTCGACCCGCCGAGCGGCCTGGGTCAACGCGGGCAGCAGCGCATGCGCCTCGGCGGCGGGCAGGAGCGCCGCGGTGCGCGCGAATTCGACACGGGCGTGGATGAGTTCGGCGATGCGGTCGCGGTCGGCGACTGGGAGCACGAGCAGTTCCTGGCGAGCGGCCGCGACGGCGACGTGCGCGGCGTAGGAGCCGGGTGACATGCCGGCGCGGGCTGCGGCGGCGTAGACGTCAGCGCGTTCAGCGTCGGACAGCTTCAGCGGGCCGAGCCGGTGCGGCCGGGTCGTGGCAGCGCGGCGCCGGCGGCGTTGCCGTGGGGCCGCTGTAGGAGCGGAGAACGGCGTCATGGCCATGGCTCGTCCTTGGGGAAGGTCCCCGCGTGGGGGCGTGGTGGCGGGTGTTCGTGGTCGCCGTGGTAGCGCAGGCTGTAGAGGACGTCGGCGGCGGCGAAGGCGCGGTGGGGTCCGTTGTCGCTGTAGAGAAGGCCTCCGGATTTCAGCGTGGTCTCGGCCTCGTGCCAGCCCGGCCGCGTGCGGAAGGCGGCGTAGTCGGGGGTGTGACCGCACGCGAGCGCGGTGAGCATGACCGCGGCTTCGTCGTCCGTCAGGCCGGTGCCGGCCCGGGCGCCGTCGCATACTGCCTGGCGCTGTTCGGCGGTCAGCAGGTCCAGGCGCGGGGTGAGGGCGAAGCGGTCGGGCGGGACACGACGCAGGCGCATCGGCCCGCCGAGTTCGGGGTGGTCCATCAGGCGGGCGAGTGCGTGGTGGATGCGGGGCAGGGCCCAGCCGAGGGCCTCGGCCAGGTGATCGGCGCTGAGGGGCTGCGGGTGCGCGGTGGCCAGCGCGGTGAGCACGCTCTCGGCGTCGCGCAAGCGGACGCTCTCCCCGGCCCGGGTGTCGTCCGGGCGAGCGGGATCGAGCGCGTGCTGGTTGCTCAGAACGGCGTCCAAGGCGGGCGTCAGGTCGGCCGGATGCAGGTCCAGGCGGCGGGCCAATTCGATGAGGGCGCGCACCGGCCGCTCCGCCAGCTCGTCGGGGTGGACGTTGTGGAGCTGGTGGGGGTGGATGCCGAGCAGGTCGCCCAGTTCCCACAGGGACAGGCCGCTGGCGCGCAGCCGCTCGCGGAAGACTTCGGGCGTCATGGCGCCGCCGTGGCGGGGTTGATGCGGTCGTTGCGGAGCAGTGACGGTGGTGCCGGACGTGGGATGTGCAGCTCGTCGTGGCCGGTGATCCAGGCGACGCGCAGACCTCGTTCGCTCATCCAGCTCGGCCGGCGCGCCGTGAGGCCGATGTCGGCGCCGTAGCGGCAGTCGTCGCCGTGCAGCCAGGGCGGGTCGAGGCCGAGCCGGTGGCAGGTGCGGTGGATCGCCGCGCGCAGCACGTCGTGGGGATCGCGGCCGGGGTCGCGCGGGTGCAGGAAGTACGGCTCCGCCTCGGCGGCGCCCTGGTCGCGGCGGTGGGCCAGATGAGCGGCCAGTAGCGGGCGGGCGTGCTGGGGGATGCGGATCGGCTCGGGCCCGGAGAACTCGTGCCAAGCGGCGTCCCGGAGACGGGGGGCGGAGGTAGGGCCGCGCACGGCCGAGCCGTCGGGAGCGATGTCGGCCAGGGCCAGCGCGGCCATGTGGGTGCCGGCGTGGTTGAGGTGCAGGGCCAGCGCGGTCGCCGAGGCGGCGTCGGTGCGGCAGGTGGCGTGCAGGTGAGCGCTGATGCGGCCGGTGAGGTCGCCGAGTAGCCGCCGGGCCGGGTTGGGACCGAGCGCGTCCGGGCGCCAGGACAGGTGGATGCCGGACAGGAACAGCGCGGCCTGGACGGCGCGCAGCCGGACCAGAGCGGCCCGCGGGGCCGGGGCGCAGCCGACGGTGTGGTCGCGCAGCCATCCGGTGACGGCGGTGGTCAGGCGCGCGGTTTCAGTGGGGGTGAGGTCGAGGGTATCCAGCCAGGTGTCGGTGGCTTCGGCGGCGTCGTGGAAGGCGTTCTTCACCATCGGGAAGTCGGCCGGGTGCAGGCGTCGTCGGCAGGCTGCCAGGAAGGTGGGGAAGTCGGCGGAGGGCAGCGCGGGCCAGGCTTCCGGTTCGGCCGGGCCGGGCGGGAGAGGCTGCTGTGGGGCGGGCAGGCGGCGGTGGAACTCCCACAGGCTGACCACCTTGGCCGGCCTGCCGAGCGCCTGGCGCACCAGGGCGATGCCCGGGTCGGCGGGCGCGGCCCACAGCAGCCACAGCGTGGCCTCCAGGTGGGCGGCGGTGCGGGCCAGCGCCTTCAGCTGGTCGCCGGTGAGGCGGTGGGCGCGGTCGACGATGAGATCGGTGACGGCCTGGCCGGCCAGCCAGGAAGCGGCGATCGGCCAGGTGTGCATGACCACGCGTTCACGGCGGGCCGCGTGCGGGTGTTTGCCTGCGGCCACCAGCAGGTCCAGTCCCAGGGTTTCCACGTCGTCGGCGCCGGGGGTGGGGCGCACGACGGCGCATCCGCCGCCGGGCCGGTCGAGGGTGTTGATGTGGCGGCTGGCGGCCGCGTCACCGCCGGTGTTGTCGACCAGCACGATGCAGTCATCGGTCTGCGCCAGGCCGGCGGTGGCGTCGGTGGCAGGGTCGGTCGTCGGGTTCATGACACGCCTCCGCCGAGCAGGGTGTAGGCATTGGCGGCGATGGCGGCGTCGACACCCGCGCGGCCGGACTCGCGGCACAGGTCGGCGGCGGTATGGGTGAAGGCGGCCCAGTCGCGCAGGGTGCCGTGCGCGTAGGTGTCGTCGACGTCGAGCAGCAGCTCGTCGGCGACGCCGTGGTAGATCGGATGGTAGCGGCGGATCAGCGCGGGGACTTCGGCGCGGTCAAGGGGCTTGAACGGCAGCCGGCGAAAGACCCGCGAGCGCAGCATAGGCTCGCGCGAGAGCACCTCCCAGCAGCCGTCCCCGCCGACATACAGCAGCGCGAACCGGGTGTCGGGGTGGTCGTGCAGGTGGCGCAGCTGTTCCAGGCAGTCGCTGTTCATCCGCTGGGCCTCGTCGATGACCAGCAGCCGGGGCGGCCCGGTCAGCAGGTCGATCAGAGCGGCGATCAGATAGAAGCGGCTGCGGTTGCGCGGCGCGCTGCCGGTCAGCGCCTTGAGCAGTTCCTCGGCCACCAAGCGCATGGTGGGCTTGCTGGTGAAGGTCAGCGTGAGCGCGGCGGTCCGGCCGCGCGGCCCGGTCCCGGCGCGCAGGTCCTCCAGTACCGCCTGCACCGCGAACGTCTTGCCGGTGCCCGCGCAGCCGTGCACGACGCCGGTGGCCAGGTGGTCGATCAGGTCGCCGATGATCCGGCGGGCCAGCGTGAACTGGTCGGTCTCCAGTGTGGCGGCGTCGGTCAGATTGGTGAAGTGGGTCGGCATGGCAGCTCACTCCGCAGGGTCCGGCGGTGCTGGGGGCGGTGTGCGCCGGCTGGGCAGGCCGAGCAGGTCGACTCGGGCCTTGCGGGCCAGCGCCTCATCGCGGCTGCGCGCGGTGCGCGGCGCCGGCGTGCCGGCTGGGGTGAGCCGGGACTGCTCGGCGGGCCCGGCACCGGTGAGCGGGGCCAGCTCGACGCGGGCCCGCTGGGCCGCCCGGCGCCGCTGACGGCCCAGTTCCTTGGCCTCGGCGCGGGCGTGCGCGCGGAAGGCCTCCTGCTGTTCGGGGGTGAGGCGGTCGGCAGGGTAGGCGGTGCACAGGTGCGCCCCGTCCAGGTACACCTCGATCGAGCGGTCGTCGTGCGGCATGTAGCGCACCACCACCTTCTGCCCGCCGCGGCCCTGCAGTTCCGGGGCGACATAGGCGAAGGTGCGGAAATGGATGCCGTCCTTGCCGATGGTGCGCTCGTCTGAGGCCAGCAGCAGGTGCCGCAGATCGGCGGCGTCGATGCGGTGCAGCGCGCTGGGGTCGTCCTGCCAGGCCTGCAGCGGGGTGCGCCCGTCCAGCATCCGGTGCGGCCGCTCGAAGTTGTACCAGGCCGCCCAGTCGGCGAAGCGGGCGGCGAAGCGTTCGATCCGCATCGGCGCGACCCCGGCACCAGGCCCGGCCCCGCGTTCGCCCGCGGCGGCGCGGGCGGCGGCCCGGTCATCCAGCGGCCCGTACAGCTTCCCGGCGGCGTCGCGCGGGCCTTCGGTGAAGCCCGGCAGGGTGCACAGCAGCGTCTGGTCGATGGTGCGGTGCAGCCGTTCGATCTTGCCCTTGCGGTGCGGCTGGTAGCCGGGTAGGCGATGGGAGGTGACGCACAGGGCGGCGAACACATCGCGCACCGCGGTGGCGGCGAACTCCAGCCCGCGGTCGATGCGGTAGCCGGCCGGGACCGCGCCGTACGGGCCGCGCGCCGGGTCGTAGACCAGCGCCATCCGCAGTGCGGTCAGCACCGTGCCGGTGTGCGGACTCAACGCGATCGCCCAGCCCAGCAGCGACCGGGTGCCGTCATCGATCACCGAGGTCAGCCACGGGCAGACGGCGGGCCCGCGTGGCGGCAGCACCAGGATCGGCAGCGCCTTGTGGTCCATCTCCCACATCTCGTTGCGATGCGAGGGTCCGCGGGTCAGATACACGGTGGCCGCTCGTCGGCCTTCTTCGCCCCACCGCCAGGCCGCCAGTTGCGCTGGGGTGAGCTCGCGCCGGAACGCCCGCTGCAGCGTGCGCAGCGATACCGGCGTGCTCTGTGCCCATCCGGACGCCAGAAATTCCGGCACCGAAGCGCCCATGGTGTCCTGAGCGCTTAACGTCGCGGCGCGGGCGCGGTGGACGACGGCGATGTTGCCGCGGTAGTAGGCGAATGCCTCCCGGTCGGTGTCGCTGAGCTGGTACTGCGACGGGGTGGGCAGGCCCTGCTCGAGGCGGCGCCACACGGTGCGTTCGCTGAGTCCCAGTCCCTGGGCGGCCAGCCGGACATGTTCCGTCCTGAGCTGTCCGGCGCTCTTCAGCGCCATCAGCCGGGCGAGTGCGGCTTGTTGCTGGTCGCGATCGGCTCGTGCCACGGTGCCCTCCCACCCGCCGAGACGAAAGCTGTTATGCGGAACGTAGCAAGGCAAATACGATCAGTCGCGGCGTTTGGCGGATTTCAGGAACGCCTTCCCCCATTTCCGCTACCGCGGCGACGACCCGGCGCACAACGGTGGGATCACGCTGGTGTCCGCGGCGGTGGCCACCAGACGCCGCATGCCGTCGGAGACTTTCGCGCCGAACGGCTGGCCTTGCCGGTGCGCTCGCAAGGAGTTGTTGAAGATCTCGATGGTGGTGTGGAACAGGCCGGGCGGCACCGGGTGGCCCAGGCGCTGCTCGACGTCGGCCTGGAGCTCGCCGATGTCTCTTGCCTCGGGCAGGACCGCGGCGATGGTGTCGATGATCAGGTCGAGCCTGGTCATGATCAGATCGGACTCACGCGGATGCACTTCCAGGGAGGTGCCGTACTCGTTGCGGCGCACCGTGATCGTGAACCCGTCCTTCTCCAGCGCCGCGCGCAGCCGATGCCGCGGCTCGGGCTCGTCCATGCCGTACACCACGACCAGGCCGGTCCAGTTCTCGGTCCGCAGCGCGAACTCCTCGATGTGCAGCCGATCGACCAGGCGGCTCACCTTCTCACAGACGCCCGTCAGGTCACCGGTGTGCACCGGGTCGAGCTCCTGGTCTCCGCGCACGGTGTGGTGGGGGTAGCGGGCCGGGGTGCTGAAGTAGTTGACGAGCCATTGGCCGTCCATGGAGATCTCCGATCAGTCGTGCCTGCGGGTCAGTGGGTGCGACGGGACGGAGCGAGAACGGCGGTGATCTCCGCGACGGCTTCGCCGCCCGGCCGGGTGTAGCGCATCGCGGTGCGCGGGTTCTTGTGCCGGGTCTTGGCCATGATGAGCTGCAGCGGCACCTTGGCCTCGCCCAGATGAGTGGCGGCCGAATGGCGTAGCTGGTGCGGGTCCAGGCCGAGGTGCACCTCCATCAGGACCCGCACTCGGTCATACCCCAGGCGCGGCCGCCCGGTGTGCGGGCAGATGTGCTCGGGCCCGGGACGGCGTGCGGGCACGGGCTTGCGCTCGGCCAGGAACAACGGCCCCCGTGTACGCACGACCCCATCGCGGTGACCGTCGGGCAGGCGCAGCAGCCGGGGTAGCAGGCGCGCGGTGCCGGCGTCCCAGTAGACCCATTCGACGTCGCCGCCCTTGGATCGCACCGGCGCCTTGCGGTTGTCCATGTCGAGGTCGTCGACGTTGAGGGAGAGGATCTCGGAGGCGCGGGCGGCAGTCTCGTACAGCATCCGATAAAGGGTCTTATCGCGCAGCGGGATGTCGCGACGCGACAGCAGGCGTTCCAGCTTCGTCTTGGCCACCGCCTTGGTGTGGTCGACGTTCTCACGGCGGCGTTCGGCCTCAGCCGGGACCGAGGGCGCAGCCCACCGCTTCTTACTCGAGCACCACGACAGCCAGGAGGACACTGCGGCGCGGTTGCGGTTCCAGGTCGCCGGCGCGCACCCGCCCCACAGCGCGGTTAGCGCCTCGCTGATCTCGGCGTCTGCGACGTCGGCCAGCAGCCGGTCGCGGCCGCCGACCGCGGCGATGGTCCGGTCGATCGCCGAAGCGTAGGCGCGGTGGGTGTTGGGGTTGGCGAGGCGGTGGGTGCTGAGGAATTCGTCCGCGGCGTCGGCGAGCGTGACCGCTGCGCCGCGCAGCGCGGTGACCTTCGCTTCGGCCGCGCTCACCGACGGCCACCCGGTCCGGGCGTCCAGCACCAGCCAATGTACCGGATAACGTACCCGAGTCGCGCACCTGTGCCGGAGGCGGTTCCCCAGCTCGGCCGGGATCGTGAAGCGCTCATGTACGTGATAATAGGCTGTTATCACGTACATGCCCCTCATTCGAGGTCAGCCTGAGCTCAGCCCGAGTGTCCTGGCGCAGCGAAGTTGAAGCGGCTCAGCAGATCTGATGTCCTGGCTCAGGCAAACTGATGTGGCTCAGTGAAAGTGACGCGCCAGCGCTGAGGGCCTGTGATCCGTAAGCTACCGGCTGTGGGTGACGTCAGGGTCAGGGAGTGGACGCAGCTGAGTGAGATGGACGGGCCAGCGGGCTTCTTGAAGGTCCGTGGCCTCCGGTACCGCTATCCGGACGGCAACGAGGACGTGTGGGACATCCTCGTGGGGGGCGTAACCGTCGCGATCGTCGCCGTGACCGAGGATGACCAGGTGGTGCTGGCCCATCAGTACCGGCCGGGGCCTGGGCAGGTGCTGCTGGAGTTGCCGGGCGGAAATGCTGACGGAGACGAGCCGGTCGAGGTCGCGGCGGCTCGGGAGCTGCTGGAGGAGACCGGCTATGAGGCGGCGACGCTTGAGGTGGTCATGCAGACGTATCTGGCGTCGTATGCCTCGCATCGCCGTTACGCGGTCTTGGCCCGTGGGTGTCGGAAGGTTGCTGAGCCGACCCTGGATGACGGCGAGTTCGTCGAGACCGTGCTGATGCCGATCGGCGAGTTCGTCCAGCATGTTCTCGGTGGGCAGCTGACCGACGCCGACGTCGCCTTCGCGGGTCTGACCGCCGCCGGATACCTGAAGCCGACCGTTTGAGCACCATCACACGCCTTCCACGTCAACATGCGCGCCGCGGCCGAAGGGGATCCGGTGTTCCGGCGTTTCTGGGAGAGGGGTGAAGGGTCGACTGCCTCGTGCCGAGTCGTGGGTTCAGCAGGAGGGCCGGGCCATCACAGCCGGAATCGCTCACCGGTGACCGTCTACCCACACCTCATCTTCTGCGCGCATCAGCTTCGCTGAGGCGCATGGCTTGTTCGCGAATCTGCACAACTGATGCCCTCCAGGTCAACGCCATGCTCATGCATCAGCTTCGCTGAGCCGAGACACCCGAGGCGGGTCGGGCCATGGTGCCTGACAGATCGCCGGGCCGGTCATGCTCGTGGGGCTCGTAGACGAAGCCGAGCTTCAACCACATGTCGTAGAAGTCGCGATCCCACGCGCCGAGCACGATCTCGTACGGCTCCCGAGCGAGGTGGTCCACCAGAGCGCGGGCGACGCCGCGCCCTCGATGCTGGAGGTCGACGTACAGCAGATGGAGAACGAGGTAGTCGTCTTCGTCATCCTTCAGCACGTAGGTCCAGCCGAGGCGTTCTCCGCGCTCGTTGGTGGCCACGTCCACCCGGAAGGCGTCCTCCAGGGAGAAGCCGTAGCGCTGGTGGTGCTCCTGGACAATCCACTCCTGGTCATTGGAGTTGATCCAGTCCAGGTCGGCCGGAACGGCGGCCCTGATCAGGATGGACATGACCGTATTCTCCCCCTCGGCCACAGGGATCGCCGTACGCTCCAGATCGTGAGCAGGAAGGGGGAACCCATGCCAGCGCGCGAGAACTGGGTGGAGCACTGGGTGTATGAGGTGGTGAGGGTCACCTCATTGCCCATCCCGCAGGAGCTGCGCGACCCTCCCTGCATGGTCGGCTGGAAAGTACGAATGACGCGCCGGCTCCGCTGCCTTGCGCCACGGTTCATACCCGCGCAGCGCCCTCGGGAGTGCTGCTGGCACCATCAGGTGGACTGGCGTCTCGCCGCCGATATCGCGGTCGATCTCGTCCGCCGAGCACACAAGGCCGGGGTCCCAGGCGAGGACATCGGAGACTACGTCATGGAGCGCGTCCTCGATGGTCACGAAGATCTCCCCGAACGGGAGGACAACGCGATCATTACGCTGGTCGGCCTTGGCACCGGCATTGAACTCAGTGATCCCGACGCCCCGTGGCTCTACCAAGAGGGGCAGCATCGTGTCGCCGCTCAGCTCGATCAGGGGGTTCGCGAGACCATTGTGCAGCGGCTGGAGCTACTCGACCCGGTCACCGGTCGGCCTGTCACATAGCGTTACTGACATTTCTTGTCGCGAAGCACTGTCACGATCCTGTCGCCCAACAGCGTTCACTTCGACCACCACAGGCCGAGAAAGGCTGGCGAGTTCCAGGCCGGGAACGCCGGGGAACACCGCCAGACCTTCGCCCAGCGAGCCGAACAAGGCGACCACAGGGCGGCCAGGGGAGGGCCAGTAGTCGTGACCGACACCACGAACACCACTCGCGTGCACGTCTGCGTGGAGGAGGTGGTCCGCCTCCTGAACGACGCGGAGAAATACGCGTTCGTGTCAGTGGATGAGAAGTTGGCCTACCTGGAGGACCGGGCTCAACTGCTTCACCAGTTGGTCGACGTCTTCGGTGACGAGCGCGGCCGCTACGTCGCCCAGGACACCGATGACCGCGCCGAACGCGCACGAGCCACGGCCGAAGCCCTCGCCGATGAATGCGGCGATCCCCGGCCGGCACCGCGTCGTCCGGACCGGCCGGCCCGGCGGTCATGAACGGGTAGTCGCCGCCGTTTTGTCCCGGACGTATCGACGCGAAGTGTCGATACCTAATGACTTCGCACGACCCGAGTTCGCCGACTCGGGTACTCGCCCCCGAAGCCTGGATTCGAACCGGAGCTTGACTCCTGACCGCAGGCCGTGCGCGATGGGGCGAGACCTGGCGGGTGGCGATCGACGGGGACCGAGTGAACGCCTGAGCTGATACCGGGCCTGGAGCCCTCTGCTAAGGCAGTGCGCCTCGGTCTCTCTCGATCACCACCTGCCTTCCGGCGCCGTATTCGCCAAGATCGTGTCGTGAGCCAGCCGCAGGAGACACCGCTCGAATCAACCAGGGCCGCTGAGCCCTTGCGCAGAACGCGGGCCTACGGCCGGCTGGGGCCACGAACTGCTGATCGGATGTCGAGCCGTCGAGCTCTCTCATTAGGGCGTGGCGTGCCCCCGCGCGGCTCACCTGCCGCAACGACGGACAAAGGAGGACCTGTTGACGGTGACCTGCGGGATCGACTGGGCGGAAAAGCACCACGACGTCGCCCTGGTCGACCAGACCGGCAAGCTGGTGGCCAAACGACGCATCAGCGACGACGCCCACGGATGGCGGACGCTTGTCGAACTGCTGGCCGAACACGGCGACCGTCCCGACGCCCCGATCCCTGTCGCGATCGAGACCAACCGCGGGCTGCTGGTGTCCTGCCTGCGCGCGACCGGCCGCAAGGTGTATGCGATCAACCCGCTGGCCGTGGCCCGCTACCGCGAACGCCACACCGTCGCCCGCTCCAAGTCCGACCACGCCGACGCCATGACGTTGGCCAACATCCTGCGCGTCGATGCCGACCACCACCGTCCACTACCGCAGGACTCCGAGCTGGTCCAGGCGATCGCCGTGCTGGCCCGGGCGCAACAGGACGCGGTCTGGAACCGCCAGCAGCTGGCCAACCAGCTGCGCTCCTTGCTGCGCGAATACTTCCCCGCGGCGCTGAAGGCCTTCCACGTCAAGAACATCGGCCTCACCTCCCGCGAGGCCCGCGCCGTCCTTCAAGCCGCGCCGACGCCCACCGCGGCCGCCCAGCTCACCGCCCGCCGATTGCACGTGCTGCTGCGCGCCTCGGGCCGACAACGCAACATCGAAACCTGGGCCGACCGGCTGCAGGCCGTCTTTGGGGAAGAGCACCTTCGCCGGCTCCCGCTGGTCGAGGAAGCCCTCGGCCGCCAAGCGCAGGCGCTGCTGTTGCAACTGGATGCGGCATGCCGCGCCGCCGACGACCTCGCCGACGCCACCGGCGAAGCCTTCCACCAGCACCCCGACGCGGCCATCATCACCAGCTTCCCTGGCCTGGCCGACCTGACCGGCGCCCGCTTGCTCGCCGAACTCGGCGACGACCGCACCCGTTTCGCCGACGCCCGCGCGCTGAAGGCCTACGCCGGCGCAGCCCCGATCACCCGCGCCTCGGGCAAGAGCCTGGTCGTCCACCATCGCAAGGTGAAGAACCAACGCCTGGCCGCCGCCGGCTACGTATGGGCCTTCGCCTCCTTGAGAGCGCCAGGTCCCCGAGCGCACTACGACCGCCGCCGAGACGACGGGGACCGGCACTCCAGCGCTCTGCGCAACACCTTCAACCGGATGCTCGGTTGCCTGTACCACTGCCTGCAAGAACGCAAGGAATACGACGAGCTCGCAGCGTTTCCGCCACGTGGAGGATCGGCATGCCCTGATTCGGTCGAAGACCATGTGGCCTGAGCCGGTTGACCTACGTGCCCGTAGAGGCGACGCTGATCTGCTCTGCTGCGGTCAGAGGCGCACGAGCCTGACAGCGAGGAAGCACGGCCTTTGGTGCAGCCTGTTGTAAGCGGCCTCGTCGATCTCTCGCAGCTCGGTCACCGGGCGCGGCTCGATGAGTCGCTCCAGGACGAATCCGGCGGCCAGCAGCTCACCCAGGAACGTCTCCAACGGCATCCGCTGGAAGCGGATCGACAGCGAGCTGCTATTGAGGGGAAGTTCGACCCAGTCGTCGGCGAAGTACGAGCCGCCGAAGTGGCGCCAGTCGGCCGCCGGGTGGGTCGTTGAGACCACGAGCCATCCCCCGGGCCGTAGCACGCGGCGCAACTCGCCCAGCAACCGCGCGCGATGGGTGAGATGGTGCAACACCAGTGCACATATGACCCCGTCGAACGACGCGTCATCGGCGAAGTCGAGAGGTTCCTCCAGATCGTGCAGGACGAGCGTGGCCCGCTCACCCACACGTCCCCGCGCGTGCTCCAGCAGCGTGGCGCTACCGTCGACACCGACCACCTCTGCACCGCGTACCAGCAAATCAGCCGCGTAGTGCCCGGCGCCGCAGCCGACATCGAGGACCTTTGCGCCGGCGACGTCACCGGCGAGATCCAGCATCGCAGGCCGATCGGTGTAGGCGTTGTACGGGCTGATGCCGGCGTGCTCGGCGAAGTAGTCGCCGAGCACGCCGTGATAGGCAGTCTCCGGGGGCATCAGCACATCATGGCGGCGCTTGTGATCCACCGCGAATGGATTTCAGCGTGACGGAGCCACACTCATGATCAAATACCGAACGCTGACACTGGTACAGCTTGACACCTTAGGCAGATCGGATGTCTTAGCACTCCTGCTGATCTTGACTTGGTGATCGTCTTCGATCAGAGTCCTTGATCTACAGCTCTTTCTCGTGATCACTTCGGGCTTGATCATTCGGGTAAGGGCGTACTTGGCATCTATCTTGCTGCTGAGAAATCTTCATGATCGCGGA
Organism: Nonomuraea sp. NPDC049758; assembly: GCF_040674635.1. Lineage (NCBI taxonomy): Bacteria > Bacillati > Actinomycetota > Actinomycetes > Streptosporangiales > Streptosporangiaceae > Nonomuraea > Nonomuraea sp. NPDC049758. The sequence goes on from NZ_JBFAMZ010000042.1 coordinate 35,243, forward strand.
GCGCTGACGTGGATGCGGTCACTGCTGCCGGTGGAGCAGGTCGACGCCCAGTCGGGTGATCTGGTGGATGACCATGTTGGCGTGCCGGGTGCTGGTGATGAGCCCGGCACGCTGAAGCACTTGGGCGTGCGCGCTGGCCGATGACAGCGAGGCGCCGGTCCGGCGGGCGAGTTCGCTGGTGGTGCAGCCGGTGGTGGCGGCGATGCAGCGCAGGACGCGGGCCCGGGTGGCGCCGAGCAGGTCGGGCAGCGCGTCGTCGGGATCGGGGTCGGGTGTCTCGTGCGGGATCGGGAACACCAGGACGGGCGGCAGGCTGGGGTCGGCCATCGCGACCGGGGTGAACCGCCCGAAGTAGGAGGGGATGAGCGTCAGGCCGCGTCCTTGCAGGTGCTTCTCGTACCGGCCGGGGGCGTAGTCGGCCTCCAGCACCGGAGGCCGCCACCGCATCGACGGCCCGAGGCTCGCGAGCATCGCCTCCACGCCCTGGTCGGTGAGCAGGCGGGTCAGCCTGGCGCGCTCACGTCCCAGTGCGACCTCCATGTCGGTACGGCGGGAGCCGAAGGCGACCTGGCAGTACCGCTCGCTCAGCCGGGCCAGGCCACGGATGGACCGCCGGTTGCCGCGGGCGAGGTCGTCCAGCGTCGCAGGCACCGGCGCGTGCCGGCGCAACTGGTCGACCTCGTGCCGCACCCGCGCCGACGGTGTGTCGGTCAGGACGTCCAAGCCCTGCCGGAACCCGCTCATCGACTCGTACGGGGTCAGGAAGTCGGGGAAGTACGCCCCGAGCGGCACCAGCTGCACCAGCTGCTCCCGCACCGGTTTGAGCAACCCGGCCTCGGCCAGGTCGGCGCGGGCCTGCCGCCGCCAGCCGGACAGCGCGCGCACCCCACCCGGCCGCTGGAGTATGTGCAGGCTCAGCACCATTTCCCACATCATGTCCGCCCGGCCGGCGATGCGCACGCGGGCCAGGTCCTCACCGGTGAAGACGATCCGCAAGGTCCCCTTGCTCATGATCCAATTTTCGCCCGCCAAGATCACAGTCAGATCAAAAACTGATCGATGGCGCTGTTGACCTGCGTGTTCCCGCTCAGGGTGGAACTGGGTGACGGCCCCGGGCGCAGCGGGATGAACGGCCTTCGAGACTGGTAAAGATCGATGATCGCGTGATCTGAGTTCCTGTTCCTTTCTCTGCTCTGTTCACTGAGCGTGATCGTTTGGGGCGTAGCGGCTCCATGTTCCGCCCGCTTCGGAGGCGAGGCAGGTGGTGGTCTTGTGGTGGAAGCCGAGGGCCTGTGCGATGACGGGAGCAGGGGCTTGGAGAACCAGTTGCCGGAGAGCGGCGGTGCGGGCGGCTCGGCCAGGGATGCCGAGGTCGCGTATCAAATCGGCGAGGCTGCGGTGATGGAGTGGCTGGCCGGCCCCGCGCCCGGGGAAGAGCCATCGCGCATCGGCGTTGGCGGCCGTGTTCATATTGGTGCGCTCGACTCTTGCACGGAGCAGCAGGTCGGAGAAGGGGGCGGGGACCGGAGTGGGCGGGTCGCCCAGTCGGATGAGGACCTGACCGTCGGCTTGGTGGACGATGTCGTCGAGGGTGAGGCGGACGATGCGGCTGGCCGGCTGAGCGTAGAGCAGCATCAGGCAGGCCGCGGCCCGTGAACGGACCGGACCGGCCGCCTCATCCAAGACTCGGCGCAGGAGTTCGAGCCGCCGATGCTGGGTGAGCGGTCGTCCTTCCACCAGATTGAGCCGTGGCAGCCTGAGCCCTCGTGGCATGCGCCCGGTGCGCATCGCCCAGGCGAGGAAGGCGCGCAGGGAACGATGCTCGTGAGGCTTGTGCGTGGCGTGCCAGAGGTCGACGTCGTCTTGGCCCAGCCGGTCGAGGGCGCGGTGCCGCTGCATGAGCCAGAGGAGGAACTCGTGCGCTCGGTTGAACTCCTGAGTGGTGTGAACGACCGTGCTGGCGGCCAGCGGGCGGTAAGCGGCCCGCTCTCGGAGCTTGAGCAGCTGGTGCCAGGTCGCGAACCGCTGCAGCACCGGTAGGTGGTCTTGATCGGCGAGCTCGGCCAGACGCCGTTGCAGCCAACTTTCGACATGCAGCAGATGCTTGTCGACCTCGGGGAGCAGGCCGCAGGACATGAGAAGATCGCGAGGATGGGCAGCGGGCCGCCAATCGGGATGTTCGTGAAACGCCTCATGAGAGAGCGGCATGGCCCCGGCCGCCAACGCGGTCAGCAGGTTCTGGACCTTCGTGCTTCTGAGCCAGGCCAGCCCGCTCTTCGGCCGCGGCATGGCGGTGAGTAGGTGATGCAGCGGGATGAGCGCGAGGCTGACGCGTCCGGTGCCGTCCTCGAGGAGACTGTCGAGCCGGTCATGCAGGGTGCAGCGTTCGCAGAGGCGGCCGCCGAGAAGGTGGCCTTCAATGCCGCAACGGGCGCAGCGGAAGTCGCGGGTGATGCCCGAGCAGTCCCGGCAGGTCGGTATGCCGTCACGGCGGCCCGGCAGCAGCCGGTCGGTGCCGCAGCCGGGGCAGATGCCGTAGGTGCGCGCCGCCTTCTCGCAGCAGGTCCGGCAGATCAGCCCTTCCCAGTTGGCGGCCTTGGACGCCCGTCGGCCACAACGGACGCACTCGCCCATGTGCCACCGCTCGTATTTCTCCTGCGCGGAGGATGTGCTCATTCCTGGGGTCGGATTCGGGCGCGCTTGGGTCGGATGGCCGCCAGATCGGTCACCGGGCCTCGGCTTTCACCGCTGGCGGTGCGGCGTGGCCTGGCGTCCTCGGCTCTGGTGGCGATGAGGTCGGCCGGGGTGCAGTCGAAGATGTCACAGAGTGCGGCCAGGACCGGGAGCGACAGGCGTTCGGGGCTTTGGGTGACCAGGCGCCAGATCTGCACCGACGACAGGGTGATGCTTCGGTCGGCGAGTGGCTGGGCCAGATCGGTGGCGTTGAACATCCCGTGGGCGGCCATGACCTCTCGCAGCCGCCACTGGTAGCTGACCTGGCGTTTCATCGACTTTTCCTTCCGGTGCGCAGTGCCGCGTCGACCGTGCTCTCCATCGCCTTGCGCAGGGTGTGGGTGCGCAAGTCGGAGGAGACGCAGGTGTAGATCGAGGTGGTGGAGGCGTGTTCGTGGCCGACCTGCTCCTGGACGAAGCGGGGATCCCAGCCGTCCTCGATCAGGTGGGTGACGTAAGAGCGGCGAAAAGAGTGAAAGTCGAGGCTTTGATCGAGTCCTAGCGCGTCGCGGTAGGCAGCGAGGCGGGTGTTCATCTGGGAGAACCCGATGCGCAGGCTGCGTTCGGAGGGCCAGAGTGCTGGCGAATGTGCGTGGGCGAAGGTTGGGCGGACCTCTTCGATCCACTGGGTGAGGATCTCCACGATCCAGTCCAGGCCGCCGACACCGTCTCGCGGGCCGACGGTCAGCACGCTGCGGCGCTTGGGTGGAGAGCCTTTCATGGCCTTGCCGAAGCGGACGTAACAGACCCCGAAGTCGCCGAACATGCGAGCGTGAGGGTTGGGGTCGAAGTCGACCAGGTCGAGCATCCGTGTCTCGCGCCTGCGCAGGCCGTAGGCGTAGGCGGTCTTGAACAAGGTGGCGTCCGGAAGGCGGGCAGCCAGCCTTTGCGGCCGGCTCCGCTGATCCGCTCGACTTGCTCGTCGGCATGGTCGGAGAAGGCTTGCAGTTCCTCGCGGGTGAGGGCGCGCTTGGCCGGATCGGCCTCGCACTCCTGGAGATGGGTGGCAGTGTTCCACTCGTGGCAGACCTGGATGGGGTGCGTGCCGAACCGGCGCTCACATTCGGCGGCCCACCCATAGGCCGCGTCGGTGATGAAAGCGCAGAACGACCGGATAGCCTCAGCGTAGTTGCGCAGGGTCGACTGCTTCAGATGCCGGACCGCGCGCAGATCCCCGAGCCAGTCATCGACCATTTTCGACGTCCACTCCCACGGATGAGCGTCGGCATGACGGCTGAAAGCTCTCACCGCGTTCAGCCGTCCCTCGATCGTGGAAAAGGCAAGGTTGCGCGCCAGCTGCTGGTTGCGCCACCCGTCCAGCATGGCCTCGGCCACCTGCTCTTGCGGGCGCAGCAGCACCGTTCCAGCCACAAGCTGCAAGCTCGCCGATCCCGGCACCGCTCCGTCCCGGCTCACGCTTCGTCACCCTCCGTCCGGTTACATCAAACGAAGAGATCTTTCATCAGAAGTAATCGCCTGGCAAGTGCGCAGGTGAGAACATCGATCATGACCAAGCCCCTCACCCAGATGAGCGAGCGCGAGTACTTCGCCACCGTCAGACGCCGCCCAGGGATGTTCGTCATCGGCGGTCGACTGGCAGGCCTGGAGGCTTTCCTTGAAGGCTATGACCAGCACGCCAAGCGCCACGGTGGGCCCGGCCTGCAGGGGTGGACAGAATGGCTCATCGCCCGCCGTGGTGAGACCTGCAGTCACCACTGGTCAGGACAGGTGCGCCACATCGCTCTCGCCACCTGGGACCACTGGGAGCTCTCCGCCGATCAGGAAGAACTTGTCATCGACACCCTGTTCAGTCTCCTCGACGAGTACCTGGCCGAACGCGAGGCGGCTTCCACTCCCTGATCGCAATCCCAGCCGGGCGGCAGGCGACGTGTCAGGTGATCGGAGATTCCACTAGGGCCTGTACGGAGTTGAGATCAGAGGGATTGCCTGCGGTACGGCCGGTGGCCCTGGTAGGCCATCGAACATGGCGCGTGGAGACCTCACCG
>NZ_JBFAMZ010000043.1:0-39635 GCF_040674635.1 Nonomuraea sp. NPDC049758
CGCCCCCGTAAAAACACTCGGCTGGCATACTCCCGCCGAGGCGTTCAACGAGCGTCCAGGCTTGCTGACAGGCAGTGTTGCAACGACTCCTTGAATGCGAGCAATACACCTCCATCGCCTTCGGCCGGCGCTGTAAGCAGGCCGGCGTCCGCCCGTCCACGGGCCGCACCGGGACATGCTTCGACAATGCGATCACCGAGAGCTTCTTCGCCTCGCTGGAGTGCGACCTTATCGACTGGTGCACCTTCCGCACCAGGTCAGAGGCCGAACGAGCCCTGTTCAGCTACATCGAAGGGTTCTACAACCCACGCCGCCGCCATTCCGCCAACGGCCAGCTCAGCCCGGCCGAATACGAACGTCGACACACGCTCAAGAACGCCCAAGCCCTCGACTATGCTGCCGCGTAGTCACAGGCCCTGACGTGTCCATCGAACCGGGGCAACTTCACCCGGCGCGGACGGCACGCTGGTGATGCCGACCGACAAACTCCCCGGGCCGGGCGCGTACGCGGCGTACTATCTCCACAACGACGGCTACACGGTCCTGGCGGGCCCCATCCGCTTCACCGTGACCTGACGTACCGGGCGACGCCGGCCGGCCTCGGCCGGCGTCGCCGACGAGAGCGCTCACGCGCGTCCTGCGGAAATGTCGGCCGGGCCGGGGAATCTCGCGAACGGTACATGTTCCACGGTCTCGGCCGATCGGCATGCCCAGCCGTGCGACGCCCAGGCCGTGCTCACTGCCGGCGGCTGTCGTACGGGTGAGCCGACCGAGCTTCCCTTTGGCCCATCGAGGCCGGATCGTCTGACTGCTGTTCTCCAGAGCGTGCGCGGGGCCCTCCGGTACCGCCCTTTACGAGAACGAAGTGCCGCTTGACATGCTGGGGAAACTCGTTCATGCGTTCATCGACGTCATGCTTCGTGTTGAATGTGGTACAGGGTTCGCGTTGTCGCGAACCAGGCGCGGTCGATGAAGCGGCCGGTGATCCGTCCTACCATGCACATGTAGCGGTCGAAGGCCTCAGCGTCGCTTATGTCGTCGGTGAGTTCCAGTCCGTTCGTGTACGCCTCGAACTCGGGGACCTCCATCCATCCCCCAGGGGAGGACGGTGGGAATATCTCTCCGATGTATTCGCCGTCACGGGTGTAGAGAAGCTTGCCGGGATCGGCCTCTTCCACGAAATAGGCTTCGAGTACGCGATGCTCTCCGGCGCTCAGCGCCTCTGTCAGGTGTGGCGGCACCGTCACGCCGCTGAGGGTGAGGATGGTCGACCACCCCGCCGAATGCTTTCCCGCCCAGATGATGAGTTTCCCCGGGCCGGCTTCGTATGACTGCATGGCTGTCTCAAAGTCACACGAAGTGCCGTCTCGGGGATCGACCCCCAGTCGTCGGGCGATCTCGTTGCCGTCTTCCGTGTCCACCCATTGGCAGCTGAACCAGGATTCCAGGCCGTGTTCGGCCAGTAGGTCCCACTGACTTTCCTCGGGAAGAGCGCGATCGGGGTTCTGCATCATTGGCCTCTTGTTGGTTGGTCTGCGGACGGTGAGGGTGTCGGCCCGTACCTGACCAACACCCCCACTTTGATACACCGACGAAGACGGCTACGGCACGACGCTCACCCAGAAGGCGTGATGGGTGGCGACATGGTATTTGTCATAGAAACTCTTCAGCGCGTTGCCGTGCCGTTCGTTGTGTCCGCCGTTGACGGCCCTGATGGAGTAGTGGCCTGTTCCCCTTCCGTTGCCGCCCGCTCCTTGGTAGGTGGAGGCGAAGGGATACTCGTCGCACTCCAGTCTGGTGTCCCGCATCCTGCCGCCGGCCCACGGCATTCCTTCGGGGTTCTGCGCCGCCGGGTATTGGTCCCTGAAGTAGTACTTGCAGTAATTTGTTGCGGGCGTTTTGCTCCAGTGCATCATTTTGGTCGTCCCGACGTCCATGTGCATCTCAACGTTGGAGAAGAAGTTCCTGTTGAAGCTGTTGGTTCCTGCGGGACGCTTGTTCAGCGGCGGACTGGAGGCGACGTTCCAGTTTCCGGGGATCGTCTTCGGCTGCTCGGATCCGTTCCAGTACTTCGTGGGCGGATACTCCGGCTTCGACCAGTCGTGTCCTGGCCGAAGCGGGGGCGACGTGTACCCGTTGACGCTCGGGTCCAGGGCAGATTTGATGTGCCTGGTGACCTCGGCGAATTCGGGGTTCTTGCCCTCCGACATCTCGAAGACCCGGTGCGCCCTGTCGTTGACGCATCCGCCGGTGTGATTGATGACCTTGTCCCGATCGCACCGGTAGTAGGGGGCGGCGAGAGTGCTGAGGTCGCCTGGCAGCCGTGAGTAGCCATGTCGGGCCACGCCGAGCCGCTTCCCCTGCGTGCCCACTATTTCCGGGCTCCACAGAGGGAGATCTGTACGGTTGTCATGAAAACGGGTGAGCGTGGGCTTGATCGTGCATATAGCGTTGGTCCCTCCCGCGACGGGATTGCTTTCAAGCAGGAACATGGCGCTACTGGTGGCCTCCCATTCTCTGATCGTCTTCATGGTGCTTCCGGTGACGGACCGGCAAGGCGTCAGGTTGTCCGATGCGGTTTGCGCGTCAAATGTCAGCTTGAGCCCGCGGATCTCCGCGGAGGTCTCCGCACTGAGGGGGTATCTCTTGCCGTTCCAATACAAAGCGAAGTCGGTCAGCCGCACGAAGAGCTTCATGTTCTGTGGCTTCAGGCCGCCGCCTTCTGCGTTGGCCACCTCCGTGCCCGCTTTGTTCCCCACGTAGCTGTTGAGCACCCAGGTGGCCCAGAACTGGAAGAATATTTCACTGGGGTGGTCCAGAGTATCTTCCTCGACCCTTTCCGGAATTGTAGCCAGTATGCCGGCCTTGCCACCGCTCTTGCTCTTGCCGACTTTATTGCTGGCCCTGGTCCGCCGCTTGCCGTCCGGGCCGTCGCCGTCCTTGGTCGCTTCGTACGTGCCCATGCTGACCCAGGTTGTCCAACAGGAAGAGAACGGACGTTCTTGGATGCGGGCATAATCGATGGTCGGATGCTTGGGGGTCTGGAGACAGCCCTCCAGGTTGAGATGGTCGTAATCGAACTCCGTAGCACTGCTCAAGGCAGGAGATGCGACCTGCGAGGAATGACTCGAGGAGCTCGCGTTCTGGGCAGTCCGTCCGCTTCCACGCAACACCTCCACCGCCTGCGGAAGCCGTGCCGCCCGCACCGCGGCCGCCCAGCAGGCGGTGCCACCGCCCGGACCAAGGGATGGTGGACAAGCGGGAGGTCATCCCTTCTGCGGTCGTGAGCAAGGATCAGTGCGTCGAGCGCCAACGACATGACGTCCCGACCATACGAAGATCGTCTCAGTCGACGATCGGAGAATGTTGTGATCACGTGGAAGCGCGCTGCCGGAGTCGCGTGCATGACCCTGGCCCTTGCCGCCCCCGCCGTCCTGACCTCCTCGCCGGCCGTGGCGTCCTCCTCCATGGCTGACTGGCACCTCGATGGGTACTATCCCTCCACCACTGAGGGCTACAACGCCTGCCACAGGGACGGCGTGCGATGGGGGCGCGGCTACAAGTGCCCGTGGTTCCCGAGCAGCTGGGAGAACGGTCAGCCACACTACGAACTGTGGCTTCTCTACTGAGCGCCAGGCTCCCCGGATGCGCGAAGAAGCCGGCTTCCCGTGCCAGGACGGCGGCCTCTTCGCGTCACGCCGCCGCTGATCACGTTGGCGGCTTGTGCTCTTGGGGGATGAGGCTTGCGATGGCCGTGCAGAGCAGGTGGATGCTTCGGTGGAACTTCTCGTCCTGGCCGTGCCGGGGGCTTCCACGAAGGTCAGGGGGAAGCGGGTACGCAGGTCGGCGTACTGCTCCGGGGTGACGGCGGGGGGCTCCGAGGCGCTCTGTGCCTGGAGGACGAAGCCGGCCATGTGACTCAGGATCGTGTCGGCGGCTGTGACGCGGTGCGGTTGGGGGACGCCGGCGTCCTTGAGGGTGCGCAGGAGGCGCTCCATGAGGGACAAGCCCCCGGTGCTGAGCATCTTGGAGCTGTCGGTCAGAAGGATGGCGCCTGTGCCGTGCCAAAACTCGTCCATGGGGCATCTGGCCTGGCCTTCTATCCTCGGCACTCGTATTTCTACGCCTGCTGTATCTGCTGATGGTCCGGTTGTTCGGCTGGTTGACGCTACTCGCGCGGGGCGACACTTCCAAGGACGTGGAGATCTTGGTGCTGCGTCATGAAGTCGCCGTCCTGCGTCGTCAGGTCTCCCGACCGCGACCAGACTGGGCCGACAGGGCGCTGCTGCCCGCACTGGCGCGACTGCTGCCCACGCGGCTTCGCTTCCATCGACGCGGGCTGCTGCTGTCGTGACGCCTGGCACCTTGTTGGCCTGGCACCGCCAGATGGTCAGCCAACGCTGGACGTACCCGAACGCGACCGGACGTCCGCCGATCCCGAATGAACTGCGTGAGCTGGTGATCCGGCTGGCCAGAGAGAACCCACGATGGGGGCACCGGCGGATCCAGGGCGAACTGCTCGGCCTCGGCCATCAGACCGGGGAGGGCACCATCCGCCGCATCCTCACCGCGGCCGGCCTCGGCCCAGCGCCACGCCAGACCGCGCCGACCTGGCGACAGTTCCTCACCTCGCAAGCCTCCGGCGTCCTGGCCTGCGACTTCATGCACGTCGACACCGTGTTCCTCAAACGCCTGTACGTCCTGTTCGTCATGGAGATCGAGACACGCCGCGTGCACCTGCTGGCCTCACCTCCAACCCGAGCGGCGCGTGGACCACCCAGCAAGCCCGAGACCTGCTGATGGACCTGGGCGAGCGCGCCAGCGCGTTCAGGTTTCTCATCCGAGACCGTGACGGCAAGTTCTCCCGCTCATTCGATGAGGTGTTCACCGCCCATGGCGTGCGGGTCATCAAGACGCCCGTACGGTCGCCACAGGCGAACGCGTTCGCGGAGCGGTTCGTGGGAACGCTACGCCGTGAGTGCCTCGATCACCTGCTCATCCATGGTGAGCGGCACCTGCGTAAGGTCCTGGCCGAGTACGAACACCACTTCAACCATCATCGCTCGCATCAGGGCCGTTCGCTTCGCCCGCCGTTGCACGGTCCCAGCAAGGTGATCGACATGACTTCCCGGATCTACCGTCGAAGGACCGTCGCAGGTCTGATCAACGAGCACCACAGAGCAGCCTGATCACCCGGCAAACGCCCAGCTCAGCAGCAGTGTCCGCGTGTTGGCACCGCACACGGTCTCCTCGGCGATCCGGACAAGGGCGTTCCGCCGTGGATCGCCGTGTGGCGCTCGGTACGCGAAGGAGGCGACACCAAGACCAAGCGCTCACGGAGGTCACTGGCGCTGCCCAAGCGCTGCGTGGAAGCGCTCAAGACGCACCGAGAGCAGCAGCGGAAGGACAGGAAGGCGGCGGGCGAGAAGTGGCAGGATCACGGACTCGTCTTCGCCTCGCTCGTCGGCACACCGCTCGACGCCCACAACGTCAGACGAGCATTCCGGAAGATCGTCAAGGATGCCGGAATGCCCGCGTACTACTGGACGCCCCGAGAGATGCGGCACAGTTTCGTCTCGCTGCTGTCCGACTCCGGGGTTCGTCTGGAGGACATCGCCCGGCTCGTCGGCCACAGCGGGACGGCGGTCACCGAAGCCGTCTATCGCAAGCAGATCCGGCCCGTACTCCTGCAAGGAGCTGCGGCAATGGACACGATCTTCGCTCGGTAGTCACTCAGTTAGTCACTCACCAATGCGAAAGGGTGCCACCCATTCGAGTGACACCCTTACCGACCAGCTAAAACCTGGTCGGGACGACAGGATTTGAACCTGCGACCCCTTGACCCCCAGAACGTGGGAGTGGGTGTTCCCGCACGTCAAGCGCACTCCTGCACTGAGCTCCACATTCGCCGACCTGCATGTTGTCCCGCGAACGACATGGCGTGTGGTCCCAAACTGGTCCCAGCCTTCATCCTCTGATGCTGTGGCGGCAATGACCCAACACCCGCAAACACAGAGGCTGACTACATGCTCATGTAGAGCCAGCGATGGCAGATGGCACCGCTCCTGACCTAGACGGCCGCGGCCCCACCCCGGGTCAGGCCAGCTCAGGCCCACCGACCACTCTCAGATGTGATCTTGTTAGTGCAAGCCATCCCTTCCATCTCATAGACCGCCTCCAGACCAGCACCAGCGCCGCCACAACCCCTGATCGAGTGCAACCCGCAGGACAAGGAGGCGCTGACGTCGTACCTCCTGACCGTCACCGGCACGGGCGACGACGCGGAGACCCCCAGCCCCGGCACCACGAGCACGCCCCCGGAGCCGGAGTCCCCCGCCGAGTCCCCCACCAAGACGCCCGCCGCGCTGCCGACGGGCGGCGCGGACACCGGCGGCGGTGAGTCAGGCCCCGACGGGCGGGTGCTGGTGGCGACCGGCGCGCTGACCCTCGCCGCCGCATCCACGGGGTTACGCCTCCGCCGCCGTGCGGACGGAACCGGCTCACCTTGCCGCCGCCTTGGATGGCGCGTAGCCGGCCGTAGGGGTCGTAGGTGCAGGTCGAGGGCTGACCATTGGTGACCGAGGCCATCAGGCGGTTGCGGTCGTAGGTGAAGGCGGTCTTCTTGCCGAGGACCTCCTCTTCTCGCACGTTGCTGTTGGGGTCGTGCCCATGCCTGTCCGATGGCCTCCCGCGTCGCCCCTGCCGGTCCACTCTGCCGGACCGGCAGGGGCAAGGTCGCCCGTCCAATTTCACACCGCCCGCCTCCGGCTCGTGCCCGCACTCGTCCGGACTCTCACCGTGCCAACCCCCGCCGTCCCGAAGCCGGACAGCTCTGGAGTGAACTGCCCCGCTTCGCCGCGGTCGGCGCCGAGGCGGCCAGACACGTACGGATCGGCTATGCCCGCGCCTCGCTGCTCTCCGCCTCACCGTGCGGCGACTGGCCATCGCCCGGCAGACGCGCAGCTGTGGCAGAGGACGGAGGAAGCGAGCACGATCATGGGCGAGGTGGGATCGAGCCTGACCGGGAACTGCCGGCCAGGACATGGTTCGTCGAGCCACAGAAGGTGGCTTGGCACCAAGGAAACCGTTTATGTCCCAGGGTTTGATCGGCAGGTCACCCAACCGAATAGGACCAGTTCATAACCTCGTGGGATGCCGAGGCTGAAATGGACTGGCAAGGCTGCCCTGGTCGCCGTTCTCGTCCTGGCCGCCGGTACCGCCGCCGCGCTCGCGGCGATGTTCTTGAGCATGGGCGGCGAGAACGGCGTCCGTACCGAGCCGATCGCCGCGTCGATACACGGCTCGGGCTCGACCGCGCAGAAAGGCGCGATGGACGCCTGGGTCGCCGAGTTCCACCGCATCCATCCGGAACTACGAGTGACCTACGAGCCCAACGGATCGCAGGCCGGCATCAGAGACTTCATTGCAGGGCGCAATGCGTTCGCCGGCTCGAACGTGCCGATGAGCCCCGGCGAGCAGAAAGGGGCCGACAGGCGTTGCGCCGGTCGCGCCGAGCATCTGCCCATGGTCGTCGCGCCCATCGCGGTGGCCTACAACCTGGCTTCCGTCCCGGAACTCAAGCTCTCGCCCGCCACCCTGACCGCCATCTTCACCGGGCGTGTCACCAGGTGGAACGCGCCTGAGATCGCCGCCGACAATCGCGGTAGGCGCCTTCCGGGCACGCGCATCCACATCTTCCACCGCTCCGACGAATCCGGCACCACCCACAACTTCACCGCCTTCCTCAGGGCGGTCGGCCGCTGGCCGCAGCAACCGTCCAGGACGTGGACCGGCGCCGGGCGAGGCGTGCTGAGTTCGAGCGGGATGACAGCGGCCCTCCAGCGCACTGTCGACTCCATCGGCTACGTGGAGTACGGCTTCGCCAGCAGCGCCCGGCTCCCCACCGGCGCCATCCGCAACACCGCCGGGCAGTTCGCCACGCTGTCGCCGGACAGTGCCAGCCAAGCCCTGGAAGGCGCCACGACCGTGGGGCGCAACGGCGATCTGACGGTGGCGTTCGACTATCTGAACATGATCGATGGCGCCTACCCCGTCGTCCAGGTCACCTACGAGATCGTCTGGGCGAACAACCCGGACCCGCTGGTGCGTACCTTCCTCGACTACACGGCGAGCGACGCCGGCCAGTCCTACCTCGCCCTCCATGGATATGCCCCGCTGCCCCGACGGCTGCTGGCCCAGGTCCGCCTCCGTCTGGGGGCCACAAGCTGATCCCGGCGGAGATCGTGCCTTGCCCACCCGTCATCGATCTCAGTTCTGACGGTTGGGTGAGTTTCGGGGTGTCAGAATTAGCGGCCGCGTGAGACATCAGCAAGGGGGCGTGGACGTACACACCGTACTGCTGGCCGTCGTGGTGGCGACGGCCCTGACGTTCGCCTTCACCAATGGCTTCCACGACATGGCCAGCGCCATGGCGACCTCGATCGCCGCCGGAGCTCTCCGGCCACGTACTGCGTTGGCGTTATCGGCGATGCTCAGCCTCGCCGGCGCGTTCCTGTTGCTGAAGGTGGCCGCCACAATCGCCAGGACGTCGTGGACTCCGGCTCCATCACGCTTACCGTGGTCTTCGCCGGGCTCGTCGGCGGACTCGCCTGGAATCTGGTGATCTGGTACTTCCGTCTGCTGTCGAGCTCGTCACCCGCGCTGATCGCCAGCATCGTGGGTGCCACGATGCTGGCAGTCGGTGCCGATGCGGTCAACGGTGGGGCCTGGTGTCGAACGCCGCGATTCCTGCGCTCCTGGCCCCGCCGGCCGCGATCCTGGTCGCCGGGATCATCACATACCTGGCCTATATGATCACACGTGACATACGGTCGACCTGCGCACCTGTGGTTTCAGGTACGGGCAGATCGCCTCCGCTTCTGTGGCCTTGCTGGCGCACGGAACGAACGACGCGCAGAAGACGATATGCCTGATCACTCTGCCCCTGATCGCCGACGCAGCCTCCCTCGAGCTGCAGGGCCGCCTCTGTGGATGATCATCGCCTCTGCGTTGGCGGTCGCCGCGGGCACGTACATCGACGGTTGGCGGATCATCAGAACTCTCGGCAGGGGCATGACGGAGATTCAGCCGCCTCAGGGCTTTGCGGCCGAGTGCTCCTCCGCTGCGGTGGTCCGGATCTCCTCTCCTCGCGACTCACCGTCCGTCGTGGTGCCTGCCAGAGCACCTGCCGAAAGGTCCGGCCGGTCTGTCCGGTACCGGCCGTGGTCCCGACACGTCCGTCGATGGGCCGTGAGGCGGCGCGGACTTGCCTAATGCTCGCGATTCCTTGTCCGATCACGCCTTCCTCAGGAGAGAGGCGGACGCAGGCCCTCGATGATGATCAAGTGACGGCTATGATCGCAGCAGCCTTCGTCCTGAGCCGGTGAGGCACTGACAGACGCGCGAGGTATCCGTGGCCAGCAACGCACTCTTCGGCCGCCGTGCCGAGCTCGAAGAGCTATCCGCCTTTCTCGACGCGGCCCGGCGCCATGGCGACGCGCGGCTGCTGTGGGGTGACCCCGGTATCGGCAAGTCCGCTCTCCTGGCCGCCGCGGCCGAACTGGCCGTCACGACGGGCATGCGCGTGCTGCGGGCGTCCGGGTCGGAGTTCGAGGCCGATGTCAGCTACTCCTGCCTCAACCAGCTGTTCCTGCCGGTCGAAGCCGACCTCCGGCGCCTGCCGCCCGAGCTTCGGGAGGCGTTGTCGGTGGCGCTGGGGTTCGGTGCCGGCGCGCCCACCGACGCGCTCCTCGTCTGCAACGCCGCCCTCCTGCTGGTCAAGGGGGTCGCCGCCGAGACGCCGCTCGCCCTTCTCGTGGACGACGTCCAGTGGATCGACCGGGCCAGCGCCGTCGTGCTGGGCTTCCTCGCCCGCCGGTTGCAGGGGGTCGGCGCCGCGCTGCTGTTCTCTGCCAGGACGGGCGCGGTGAGCTCCGCGGCGCCGCGCGGGTTGACCGAGAAGGTCGTCCAGCCCCTGGATCGAGCGGCGGCGGGACAATTGGTCGACGACAACTTCCCAGGCATGCCGGTACGGATCCGGAAACGGCTGCTCGACTTGGCACAGGGCAATCCGCTGGCGCTGACGGAGTTACCCTCGACGCTGCTGGGCGCGACGCATCCGGCGGTGACGCACTCGGAGGTGGTCCCGCTCAGCGATCGGCTCCAGGCGATGTTCGCCGCGCGGATCGCCGACCTGCCCGAACCGACCCGGAGAACGCTCCTGCTGGCCGCGTTCGAGGGCACCGGCGACGTCCGAGTGCTCAGGGCCGCCCTGCCGGACGAGGCCGGGCTGGCTGACCTCGCCCCCGCCGAGCGGGCGCAGTTCGTACGCGTGGACGACGCCACGGCGCGGATCGCGTTCCGGCACCCGCTGATCAGGTCGGCGATCGTGGCCGGGTCCACGCATGAGGAACGCCGTACCGCGCACGTCGCCCTCGCCGGCGCGCTGACGGGTGACCAGGAGCGTCGCGCGTGGCACCTCGCCGCGGCCGCCACCGGCCCGGACGAGACGGTGGCGGCGCTGTTGGAGAACTCGGCGCATCGCATCATGCTTCGCGGTGACGCGTTCGCCGCGGTCGCCGCGCTGATCCGGGCGGCCGAGCTGAGCGGGACGAGCGTGGATCGGGGGCGCCGGCTCTCCGAGGCCGCGTACATCGGCGCGGAGGCGAGCGGGGCCATCGACGACGCGAAGACGCTCCTGACGGACGCGCGGCGGGCGGCTCCGGACTCCACCGGCTCGCTGCACGCGGCCAACGCGGCCGCGTTCCTGATGCTCAACGGAGACGGCGACGTCGCCACCGCCCACCGGCTCCTGGTCGGCGCCATCGAGACCGCGGAGCACGGCTACCGGGCCGAGGATCCCGCGCTCGTCGAAGCCATGCACACGTTGATGCTGCTGTCCTGGTACGGGAGCGCCTCGGAGTACTGGGAGCCGTTCTACCGCGCGCTGGACCGGCTGGAGCCACGACCGCCGGACGTCCTGTCGCTGGCGAGCCGGACCTTTCCCGACCCGGTCCGCACGGGGGCGTCGGCACTGGCGAGCAGCCAGATCATCCTCGACGCCCTCGCGGACGAGACCGACCCAACGCGCATCATGCGGGTCGGCACGGCCTCGGTCTACCTGGATCGGCTGGGCGAGTGCCGCGGGCCCTCCTGGCGGCTGGTCCGGCAGGGACGGGAGGGCGGCGCGCCCCGACGGCACCTCGGCGCGCTGATGCACCTGTGCCTGGACGACTACCTCGTCGGCCGATGGGACGAGGCCGAGGAGCTGGCCCGCGAGGGTCAGCAGGTCTGTGAGACCAGCGGTTTCTCCTTCTTCGCGTGGTACTTCCTGTACAACAGGGCGATCCTCGCCGCCGGACGGGGACGCTTCGAGGAGGCGTACGCGCTCGCCGACGAGATCACCCACTGGGCGCTCCCCCGAGGTGTGGCAGCCGCGGCGCTGTTCGCCCAGCACCCGCGTGCCCTGGCAGCGCTGGGACAGGGAGACTTCGGCGCGGCCTTCCACCACGCGGCCGCGATGAGCCCGCCCGGCGCCCTCGCCGCGTACGTGCCTCACTGCACGTGGGTCATGCTCGACCTCGTCGAGGCGGCGGTGCGGACCGGGCGGATGGTCGAGGCCAGGGCACACGTCGAGGCGATGCGGGCCGCCGACGTGGCCGCGTTGTCGACCCGGATGACGCTGATCCAGGCGGCAGCGGAGTTCCTCGTGTCCGACGACGACGGGACGAGGGCGCGGCTGGAGTCGCTGTTGTCGGGCCACGTGGCGGAACGGTGGCTGTGGGACGCCTCCCGCGTCCGGCTCGTCCTCGGCGAGAGGCTGCGTCGGGACAGGTCGGCGTCGCAGGCGCGCCGGCATCTGCTCGTCGCCCGCGACGGCTTCGCCGCGATGGCCGCCGGGCCCTGGGTCGAGCGTGCGCAGAACGAGCTGCGCGCCGCCGGCCACCGGACGGCCGAGACCTCGTCAGGCGGCCCGGCCGCCCTGACCACGCAGGAGTTGCAGATCGCCGAGCTGGCGGCGAGCGGCCTGACCAACAAACAGATCGCCGAGCGGCTGTACCTCTCGCACCGGACGGTGGGCGCGCACCTCTACCGCATCTTCCCCAAGCTCGGCGTCACCTCCCGCGCCGGGCTCAGGGATGCTCTCGCACCGGATTCCGAAGCCCCGCGCTGAGCTCGTCGGCCTGCGCCTCCTTGTCCTCCAGCAGCCGCTCCAGCAGGCGCCGGGTGGTGGGGTCGTCGGCCCCGACCCAGCGCACCGCCTCCTGCAACGACTGGACGAGGATCCGCGCCCCCACCAGGTCCTGCGTCACGATGCCGGTGAGATCGCCGTCCTGGAACGTCTGGAAGATGATGCGCGAGCGCGCCGGGAGGTGCCGTGGGTCGTGGTCGGCGGCGAACCCGAGCTGGGCGATGCGGGTCGCGAGCAGCCTCGCGCCGGCGCGGTCACGGTCGGCGCAGCCGTGCAGGAACTCCGCGACCGCCCGGTGCGACGGCCCGCGGACGAGCAGGGCGTGCTGCTCGTACTGCAACGAGGACACGACCAGGCTGGCCAGCAGCACGTTCAGCAGGTGCGCGACCGCTTTCAGCTCGGCCCGGTTCGACGGCGTGACCGCACCGTCGTCCGGGTCGAACAGCGCCCGGTCCCGGACCTCCCGCATGCGCAGGACGGCCGGCGGCTCTGGAGGACTCGTCACGTGTCGATGGTCGGGCACGCGCCCGAGCCGCGCATCTGTCAAATGACCTAACCGCATCGGCGGTTAGGTCATCGGCCGCGATGGGCGTCCGAGGCGGGAGTCGGATGACTGATGTGGCGGCTGCCGGGCGGCGCCCACAGTTGGCTGCGACAGGCACCACCCGTGAGGAGTGATCCCATGACCATCAGCCACGGCTTCCACGCCGCCATGACCGCGCAGCCGGGCAGGGGCGACGACCTGGTCGCGGCCCTGCTCGACGCGCCGTCCCTGCCGAACGAGGACTGCGTCGTCTTCCTGGTCGGCCGTTCGGCCGGCGATCCGGACACCGTTTACGTCACCGAGGGCTGGGTCAGCCGGGAGGCCCACGCCCGGTTCTTCGCGACCAGGCAGGCCCAGGCGTTCGCCGCGGCCCTCCAGCCGCTGCTGGCCGCCGAGGCGCGGTACGCCGACGAGATCCCCGTCGGCGGCAAGGCCGTCCTGTGAACGAGGAGACCACCATGCCCCGTCCCGGCCTCGACCCCGAACTACGCGCGTTCCTCGCCGGCCTGCCTCCCATGCCCGAGCTCGACGCGGAGGTGCTCGCCGAGCTGCGCAGGCTACCGTCCACGCCGGTCGACGCGCTCCTCCGGGGCCGCGCCGCCGGCCACCGCGAGATCACCGCCCCGGTCCCGATGTCGATCTTCACCTCGGCCCGGACCAGTGACGCGCCGGCCCCGTGCGTCTACTGGGTCCACGGCGGCGGCATGGTCATGGGAGACCGCTTCTCGCAGATCGACATCCCCCTGGACTGGCTCGACCTGTTCGGTGCCGCCGTCGTCTCCGTGGAGTATCGGCTGGCGCCGGAGGCCACCGGCACGATCCCGGTCGAGGACTGCTACCAGGGCCTGCTCTGGGTCGCCGAGCACGCCGGCGAGCTGGGCATCGACCCGAGCCGGATCATCGTTGCGGGAGTCAGCGCCGGCGGTGGCCTGGCCGCCGGGCTCACCCTGATGGCCCGCGACCGGGGCGGGCCGCCGATCGCCGGGCAGGTGCTGATCTGTCCCATGCTCGATCACCGCAACGACACCACCGCCAGCCGCCAGTACTCCGGCGCGCCCGGAGTCTGGACCCGCGAGATGAACGCGTTCGGCTGGCGGTCGCTCATCGGCGGCGGCGAGGTGTCCGGCTACCTGTCGCCCGCGATCGCCGACGACCTGTCCGGCCTGCCGACCACCTACGTCGACGCAGGGACGGCGGAGGTGTTCCGCGACGAGGACGTCGCGTTCGCCACCCGGATCTGGGCCGCGGGCGGCCAGGCGGAGCTGCACGTCTGGGCGGGCGGCTTTCACGGCTTCGACGCGCTGTGCCCCGGGGCTCGGGTCTCGGTCGCGGCCCGGCGTACCAGGAACGACTGGCTCGCACGGGTGCTGGGCACGTCTTCCGGAGCCGTCCGGTGAGCGCCCACGACCGCGCCGCGTTCCTGCACGAGTTCGCGCGCGCCCCCTTCACCGTCGGCGCGGTCGCACCGAGCGGCGAGCCGCTGGCCGACCTGATCACCTCGCCTGTCACACGTGACGGTGACCCGCTGGTCGTCGAGGTCGGTCCGGGCACGGGCGCGTTCACCGCGGCGATCCAGCGCCGGCTCGGCGGCCGTGGCCGTCACCTGGCCGTCGAGGTCAACGAGCGGTTCGCGCGGCGTCTCGCCACCCGGTACCCGCGGATCGACGTCGCCGTGGCCGACGCCCGGGACCTGGGCGAGGTGCTCGCGGCGCGCGGCCACCACCGCGCGGACGTCATCGTGAGCGGACTGCCCTGGGCGGCGTTCACCGCTGACCGCCAGCACGACCTGCTCGACGCCCTCACCGGCGCCCTCGCCCCGCACGGCGCGTTCACCACGTTCGCGTACGCGCACACCCGGTGGACGCCGCCGGCCCGGCGGTTACGGCGGTCCCTGGGCGGCCTGTTCGAGGAGGTCGTGGTCAGCCGGACGGTGTGGGCCAACGTGCCGCCCGCGTTCGTCTACTTCTGTCGGCGGCCCCGTGTCCCGGCCCTGGCCGTCGATTAGATGCGCCGGCAGACTTCGCCGGCCGGCGAGGACCACCGGGCGACGCCCTTCGAGTTGTTCTTCGACCTCGTCTACGTCTTCGCGATCACGCAGCTCACCGGCTCCATGGCACGCGAGCGCGACGCCGACGGCGTGTTCCGGGGGCTGCTGATGCTGGCGCTGCTGTGGGGCACCTGGTCCGGCTACACCTGGCTGGGCAACCATTCCCGGGCGGACGGCGGTCTGCTGCGGGGCGGGATGGTCGTCGCGATGGCGGCGATGTTCGTGGTCGGCCTGACCATCCCGGAGGCGTGGGACGGCGGGCCGGGCGCCTTCGTGCTGGTGGGCGCGTACCTGGTGGTGCGCTGGGTGCATCTCGTGGTCTTCGCCGTGGCCGCGGACGGTGACACCGGGCTGCGCCGTCAGATCGCGATCACCTGGCTGCCCATGACGGCCGGCGCGGCGCTCCTGGTGTCCGGGACGCTGCTGGGCAACCGCACGCAGGTGCTGTTGTTCACGATCGCCCTGGTGGTGGACTGGGTCGGCATCTATCTCACGGCCAGGAACGGCCACTGGCGGCTGCGCAGCCCGGCGCACCTGACCGAGCGGCACGGGTTGTTCCTGATCCTGGCCATCGGCGAGTCGGTCGTCGCAGTCGGTGCCGGGGCCGCGGGACGGCCCGTCAACGCGGCGCTGCTGCTCGCGGCCGTCCTCGGCATCGCCGTCGCGGTGTGCTTGTGGTGGCTGTACTTCGACGTGGTGGCGGGCGCGGCAGCGCGCAGACTCGGCCGCGTACGTGACAAGGAGCAGGTGGTCCTGGCCGTCGAGGCCTACACCTATGGGCACTTCCCCATCATCGCCGGCGTCCTGCTCACCGCCCTGGGCATCGAGGGGGTGGTGGCGCACGCCGGTGAGGGTGAGCCCTTGGGCGTATTCTCCGCGCTCGCGCTCCATGGCGGTGTCGCGCTCTACCTCGTCGGACATCTGCTGTTCAGGCTCCGGATGCATCACACGCTCGGCCGCCGTCGACCGGCCGCGGCCTGCGCCGTCCTTGCCGCCACCCCGGCCACTTCGGTCCTCCCGTCGCCGGCCGGGCTGGTCGGTGTGGTGGCCGTCCTGGCTGCTCTGATCGCCGTCGAGAGTGCCCGCGGTGCAAGCAGGAATGGGCAAGGACGCGCCAGTCTTGTGGATCGTCCGCCCGCCGCAGAACTGATTACGTAGCCCCGAGAGAGGAAGGGCGATGACAGACCAGCACCGCAGTGTGATCTCGCTCCAGGTCAACGGCGTGCCGCACCGGCTGGACGTCGACAACCGCACGACCTTGCTGGACGCGTTGCGCGAGGACCTCGGCCACACCGGTCCCAAGAAGGGCTGCGACCAGGGCCAGTGCGGCGCGTGCACCGTGCTCCTCGACGGTCGGCGGCTGGTCTCCTGCCTGACGTTGGCGGTGGCCGCCGAGGGCGCCGAGGTCACGACCGTCGAGGGACTGGCCGATGACGGCGAACTGCTGCCGCTTCAGCGGGCGTTCGTCGAGCTCGACGGCTTCCAGTGTGGATATTGCACGTCCGGGCAGCTCTGCTCGGCTGTCGGGATGCTGGCCGAGCACGCGGCGGGCTGGCCCAGCGCGGTCACCGCCGACGTGTCCCCGGACGGCCCCGCGCCGGTGCTGGACGCGGCGGAGGTGCGGGAGCGGATGAGCGGCAACCTGTGCCGCTGCGGCGCTTACCCGTCCATCGTCCGGGCCGTGCTGGAGACGGCTGCCGAGAAGGAGAGCGCGGGATGAGGGAGTTCGCCTACGAGCGCGCGGCGGACGTCCGTGACGCGCTGATCGCGGCCGGCGGCGGCGCCCGGTACCTGGGTGGGGGCACCAATCTCGTCGATCTGATGAAGGCGGGGGTGGAGGCGCCCACGAGGCTGGTCGACGTACGGCGGCTGCCGCTCGCCGGCGTCGCCGAGGCGCCGGACGGCGGGCTGGTCGTCGGCGCCACGACGACCAACAGCGACCTCGCCGCCCACCCCGAGGTACGGCGGCGCTATCCGGCGCTGAGCCAGGCGGTGCTGGCCGGCGCGTCCGGTCAGCTGCGCAACATGGCCACGGTGGGCGGCAACCTGCTGCAGCGGACCCGGTGCGCCTACTTCGCCACGCAGGTGTGCAACAAGCGGGTCCCCGGCACGGGTTGTCCCGCGATCGCCGGTGAGCACCACAACCACGCCATCCTCGGCTGGACCCGGAGCTGCGCGGCCACTCATCCCTCCGACATGGCGGTCGCGCTGCTGGCGTTCGACGCGGTCGTGCGGTACGAGACGCTCGACGGCCCCGGGGAGATCCCGCTGGCGGAGTTCTATTTGCCGGTCGGGGACACGCCGGACCGCGAGACGGCGCTGCCGCCGGGAGCGTTGGTCACGGCGGTGGTCCTGCCGGGGAGCGCGGTGTCCCCGCGCTCGCGCTACCGGAAGGTCCGCGAGCGCGCGTCCTACGCCTTCGCCACCGTCTCCGTCGCGGCGGCGCTCGACCCGGACGAGGGCTCGGTGCGCATCGCTCTCGGCGGGGTCGCGTCGCGGCCCTGGCGCGCCGGGACCGCCGAGGCGTTCCTGCTGGACGCGCCCCTGTCGGCCGAGGCGTTCCGGGCCGCCGCCGATGCCGAGCTCGCCGCCGCCGAACCGCTGCCGGGCAACGGTTACAAGGTGCGGCTGGCCGGCAATCTCATCGAGACCGTCCTTGAGGAGCTCCTGCCATGACGAACGCGGTCGGGGCGGCGCGGCCGCGGATCGAGGGCCGGGCCAAGGTCACCGGCGCCGCCCTTTACGCCGCCGACGTGCCGATGCCGGGCCTGGCCTTCGGCGTGGTCGTCCTGGCTGCCGTGTCCCGGGGCCGCATCAGGGACGTCGGCGTCTCCGCCGTCCAGGACATGGACGGCGTGCTGGGCGTGATCGACCACCGGAACGCGCCCCGCCTCGACCTGGAGGCGGGCGGCTTCTTCGGCCCGGACGGCCAACTACAGCTGCTGCAGGACGAGGTGATCCCCTTCGCCGGCCGGCCCGTCGCGCTCGTCGTGGCCGAGACGCTTGAGCAGGCCCGGGCGGCGGCCGAGGCGCTGCCGGTGACCTACGACGAGGAGCCGCACGACACGGTCTTCTCCGCCGATCACCCGGCGAGCCGTCCGGCGGTGGCGATCTTCGACGAACCCGTGGACGTCGGCGACGTGGAGGTGGAACTGGCCGCGTCCTCGGTGGTGGTCGAGGGGCGGTACCGCACTCCCGAGGAGCACTGCAGCGCGATGGAACCGCACTCGGCGACCGCCTGGTGGGAGGGAGGGCGGCTGGAGGCGATCGACTCCGACCAGGCGCCGTTCTCCATATCCCGCACTCTGGCCACGCTGTTCTCGTTGCACCCGGACCTGGTACGCGTCCGCACCGAGCACGTCGGCGGCGGCTTCGGCTCCAAGGGGCTCTGCGGTCCGCAACTGATCCTGGCGACGATGGCCGCGCTGCTGTTCGGCCGGCCCGTACGGGTCACGCTCACCCGTCCCCAGGTGTTCCTGGCGACCGCGATGCGGCCCGCGACCGACCAGCGGATCCGGATCGGCGCCGACGCGGACGGCCGCCTGCGGGCGATCCACCACGAGGCGGCGTTCGAGATCTCGCCGCTGGTGGAATACCTGGAGGGCTGCACCGAGCTCACCAAGACGCTCTACGCGGCGCGGGCGATCCGTACCCGGCTCAGCGCGGTCCCGCTCGACATCCTGCCGCCGTACTCGATGCGGGGGCCGGGGGCCGCGCCCGGGTCGTTCGCCCTCGAATCGGCCATGGACGAGCTGGCGGAGCGGCTGGGCGTGGATCCGCTCGACCTGCGGCTGCGCAACGAGCCGAAGGTCGGTCCGGTGTCCGGGCTGCCGTTCAGCAGCCGCAACCTGGTCGCGTGCCTGCGTGAAGGCGCCCGCAGGTTCGGCTGGGACACCCGCGATCACCGGCCGCGGCGGCGGCGGGAGGGAGCGCTGCTGGCCGGCACGGGGCTGGCCGCGACGTCGTTCAGCGCCGGTGCGTTCCCGTCGTCGGCCACGATCACCGCCGAGCCGGACGGGACCTTCACCGTGGCCATCGGCGCCACCGACCTCGGCACCGGCGCGCGCACCGCGCTGACCGCGATCGCCGCCGACGCGCTGGCGGTCGGCACGGACCGGATCCGGCTGCGGATCTCCGACAGCGGCCTCGGTCCCGCGTGGGGCGCGGGCGGTTCCCGGGGGACCACGTCCTGGGGGTGGGCGATCATCGAGGCCGCGGAGAAGCTGCGCGCCCAGGGCTGCCGCGGTACGGTCACGGCCGACACCACGGGGTCGCTCGGCGGGTTACCGGCACGGGAACGGCATTCGTTCAGCGCCGTGTTCGCCGAGGTGACCGTCGATCCGATGACGGGCGAGGTGCGCGTACGCCGGCTGCTCGGGATGTTCGCCGTGGGCCGCGTGGTCAACCCGCTGATGGCCCGCAGCCAGGTCGTCGGCGGGATGATCGGCGGGCTCTCCATGGCGCTGCACGAGGAGGGCCTGCGCGATCCGGTCTCCGGCCAGCACGTCAACGCGGACTTCGCCGGGTACCACATCGCCGCGCACGCCGACGTGCCCGACATCGAGGCCGATTTCGTACCCGACCACGAGCCCGGCATCCCCATGGGCGTCAAGGGCGCCGGCGAGATCGGCAACGTCGGCACGGCCGCCGCGATCGCGAACGCCGTCTGGCACGCCACCGGGGTCAGGCAGAGATCCCTGCCGATCCGTCTCGATCGCGTGCTGGAGTGAGGCGCCCGGCGTCCTGGCTCGGCGGCATGCCGAACTGGCGACGGTACTCGCGGCTGAACTGCGACGGGCTGGAGTAGCCGACACGACGGCTGACCCCGGCCACGTCGCCCGGGGCCGCGGCGAGCTGGAGCCGCGCCTGCTGGAGGCGGATCTGCTTCTGGAACTGGATCGGGCTCATCGCGGTGACGGCCTGGAAGTTGCGGTGGAAGGCCGAGACGCTCATCCCCGCCAGTCCGGCCACGTCCTCGACGGCGAAGGGCTGCGCGTAGTGGTCGCGGATCCACTGCACCGCGCGGGCGACGTGGCTGAGGCTGCTGTCGGGAAGCCCGAACTGGCGCACGATCGCGCCCTGGTCGCCGGTGATCAGCCTCCACAGGATCTCCCGTTTGACCAGCGGCGCGAGGACGGTGATGTCACCGGGCCGGTCGAGCAGGCGCAGCAGGCGGACGACGGCGTCGAGGAGCTCGGCGGAGGCGGTGCTGACCGCCAGGCCGGGCGGCGCGTCGTCACCCAGATGCGGCAGGTCGTCCGGGTCCGCCTGCAGCAACACCTCCGCGATTGCCGCCGGATGCAGGGTGAGCCCGACCCCGAGCCCGGGGCGTTCCGCGCCGGCTTCCGCGAAATGGGCGGTCACCGGCAGGTCGATCGAGGCGACGAGGTACTGCCCTTCGCGGTACTCGTACAGGCGGTCGCCCAGCGCGAACCGTTTCGTGCCCTGAGCGACGAGCGCCAGCACCTTGCCATAGGTCGTCGGCGTCGGGGGCCGGGGGCGCTCGGCCTTGAAGATCAGGACGTCCTCGATGGGCGTGCCGAGATCAGGCCGAGCGTGGCGGTTGAGGAGGTCGCGCAGCTCGTCGAGGGCCATGATCCCATCCAAACACCGCGCGAGCTCCGGCGACAACCAGGCCGAAGCTTCAGGGATGTCGCATCGACGACGGGACGGTGCGCGAGCCCGAATCCGAGCAGGTGGGAACGATCAGCCGCGCCATCTGAACGAGGTGGAACGGCGGCTCTTCTCCTACGCCGATCGGCTCTGCGCGCTCGTCTCCAAAGGAAGGTAGTCGTCGACTCTGAAGAGATGCACTCGAGGCATGGAAAGCGTCCCTGCCCCGGTCTTCATCATGGGCCCGGTGACGATGACACGGAGCTTGAGGTCATGCGCTTCCACCGCGGTGTGGTAGGCGTCCCCTCTCAAGACTATCTTGACGGGCCGGACCCGGTTACCGACCAGGGCCTTCACCTTGACGACGCCTTCTTCGTCGTCCGGATCCCGATCGAGGGAGCTGACGAACCCGTAGATGACGGTGTCCTCCACTCTGACATGGTCACGAAGGAGGTGGCCGATCTCTCTGATGGCTCCTGCTGCTTCCGTCGGGAACTCGACGGTGTCACCGCCCGCCCGCGGCGGGGCCGCCGTCAGGGCCCATTGGAAGGTGATGTCCAGGTCACTGCCATTCGGCGCGGAGACCATCGCCGCCAGGGCGGCGCACGCGTCGGCCGACAATCCGGCGACGACTGCACGGTTCAGATCTTCCTTCGGCGGTATCCGTTCTCTGACGACGGCCAGCTCGTGTATCTCACGCAGGACGTCGGCCATGATGCCGGTGACGCGCCTCGGGAAGTAGTTGATCTCCGATTGGACGTCGATCAACGGTTCCTGGTCGCCCTCGATGATCACGGGCTTCATGACACCGATCGGACTGACGATGGGGATGATGAAGCTGCCTTCCCGTGTGTGTCCCATACCGACGCAGGGGTGAGACAGGCGACCGGCCGTCAGCGGGGCAGATGTCGGCCGCTGCGAGAGCGCGCCGCCCCTCTCAGCCTCCTGGCTCATCCGACTCAAGCGGGGTACACCTGCCGTGGGATCACATTGCGCGATTCCGTCACACCCACAGGCCCGTGCGATCGCACCTTCGCACAGATGATCAACCACCAGGAAGAGATCGACCGATGGCCGTCAGCAACCTTGTTCTCATCGCCGGGGCCGGCGACGTCGGCCGCACGGTCCTGGACCAGTTGCGCGCGCAGGACGTGCCGGTACGCGCAATGGTTCACCGGGACGATGACCGTGCCGCGGACCTGCGTGCGCGGGGCGCGGAGGTGGTCGTCGGCGATCTGACCCGACCGGAGACCGTCGCCGCCGCGCTGGAAGGAGCCGGGCGGATGTACTTCGCGATGCCCGTGTCGCCGGACCACCTGCTGGCGGCAACCGTGGTGGCCACCGTGGCGAAGGCGCAAGGGGAACTGACGGGCCTGGTCGACATGTCGCAGATGACGGTGTCGCAGATGACCGCCACCAGCACTGCCGAGTCGCACCAGCAGCGGCTGCACTGGCTGGCGGAGCAGGTGTTCGACTGGTCCGGCCTGCCGGTGGTGCACATCCGGCCGACGTCGTTCCTGGACAATCCGCTGTTCACCACACTGGCGGCACGGTCGATCCGGGAGAACGGCACGATCGAGCTGCCGTTCGGCACCGGGCGCACCTCGCCGATCGCCGTGGACGACGTCGCCCGGGTGGTCGCCACCGTGCTGCGCGATCCCGTTCCGCACGTGGGGCACGTCTACGAGCTGACCGGGCCGCGCACGGTCGACATGACGGAGATGGCCGAGGAGTTCTCGCGGGCCTTGGGGCGTACCGTGTCCTACCTGGACGTCCCCCTGGACCGATGGCGGGCCGAGGTGCTTGCCAAGGCGGGCCTGCCGCCGCACACCGAGGAGCACATCGCCACCATGGCCCGGCTGCACCACGAGAACCGTTACGACCGCGCCTCCGACGACGTCGAACGGGTGACCGGCGCGCCGGCCGGGACGATCGAGGCGTTCGTGGCCGCTCGCCGGGACTTCTACCTGGGCTGAACCGCCCGCAAGGTCGTCACCTCGCGCGACGTCCTGACCTCGCTCGTCTCGTCGCCCAGTGGCCGGCCAGGTCAGGACCAGGGGTCGCCACGGGCGCGAGACATGGCGACGGCACGCGATCGTGAACACGTCAGTTCCCCACCACACCCAGTTCGAGGCGCCGTCGCAGGACACCGTGGACTCGTCCCGGCACAACTTGCCGGCCCGGCCGCCTCGGATCCCATTGCTCACAGGAGACGTCATGGCCTTCTCCTTCGCCACGATCCGGACCCGGCTGGAGGATGGCGTACTTTCCGCCACCCTCGATGCCGGCCCACTCAACCTCCTAGGCGCCGACCTGGTCCGCGACCTGGTCACGCTCGTGGACACGCTGCACACCGACCCCGGTGACGTGCGCGTCGTCGTCATCGACAGCGCCTCCCCGGATTACTTCTCCGCGCATGTGGACCTCGCGGCGGTCCCGCAGTACACGGCGGAGGCGGCGAAGGCCGGCGGTCCCGGCGACGCCTCACTGGGGATGCTCCTGCACAAGCTGGCACACGTCCCGGTGATCACCATTGCCAAGGTGAGGGGCCGGGCCCGCGGGGGTGGCAACGAACTCGCCCTCGCCTGCGACATGATCTTCGCCTCGCGCGAGAGGGAGACCCGACCCGCGCCATCCCCCTGCACGAACGCACCCTCACCGACTGCGAGCGGGTCCTCGGCCCCGACCACCCCATAACTCGCATCGTGCGAGGCAATCTCGAGATCGCGCGGAACGCACCTGCCCGGACGTCGTCAACAGGATGGAGACGGTGGCTTTCGGAACGACTGCGGAGCCGTTGATCGTGAAGAGGCGAGCGCCCTCTTCAATTAACCATCAGCCCCGTTTGGGGCTCATGACAGTCTAATTACCACCACCCCAAGTAGCGGCTCGTCGGAGCCATAGGAGTTCCGGGCCTCTGCCGCACACTCGCAGCACGAGGCGGTTCCTCAAAGCAACCCGCCAAGTTACTCATGGGTACCGCCAACGGCTGTCCACAGGCTCCTCAACCCCGGAAAAGGACACTGCGCCTGCCGATAATTACATCCGCCCAGGTCAGGGCACTGTGAGGGTTTTGTGCGGCGTACGCGAGCGCCGGTCACCCGGGAGACGGAAGCACGTACGGCCGGATGATCCGCTGTGCTCCTACGCTTGGCCTACCTGACCGTCACGAACGCGTTCACCGCGCTGCGGTTGCTCCCCATGGGCGATCGAGACAAGGACATCGAGATCCTCGCGCTGCGCCACCAGATCACCGTCCTTGAACGCCAACTCGGGGCCGACACCAGAGTGCGATTCGCGCCCGAGGACCGAGCCTTCCTTGCTGCTCTCCTGACCTCGCTGCCCCACGGGGTCCTGCGCCGGCTGCGGCTGCTCACCCGCCCGGACACCGTCTTGCGCTGGCATCGCGATCTGATGAAACGGCGTCGCGCTCGTACCTGTCGGCCGAAGCGGCCTGGCCGCCCACCCACCGTCCGCTCGATCCGTGCCCTCATCCTGCGCCTGGTTCGGGAGAACCCTGGCTGGGGCTACCGACGGGTGCATGGTGAGCTCACCACCCTCGGTATCAAGGTCTGTCTGGTCTCACTTGATGCTTGACGCTTTGGCATCGGATGATGCTTGACACTCCTAGCCAATCTTTCGCTTCTTAGTATGCGCCTGGGACTTGATCCGAGTGATCTCCTGGGTGGTGGTTCGGGGCACGACGCGGATGGGCTCGCCGTTGTCGTGCACGGTGATGTGGGTGTCGTCCACGGTCACGTCCAAGATCTTGCGGGCGTGTACCCGTCCGACCTGGATCTTTTGGCCGACGACCTGGAAGTGGCCGCGGCTGCAGACCACACGCTGGACGGTGACAGGCTCGGTCGGAGAGGTGGGCGCTGCTCCGGCGGGCCGGGCGTTGCGCAGGGTGAGGCATTCTGCGAGCGGCAGCGGGCAGGGCACGGCGCGCAGCAGCAGGCGATCCTCGTCCATGACGCGGGCGGTGACACCGTCCAGGCGCACGAGGACACGCCGACCGGCCAGGTGAGCACCGACGCACAAGGCCCGACTGGCCAGGCTGATGGTGCCGGTCGAGCTGACCTGCCGGTCCACCTCGACGGCGCTCGCCTCGATCGGCGGTTCGCCGGCGGGCTCGTCCGGTGCCGGGCGGGCTTGGCCAGAGGCGAGCAGCGCGGCCAGGTCCTTGACGGTCAGCCGGGCGGCCACGCTCTTGAGCCGCCCACCGCCGGTGGTGAACACATGCAGCCGCTGCGTACTGATCCACAAAGTAATCGGCAGGCCCGCCCGATCAGGACCGAGCCAGAGCTGCTGGCCACCGATCGACAGGTTCCCCGAGGCGGGCACGATCCGATCGACCTCGATCGCCTGGCGCGACAGCGGATCGACCGAGGCCCTCAGAACGGGCGCAGGCCGTCCGGGCTTATCACAACGGTCGCCGGCCGGAACCGGGAGATCCGCGGGCGCCGGAGCGGCTCCCGGAGCCGAAGCGGTCACCGTGCTCAAAGCGGCGGGCAGATGCAACGGTAGTTCCCGCTCTGCCCGCAGTTGCCCGGGGCTGCGATCGGCGAAGAACCGGTCGGCGGGGAAGGCCATGTCCAGCGCCTGGTGCGGCCGGGCGGTGTTGTAATGCTCGGCGAACGCGTCCATCTCGCTTTGCGCGGCCTCGATCGAGGCGAACGGCAGCGCCTGCTCCAGCAGCTCGCGGCGCACGCTCTGATGGAACCGCTCGATCTTGCCGGTGGTGGTCGGGGTGCGCGGCGCGGTGTGACGCAGCTTGATGCCGTTCTCCCGGCAGACCCGCTCGAACAGCACCTCACCCGCCTTCGGACCGCCGAACCGGCCGGTGAACTGCTTGCCGTTGTCCGTCAGCACCTCAAGCGGCACCCCATAGACGCGCATCGCCGCGGCGAACGCGGCACACACCATCCGCCCGGTCGGCCGGACCACCACCGAGGCGATCACACAGAACCGGGAGTGATCGTCCACCCCGGTGATCAGCTTGGCCTCGCTGCCGTCGGCCAGCAGCAGCCCGCCCATGATGTCCATCTGCCACAGCTGCATCGGCCCCGACCGCTCCCACCGGCGGTAATCCTCACGCCGGCGCCGCCGGGCGACCGGCTCGACCAGCCCGTTACGCACCAGGACCCGGTAGATACTTGCCCGCGACGGCAACGGCTCCACCCCGCGCCGGCCCAGCTCCCACAACAGCGTGCGCGGCCCCCACCGCGGATGCGCACGCCGCAGCTCACAGATCAACGCCTCGATCACCGGCGGGGTCTGCATCGGGTGAGCCTTCGGCCGATGCGACCGATCGGCCAGCCCCGCCAGGCCGCCATCCTGATACCGCCGCACCCAGCCATGCACCGACTGCCGCGACACCCCATACCGTCCGGCCACGTCGGTGACCTTCGCCCCAGACAACACCTCGATCACCGCGTGATAGCGCTGCTCCACGACACTCAACTCCACCAATGCCACCCGAGCCTCCCCCGAAGCGTCGATAACGCCACGAGCAGGCTCAGATAACGATCAAGGTGTCAAGCATCAAGCGAGGCCAGAGTGTCAACCATCAAGCGAGACAGGACACTCGGTATCAAGGTCGCGCCGTCCACAGTGTGGGAGATCCTCAAGCAGGCAGGGCTTAATCCGGCGCCCGAGCGGGCGTCCACCACGTAGGCCGACTTCCTACGCTCCCAAGCCGACGCCCTGCCGGCCTGTGATTTCATCGAACCATCACCTTCAACGGGCAGCGCCAGTAGATCCTGGCCATCATCAAGCACACCACCAGACGCATCCGCGTGCTCGGCACCACCGCTCATCCGAGCGCCTGCGGCGGCGGCCCGTCACCGGCACCCACGTCGGCCGCCGAGCCGGCCTCGCAACCGGTAAGCGCGCCGCCCTCCGCGGCGGCGGGCCGCACGGTCCTGCCGGTCTACTTCTCCCGGCCCGGCGAGAACTACCACTACGGCGGCCGCCGCACCCTCAAGACCGGCAACACCGAGGTCCTCGCCCAGATGATCAGCGAGCGTCTGGACTGCGACACCTACCGCATCCAGCCCGCCGCCCCCTACCCCGACGACTACGAGCAGACCGTCGCCCGCAACGTCCAAGAGCAGGACGCCGACGCTCGCCCCGCCATCGCCGGCGCCCTGCCCGATCTCGGCCTATACCGGGTTGTGCTGCTGGCCAGCCCTATCTGGAACGTCCGCGCACCCGTGATCATGACGACGTTCACCGACCGGTTCGACTTCACCGGCAAGACCATCCGCCCCCTCACCACCTTCGCCATGAGCGGCCTGGGCACCACCGAAGCCGACTACGCCGCCTCCTGCCCCGGCGCCACCCTCGGCGAAGGCCTGGCCGTACGGGGTGAAACCGTCGCTGACGCCGGCCCCGACGTCGACGCCTGGCTCCGCCGTACCGGCCTGCCCCGCACATAACCCCTTGTCTGGGCGGCTGGGGACGCGTTCGGTTGGCGAGCGGAAGGCGGTCAGAGCGGTCAGGCAAGCGCGCCGGGAGCGGCGTCCTAGGCCAGCACCCGATAGACGCTGGCCAGCGACGGGTGGCGGCCCTTGTTCTTGCCGGCGGGGATGACCAGTTTGGCCGCGATCCCCGGCACCGACACGCCTCGCGCGCGCAGGCTGCGGGCGTAGGCCGCCATGTCGTCGTCGAACACCTTCGGTCGGCCGCCGTGACGCCCGCGCTCGCGTGCCGAGGCCTGGCCCTCCAGCGACTTCTCCCGGATGTACTCACGTTCAGACTCGGCCATCCCGGCGAAGAACGCGAACAACGCGGCCCCGTGCCCGCTCGGGTCGTACACGCCCTGCAGTGGGCCGGTGAGCAACTCCAACTGGATATCGGCCCGCCGCAGCTGTTCGGCGATGGTCAGCAGCTCGGCCGCGCCCCGCCCCAAGCGCTTCATCTCATGCACGGTGAAGATCACCCGCTGATGCGGGACCGCCGTCTCGATGGTGCGGGCGAAGTCCATCGCCTTGGTGAACTCCGGCCGCACCTTCACGCGCGTGCTGATCTTCTCCGAGAAGATCGACTCACACCCCGCTAGGCGCAGGGCGTCGATCTGGCTCTGCAGCTCCTGCTGCGCAGTACTGCATCGGGCGTAACCGACCCGGGTGGGCGTGGCCCTGGCCCGGGTGGCATGGGTATCGGTGGTCTCGCGCGCCGGGCCCGTCACCCATGGCCCGCCGGGACCGCGGTCGGCGGGCGTCCTCACCTCCAGCTCTGCCCGCAGGTGCGGCACCAGCATGAAGCGCGGCGTGTGGTACTTCGGCGCGACCTTGCCGCCCCGGGTCCGGCAGGCGCTTCCCGCGGGCACCTTGCACGTCGGGCAATCGAAGCCTTCGACCGCGGCCGCCGGATCGGCAAGATCACACATGTCGCAGAACCTACCGCGCGCTGTTGTGAGAACACGGTTTTGCGAGAGGTTATGAGAACGACGTGCGAGGACGAACCGGACACCGTCTGGCGGGTCGGCACGGCGTGTCAGAACTCGTCATTTCTGAGAACACTCAGAGTAGTCATTGTCACAGAGAGCTACTTTTGGGGCTCGTCGCACGAACCCGAGTGGGCCCCGAGTTGTGCGGAGGGCCACCCGGCGCTACGAGAACGGCCGGCATGCGGGAGTCGACAGGCTGCCGGTACGCATGGCAAACGCGGTGACGGCGCGTCGCCGCTGACCGCCCATCACCCCGATGCCGGGAAGCTTTGCCCAGCGCTCGTCCTACCCCGGTCAGGCCCGCCGCCCAGGGCGGCCACGGTTCGGAAGCCGCAGTTCCCGCTGCTGGAGGCCGGGGTGTTGGCCGAGCGAGCGGCGACGCGGTAGCGGTTGCAGTAGGAGTCGTGGCAGAGGTAGGACCCACCCCTGATCACCCGGCGGTCCCCCGCCTGGGGGCCGCGGGGATCGACCGAAGGTGACTCTTCGTAGTAGGTCGCACCGAACCAGTCGGCACACCATTCCCAAACATTTCCCGTCATCTCATACAGGCCGAAGCCGTTGGGCGGGTACGAGCGAACGGGAGCGGTCGCCAGCCAGCCGTCCTCTGCCGTGTTGTCGGAGGGGAAGCGCCCCTGCCAGATGTTGCACATCCACGCGCCCCCCGGGTTCAGCTCCTCCCCCCACGCGAAGCGCTGCCCTGCCAGGCCGCC
The DNA here is from genome assembly GCF_040674635.1 of Nonomuraea sp. NPDC049758. Taxonomy (NCBI): domain Bacteria; kingdom Bacillati; phylum Actinomycetota; class Actinomycetes; order Streptosporangiales; family Streptosporangiaceae; genus Nonomuraea; species Nonomuraea sp. NPDC049758. The sequence continues at coordinate 28,558 of NZ_JBFAMZ010000043.1, forward strand.
GCGCGCCGCGTACTCCCATTCGGCCTCGGTGGGCAGCCGCCTGCCCGCCCACGCGCAGTACGCGGCGGCGTCGTCCCACGACACGTGGACCACGGGGTGATCGGGCTCGGCTCGTGACAGCGGCCCGAAGGGGTGACGCCAGTCCGCGCCGCAGACCACGACCCACCACGGCACCGCCGGATCGATCCCCAGCACGTCGTGGCGCGAGGCAGCCAGGGCGAGGCGGAAGACGGAGGACGCGCCCGCGCGTTCGGCCTCGGTGCGGTATCCGGTGTCGCTGACGAAGGCCGCGAACATCTCCACCGTGACCGCGGTGACGTCGACGCGGAAGGGCTCCAGCCGTACCTCATGGACGGGAGTCTCGCCGTCGGCGGGATAGCCCTCGCCGTGGGCGTCACCCATGAGGAAGGACCCGCCGGGAAGCGGCACGTCGTCGTGCGCGACCGGGGCGACCGACGGGGTCACGGGCGTCGGGGGCCGCGGCGCGTCACCGGTGGAGGGGCTGCAACAGGTCATTGACGGCTCCATGGGCAGAGTATATGAATCAACTCACATAAGTGCATCCGCACATAGGAGATAGTCGGTGAGATTCGAGTTCGTCCTGCTCGCTCTGCTGAGCATGCGCCCCTACAGCGGCTACGACCTGCGCAAATGGGTCGAGACCGAGGGCCAGTTCGTGCGCTCGCGCGCACACCACAGCCAGATCTACCGGCTGCTCAGCCGGATGGTGACGGACGGCTGGGTGGAGTTCGAGGTGGACCCGCGCGAGGGCAGACCGGACGCGAAGGTCTACCGCCTCACCCCTCGGGGGCGCGAGGTCCTGATGCAGTGGGTGCGCTCGCCGTACGAGCCGACCAGCCGCTTCCAGGACGCCGACTTCCTGACCCGCTTCGGCTTCACGGTGGCGCTGGACCGCCAGGCGGCACTCCGGATGATCGACACCGAGCTCGGCTACCGGCGTGCGCAGATCACCCGCAACCGTGACCGCGGCCGGACGATGCGCTTCGAGGATCCGCTGCCCGAACTGGACCAGGAGCTGGCCCAGGCGACCTTCGACCGCCTGCACGAGTACGGCGCGGCCGGGGTGGACCGGTGGGTGGCATGGCTGGAGGAGACCAAGACATGGCTGGAGGCCAGATGAGAGCGATCATGGTGATGTTCGACAGCCTGAACAGGCACATGTTGCCGCCCTACGGAGGTGACTGGACGCACGCGCCGAATTTCGCCCGCCTGGCGGAGCGCGCCGCGACGTTCGACAACTGCTACGCGGGATCGCTGCCATGCATGCCCGCGCGCAGGGAGCTCCACACGGGACGCTACAACTTCCTGCACCGCAGCTGGGGCCCGCTGGAGCCGTTCGACGACTCGATGCCGGAGCTGCTCGGCCAGCACGGCGTCTACACACATCTGGTCAGCGACCACTACCACTACTGGGAGGACGGCGGCGCGACCTATCACAACCGCTACACCACCTGGGAGTTCTTCCGCGGCCAGGAGGGCGACCCCTGGAAGGGCCACGTGGCCGATCCGGAGATGCCCGAGGACGTCAAGCGCATGCGCCGCGACGGCTACCGGCAGGACTGGATCAACCGCCAGTACATGGACACCGTGGAACGCCACTCGCAGACGCGCACCTTCGACGCGGGACTGGAGTTCATCCGCACCAACGCCGACCAGGAGCGCTGGTTCCTGCAGATCGAGACCTTCGACCCGCACGAGCCGTTCTTCAGCCACCAGCGGTTCAAGGACCTCTACCCGCACGACTACGACGGCCCGCACTTCGACTGGCCCGACTACAAGCGCGTCACCGAGACCCCTGACCAGGTGCGGCACGCCCGGTACGAGTACGCGGCGCTGCTGTCGATGTGCGACCACTCGCTCGGCCGCGTGCTCGACCTCATGGACGAACTGGACCTGTGGGACGACACGCTGCTCATCGTCAACACCGACCACGGCTTCATGCTCGGCGAGAAGAACTGGTGGGCCAAGTGGGTGCAGCCCTGGTACAACGAGCTCGTGCGGCTGCCGCTGTTCGTCTGGGACCCCCGCACCCGGTCCGCCGGCGAGCGCCGCGAAGCCCTCGTGCAGACCATCGACCTGGCGCCCACCCTGCTCGACTACTTCGGCGTGGAGATCCCCGACGCCATGCAGGGCCTGCCGCTGCAGGCTGGCCCGGTACGGCAGGCCGGCCTGTTCGGCGCGCACGGCGGCCACGTCAACGTCACCGACGGCCGCTACGTCTACATGCGCGCCCCCGCCACGGCGGACAACGCGCCCCTGCTGGAGCACACGCTCATGCCCACCCACATGCGCGGCCGCTTCTCCCCCGCCGAGCTGGCCGACATGGAGCTGGCCGAGCCGTTCCCCTTCACCAAGGGCGTGCGGACCGTGCGCGTGCCGGGCCGGAGCTTCATCAACCCCTTCCACATGGGCACGCTCCTGTTCGACCTGGAGACCGACCCCGAGCAGCTCGAACCGATCGTCGACGACGAGGTGGAGCTGCGGATGGCCGCGCTGCTCGTCGAGGCGATGCGGGCCAACGACGCCCCGCCCAGCCAGTTCGAGCGGCTCGGCCTGCCGGAGACGGGCGAGCTCACCGCCGACCACCTGCTCGTGCGCGCCCAGCGCGCGCAGGCCACGAGCTTCGCCGCGCCGCTCCCCACCCCGCAGGAGTTCCCCGAGGGCAGGCTGTCGGTGCGTGACCCGCTCAGGACGCTGATCGCTGATCCGCAGGCCGCCGACGTGCTGGCCAGGCATCTGCCGGGGATCGTCGACAGCGAGATCCTGCAGTTGGTGGCCGGGACGCCGCTGCTCGACCTGGCCGCCATGGCCGGCGGCTCGTTCCCCCCGGCGAAGGTCCGGGCCATCGCCGAAGAGCTCGCCAAGCTCTGACTCTGCCGCTGGTGGCGGGGCGGCATCCCCGCCACCAGCTTCAACACCCTCTCCTCCCACACAGAAAGAGGTGGCGTCATGTCCAAGAATATCGAGGACGCGCCCATCATCATCCGGGGTCGCTGGCGGCAGTTATCGCTGCTCGGCGGAGCCATGCTCGTCGACAGCACGGAGGCCAGCCTGGCCTCGGCGCTCTTCCCCGTCATCAGGCAGGCGCTCGGGCTCTCCCTCGGCGCGCTCGGCGTCCTCACCGCAGCCGGCAAGATCGTGGGCGCGTTCAGCGGCCCGCTGTGGGTCTGGGCCGCCCGGCGCTGGTCGCGGCGGGCCGTACTGGCCGTCTCCATCGGCCTGTGGGGCGTCTGGGGCATCGCCGCGGGCTTCTCCCAGAACTTCGCCCAGCTACTGATCTTCTTCACCATCCTGGCAGCGGGATACGCCGCGGCCCACCCCATCGTCACCGAGATCATCGGCGATCTGTTCGACCAAGCCTCCCGCGGCCGCGCCGTCGGTCTCCTGTACGGTGTGCTCGCCCTGGTGGCCTCCGTCCTCGGGCCGATCAAGGGGCAGCTCGCCAACGTCGACGACGGCTGGCGGTGGGGCCTGTGGGGCATCGGCGCCTTCAACATGCTGCTCGGAGCGGCCATCTGGCTCTGGTTCCGCGACCCGGGCCGTGGCGCGACCGAGCCCCGGCTGGCCGGGCTGGACGCGCGTACCCGCGAAGGAGAGCTCACCTGGAGCCGCGCCCTGTCCCTGCTGCGCATCCCCAGCTTCCTCATCCTGCTGGGGTCCCGGCTGCTGTCCGGGCATCTGCTCCTCGGAGTCTTCGCCGTGGTCTTCCTCGTCGACGTCTACGGCTACACCACCGCCGTCGCCTCGGTCGTGCTCTTGCCGTACGGCGTGGGCTACTTCCTCGGCAACTTCGCCGGCGGCTTCATGGCCGACTGGGCGGTACGGCGGAGCCCGCGTCACGGCCTCGTCGCGGTCCTGCAGGGCGCCCAGTTCGGCTTCGCGGCGGCCGCGTTCATCGGCACCCAGTTCGACCTGGGCTCCATCGCGCTCTTCTCGGTCTTCTTCGCGCTGATGGGCGGCATGCAGGGCGTCAACCCCGGCATCAACCGGCCGATGGTCATGGCCATCACCCCGCCCGAGCTGCGCGGGTCGGCCTTCACCGTCTATATCAACATCTTCGAGGCCATCGCCTGGGCCGTCTTCAGCCTCGGCGCGGGCTTCCTCGGCGACGTGATCGGGCTCCAGGTGGTCTTCCTCTGGGTGCTCGTGATCCTGATGCTGGCAAACGGCGCCTTTCTCAGCCTGCTCTACCGGACGTACACGCCCGACGCGGAACGCGTCCAGCAGGAGCTGCAGGCCCGGCGTGAGCAGGCGGTGCAGGACGCATGATCAGCCGCATCGTGACCACCGCCCTCCTCCTGCTGACCGGCTTCCCCGTCGAGACCAGCTACACCGCCCCCGGCCCCTGGGCCGTGACCACCGCCCAGGTCGGCACCGCGTACCGCCTGCACTACCCGGCCGACCTCGGCGCGGGCGGCTTCCGCCACCCCGTCGTCACCTGGGGCAACGGCACCAACACCACGCCCGAGGATTTCCCCGGAATCTTGAACCAGCTCGCCTCCTGGGGATTCGTCGTCATCGCCGCCACCTCGGGCTCGACCGGCTCCGGCACCGAGATGCTCGCCGGCGTCCGTCTGCTGGAGGACGCCGACGCCGATCCCGCCAGCGTGTTCCACGGCAAGCTCGACCTGACCAGGGTCGGCGCGATCGGTTCCTCCCAGGGCGCCATGGGCGCGATCAACGCCGCGAACCACTCCGGCGGCCTGATCAGGGCGGTCGTCGCCGTCTCCCTGCCCGCCCCCTGGGCCGCCGCCACCATCGGCGAGATGCACGTGGAGGAGCTCACCTGCCCGGTCTTCTTCGCCAGCGGTGGCCGCGACCTGCTGCTGTCGCCCTACCGGGCCGTCCAGGCGTACTACGACAGCGTCCCCGGACCTGCCGCCATGGCGATACTCAAGGACGGCTCCCACACCATGATCAAGGGTGCGGGGAGCGGGCCTCTCGGATACGTGACGGCGTGGCTCATGTACACGCTCCAGGACAACCCCGAGGCTCGTACGGCCTTCGTCGGCTCCCCGCCCGAGCTCGACACCAACACCGCCTGGGAGAGGAGTGCCCAGAAGAACCTGCAGTGACGGACGATGTCGCCGCGACTGCCGAGCGGTATTGCCATGTTGTGACCCATACGTACCGCTCCCGAACATAACTCTGGCCTTCGGGCGGTCGCAGCAATCTGAGTGGAGGGCCTAGCCGAGCCGCACGAACGCGGCAGCCGCGATCTTCGAGTGTTGCAGTAAGGCCCGGAGCAGTAGACCACCACCGGGGCCGCCCGATCCGGCGCCACCTGCCCGGCCAGCTCGGCCGACACCTGGTCGGGCACGTTGCGCGCGCGGGAATGTGCTCGGTGGGGAAGGCATCGGCCGGCAGGGCCTCCACCAACTGCACGGCCCCAGCCTGCAGCGCGAGCAGGTCCTCCCGAGTGATGCGGTCCACCACAGTCTTCTTTCCTTCAGATCGCGGCGGCCGCCAGCGCGGCGGCGCTCACGTACCCGGCCAGCGTCTGCCGGTACCGGGTGGCGGCCTTCTCCAGCACGCCATGCTCGGCGTCGGACAGGCGCAGGTTGACCCGCTTGACGCGCTGCCCCCGGCCGCGTTCGCGGGTCCGCCGGCGGCGTGCCGAGTGCGTCGATCATGGGTCACGATTCTGTCAGGCTGCGCCGGTGGGCTCAGGTTGTGGGCTGCCTGGCGTCGGCTCCGCCAGCTATGGCTCACAGCCACGCTGCTTGCCGAGGTCCGCGCAGCGATCGTCGCAGAGGGCTGGATCGCGCTCCCCGCGCTGCCGAAGATTCGTGATCAGTGATGATCACTGCCCGGGACTTAACAGTTGCAGCTGAGGCTGTCAGTGTTCGCTTCTTGTTGTCTGTGTCACCAAAGGTCTGGTCGAAGAGATCATCATCACGACCCTCGCCGCGTCGGCCGTCGCCAAACCCCGCGATTCATAGCGAACAGGGATAGATCGCTAAAGTTTCGACCGTGCATCGACGTAAGTTCCTCACGGTCGCAGCTCTGTCCGGCCTGGCAGCGGCCTGTAGCTCCGGTTCCGACGCCAGTTCCTCGTCTCCGGCGGCCGCACTCGATTTCGGCAATGCCCTGCGGGTGCCCCCGCTGCTTCACCCCGAGCCCGACAAGCACGGCGTACGGCGCTTCGAACTGTCCATGCAGGCCAGCCGGACGCAGATCCTGGCCGGCAAACAGACGCCCACCTGGGGCTTCAACGGGACGTTCCTCGGACCGACACTGCGCGCCAGCCGTGGTGACAAGGTCGAGATGGCCGTACGCAATCAGCTACCCGAGGTCAGCACCGTGCACTGGCACGGTATGCGCCTGCCGGCCCGGATGGACGGCGGTCCGCACCAGCCCATCGAGCCAGGCGCCATCTGGACGCCGCACTGGACGATCGACCAGCCCGCGGCAACCTCGTGGTACCATCCGCACCCCCACGGCACGACGGCTCAGCACGTCTACCGCGGCCTGGCCGGGATGTTCATCCTCGACGACGACCTCGATCTCGATCTGCCCGCCGACTACGGCGTCGACGACTTCCCGCTGATCCTGCAGGACAAGAAGTTCGCCGCCGACGGCTCCTTCGACGGCGACCCGCTCAAGGGCACCTTCGGCATCCTGGGCGACCACATCCTCGTCAACGGCACCTACAACCCCTACCTGACCGTCACCACCGAGCGCGTACGTTTCCGCGTGCTCAACGGCTCCAATGCCCGGATGTACAACCTTGCCTTCGCCGACAAACGCCGCTTCCACATCATCGCCAACGACAGCGGCCTGCTCAGGGCGCCGGCCGAGGTTGAGGCGTTCTCACTCACCCCCGGCGAGCGCGCGGAGATCATCGTGGCCTTCGCACCCGGCGAGCAGGTGGTACTGCACACCACCGACAACGGCGTCGACATCGGCAAGGGCGACTTCGACCTGCTGAAGCTCACCGCCGCCAACGACCTCAAGCCGAGTCCTGACGTCCCCGCCCGCCTGGCCTCCCTGACTCCCATCACCGCACCCGCCGGCGCCAAGGTGCGCCGCTTCAAGCTCAGCGGTCACGACGCCATCAACGGCAAAGAGATGGACATGGCGCGCATCGACGAGGTCGTGCCCGCCGGCGCCATCGAGATCTGGGAGATCGAGAACAACGTCTACTCCCACAACTTCCACATCCACGAGGTCGCCTTCCAGGTGCTGGAGGTGGACGGCGCCGCGCCGCCCGCCTACGCCACCGGCCACAAGGACACCGTCTACGTGCCCTCCAAGAGCGTCGTACGGCTCGCGGTCCAGTTCGGCGACTTCAGCGACGCTGCCTCGCCGTACATGTACCACTGCCACATCCTCCGCCACGAAGACTCCGGCATGATGGGGCAATTCGTGATCGTCAACCCCGGTACTGAGAGCCAGGTGAACCTCACCATCCCCACCCACACGGGACACTGAGCAATCCGGACCACGGGTATCCGACCCGGCTCAAGGCGGGTCGGCGAAAGGTCCGCACTCATCACCGGCTGCCGCTGTATTGCCGCTGTACCCCGGCCGAACGGGCGCCCTTCTTGAGGAACCAGGTCTCATCCACGATCAGCACACCGCCGGAGCCGAGCCGGTCGACAGCGAACGAGCGCACGTCATCACGCACGACCTCGGCGTCCCAGCGGGCGGTGCGCAGCAGCCGCTGCAGCGCCTGCGGGCCGTTGTCGGCGGCGTGTTCGGCCAGGTTCCAGCAGTTCTTGCGGTCGATGTCGGCAAGCAGCCCGCGCACGTAAGCGGTCGCGGCCCTGCGTGGTTCAACGCGGCCGAACCGACCGGCGATCCGGGCCGTCAGCTCATTGAAGATGACCATCCAGCCATCAGGGGTCTACGCTGTGGCCCGCGGCCACAGCACGATTTTTGGTTGTCTTCACAAACCCCGAATGATCACGCGGTGGCCGTCGCCATGTGACCCCGACCCTCGAGATCGCGAGGTGTCACGGATTACAAGGGTGCGACACATATCTTCTTCCCATGGATAGACCATGGAGACTTCGTCCAGCGACGCCGGCCGATGCTGACTGGCTCGCCGACCTCAAGGCCCTCACTATGCGCCCAGACCTGGAACGTCTCGGACTATGGGATCAAGACTGGGCACCTCGTCGATTCCTGGACACGTACATCCCGGCCGGCAACTCCAGCCCCTTGCGATCGTGCGCTGACGGGGGATCGCCAACGCGCCCACCGCAGGAGGGCCCAGGACGGCTGTGACACGGCCCAACTCGGGCCCTCCGCGCGTGCCCCGCTCCCAGGCGATCGGACGCCGGGCTCTCACCCGGCGCCGGCAGTGACGCTCAAGCTGTCAAAGGTGCGGGCATGGCCGTTGATCGGCGGTCCAGGGGCTGGTACTGCGGCGCCGGTATCGCTGATAGAAGCCCTGAGTGTGCGCGTACTGGCCGGTGGTGTACCAGGTCAGGCCCGGGTGGCGGGTCCCCAGCTCGCGCAGGGCCAGCGTGCCGAACCCGCAGCACTGCCACTCAGGCGAGAAACTGATCCTTTTAAGCAGGCCGACTCCACACGGCTCACAGACCCCGTACCGGACACGCCCGAACGAACCCTCTTCACCCGCGGCGATCGAGAACTCATACGACACGGTCGGCCCGTCATCCGCCCCTCGGCGACGGCCCGGCGTGGCCACGGCCCGCGCGATCGCCTCTGCTCGAGCACGGCTGGCCGCCTCGTACAAGCTCCATCCCAGATCGGTGTCCAACTCGGCGATGATGATCTCGCCCCAGCCCGTCACCTCGGCGCTCTCCTGCGCCAGGAAAGCAGCCAGACGGGCCTTCCAAGCCTCAGCGAACAGGGCCGGTCCGCGATGCTCGCCGTCCTGCTCGGCCACTGTCTCCTGGAAGGACTCACGGACGATCGCCTGCATCGCCCCCCGCCGCAGCCGCCGCTCGACATCGCCGTCCCGCGACACGCCCGCGGCCATCCCCCGGATCCGGGCGACCAGGCCGCGCAGCCTCGCCGGCCGCAGGGGCGCCGCTTGCGGCCACGACTCGGGCAGAGGCTTCCACAGCAGGCGCACCAGCATGCCAGCACCGTAACCGGCGGCGAGCTCCCTGCCATGCGGTTTGCCGAGTCGGTGTGGGGTTTCCTGCCTCGGCTGGGGAGGCCAAGGTGCGGCGAGGAGGGCGAGTGTCGTGACCGCGTGCCGATAGCCGACATCACCTGCAGGCTCGGCCAGCGTGAAGCGCAACCGTTTGAGCAGGTGCTCAAGGCCATCCGCGCCCTGCGCGACCCCGACGCGCCCGATGCCGACGACGATGTCTGAAGATCCCTACGATCGAAGCTCAGTGGCTAGTGGTCTGTCACGCAACCTTGGCCGGGTAATTGGTCCAGCTTCTGATCAGTGAACAGGCGGCGAAGTTCGTCTTGGGCTCGGCTCGGGCGTTGCGCCAGCGGACGTAGGCACCGATCGCCGCGTTCTGCTCGTCATGACTGCGGTGGTCGGTGCCGTTCAGCGTGTAGTAGCGCAGCGCGGCGACTCTGATTCGATCCAGTTCAGGGTTCACCGCCGAAGGACAATTACTTGTCCGACATTCGGTGATGGGCCACTAGCTGAGCGCTCATGGCGACGCGAGCCCTTGTGGGACCCGGGTGTGTCCTCCGGGGGAGGGACAGCACCGTGCAGAATTAGTTAACCTCCTTTCCAGTTCCTCGTGAACGGAGGTATCGGCATGCGCCGTCTGGCCGCGCTCGTCTCCTTACTCCTCCCCCTCCTTCTCCTGCCCGTCCCCGCACAGGCCGCTGCGACCCCGCTGCAGGTCTACGGCGCCTGGCACTGCGGTGATGACGCCTGTATCTGGGGCAACGTCCGCAGCACAACAGACTTCGACGCAAAGAACCACTGGCTGATCGACCGGGGAGACGGCCGCCCCTCGGTCAACCTCGTGGTGCTCAGCTTCGTCCACCCGGTCAAGTTGCTGCACAAGACCACCGACACGCAGACCCTCGACGGCGTACCGCGTGGCATGACCGCTGACATCGTGAACTACTTCACCAGCCGCGGAATCCGCGTGATGCTCTCCATCGGCGGCATCACGTACACCACCGCGTGGAACTCCGCCCTGGCGGAGAATGCGGCGCAGTTCGGGCGCAACGCGGCCGAGGTCGCCCAGCGGCTCGGCGTCGGCATAGAGATCGACTACGAGGAGAACAGCAAGCCCGACCTGGCCGGTCTGCAGGCCTTCGTCAACGCCTACCGCTCCGCCCTGCCCTACGACGCGAGCGGTGCGAACCCGGCCGCCCGGCTGACCATCGACCTCGCCGCCGGTGACCGCTGGCTCATCGACATCACCAGGAAGGCCACCGCGGACTGGCTGCGCACCGACACCCCGGTCCTGGACTACGCCAACGCGATGGTGCCCGCCCAGCAGCCCAGGAGCTCCGACGCCATCGCCAACTGGCAGGAGCACATCGACGGCAAGCCCACCTACTCTCCGCCGATCCCGTCACTGGCTCCGGCCAAGTTCACCGGCGCGTTCTACATCGCTGAAGGGAGCAAGGTCCGCCCCGAATGCACGAACTTCAGCACCTCGCTGCAGAAGTCCACGGGATCGTTCGTCCAGACGGCCGCGCCGAAGGGTGCCGGACTCACTTCCGGCATGCTCGGCTACATGTTCTGGGCCGCCGAACGTCCCTCCACAAGGGGCGTGACCACCGCACCTCCGAACTCCTGCGAGGGAGGAGTGGGCGGCGGCGCCACCGCGTACGCCATCCCCCTCCCGATGCCCGCCCTACGGCAAAGCTGACCGCCTCCCGGGACCGGGCCGCCGGTCCCGGGACAGACCAATTACCCGTCCGAGATTCGGTGACGGGCCCCTAGTGTCGTTGCCAGCGCTGTCGAAGCGGGGACGAAACTCAGCAGATAATAAGGAGCGGTCATCGATGACGAACTCAGACCGGCGCCGGACCAGACAACCCGAGGTTGACACGCGCCTAGATGAATGAGTCCAAGGCATAGCTGCGGAGATAGGGCGAGGATGTCCATCCTCGGGTTGTGACGACCGAACTGGACACCCTCGCAACCGCAC
>NZ_JBFAMZ010000044.1:0-37422 GCF_040674635.1 Nonomuraea sp. NPDC049758
TCGCGCTGGCCACCGCCGCCGGCGTCGCCGTGGAGAACGCCCGCCTGTACGAGGAGTCGCGCCGGCGCGAGACCTGGCTGCAGGCGTCCTCGGAGGTGACCACGAGCCTGCTGTCCGGCGCGGACCCGCACCAGATGCTGACCGTGGTGGCCGCCCGCGCCCGCCAGATGACCGACGCCGACCTGGTCCAGGTATTGCTCCCGGATCCGGCGAAGGAGTCGCTGATCGCCCAGGTCGCGGAGGGCGAGGGCGCCGAAGGGCTGCGGGGGGCCGTCTTCGAGGTCGCGGCCACGCTCGCGGGCGACGTCTTCACCCAGGGGGAGCCGATGTCCGACGCGGACATGCGCAGCGCCCCCTACCCGGCCTCGCCGCTGCGGCGGCTGGGCTACGGCCCCGGGCTCATGATCCCGCTGGGCGCGGCGCCGGCCGTGCGCGGCGTGCTGATGCTGGCCAAGCGGGGCGGACGGCTGCCGTTCAGCCGGGCGGACCAGCAGATGTTGCACGCGTTCGCCGGTCAGGCGGCCCTGGCGCTGGAGCTGGCCGAGGCCCGCCGCGACGCCGAACGGCTCGGCCTGCTGGAGGACCGCGACCGCATCGCCAAGGACCTGCACGACGTCGTCATCCAGCGATTGTTCGCGACCGCCATGACCCTGATGAGCACCGTCCGCCTGGTCGAGCGCCCGGAGGCGGGCAAACGGCTGCAACACGCCATCGACGAGCTGGACGAGACCATCCGCCAGATCCGCTCGTCCATCTTCGCCCTCCAGGGCCCCGTCGAGGGCGCCGCGCCCGGCCTGCGGAGCCGGATCGTCGGCCTGGTGGAGGGCGCGGGCGGCCATCTGGGGTTCATGCCCGGCCTGCGGATGGAAGGGCAGATCGACACGCTGGTGCCCGAGGCCGTCGCCGAGCACCTGCTCGCCGTGCTGCGTGAGGCCCTGTCGAACGTGGTCCGCCACTCCCGCGCCGGCCGCGCCGAGGTGTCCGTCGAGGTGGCCTCCGGCACCCTCACCCTTGTGGTCTCCGACGACGGCGTCGGCCTGGACGAGCCCAGCCGCCGTAGCGGCCTGCGCAACATCGAGGAACGCGCGAGCGGCCTCGGCGGCACCTCCGAGCTGGAGAGCCCGCAGGGTGGCGGCACGCGGCTGCGGTGGCAGGTCCCCCTATGAGGAGGGCCCCCTCGACGTCCGAGGCCAGGACCCAGGTCCCTGGAGTACGGAGAGCCATCCGGAAGCACCGCCATCATGACGATGATGCAGCACATCGATGCCTCCTGGCGCGTGGCGAACCACCTGTCCGTCGGGCAGTTCCACCTGCTGGACAATCCGCTGCTCACTCGTCCTCATCGAGCACCTCCAACAGCCGCTGCAACGTGCCGAAGGCGGTCGCCGGTGGCGCTACAGACGTGTCACGGCCGTCGGCGGTCAGTTCATACGCGTGGCGTATGTCGTGCTGGGCCGATGTCGTGCGCGGAACTCAAAGATCAGCCTGTTACGGTGCCTGACGCCGACCCCCATTTAGGTCCAGCGTCGCCGGTGGCGAGATGGCTCAACGACGCCCATGTTGCCCCAAGGGGCTTGACTCTTCCGCTGCGACCGGAGTCAGGATCTGGGCCCTACTGGTTCACGGCGGGCGGTAGCTCCCCGCATGAGGTGCCGGCTTCCACGTGACCAGGGATCCCTCGGACGGGGGAGGAGCACCGGTGACGGCCCCGGCACAATGGCAGTTCGACCGAGGAGCCACTCAGATGCCAGCACGGGGAACGCCGTCGTCCAAGGGCCAGGAGATCCAGCGGACCTTCGACAGGATCACCGACTACTACGACTTGATGAATCGCCTCATGACCCTCGGACGGCATGCCGCCTGGTGTCGTGAAGTCGCTGCCGGCGCCGGAGTTCCGCCAGGCGGCAGCATGCTCGACATCGCCACCGGGACCGGCGTCATCGCCCTTGCCGCGCTGAAGAGATTTCCGAACGCGACCATCCACGCCGTCGATTTCTCGGCACGGATGCTGGCGGCGGCAGCCACCAAACCGGGCGCCTCCGCGATCACGTGGCAGCAGGCGGACGCCAACGACCTGCCTTTCGGCGACGAGTCCTTCGACGCCGTCACGCACGGCTATCTCCTGCGGAACGTGGAGGACGTCGAGCATGTGCTCGAAGAGCAGTACCGGGTGCTCAAACCCGGCGGCCGGGTCGTCATGCTGGAGACCTGCCCGCCGCGTGGACCGCTTCGTCACCCGGTGGAGCTGGGGGTCCGGGTCGTGATCCCCCTTCTCGGCCAGGTGGTCGCCCGCGATCGGCGGTCGTACGCCTATCTGCAGGAGTCCACGCTCGGCTTCATGCCCCCGCAGGAGGTCGCCGAGATCCTCCGCCGGGTCGGCTTCGGCTCCATCGCGTGGAAGAAGAGGTTCCTCAGCACTCACATGATCATCTCGGCCAGCAAGCGGTGACCTTCGCGTGCAGGCGGGCGAGCCGTGGCGACCGTGAAACACTAGGGCACCCGCAGCCTGTCCCCGACGTGCAGTGCCGAGGTGATTTCTGGCCGTGTCGGGGCTCTTGTAAGAATCGTGCTGATGCCGCTGGCCGTCGCGGTACTCGGCGCCTTCTCCGGGTGTTGCCAATGGGCCCGAGCGGGCGAATGCTTGGACATTGCGCCAGGTTGCCGACCTGGCATCTGCTCCCAGATGTGCCGGCCGTCAGCGTTCGGAGAGCCCTTCCGGCGCAGGTCCCGCCACGGAATGGGCGCGGAGAACGTCGGCTGTGAAGTCGTCGAGGGGATAGAAGAGCTCGATCGCCAGCTCGGCCAGCGTCACGTCGGCCGGAGTGCCGAAGGTGGCCATGGTGCTGAACATCGCCAGTTCGCCGAACGGGGTGCGGATCCTCAGAGGCACCTGGATCGGGCTCGGCTGGTGTCGCGAGGCTTCGTCGTGGGGCGTCTTCTCGCTCGATGGCACGGGGTAGCTGGAAACCTCGTCGTGGAGCCGCTGCAGTTCGTTGTCTCCAGTGGCGTTGACCTGGCGTGACAGCCGTTCGAGGAAGAGCGTTCTCACCTGCTCCCGGTTGGCCAGCCGCGCGGCCAACCCGTCAGGGTGCAGAGTCAGCCGGAACACGTTCGGCTGCGGTTCCAGGAGATGCGGCGGGATGCCGCCATCAGGACGCCCATGGCGCGGTTGCCCTGCAGCACGTTCCAGACCCGGTCGACCACGACGGCCGGGTACGGCTCGTGCGCCGCCAGCATGGTCTCCAGCGCGTGCCTTCATGCTGGTCGGCGCGCTGGTGGTCGCTATCTACGCCGGGCTTGAGTTCGCCGGGCTTCGGCGACTGGGGGCGAGGTGACGGCAAGAGCGCCTGCGGCCGAAAAGATCGCGGCAGCCGTCGCCCCGCAAACCAGACACCAGGCTGAGAGCGCCTAACAGAATGATCTCTGTTGTGCTTTGCTCTCTCGCTGTGGCCGAGAGAGAGGCGCGGAGGGCCAAGCTGAAGCCGTGGGAGGTCGGCGACGAGCTGTGGGCGGTGATCGAACCGCTTCTGCCGCAGCGTCAGCGGCGGTTCCGGCATCCAGGGCGTAAACGGCTGGATGACAGGCCGGCCGGACGTCGCCCAGGCGCTCGGCCGTCATGTCCGGTGGGGGTTCATACGCAGGTGGGGAGGTAGCGGCTCGTGGGGATGGAGTCGCTGATGGAGACGGAGTCCGCCGCGCTCAACCTCGTCACCTCATCCATCGTGACCGGTTCCGCCCCGAGCCCGGCCGACCAGAAGCGGGAGTGCGGGTCGAGCGGGTTGACGATGACGACGAGTGTGGTCCAGCCGTCGGCCCTGGTGAAGGTCCGTACGCGCTCCTCGTCGCGCTGCATGTGGTAGTCGACCTGGCTGCACGCGGGAGCGTCGAAGGTGGCGTACTGCACCGGACGTTGCGCCTTCTCGTCGTGGGACAGCACGACATGGACCTGGATCGTGGTCGGGAGGGCGTTCCCGTTCTTGACCGTGATCGTGCCGCCGGTCATGAGCGGCGTGGCGATGTCCACTTCGCCCGGTTCCACGGTGACGCGCAGGGCGAAATCACGCCGGCCGGCCCGCTCAGAGGCCAGTCTCGCCTGCTGAACCTCCGATCGCTGCTGCTCGCTGACGCGCAGCGCGTTCATGGAGACGATGAACGCGGGCACCGACATGAGACTCCCGGTGATCCCCGCGACGCCCATCCAGAGCTGGATGGAGGT
Organism: Nonomuraea sp. NPDC049758; assembly: GCF_040674635.1. NCBI lineage: Bacteria > Bacillati > Actinomycetota > Actinomycetes > Streptosporangiales > Streptosporangiaceae > Nonomuraea > Nonomuraea sp. NPDC049758. Next base: position 4,217 of record NZ_JBFAMZ010000044.1, read on the forward strand.
GAGTCGGCGACGCAGAGGCCGACCCGTCCGGCGGCGCGTGGCGAGTCGCCTGATGGTTCGAGCGGAGACGCGGGGGTGACGGCGGTGTTCAGGCATGTGCTCAGCGTGGGTGAGATGCTCAGGGGTCCGGAGGCTGATCGGCGTGTTGTGGTGTGTTGTCCTGGATGGCGTGGGTGCGCGGTGTTACAGCTCGGCTGCCCGCTGCGCGACGGTGGCACGGGCCCCGAATCTGTGCAGGCTGCCGAGTGTCCTGACGTAGGGGTCGGTGAAGGCGGGCCGGCGGGCGGAGGTCGCCGAACAAGGTCTCGTCCTCCGGGAAGGGCCATTGGTCTGGAATTCGGGTGTGCCCTACGGCTCCCATTCCCTCGCCGTCTGAGCAGCCGGCTCAGACGGCTGAGCTCGACCGCCTCAGGGCCTGCCTCGGCCAGGTGGAGGCGGCCGTTCCGGGAACAGCACCCCCTTGCCGGGAGGCCGGAACTCCCCGACCGGTGACAGTGGGCGAGCAGGTCATGGGCGTCCATTCGCGACCGGAGCGCCGCCCTGACCGGGAGCGCGACGGCTGTGCGGAGTCCCACTCGCGGTCCTGTCCCGGCCTCCCGGCCGGTCAGCGTTCGATGGGGACCGCCGGGTAGACGCCTCCGTTGGCCACTTCCAGCGTGATGCTCGTGCGATCGTCCGGCGGGGCGGGATAGTAGACGTAGGCCCTGCTGGTCTCGCCTGCATCCAGGGCGGGCACGTAGTTCTCGACGAACTCCGTGTACATCTTGAGCGGGTGGTAGCGCGCCTTGGTGGCCGGATCGACGAGGATGAAGGCGCCGAAATCGGAGCCCGCGGAGAACTCGTGATCCCACCCGGAGAAAGGGACGGGGAACGGGACGAACGTGCCGTCGTTGGTCTTGGTGATGTCGAAGGAGGCCACCACGTAGGCGCCGTCACGATAGAGCGGCAGCACGTCCACCTTGAGCTTGTCCGGCTGGCTGCGGAACGACCAGGTGAAACCGGCCACCCGCGCTCCTGGATCGGCGCGGAAGGGGGCCGCCGCTCCCGTGGAGCCGCGTACTTGGCCGGGGGAGGGGCTCGTGGTGGTGGCCACGTCCGGGCTCTGTTGCTTGATGGAGTAGGAGATTTCTACGCGGCGGTTCCTGGCCCGTCCTGCCGGATTGTCGCTGCCGTCCTGCTTCTGGTTCTTCGCGATCGGCTCGCTCTCGCCCTTTCCTTCCGGTCGGTACTGGTAGTCGTTGCCGAGCCTGGCGGCCAGATACTTCTGCACCGCTTCGGCTCGTTCGACCGACAGGGTCTGGTTGTAGTCGTCGGCGCCCTTGTCGTCGGTGTGGCCGGTGATCGTGATGGGCGGTTTGGCGGGGTCGGCCCGTCGCCTGGTCTCTTCGACCACGTCGTCGAGCACGGCCGCCGCCTTCGTGCTCAGCCGCGCCTTGTCGAAGGCGAACAGGACGTCGGTGCGCAGGCCGATCGTCTCCGTGTCGCCCGCCTGCGTGGTGGTCTTCACCGGTGTCTCCACCAGTTCGTTCACGTCGGAGACGGCTGACCAGATCTCCCCGTCCGGCACGACGACGGGCCACTGGAACGTGTCGCCGGTCTTCGGCAGCTCAGGGGAACTGCGCTCGCGGGCGGTCGGCTCAGCGCCGCCGTCGGTGACCGGGATGCCGGTCATCGGGCCCATCGGCATGTCAGGCACGATCGACATCGTCCTGACCGCGGCGGGAAGCGGCGGGAAGTAGACCTCCACCGGATAGCGCACGCCTGGCACGAAGTCGTCGGGATAGTCGGCAGCGGCGGTGCGGTGCCTGGTGCCGAAGGCGTCGCCGTTGTGGTCGTTCTCGCGCAGGGTGAAGTAGACCTTCCTGCCGATCGGGTCGAACAACCTGAACCTGGCGAAGGAGGTCGGCATGGTGCCGTAGCCGAAGTCGCCGGCGGTGTTGGTGGTCGCCGTGGTCATGATGTCCATGCGGAGCACGGTCAGCTTGGCGTGCCGCTCGATGGCCCGCACTTCGATCCTGAAGGGGTTGGCGATGTAGAAACCGACCATGCCCTCGCTCACGTAGCCCGCCTCCGCGGCAGCCGGGGTGGAGGGCGGCACCGAGGGGCTGGTGCTGGAGGCCGCGGCCGTCGGGGTGTCGCGCACCGGCTGATCGTTCGGCCCGCATGCGCAGGTCAGGGTCGCTGTGAGCACAAGAACGGTCGCTCGTAGAAGGTGCATACCAACACAATCTTTTATGTCTGACAAGTCAGCCTTCCAGGCCATGGATCACCTGAGTGGCACACCTGCAGATCGGCCAAACCATCCCGTCGATTCGCTTCGGTCTGCCAGCGTGGACTTTGTCACCGGTACATGGGCGGTCCTGACCGATCAGAACCCACTATGCTCGGCCGGATCTTCCTGCTGCCCCGTGATGCCCTGCTCGGCCTGCCGCCTTGCCGGGCGGTCGGCTCATGTGCTGGCGGGCCTCCGGTCAGAAGGCCCGCCACGCCGAACTCACCGCAGAATGTAGAGGCGGTGGACCGGCCCCACAAGGATCTTCTTGCACTTGTAGTCCTTCGCGTAGCGGACGGCCTTGTAGTAGCGCCCCGCGACCTGGCACGCCTGCTTGACGGCGAACACTCCCGCGAAATGCCACTTTGCCGCCGCGGTAGCCGTCGCAGCAGTCGAGGCAGAGGTGAGGGAGACGGAGACGCTGCTCGTGACGGCAGGGCTTGCCTGAGCGGAGGCCGTCGAGATGCCCGCTACGCCCGGCGCCAACGAGACCGCCACAGCTGCGGTGAGCGCTGCCGTGATCATACGAACCTGCATGACGATCGCTTCCTCTCACGAAATGGATGAGCACCTTGCCTGACGTTGCGGTGCAACAGTCGGGCGGATCATGTGGAGAATTCGTTGAGGATGTGTTGACTCCGTGTCTTTGAGCACGTTGCGGGGGAACCCCCGGCGTCTTCCCCACGGTCTCCAGCGACCCCGGCGGCGTCCTGCCGTTGTTGTCGCACACCCTGCTCACCACCTGGAAGCCCGCCAGGTCCTCGACCGTCGGTTTCTCCACGATGTTCGCTCGCAGCCGCAGGTCGGATTGCGCAGCGAGCGAGGACGGCGTGCCGGATGACGGGAGCCGGATCGGCCGAGAGGATTACGTCCGGGGCTGTGGGAGCCGGGGGAGACCTCCTCCGGCCACCCGGCAGCCCTTGAGTCGACCCTTCTGACCGTGGCAGGGCGTCAGAACTCCCAGGTGTCGTCGCGCAGGAGCACCACCTTCCCGCCGGGCCCCAGCCCGGTGACCGTGACGTCCGGGCCGCCGACCATGAAGTCGACGTGCACGCGCGAGGTGTTCACGCCTGCCGCGTCCAGCCGCGCGGGGTCGTCCGTACGCAGGTGGGCGGGCACGCCCGGCGGCAGCCCGGCGCCCCAGGCCAGGTGGCAGGCGGCGTTCTCATCCAGAAGGGTCTCCAGGTAGGTGATGCCGCTTTCGCCCACCCGCGAAGAACGGTCGACCAGAGCGAGCTCGCCCAGCCGGGCCGCCCCCGCGTCGGTGGCCTGGTGCGCGCGAACGACGTCAGCTCCGGCGCTCGCTCTCACCTCGGTCACGACGCCATCGGCGAAGGTCAGCTCCAGGTCGCGGATGAGGGTGCCGTCGAGGGACAGCGGCCGGGTGGCGCGGACCGTACCGGTGACGCGCCGGTAGTCAGGGGTGGTGAACACCTCCTCGGTCGGCAGGTTGGCCTGGAACGGGCGGCCGTTGACGTCCTCCAGGCGGGCGGCGGTCCAGTGGGCGTCCGGGAGCAGTCCGATGGTCAGGTCGGTGCCGGGGCCCTCGAACCGGACGGCGTCCAGGCGCATCTCGGTGAGCCGTCGAGCGCGATCGAGCAGTTCGGCGATGCGCTGCCGCCACGCCGCGCGCGGATCGGGCTCGTCGAGACGGAGGATGCGGCGCAGGTGCCGCCACAGCCTGGCCTGGTCGGGTTCGCCGAAGACGGCACGGGCCCACTCGGGGGTGGCGTAGGGGACGATCGTCCAGCGGACCAGGTTGTTGAGCTGGAGCCGCTGCCGTGAGGTCAGCGACGGCATGCGGTCCAGCCCGACGCGTATCGGATCCAGCCCGGCCAGGAGGTCGGGGGCGGCGGCGCCGCGGACGTTGACGATGATGCCGCCGTTCCGCCCCAGTTCGTCGTTGCGGGCGTCGAGCCACGCGGGCACCTCGGCCAGGCTCGCGGTGTCGGCGTGCCGGAGTCGGGATCGTTTGGCGTGCGGATCGAAGTACCAGATGTCGGCGTAGCGGGCGCCTCTGGCGTAGGCGGCCTCGGCCAGGGCGCGGGCGAGCGGGGCGTGCTCGACCTCGGCGTTGATCAGCACCCGGTCGTCCGCCAGCAGGGGCACGGCCACGTCGAACACGACGTCGGCATAGTCGGACAGGTCAGCGGGGGGAATGGTCAAGGGGGGCTCCTTCGTGTTCGTTGTGGCGTATCGGCAGGAACAGCAGCGCTCCGGCGGCGGACACGGCTCCCACGAGGGCGAAGCCGCCGGCCAGGCCGAACCGGTCGGCGAGGACGCCGAGGGACAGGGCAGCGCTGAGGAATCCGACGTCGAAGAAGGCCGTCGTGGTGGCGACGGCGGATCCGCGCTCGCCGGCGGGCAGGCCGTGCACCGCCATCCTGAGGAAGGCGGGCAGCCCGAGGCCCTGCCCGGCGCCGATCAGCGCGATCGCGCACCATGTCCCGACCGGCGAGGGCCAGGCGGCAAGCAGGATCGATCCCGTCCCGGTCAGCAGGAGGGAGGCGACGGCCAGGCGCGCCGGGGCGGCCGTGGCGAGCAGGCGATGTCCGGCCAGTCGGACGGCGACGAGGACGCCGCCGTAGACCAGGAAGTGGAGGCCGCCGGAGCCGCCGCCGAGCGCGGCGAGGTGCAGCGGCAGGAAGGCGCTGATGGCGGTGTAGCCCCACACGGAGGCCAGGTAGCCGAAGCCGGGTCGCAGAGCGGACGCGTGGTACAGCCGGGCCCGCCCGGCTCCCGGATCCGGGCCGGGCCTCTCCGTGTCAGGACTCATGGTCTTCGGCAGGGTGAAGCCGAGCACAGCCGACCCCAGCGCCACGGCCGCGGCCGTGATCCAGACGGCGGCGAACCCGGACGCGGCGTACAGCGTCTCGGCGATGACAGGCCCCGTGAGCAGGCCGGCGTTGACGACGACGGAGAAGTGGTTGATCGCCGCGCCGGGCCGCCGGTGGTCGCTGGCCAGAGTGGCGAGGCCGACGTAGGCGAGCGCCTCACCGACGCCGGCGACGCCGCGCAGGACGAAGAAGAGCGGCAACTGTCCGACGGCGAGCAGCGCGAGGGACGTGCCGGACAGCAGCAGCGCGCCCGCGCACAGGGCCGTGCGGCGTCCGGCCCTGTCGGCCACCCGTCCGGCCAGCGGGCGGGCGAGCACCCCGGCCGCCGCGGTGACGGCCAGCGAGACGCCCACCATGCCCGCCTGCTGGCCCAGCGGGCCGGTGAGGTATCGCGGAACCGCCGGGACGAGCAGTCCGATCGACAGGAACGCGCCGGCCGCGCAGCCGAGCAGGCGGCCCATCATCGTTCGTCACGTAATTCGAGCAGGAGCGCGGTCATGCTGACCTTGACGCCGTCGTGCGGCGGTCCGGCCTTGTCGTGCAGGAGCGCCACGGCCTGGTCGATCAGGCCGACGATCTCCTCCCAGACGGGCCTGGCCAGCCACACCTCGGCGTCCATGGACGTGCGCTGCCGATCGGTCTCAGCCAGACGCCTGGCCAGATCGGTGCTCATCGCCTGGTGGAGGAGTTGCCGCCCCTCGGACCGGTCGAGGCGCTCGCCGCTGGACGGGTCGTACCGGTAGCGCAGCTGCGGGCGGCCCTTGCCTGCCCGCGGACGCTCGTCCGTCTGCTGGAGGAAGCCCGCTTTGGCCAACTGGCGCAGGTGATAGCTGGCCGAGGCGTGCGCGATGCCGAGTTCGTCGGCGACCTCGGTGGCCGACATCGACGCGCCGGTGAGCAGCGACACGATGCGGATACGCAGCGGGTTGGCCAGGGCGCGCAGGGGAACAAGGTCATCCCGGTTTTCCAAAGGCACGTTGGGATACTAATTTTCCCAACAGCTCTTGGGAAGAGGTGGCTTGCCGGCCACTCGGAACGAGCGACATCCGTTAAGGTTCACCGATGCTGCTGACGATCCTTGGCGGATGCGGTGCGTGGCCGGCGGCGGGCCAGGCCTGCAGTGGTTACCTCGTGGAGCACGACGGGTTCAGGCTGCTCGTCGACCTTGGATCTGGGACGGTGCCGCGGCTGCTGGAACGGGTCGACGCCGATCAGATCGATGCGGTGTTCATCAGCCACGGACATCCCGACCACTGCGCCGACCTGAACCCGCTGCTCCGGGCGCGCACAATGCGTGATGACCCGTCGGCGCCGCTGCCGGTGTACTCGCTGCCCGGCGCCCTGGACGCGGTGCTCGCGCTGGACCGCCCGGGAGTGCTGACCGACGCCTACGTCCTGCACGAGTTCACCGACGGCAGCAGATTCGACATCGGCCCGTTTCACGCACAGACCCGCCTGCTGCCGCACTCGGTACCCAATGCCGGCATACGGCTGACAGCGGGCGGACGGGTGCTCGCGTACACCGGCGACAGCGGCCCGAGCCCCGACAGGGTGGAACTGGCGCGTGGCGCTGACCTGCTACTGGCCGAGGCCACCTATGTGAACCAGGTCCCGGAGGGTTCCCGACGTCACCTGACCAGCGCCCGTCAGGCAGGTCGGCAAGCGCTGGAAGCCCATGTCGGGCACCTGCTGCTCACGCACCTGCAACCAGGCACGGACACCTCGGCTGCGCGAGCCGCCGCCGGGGCCGAATACGACGGTGAGATCGGCATCGCCACGTCCGGTCTCACCGTCGACCTCTCGTGCGCCACGGTCTCAGGGATCGAAGAACGTTCACCGGGCGCAGGCTTGAACGGGACTCCACCCTGCGGGTGTCCGAAACCCGGCCATTGAGGTTGACCCGGGGTTCGGCGCTTCTGTCCTGGCGGGCATGATCGCTGTTCATGGCGTTTGGCGATCCGGATGACCTGCGCGGACGGCATTGTCGGCAAGGAACGCCTACGCGAGCACGAACACTTCTACGACCAGCACCGCGGCCACCGTCCTGGCCCAAGCAGCCCCCGCTGCGTACCATCGTGGACCCGATCACGGCCCCTGAGCGAACCACAGCCTCGACATGCGCCGACAGCCCAGCTATATCAGGTTTGACTTATATAAGTAGCGGCTGAAATTATGGCTCCTGCACGCACTCGGCGTGCTCGGCGGCGCTGTCGGCACCTTCGGTGCCCGTGCGGCGTCGACTCCAACCACTCGGGGAAGTCGGCATCCAGTTGGAGCGCCTTCGCAGATTCTGGAGCCGGCAGCTGGACGCGCTGGCCACCGAAGTCGCGCGCGCCCGGCGCGAGCGCCGCCGCCTGCTCGAGGAGACTCCGTCCGCTGAGGGACGACCAGGCTCGAACGACGAGAAGAAGGACGAATGATCGACATCGTCAATCAGACAAGCGCCACCCAGCGGGAGATCGGCGACCAGTCGGTCGCCGTCGGCGCGGGACGCTCACTGCTGCTGCGGCGCACGTACGACGCCACGATCGAGGCCGTGTGGAGCGCCTGCACCGACCCCGACCGGATCAGCCGGTGGCTCACCCCGATCGACGGCGACCTGCGGCTCGGCGGCACGTTCCAGCTCAAGGACAACGCCGGCGGGGAGATCCTGCGCTGTGAGAAGCCCCATCTGATCAAAGTGACCTGGGTGTTGGGGGATGGCATGCCCACCGAGGTCGAAGTGCGCCTGGCGCCCGGCGGTGACGGCGTCGGGACCGTCCTGGAGCTGGAGCACGCCGCACCCGCCGAGCTCGTCGATGAGATGGCACGTACGTACGGGCCCGGTACCACGATCGGCATGGGAGTCGGCTGGGAGCTCGCGCTGCTCGGTCTCGACCTGTTCCTGCGCGGCGTCACGTTCGACCCCGCGACATGGGGCCACACGCCCGAGGCGAAGGAGTTCGTCACCGCCAGTCGCCACGCCTGGGGACCCGCGGTCCAGGCCGCTCGGGGCACCGGCGACGACGACCTCGCCGCGGCCGTCGCCTTCGCCGCGCAGCACTTCGCCCCCGAGACCGGCAGGGACGGCGACAGATGACCCGCCGCGCGGTGAGTCGTCCCGTACTCAGGAGAGGAGCAGGCCGGATGACCGGCAAACCCACCACCGCAGCGGTCAGCAGGGCGACGAGGACGCTGCTGAGGTGCGGCACCGTCGCCGGCCCGCTCTACATCATCGTGGTCCTGCTGCAGATGCTCACCAGGGACGGGTTCGACATCAGCCGGTACCCGGCCAGCATGCTGAGCAACGGCGACCAAGGGTGGATTCAGGTCGCCAACTTCGCGGTCAGCGGCCTGCTGTTCGTGGCCGGAGCGGTCGGCCTGCACCAGGCTCGTGGTCCGGCGGGCTGGGGCGGCGGCACCTGGGGGCCGCGACTGGTCGGCGTCTTCGGCGCCGGGATGATCGCCGCTGCCTGCTTCTCCGCCGACCCTGCCGACGGCTTCCCGCCCGGGACGCCCGTCGGCCCGCCCACAAGCATGAGCACGCAGGCGATGCTGCACCTCCTCGTCTCCGGGATCGCCTTTCTCGCGCTGATCGCCGCGTGCTTCGCGTTCGGCCGGCGGTTCGCGGCGGCCGGCCGTCGCCGCTGGGCCGCCTTCAGCAGGATGACCGGCGCGATCTTCGTGGCGGCCTGGATCTCGATCTTCGCGGCGCAGGGCTCCAGGGTGGCCAACGTCGCCTTCGCCCTCGCCATCGCGCTCATCATGGCATGGGCGTCGCTCGTGGCCGCGTACCTGCTGGCTTCGACCCGGCGTCGTCGCGGCATCGCACTGACCGTGGTGTGAGCGGGCATCGACCATGTCGCCACGCACCTGAGCCAGCCGGAGCCAACCAACGGGGCGGGGTGGGGAACTCAACAGATCCTCAACAGGTTTTCAACGCGCTCCGGCCTACGGTCCTCACGTAACGCGACACGGAGAGGAAGCGTGAGATGACTGCCATCCGCACCACGTTCGCCACACTGGGGCTGGCGGGCACCGCCTTGGCCTGCGTCCTTGCCACGGCTCCCGCTGCCACGGCGAGCACCGCCGGCGGGCCGAACTGCACTCTGGAGACCGGGCACGCAACCGGCCGCATCACCAAGACTGGCTGGGTCACGAACAACTGTCCCTACTTCCGCACGCTCAAGATCGTTTGGTCGCGCGGGAGTGACGGCCCATGCCGATGGGTTCCGCCGCACGGCACGCTTCGGCACAAGATTCCGAGAGGAATCCGTAAGTTCAACGGCGCTGCCGAGTGCTGAAGCGTACGGCTGTCGTCCTGACGCACCCGCGTCCGAGCCGCTGCGCCCGGAACGCTGTCACACCATCCAGGAGGACAAGAGTTACTACAACTCCTGGAGCTTCCAGAGCGATGCGGACGAGGCGAACAACCATGTCGGCTGCCCCTGCCTCGCGGCACCGACCGACCTGAGCGCGACAGTTCGTGACAGTCCCTGGGGCTGGGTCGATCCGGCCTGGAGCCACGTCGGAACCGGGGTGACCTCTTCGAGTGGTGTCTGGTTCCGAGCGGTATCTGGCAGCAGCCGGAGAAGACGCAATCCAACGTGGTCCAAGGCAGGTTGCCGGCTTGGTCCATGCCCTTGCGGCTCGGGGGGCCGCGTCTCCGCGCTCCAAGGCGGAAGCGCGCGGCCGTCCGGCCGCCGATTCCGTGTTCGTCCCTGCCGGGCTCAGCTGGAGCTCCCGCATGGTCGTACAGAATCTGACTGTACAGCCCAACCAGCGCCCTGTCAGAACACACTTGAGAAGATCGTTCATGTTCGGCATGGCGACTGGCGCGAATGCTGTCGGGGCGGCCGGATACCCACCGGCCGTCACCTCTGGACCTGGCCGACGCGCAGTGGGAGCTAGCCGACCCGCTGCCAAGGTCCCGAAGGCCCTGCCACTGGACCGGCTGCGCGAGCGCACCGTTCTGCTGGACGACCGCGGCCACGTCACCCTGCTCAAGCTCTACCTGGCCCGCGCCGGCTACACCACCGAACTCATCAACGAGCTGCGGAAGCTTCGCAACCAAGGACAGCTTCAGCTCTCTGCACTCAAGATCCTTCTCAGCGCCGGCGGCTGTCCACCGGTTCGTCAACCGCGGGCACGGCCCGGTCATGGAGTGGCAGGAGAGCGTGGTGCTGGTCGGGAGCGCGGCAGGAGCGGGCGACCGGCTGAGCGTACGGGTCGAGCGGGTGCTGAACGACTGGAGCCTGCCGGGCGACCGCCGCGAGCGCGGCCGCTCGTTCTTCGACCAGGGCCGGATGCTCAGGAAGCGGCCGGCCGCCGAGGCGTGCCGGCCCGTGCCCCGCGTCCGCCGTCCTCCTGCCTGACCTCGGGCGCTGGGGCGATGCGCCGTACCACCACGCCGAGCAGCCATTCCGCCGGCACGTAGCCGAAGTGCCGCGAGTCGCGCGAGGCCGCCGCGTTGTCGCCGAGCACGACCAGGCATCCGTCGGGCACGACCCGACCGGGAGCGTGCGGCACGGAGGCGATCTCGCGGGGAACCGGGTCACCAGGCACGGCGGTCACGCGCTTGACCACCCGGAACGGCTCGTCCGCGGGTTCCCGCGCCGCGACGGGCCTTCCGGCCGGCTTCCGGCCGTTCACCGGTCGGTCCGACGGCGCGCGGGGGTCGGTGGTGAGCGCGGCCTCGGCCGCCATCTCCGGCCACATCTCCGTGAGGCTGCCGGCGAGCAGCACCACCTGGCCGCGCCGGACGGCGTCCAGTGACGCCCGCCGGACCAGCACCCGGTCGCCGTCGCGGAACGCCGGCTCCATGCTCACGCCCGCCACCGTGATGACGAGGTAGCGACGGCGCAGCCGGACGGCGACCGCGGCCGACGCCCCGAGGACGCACCCCGCCGCCGCCAGCAGTGCCAGGACGGGTCTCAACGGCGTTCCCCTCCACTCATCGCGTCACCGGCTCCACGGGCTCCTCGGCGTAACCGGCCGCCTGAACGGTGAACAGCCGGGCGTACGTGCCCCGGGCGGCGAGCAGGTCGGCGTGCCGCCCCTGTTCGACGACCAGCCCGCCGGACAGGACGACGATGAGGTCGGCGTCCCGGATCGTGTTGAGGCGGTGGGAGATGAGCAGGCTGCTCCGGCCGTCGCGCATCCTCCGCAGCCGCTCGTGCACCTCGTGCTCGGCCTCGGGGTCCAGCCCCGCGTTCGGCTCGTCGAGGATCATCAGGTCCCGGTCCTCGCGGAGGAAGGCCCGCGCGAGGGCCACCCGCTGCCACTGGCCGCCGGACAACATCACCCCGTTCCCGGGGTCGTCGGCCTCGTCGTCGGCGAAGAACAGGCGGGTCAGCAGCGTCCCGTAGCCGTGGGGCAGGCGGGACAGGGTGTCGTCGATCCCGGCCCGGACGGCCGCGCCGCGGATGCGTTCCAGGTCGCCGAGCGCCGTCAGGTCGCCCATGGCGATGTTGTCGGCCGCGCTGAAGTCGTAGGTCATGAAGTCCTGGAGCACCGCGCCGACGCGGCGGCGCAACTCCTCCACGGGCACGTCGCGCAGGTCCACCCCGTCCCAGAGGATCGCCCCCCGGGTGGGGTCGTAGAACCGGCACAGCAGCTTGACCAGCGTGCTCTTGCCCGCGCCGTTATGACCGACCAGCGCCGTCGAGGCGCCGTGGGGGAGGAAGAGGGTGACGCCGCGCAGCGCCCACGGATGGTCGTCGCTGTAGCGGAACCAGACGTCGCGCAGTTCGATGCCGCGGCGAAGCGCGGGCAGCGGCGCCGGGTCGTCCGGCGGGGGCAGGTCCGGCCCGGCGTCGACCACCGCGACGTAGTGGCCGAACAGGAGCACTTGGTGGTGCGCCCCGGCCATCGACGCGATCAGCCCGCCGAGCGCCCCCTGCAGACCGGCGACCACGGCCACGAACATCGACACGTCGCCCACCGTCACCTGCCCCCGCCCGGCGGCCACGACGACCCACACCAGCCCGCCACCGGCGATGACCGCCGACAGCGCCGCCAGCGCCCCCTGGACGACGACCTCCCGCCGGTCCGTCCGCCGCCGGGCCTCGTCGGCGGCGCGCCGCTCGGCGACCAGCCGACCGCGGAGATAGGGGCCGAGGCCGAACAGCCGGATCTCCTTGGCCGCCGCCGCGCTGGCGAGCAGGTCGCCGTACAACATCTGCCGCCGTTCCGTCGGGCCGATCCGCCACATCATCGCGGCGCGCCGCCGGGACAGCTGCAGCTCCAGGATCACCGTGGGGACGGCGGCGGCCAGCACGACGACGGTGAACCCCGTGCTGATCACGGTCAGCGAGCCGAGGAACCCGACCAGGGTGAGCGCCCCGCGCACCACCTCGAACACCGCGTCGGCGGTCCTGGCCGGCGCGGACGCGCCCTGCTGGGCCAGCCGGAGCCGGTCCTGGAAGTGCGGATCCTCGAACCTGGCGACCCCCGCCACCTGCTCGACCGCCGCGAACAGCTCGTCGTGCCCGCGGAGGGCCGCCCTGCGCTCCATCTCGGCCCGCAGGTACTGGGCGACGCGCGGCACGACCCCGAGCGCGATCCCAGCCGCCGCGAGCCCGGCCGCGGGCCCCACCAGCCCGGACGGCGAGCCCGGCGCGGACGTCAACCGGTCCAGGACGGCCTTCGTCAGCCAGGCCACCGCGATCGGGATCACCGCGACCGCCGCCGTGCACACCAGGTACGCCAGGCCGTGCAGGGGCGCCGAACGGAACGTCAGCGCCACGACCCGCGCCGCGGTGGCCGCGAACGCGCCGGGGGATGTCCGGGGCTCCCGGCTCACGCAGCCCTCGTGACCCGCAGCAGGGCGACGTCGGGCGCCGTGGCGAGCAGCGCGCCGGTGCTGTCGACGACGTAGTGCGCGGGGAACCCGTCGACCGCGAACGCCCGGCTGAGCTCGCCGTCGAACTCCTCCACGGTCACGCGGGCCACCGATGTGAGCGTGCGGACCATCTCGTCGCTGTCCTCCCGGTCACCGGCCAGGACGGCGAGGACCTGCCGCCGCCCGCCCGGCAGGCCGCGGGCGAACTCGACGAACTCCGGCAGCGTCTCCCGGCACGTCGTGCAGCCGGGGCTGAAGAAGGCGACCAGGGTCTCACCCGTCAGCAGGTCGCGGGAGACCGGCTCACCGTCGACGGTGGTGGCCAGGAAGTCACCGACGCTCCCGCGGAGCCTCCCCGGCGGACGGTCACCGTGGGACAGGAGGCTCCGCAGCTGATCGGTGTGCTCCCGCAGCCGTCTGACCACTCCCAGCGTCAGCACCAGGTCGAAGAGGCACAGCGCCCCCACCAGGATCATCCCGGTGACGAGCATCGACATGACGTTCTCCTTTCGGCGCCGGTCCGGCGTTCGCCGCCGCCGGGGACACGAACAGTTCGACCAGGTCGTCCAGCCGGCTGACGAGCACGGCCAGCACCAGTCCCACGCCGCCCGCGACCGCCGTGCCGGCCGGCTGCGACCATGCCTGTGACCATGCCTGCGGGAGGGCGGCTCCGCAGGTCAGGGCCACCGCCAGGAGGCCGAGGTTGCGGGTCGGATGACGTCGTCCCAGAGGGGCCCGCGACGTCCCGAAGCACCGGCAGGACGTGCGCACGCCGTGTCCCAGCAGGGCGGTGAGCAGGGCTCCGGTCGCCCGTACGAACTCGGCGTAGGCCGTGCGGCCGCGGATCTTGCTCAGTGCCGACATCGCGAAGACGACACCGATCAGACACTGGCCGCCCAAAGCGACGAACTCCACCAGATTTCCTCGATGCGGAGATCAAAGCGCGCTTGCCCGCCCCGGCCGGGCGGACAAGCGCTCAACGGCTAGCAGTAGCTGGAGATGACCGTGCACGCGCCGCAGTTCGTGCCGTGGACGAGGTCGTACAGCCTCTTGCCGTAGACGACCTGGCCGCCCATGGTGCAGCACATGTACCGCCACGTGCAGCCGGCCGCGGTCGCCGACGCGTCGGCCTTGGGCACGACCCGTTCCAGCAGGCGGTCGCTGATTCTCGTGATCGTCGCGATCATGGTTCCGCTCTCCTTCACCAACTGGTCGTCAGCGAGGCCCGGGCGTGCCGTTCCTCGATGGACCACTCCATCCTGAACGGCGGATCTTGCGATTTTGTGGCGATCGCCGGTCCGCGGATTCCCGCACCCTACAGGCGCGGTGACCTGGGACGACGGCGGCCCGGCGGCAGAATGCGGCTCCCGGTACGGGAAGGAGTACGGCCGTCGTGCTCACAGGTTCCTGAGGATGACGTCCGGCGTGCCCGGGTCGTCGCCGGCCTCGATGCGGGACCGTTCGCCGGCGCTGATGAGCCGGAGGTCGTGCAGGATCGTCACGGCGTTGCGCCGGCACTCCCGGGCGTGATCCTCCGCCCCGAGCGCACGATGGACCAGGCCCAGGCCCCACCAGTGGCGCGCCTCCGTGCAACTGCCGAGGTCGTCGGCCGCGCGGTCGGCGTCCAGCGCCATCCGGAAGTAACGCTCCGACTCCCGGTGGCGGCCCATGCGCCGATGGGCCTCGGCGAGATAGCCGAGCGCGATGGCCGTGCCCACCAGGTCCTCGATCTCTCGGGTGCCGGACAGGGCGTCGCGCAAGGCCGTGACGGCCGCCTCCGGGTCGCCGCCGCGCAGGTAGGTGAGCCCGAGGTTGGTGAGCGTGATCGCCTCGCCGTACCGGTTGCCCTGGCCGCTCTCCAGGTCGATCGAGAGGCGGAAGTGGCCGACGGCCTCCGCGAACCGGCCCAGCCTGCTGTAGACGACCCCCAGACGGTCGAGCTGGGCGGCCTCCCCCCGGCGGTTGCCGGTCTGCCGGTGTTGTGCGAGTGACACCTTCAGGTGGACCAGCGCGTCGTCCAGCCGGCCGAGGTCGGCCAGCACGTATCCGAGGTCGCCGTGGGTCACCGCCCGGTGGTGGGGCTCGCCCAGGCGGTCGGCCGCGGCGGCACCCGTCTCGCTGACCTCCCACAGCTCCCGCCACCGCCCTCGTTCGTACAGCGGGAAGAACAGCGCCGCCGACAGGGCGGTGACCAGGTCGTCGGCGCCTAGCGCCGCCGCGCTGCCCAGCACCGCCGGAAGCTGCGCGGCCTCCGCGTCGACCCACGCGTACACCTCCTGCCGGTCGCGGAAGCCCGGCCCCCCGCCGGCCGTCGCCGGACCCAGCGTCGTCCGCCACACGGCGACGGGGATCACCTGCCTGCTCGCGTCTCTGGCGACGGCCAGCCCGTTGTGCAGCGCGCGCAGGACGGCACGCCGCCGCTCCTCCGGCGGGTCGTGCTCCGCGGCGAGCTCCCGGGCGAAGAGCCGGGCCAGATCGTGCACGCAATAGCGTCCGGGGGCGGCGGTCTGCACCAGATGCGCCTCGGTGAGCTGGTCGAGCAGGTCCTCGGCGGTCGGGGCCGGGAGGCCGGCGAGGGCGGCGGCGGTGTCCACGCCGAGCTCCGTGACGCCGAGCAGGCTCATGCACCGGAACATGCGGGCCTGCGCCGGGTCGAGATCCCGGTAGCCGACCATGAGACTGGCTCTGACCGCGCGGTCCTCCAGCTCCAGCTCCGTGAGACGCCGCCCCTCCTCGGCCAGCCTGTCCGCCAGCGTCCGCCAGGTCCAGGCGGGCCGCACCGACAGCCGGGCGGCCGCGATCGAGAGCGCCAGCGGAAGGTAGGCGCACTGCCGGGCGACGGCGTTCTGGGCCTCGGTGTCGTCCGGCCCAGTGGCGGGACCGGTGGCGGGATCGGCGGCGTGGCGGGTCAGCAGGGCGCGGCAGTCCTCCTCGGGCAGCACCTCCAGCTCGTACGGGACGCGGCCCTCCAGCGCGGCGAGCGTCCTGCGGCTGGTCACGATGACACCGCAGGTCGGGCTCGCCGGGAGCAGCGCGCGCACCTGCCTGACGTCCAGCACGTTGTCGAACACGAACAGCATGCGGCGTCCGGCGGTGCGGGACCGGAACTGGGCGGCGGCCTCGTCGACGTCCGTGGGGACGGCGGCCCGGTCCACGCCGAGCGACCGCAGCAGGCGACCGAGGGACCGCAGGGGTTCCAGCGGTTCGAGGTCGGGCGTCGAGCCGTGCAGGTTGAGGTAGAACTGCCCGTCGGGAAAATGGTGGGCGGCCTGCCAGGCGGCCTTGACCGCCAGCGCCGACTTGCCGATGCCGCCGCAGCCGGAGATCAGGATCGGCTGCGGACGCCTGCCGACCACGTCGCGCACGAGCGCGTCGATCAGCCCTGTCCGCCCGACGAAACCCGGCACCACGGGCGGCAGCTCGCGGGGAGCGGTCGGCGCGCCGGTGCCGGGCTCCGCCGGCGTGCCGGACGTCCGGATCTCCACGGCGCCGTCCACTCCCTGCCGGAGCACGTGGAGCTGCGCGTCCACGAGTTCCGGGCCGGGGGACACCCCCAGGTCGTCGACCAGCCGCCGGCTGATCCCGCCGAACACCTCCAGCGCGGCGGCCTGCTCGCCGCAGCCGGCCAGCGCGACCATCAGCCGCGCGTGCGCCCGTTCGTGCAGCCGTTCCACCTGCGTGATCGCACGCAGCGGCGACAGGACGAGCTCGTGCCGGCCGAGCGACTCGGCCACCTCCGCGAACTCCAGCGCGGCCGTCACCCGCTCCGCGCTCAACGCGGACACCTTCGGATGGTTGTGCAGCGCGGGGACGTCCAGCAGCGGGCTGTCCCGCCACAGGTCCATCGCCCGCCCGAACGACACCGCGGCTGCGTCGAGCTCGGCCCTGTCACGATGTTCGCGCGCCTGGCGAAGAAGCCGCCGGAATGCCAGGACGTCCACGTCGCCGTCCGCCACGGACAGCTGATAGCCGTGCTGACGGCAAATGATGAGTTTCTTGTTCCGGGCCCTGTGATGCAATGTGCGGCGAAGCTTGCTGACATGGCCGTGCACCGCTCGCACACAACCGTCGCCGGCCGCGTCACCCCATAATGCGTCGGCGATGGATTCCATCGGCACGACCTGGTTCGCGGACAACGCGAGCAATCCGAGAACGCCTCTCTGCCGTTCACCGCCCAACGCGACGAATGATCCGTGCTCCCGCACTTCGAGCGGGCCCAATATCCGCAGCCAGACCGCCGCCGACGCCGGACCGCGGAAGGGATCGCCCGACCCGGACATGACCAGCGGGAGGACGTCCGACAGGCGACGCAGGGTTTCGGCACGTGGGCGGCGCGTGCGGCCCTGCTCGACGTCGCGGATCACGGCGACGCTCACCCCGGACCGGGCGGCGAGTTCCTGCTGGGTCAGGCCGGCCTGTTCGCGTCGCAGCCGTAGTTCGTCACTCAGGTTCTCCATTACTCATCGCCCTCGCTGAAGAATGAGGATTTCGAGAGCGACCCGGCGGCGGCTCGCCCCGAAGAGCTTTACCTCTCGGGTGACGAGGCGCAAGGATTGTTCCGTCTTCTCGAAATGTTCGCAGGCCGACATACCGATTGGTTACGGCTCTGGAACCATTGGCCGTCCCGGCGGTGTCGCCCGTGAAATCGTCAGGGCCGGGCAGCCTCGGATCCCGAGCCGGCGGGCGAACTCATCTCCGACGTCGTGCGGCAGCTGGGCGCTGATGCCAGTGCCGAGAGGGCTCGGTTGAGCACTGATGAAATCAGCGAAGTACATGCCCTCACCTTCGCCCGGCAGCTCGGTGGCTCGCTCGGCGCCGCAGCCTTCGGCCGGCTCCTGCTCACCGCATCCGGCATCCGAACCGGCGTGACCATCATCCTCGCCGCAGCCGCGACATGCCTGGCCGCCGCCCTGGTCGCCGCCCCCGCGCCAAGGATGACTCGGCCGCCCGTACCTGAGCAGCACACGGCCGCCACCGCGGCCGGTGTGGCCAAGGGGGCCGGGCAGTGCCACCGCGCGGCCGGATATCCTCGGCGACCAGCCGGTCGTAGGCCGGGCCGTCTCCGGTCGCCCGTGACGGCCTACGGGCTGCCGGTCGTCACTACTGATGCCCTCCTGCCGGTGACATCTCGTCCCTCGTCATGACAATCGGCCGAACGGAGAACCCATGACACCCAAGCTGGTCATCTTCGACAACGACGGCGTCCTCGTCGACAGCGAACCCACCGCGCACCGCGTGCTGTCCGAATACCTGACGGAACTGGGGTTCCCCTTCACTGTGGAAGAGTCCTACCGCTACTTCCTCGGTAACGCCGCCCGCACCGTCCACACGGTTGTCGCCGACCGATACGGTGGCACGCTCCCCGCCGACTTCACCGCACGCTGCCACGAGCGGGTGTTCACCGCCTCCAGGCAGGGGTTGGCCGCCGTCCAGGGCGCCCGCGCCGTCCTGACCGAGTTGCGACGCCGCGGCATCCCCTACTGCCTGGCGTCCTCCTCCGATCATGCCTGGATCGACCTCACCCTCGACCGTACGGGCTTGCGCCCCCTGCTGCCGTCCGAGGTGGTCTTCAGCGCCCAGGACGTCGGCGGCGTCGGCAAGCCCGCCCCCGATCTCTTCCTCCACGCGGCGGCCTCGTTCGGCACGGACCCGCGTGACTGTCTGGTCGTCGAGGACAGCCCCAACGGCGTCCGCGCCGCGAACGTCGCCGGCATGCGCGTGGTCGGCTACGTCGCCCTGACCCCTGCGAGCAGGCTCACCGGAGCCACAGCGCTCATCACCCACCTGACCGGGATGTTCGACCACCTCGACGACGGTCTGCGCGGCTCGGAGACCGAGGCCATGCCGGTCGCAGCCCCGGAACCCGAGGGTTGATGCTCCGGCCCCGCAGCAGCCGCAGGCGACATCTGCCCGCACATCGGCCGCGCCCGGCTCGGCTACGACCGCGCCCGCGTCCTGCTGGAGAAGTACGCCGGGCTCGACCTGCACCAGCTGCGCCACAGCGCCGCCATCCACCTCGACGCGGCCGAGGTCCCGCTGCTGGAGAAGCTCGGCGCGGCCGAGGAGCCGCCGCTGACGAAGGGGGACGCCGCCGACCGTGTGGGGCGTCGTCGTCACCTGCGAGTCGGAGGCCGAGCAGGTCGAGCGCCGGCCGCCGAAGGCCCCACCGTCCGGGCCCTCATGTAGCGCTGGACTCGCCTGGCTCTCTGTCTTCATCGGCGCCTTCGGCGGGCGGCTGCGCCAAGCGAAGCGTCCGCCCTCCCGTGCCATCCCACGCCTCCTTCCAGGCCGTCGGCCATATCCTCACCACGTCCTTGGCCACCGGCGCCAGTTGCACGCCGCCTAACGCCGCGGTCTCCAGTCCCACCGCCCTCTCGAACAAGGCACTGTCGGTGAAGGTCGCCCCACCGAACCAGGCATCGCTGTCGAAGGTCGCTCCTGCGAACCAGGCACCAGCGAAAGTTGCGCCACCGAACCAGGCGGCACCAACGAAGGTCGCCCCGGTGAACCGAGCAGCGCGGTCGAACGTTGCTCCCTCGAACTGGGCGGCGATGGTGAAGGTGGCCCCCGCGAAAGTGGCGGCTCCGGTGAAGGTTGCTCGCTCGAACCAGGCGGCACCATCGAAGGTCGTTCCGCCGAACCGGGCGGCTCCGTTGAAAACGGTCCCGTCAAACATGGCGTCGCCGACGAAGGTAGACCCAGCAAACGTGCTGTCACCTATGAAGACGCACTCGGCGAACCGGGCTTCGCTGATATGGCAGCTACGGAGGTCGAGGTCAATGAGTGTTGCGCCGGAGAGGTCGATGCGGACGCCTGGCCAGTGACGGGCGTTGAGGTCAGCGGGGCGAATCCGCAGCCAGGGACGTGCGGCCGGAGGGTGATGGCGCAGATGATCGGCAAGGATGCGCTGGGCGGCCAGGCGGACCTGCCGCTCCTCCTGGGGGTCACGGCCGGCGGGCTCCGAAGTGGTTCCCTCTGTGGGCGGAGTGAACGGCATGCGCAGGTAGGCGCAGATCACGTCCACGATCGTCTGCCGAAACCCGGGATCAGGCGTGCCCTGGGCGAGCTGCTCCAGCGCGTACAGTCCCCCCAGGCGGACTGGGGCCTGGGGGCTGCCGAGCTGCTCGACGGCCTTGCTGTAGCGGTCGGTCACGTGGCCGCGCTCGCCGAGTTGGAAGGAACGGCGGGCAGTGTCGGCGTTGCGCGCGGTGTAGAACACCGCCAGCAGAGCAGCCAGCCCGGTGGCCACGGCCAACACCCTGCCTCGGACCGCGTCCAGAGCCGCCGCCAGATCCTTGCCGGTCAGTCCTGTCACCCCGTCGATGTTCTCAAGTATCCAGCGCGTCCCTGGGCCCAGCATCCAGACGATCGATGCCACCAGTGCACCACCGATCATGGGGATCACGATCGAAATGGACTTCTTCGCCATGGGCCCGATGATGCGGCCGGAACCGAGCTCAGTGGACGCCGAGTGACGCGATCGTGACCCCTGGAAGGATCCTCGTGCGCGCGGACATCACCCGCACCACCCCCGTACGCCGCACCGCCCGCGTCCTCCAGCTTCGGGGCATGTTCGACGTGCCGCTGGAGGGGAGGCTGACCAACTCCTGGTCAGCGCACCTGCCCGTCCGGCGCCGGGAAGACCACGCCGGCCCGCGGGCTGGGGCCGGGCCGGCTGGTCGAGGCGCACGCCTGGGGGACCGGGCGCTCGTAGAGCCGGTTCCGGTCGGCGTTCGGGAGTTCCCTGAACTCGTCCGCATCCTGGGCAAGGGCAACAAGGAACGCGACGGGTACGTGCCCGACGACGTCGCCGAGCTGATCGCCGCGTGGATCAGCGTGCGCGGCCGGACCCCGTGGCCCTCGACGTCGACGACCTCGACCTGCGCAACCGGCGCGCCAAGGTACGGCGCAAGGGCGGCGCGGTCGACGTCATCGTCTGGCGCACGGCCACCGCCAGGCTGCTGCCCCGCCTGCTCAACGCCCGCCGCGCCGGGCCGCCGAGCTGTTCGAGAGGGCCACCGTGGAGCTGCCCGGAGGCCCGTATACGCTGCACCCGCCACAGCGCCCTGACCCACGCCGCCGAGGATGGCGCAACACCTCTACCCTGCTCGCCTACTCCGGCCACACCTCGGTCACCTCGCTGGTCCGCTACGCTCGCGTTTCGCCTTAGGCGCCAGCACGCTGGCAGGAAGGACGCGACCCGGCGTCTCGTCGGGGTTGACCGAGCGCAGCGTCACGGAAGTCACGCTGCGCTACCCGGCGGCTGGGGACACGGTCGGGAGAAGACCTCCTCACCGGCTGCTGTCGCGCCGCGACATCCGCCCCTGCGGGAGCGGGCGCTGTGGCGGATGCTCCATGAGACCGCCGCCCGGGCCTGCGAGATCCTGCACTGGCTGGAGGCCCTCACCATCCCGCTACTGCTCACCGCGATCGCTGTGGGTCCGGCCGGCAGGCCCGTCACACCGGCCGCCCTGACCTGCCGATGTCACAGCGGTAGACGCTCGGGCCCAAAGACGGTCCTCGCCCGGTCCGCGTAAGGACCAGGCGAGGACTCTCCCGTCGATCTCCGTCAGGGGCAGTAGCGGCCTATGGGTCGGCTCCTCCGGCAGGACTTCGACGTGCCGGTCGTGATCGTCGTGGTCATGCTCGCTCGAAGTTACCTCCAGGGTCGTCGAAAACAGGCGGGTGCAGGGGCGGGCCAGATGGGAACGAGCTCGGCGAGGTAGCCCATACCTCGGCGACCCACACCCAGCAGCCGCCTCCCGACAGATCCCGGACGAACGCTGACCGGCGGCCGGCCGAAGGTGGAGTCCCGGGCCTGTCCGCGACGGTGATCCACCGTGATGCCGACTGCTCGTCGGCCGTCGGGCCCTGGAAGCTCTGGGAACCCTCCGGCGACTCAGCGACGCGACAGATGCCGAGGCCGCCGGTGGCGAAGAGCTCACCGAACGGTGAGCCGCGTCTATTGGTGGGGGATGTCTACGCCGGCGGAGCGCAGTTTCGCCTCGACCAGCGTGGTCAGCTGGGCCATGGCCGACCCCTGGTCTTCGCCGTGATGGTTGAGCAGGCCGTATCGGGTGACGTCAGTGCGGGCCTGGAGGCCGCTCGAGATCGCGAGCAGTGCGGGGTTGGCGAGGAAGCGGTCGGCCACGGCGGTCGCGAGTTCCTCGATGCGGGGGTCGTCGGGCGCCAGGTCCTTGGCGGCCCAGCATTCCTTGTTCAAGGCGACGAACCGAGTGTCGTCGAGGACGTGCTCGGCCTTGGTGAGATAGTCGTCGAAGCCGTCGGGGACCAGGGCCCTGGCCAGCACCATGCCCTCGCGGTAGGCCGCCACCTCATCCGAAGTGAAGCCGAGGTCGGCGGCCCGCTCCAGCAGCGCGCAGGCCCGGTCGGGCAACAGGGCCCGGTCACTGTTGGCGAGCCGGTCCAGCGAGTCGCCGCGCGCGATCAGCTCCTCGATCCGCTCGGTCAGCCGCCGTTTGACCTGGGCCAGGTGGACGGCGAACCGCTCCGGATCGGCATCGAGCAGGGCCGCGATCTCGGACAGCGGTACGCCGGACTCGGCCAGTGTCCGGGCCTGGACCAGCCGCAGCAGGTCGGACGACCTGTAGCGGCGATAGCCGGAAGCGTCCCGGCGCGGTTCGTCGACCAGGCCGAGCCGGTGGTAGTGGCGGACGGTCTTGATCGTGACGCCGGCGAAGGCCGCCGCCTGGCCGATCGTGACGCCGCCGGTCATGGTCATCAGCCACTTTCGCGGGTGAGGGCGGCGAGCTCGCGTGTGGCCTCGGCGATGGCGCGGAAATCCTTGCGCACGATCGTGCCGTGGTTGCCGGCGACCTTCGCGCCTATCGTGAGGTTCGGGTTGCGGGCGAGCACAGGGTTGAGAGTAGTGCGCATCTGCTCCTGCTCGTCATTCTTGCTTCCCAGGGCTTCCCCCGAGCCGACCACATACCGGACCGGCACCGTCAGGCTGTCGAGGACCGGTTCGAGGGCGGCGTGCAGGATGTGGGCCTCGATGTTGATCTCGGCATGCTGTGCGGCACTCATCCGCGCGGCGTTGCCGATGAGGCGCGCCATCGGCAACGCCCATCGGGCCCTGTGGAACAGCCGCCGGATGCGTTCGTGGCCAGCCTCGTCGGTCCACCCGGACGGAAAGGGGCCGTCGACCCCGACCACGCCGGCGACGCGGCCCGGATGCCGGGCGGCCCAGTGGACCCCGAGCAAGGCGCCGTAGGACCAGCCCACCAAGAGCGGTCGCTCCACCCGCCTGGCTTTCAGGACGGCGTCGAGATCCCGGACGCAGGCCTCGAAGGAGTAGTCCGCCGACTTCTTCGATCTGCCGCGAGCCCGCTCGTCGTAGGTGATGTGCCGCCACCCCGGCCCCAGGGCGTTGATGACGGGCCGCCAGTGCCGCTGGCTCGCGTAGGAACCGTTCAGGTAGACCACGGGGATGCCTGACCCGCCGGTGTCGGTCACGGCCAGTGCGGTGTCCTCCACCGGCAACAGGCCCTTCCAGCCCAGGTGGGCAGCGTTCGAGTTCGTCATGCCGCCAGCGTCACCCTTGACCTTAGGGTCAAGGTCAAGTCGCGCCTCCGTGAATTCCGGCACGACAGGTGCGCGGCCTCCGAGGCTGGAGGACTCTGTCGCGGTTCGCGATCCCGACCCCGAAGGCGAGGAAGGGGGTTCCCCGCCGGCCTGTCACAGTTGTCGCGCGGGTCTCCTTCACCACCACGCCGCCCATCGACCCCGGCTACCGGCCAAGATCTTCTGGGGTGCCGCCGGAATACGGCAGAAACGGGCCGCATCCGGCTGACCCGAAAGAACACAGTCCTGCCCGGTCACTGTGGGCGTTTCGTCCTCGATCATCGGAGCGGCGGCATCGCTACCCGTCGTCCCGCCGCCGGTGGGAGAGGCACGCCACCGCTCCGAGGACGGAGGCGGCGGCGACCGCTGCCGGATCGTCGCCGCCGCGCAGCCGCTCGAGGGCCGCAACCGCCTGGTCGCGGCCGACGTCACCGGTGAGCAGCCCGACCGCGATCCGGTACCGCACCCCCCGATCGCCCTCAACGGCGAGCCGCGCCAGCAGCGCCCCGGCCGAAGCGTCCAGTGCGGCCCGCCCCCGAACCCGGAGATCGCCGTCCTGAAGCGCGTCGTCGAACGCCCCGGCGAACATCCCCGGCGCCCGCAGCCGGGCGAGCGCTTCGAGAGCGACCATCCGGACGGGCGTTCGAGCCGACTCGGGTGGATCGTCATGGTCCCGATCATCGAACTCGCCCGGATCCCGCACGAGAGGCGCCACGAGCGCCGCGTCGCCGGAGTCCCCGTGCGCCGCGAACCACCGCAGCGCCTCGGCCCGCATACCTGGATCGGCCGCCGACAGATTCGCAAGCATCTCCGCCCTCACGCGTCCATGATCCCTCCAATGACGGGAATCGGGGTCCCGGTGCAAGCCATCTGACCGCCGCGAGGCTTCTCTACTGCCTGCGGCGATGTGCTCGCACGGCCCGTTTCTGCCGTATTCCGACGGCACCCCTACTGCGGTTGTCTTCCATCGCCGCCATCGGCTGCAGCCCTGCCTCCACCTACGGCCAGCGCATGACCTATCTGCGCAAGGTGGCCGACAGCGGGGTGGACACCTACAAGCTGCTCTACTCCCAGGAGGCCCAGATCGACAAGGTGCGCTGCCAGCGCGCCTTCGTGGGCAATGGCGTATTCGACGACATCCCAGACGACGTGGCTGGCGGTGGAGAGACAGCAGAATGGCGCGGCCAGGTGAAGGAGTTCTTCGTCGACTCCTGCATCAGCGGCAAGCCCAAGCCCGTCCCCGGCGATCTGCCCGACCTCACTGCGACGCAGCCCTCAACCACGCCGTCTCCCGCTGTGCCGTCAACGGCTACCCCGCCCCCTACCCGCCAGCCAGCTGGATCGACCGGCGAAAGCCGCGGGACCACAGGCTGCCTGTGGTCCCGTGGTGGTCCAGCGTTTCACCCCTGACTTCCCGCTCGTCGCTGCTGATCGAGCCCGCTGTCGGCATCTCAGCTACGTGGATGCGCAGGTCCGACGACGAGTCGAGGAGTTGTGCGACACCTTGGCCTGGCCCATGCCACGGGTCCGGTCGTCACGGCCCAATGCGATGGCGGTCGGAGGACTCCAGCAACACACCGCATGGCGTAGCTACCTAGCTTGGGCCTGTCCGGAGTTGTGATCAATGGTGTCGGGTTCGGGCCGGTAAGGGGCTGTGGGCTGGGAGAGCACCCCCGCGGGGTGCGACGCGCTGTCATGCCGCCCGCAGGCGCCGCACAGCCCGCCGGATCGCGGTCGGAAGGAACCCCGCACCGACGCTGACCGCGGCCGCCGCGACGGCGAGCAGGGTCGACCGCCAGGGCCAGGCCGCCCCGGTGAGCGTCAGGTGGGCGGAGGGGTACTCCGAGAACTTCGCCGTGACCTGGGCCGTGGAGCGGTCGCTGTGGCGGGCGAGGTCACGCAGGACCGGATCGAAGCCGAACTCACCGGCATGCCGTCCCCCGCCGGGCAGTTCGACGGCCAGCTTGTTGCGGTGCGCCCAGGTGCGCAGCGACGTGTCGACGGTCGACACATCCGCGACACCCGGCACCACGAAGCGGTCCACTCCGTGGGAGCTGGAACCCGTCGGCTGGGCGATCAGGACGAGGCCGTGACGAGTGGTGACTGTGCCACGGCTGCCGAGGACCACCGTACGTGCGCTGAAGGACACCCCGCCGTACGCTTCGAAGGCGGCTGCGGCGTCGATCTCATCGACGCCGTCGACCAGGCCGATCCCCACCGTGGAGCGCAGCCAGGGGAACCCGGCGTTCAGCGCGTACGGCAGGTCGCCGAGTGTGAGGTGGTTGGCCGGGATCGTGGTCGGCCCGTCCAGAGTCCAGCCCGGATACGACAGGCCCTTCCCGATTCGGGCGGCTTCGCCGTTGCCTGCCAGTTCCTCCACGACCCGTAGGGCTCCGACCGTACCGGAGGTGACGCCGGCGGTGGTGGTGACCCGGCCGTCCGCCACATACCGCTGGCCGCGCTTCCAGTTCACCCGGGGGTAATTGCGCTGGAAGGAGCCGATGTTGGACCAGAAGGAGGTCGCGTCCCGGCCGTCCAGCAGGCCGGAGGCCGCCAGCAGCTCCGAGCCCGCGCACACTCCCAGAACACGCGCGCCCTTGCGGTGCCGGTCCACGATCCACTCCCGCAGCCGCGCCTCCTTGGCGCCGGCCGGTTCGGTCACCGCGGGCACGACCACCACATCGGGCTCGGGGATCACTCCCGTGCCCACCTCGGCCAACGTGTGGTCGGGCAGGAGATGGGCTCCGCCGGACAGCGGGGAGACGCGGCGCTCGGCTGCCACCGTGTAGACGAAGAACTTCTCCGACTCGGCGAACACCCGGTACGGCGCCATCACGTCGGTGGCCACAGACCCCTCGTTGCTGACCACCACGGCCACCGTGATCCGGCCGGTCGGCACGGCCGGCCCGGTCGGCCACGCACGCGCGTCCGATGCGGTCGTCGGTGCGGGGGCGAAACTGTCCGCCATCGACATGCTCACCCCCGCGAAGGCGATCCCGGCGAACGACGCCACCGACAGCGCCGTGCCCATGAGCACCCAGCCCGCACGGCGGACCACCCAGCGCCCCCTCTTCAATCTTGACACGACATACCTCCATAAAGCGGTCGATTGATGGCGGTGCGGCACACGCAACCGCCCCCATGGCGAGAACAAGAAAGGAAGTGGCCGAGGGCAGGCGTCGGGAGCCGTTCCCAGCGGGCGTTTCAGCCGGCGGGGCGCAACTGCGTGCGGAGCCGGGACGGCGGAATGCCGAAGCTCGCGGTGACCAGGCGGCGCAACTGCCGTGCGTCACGGAAGCCGCAACGGGCAGCGACCGTCTCCACCGTCAGGTCGGTGTCCGTCAGCAGGGCACGGGCCCGTTCCAGGCGCAGCCGGCGCTGGTAGGCCAGCGGAGTGATCCCGGTGGCCGTGGTGAAGGCCCGCGTCAGACCACGCGGCGACAGATGGGCAACGGCGGCGAGCTCGTCGAGGGAGTGCGGGGCATCCAGGTTCTGAGCCAGGTGGTCCTGCACCCGGTGCACGGCGGGCTGCACATGGTCGCGGTAGCGCAGGAACGGGCTGATCTGGGCGGCATCGCCGTCCCGCCGTAGATAGAGCACCAGCTCACGGGCGACGGCGGCGGCCAGTTCCGGGCCGTGGTCGCGTTCGACGAGGGACAGTGCAAGGTCGATCCCGGAGGAGATGCCCGCGCTGGTACTGATGCGCCCGTCGTGGACGTACAGGGCCGCCTCGCGGACCCGGGCTGCCGGATACCGCTCGCGCATCGCTCCGGTCAGCGACCAGTGCGTCGTGCACGCCCGGCCATCCAGCAGCCCCGCCTCTCCCAGGGCCGCGGCGCCGCTGCACACCGATGCCACCCGCGCCCCCGCGTCATAGGCCTCCCGCAGCCATCGCACTGCGGCGCTCGACACCAGTCGGTCGGATCCGGTCAGTCGTGGCCCCGGTACCAGCACCAGATCACCCGGTCCCGCCTGCGTCGCCGCGAGCGCCTGGAGCCCAGCGAGCTCCAGCCCCTGCGCCGAGCGCACCCCACCGGTCTCGGCGACGTACTCCAGCCGGTAGCAGCCGCCCAAGTGGGCTGCCGCCCAGAAGACCTGGACCGGGCCGCCGAGATCCAACAGGTTCACCTCGGGCAGCACCAGCACGACCACCCGTCCCGTACGCCCGCTCGTCACGTCACTCACACGGACACAGTAGGCAGGCTCCACCGATGCCCACGAGGGCAACCAGCGCCGGAGACCGGACGGATCAGGCACTGCGAGGTCCGGCCCCTTGATCAATTCTCGGGGACGCAGGAGCCAGGTAGGCGGGCGCGTCGGCGGGGACCAGCACCGTGTCCCTGGCCAGGTCCTCCACCGTGACGTCGGCGCGCCGGGCGAAGGGGTGCCGCGCGGAGACGGCCAGCAGGCGGAGGTCGCGCAGCAGGGCGGGCTCGACAGGTCGCTCTCCCGGACGGGCAGCTCGGTGATCTGCAGGTCGAGTTCGTCGCCCCGCAGCGCACGGAAGGCGTCCGCGGAACCGGAGCCGCGTGAGCACCCACAGCTCCGCGCGCCCGAGCTCCACCCGGACCTCCTCCAGGCCCGGAGGCAGGGGCGGCCTGAGGCGTCGGCGGTCGTCGAGGGGGACGAGGTGCGGCGGTTGCTGGGCGAGGTGCTCTAACAGTCGACATCCACGCCGTACGCGACTGGCGCCAGGCCCGCGGCGTCGGCCTGCGCGTCCTCTCGGGACCCCTGTCCAACTTCCATGACCTCGCGGCCAACGGCGCCACGACCGCGCCGCTCATCAACGTGATCACCTCGGTCGGGCAGTTCCGGCGCGACACGCAGAACGAGCTGACCGTCGAAGGGATCGCCGCCGCCGAAGCCGAAGGCCGCTGCCGCGGCCGCCCGCCCGCGCATGTCCCGACCCAGTGCCCTGCCGAAGCGTCCGGCTGAGTTACTCGCGGGTCCCGCCAACGGCTGTCCGCAGGTTCAACCCGGACTCATGATTCGGGCAGCAGTCCTACTGCTCGCAGCCCCTCTTCATAGCCACCCTCGGAACATGCCCAGAATCGCTCGGCGGCGGCGATGACCGCCAGGCGCTCGTATGTCGTCCATGCTTCGATCATGTCCAACAGGGCGTGCCCTTCCTCCGCCCATACCGCTGCCGCCCCCAACGCGATCACTGCCTCCACTTCCTGTGCCAGCAGGCGCGTGTTGGCCAGGCGGTCGGTGGAGTGCATGCCGTTCACCGCGTCCGCGACCAGCAGAGCTTGACGCGGGGTGAGTGAAGGTATCGCCGTCATGCGCCGGCACGTGCACGTACGGCACGCAGCGCCTCCGTCAGTGATTCGGCGGTGGGGGCGCGTTCCGGGTCGATGAGACGTTGCAGGATCAGCCCCGTCAGCAAGGTCAGGTAGAAGGCGCCGACCGCCCGCTGCGTCGCTGGAGGCGACGTCCCTTCAGCGAGCCAGCAGGTCAATTCCAGGCGTGCGGCCTCCTGGGCGTCGGCCAATGCCTGGCGCAGCTGTGGCCTGCGCTCGGCCTGAGCGAAGACTTCGATGCCGGCCACGAAGACTGGGCGGTGGAGGTCGAGCAGCTCGATCGCCTGCTGCCACAACTTCCCATCCCCCTCGCGTGGCACTTCGCCCGCCATGGCCTGGCGCAGCTTGTCGGCCCACTCGGCGGTCGCCTCGATCATGGCGTCGGCCAGCAGCGCGTCCTTCGATCCGAAGTGGTAGCCGATGGAGGCCAGGTTGGCGCCGGAAGTCCTGGCGATGTCGCGTGCCGTGGTGTGCGCGTAGCCGCGTTCCTGCAGGCAGCGTTTGGCGCCCTCGATCAGCTTGTCTCGCTCCTTCATTCTGCCACCCTATCCAAACAAACGTCACAAACGCATGTTTTGTACAAATGTTTCAAACATGTGTATGGTCATCGGCATGGCACAAGCAACCGCAGCGGCTACGGCCGCGAGCGACTTCAGCCGCCTGTCCAGACTCATCCGGCAGGCCGGGCTCCTCGACCGGCGCCCCCGCCACTACCTGATCCGGATCACCGCCGTCGCAGCCGCCTACCTTGCGGGAGCGGCAGCGTTCCTCTGGCTGGGCGACTCCTGGCTCCAGCTCCTGCTGGCCGTCTACTTCGCGATCGTCTTCGCGCAGGTCGCCCTGGTTCTGCACGATCTGGCTCACCGGCAGGTCTTCACCGATCGCCGCCCGAGCGAGATCCTCGGGCGCCTCGGCGGCAACCTCGCCATCGGCCTCGGCTACGGCTGGTGGATGAACAAGCACACCCGCCACCACGCCAACCCCAACCACGAGGAACTCGATCCGGACGTCACACCCGACGTCCTCGTGTGGTCACAGGAACAGGCACGCAACGCGCGCGGCCTGGCCCGGCTCATCGGCGGCCGGCAGGCGTTCCTCCTCTACCCGCTGCTCCTGCTCGAAGGGCTCAACCTGCACGTCAGCGGTGTGCGGGCACTGCGGCAGCCCTGGATGAAACAGCGCTTCCTGGAGGGCGCGCTGCTGTTCGCGCACTTCGCCTGTTACCTGGGTGTGCTGGCTTGGACCCTGTCACCGGGCAAGGCACTGGTCTTCCTCGCCGTCCACCAGGGGCTGTTCGGCGTCTACATGGGCTGCGTGTTCGCCCCCGGCCACAAGGGAATGCCGACCCTCACGGGGGAGGCCAAGCTCGACTTTCTACGCAAGCAGGTGCTCACCACCCGCAACGTGCGCGGCGGCCGGTTCACCGACATCGCCATGGGTGGGCTCAACTACCAGATCGAACACCACCTGTTCCCCAACATGCCCACCCCCAACCTGCGCCTGGCGCAACCCATCGTGCGGGCCTACTGCCGGCAGCTCGGCCTGCCGTACCACGAGGTCGGCTTCGCGGCCTCGCACGCCGAGGCCCTGCGTCACCTGCACCAAGCCGGTGCACCCCTCCGCGAGAAAGGTCGTTCATGAAAGCCGGACGCAAGCAGTGGGTCGGGCTGGCCGTCCTGGTCCTGCCCGTGCTCCTGATCTCCGTCGACCTGCACGTCTTGTCGTACGCGCTGCCGTTCATCAGCGCCTCCCTGGCGCCGAGCGGTGCCCAGCTGCTGTGGATCATCGACATCTATCCGTTCATGCTCGCCGGGCTGCTGCTGCCGATGGGCACGCTCGGTGACCGGGTCGGGCGGCGGCGGCTGCTGATGGCGGGGGCCGCCGCGTTCGGGGCCGCCTCCGCGGTCGCCGCGTTCTCTCCCGGTGCCGACCTGCTGATCGTCACCCGTGCCCTGCTCGGGGTGGGTGGCGCCACATTGATGCCCTCGACGTTGTCGCTGATTCGCAACATGTTCCACGATGACGGCCAGCGCCGCGTCGCGATCGCCATCTGGACCGGCGCGTTCGCCGGCGGCGCGATGCTGGGCCCGCTGATGGGCGGCGCGTTGCTCGAGCACTTCTGGTGGGGGTCGGTGTTCCTGGTCAACCTGCCGGTCATGGCGCTGCTGCTGGTCCTGGCGCCGCTGCTGCTGCCCGAGTCGCGTGACCCGCGTCCGGGCAGGTTCGATCTGCTCGGAGTGGCGTTGTCGCTGGGCGCCATCCTGCCGACGATCTACGGGATCCAGCACATCGCCCAGGACGGCCTCGGCTGGGCGCCGGCGCTGGCCGTCGTCGCCGGGCTGACGCTGGGGGCCGCCTTCGTCAGGCGCCAGCGCACGATGGCCGATCCGATGCTGGACGTGCGCCTGTTCGGCAGCCGCGCCTTCACCGTCTCGATCGGCGCCAACACCCTCGGGGTCTTCGCGATGGTCGGCTCCAGCCTGTTCACGACGCAGTACCTGCAGATGGTCATGGGCGCCAGGCCGCTCATCGCCGGGCTGTACGCGCTGCCGTCGGCGGGCATGGCGATGCTCGCCGCCGGGCTCGCGCCGATGCTCGTCCGCAAGGTCAGGCCGGGCCTGGTGGTCTGCACCGGGCTGCTCGTCGGCGCAAGCGGTTTCATGCTGCTGTCCCGGCTGGACGTGACGGGGCAGAGCGGTCTGCTGATCGCCGGGATCATGCTGATGGCCGGCGGCGTCACGCTCGTCCTGACGGTCTCCTCCGACCTGATCATCGCCACCGCTCCGCCGGAGCGCGCGGGATCGGTCGCCGGGCTGTCACAGGTGGCCACCGAGTTCGGCGGCGCGCTCGGCATCTCCCTGCTGGGCAGCATCGGCACCGCCGTCTACCGGGGACACCTCGCCGAGACGGGCGCTCCGTCAGCGGCATTCGACACTCTGGGCGGCGCCCTGGAGTCGGCGCGGCACCTGACGGAACCGGCCGCGACCACGCTGGCCGCCGCCGCCCGCGAGGCCTTCACACAGGGCCAGCACTACGCCATGCTCGCCGCGGCCGCCGCGTTGTGCGTGATGGCGGTGCTCGCTCCCGTCATGCTGCGTGCCGTACGGCAGGCGAAGGGCACCCCGCCGCCACCCCAGGACCGGCACGCCGGCCGCCACGCGATGCGCTGAAGAGGCCGCTTGCCACGGCAGGCGGAAGGGGGCGGGCCGGAACGAGGTGGGCGGAACAGGGCCGCTGGGGCGAGAAGCCTGGAGTGGGGCGGCTGGAGTGGGGCCGAGCGGTCAGGCGGGTGCCGATTCCCCGTCTCCCGCCGCCTGGGCGACCGCGCGGAGGCCGGTGGCCAGATCGTGGGCCGCCGGGGCGTTGTCGGGGTCGATCTGCCAGCGCACCAGCAGCCCGATGAACAGCGTCAGCAGCACCTGGGCCGCCGCCTCGTCGTGCCCGGGGAGGCGCGCGCTCAGCTCCCGCTGGGCCAGCGCCTGCCCCTCGGCCAGCCTGGCCCGCACATCAGGCAGGTGAGAGGCCTGCGCGAGCGTCTCGACATTGGCCCGCCAGACGGTCGGGTTGGTGCGGAAGGACTCGATCAGCTCACCCCAGAAGGCCTCGAACCATTCCTTGGAGTCGTCGGGGAAAGCCTTGAGGATCTCCGCGACCGCCTCGCCGGTCACCTCGATCATGGCCTGGGTGAGCAGCGCGTCCTTGGAGCGAAAGTGGTAGTTGATCGCGGCGAGGTTGCTGCCGGAGACGGCGATGATGTCGCGCACCGTCGTGCGGGCATATCCGCGCTCGGACAGACACTGCTTGGTCGCGGCCAGCAAATCCTCAGGAACTCCCACGTGATGATCCTACCAACGCCGCAAACAAGCGTTTCAAACATCCGTAGCTCACGGTGTAGCCGGTATCGGGCGAAAGGGGAGGAGGCGGCTCACCATCGGGCAGGCCCAGCACCTGCGCGGTCTTGGCCAGTCCGTCTGGGGTCAGTTTCAGGAGCTGAGGGCCTTTCCCGGACCCTCTGCGGTGCCGGCGTCAGCCAGGTCGAGACCGTGCTCAACGTCGTCGGACTCGGGCGGGTCATCCAGAGCGGTTCGCCGGGCTGGTCGGGGTCCTGCTGAACGATCCCCTGATGTTCGGCTACTGCTACACGCAGCTCACCGACGTCTTCCAGGAGCAGACCGTACGAGCAAGCTGGACGTGTCCCGGATCCGCGCGGCCCAGCTCCGCCCCGCCGCCACCGAAGCCGCCATAGGGGGCCACCGAGGTGGCCGCCGGGGCGGCCACCTCGGAAGCACCTGGCTAGTGGCCCGTCACCGAATCTTGGACGGGTAATTGATCTCCAGCGGTGAACCCGCCAGGCTTGCTGCCTCTTCGATATTGGGAGGTGGTCGTGG
>NZ_JBFAMZ010000045.1:0-31330 GCF_040674635.1 Nonomuraea sp. NPDC049758
ATGTCCATCGAGATGCGCGACACCGACGAGGACGTCTTCCGCGCGGCGGAGGAACTCGGTATCGATCTGTCCCGGCGTGAGCCGAGCAGCGTGGACGAGGTCTGACGGTCCCGTGCTCCACTGCGGCGCGCCGGTCCGGAGCAGGGTCCGGCGCGCCGCGGTGGAGCAGGACCGCAGGGGGTCCGCCGGAGGCTCAGCCCGCGGCCTGCCGCACGAGGGCGGCGATGCGCGCCTCGGCGTCGGGGGTCAGCTCCTTCAGCGCGAAGGCGCTCGCCCACATGGCGCCGTCCTCCAGGCTCGCCCCGTCGTTGAAGTCGAGGGTGGCGAAGCGGGACTTGAACTTCGCGGCGGGCTTGAAGAAGCACACGACGCTGCCGTTCTTGGCGTAGGCCGGCATGCCGTACCAGGTCTTCGGCGTCAGGTCCGGGGCGGCGGCCCTGATGATGGCGTGCACCGCCTCGGCCAGCACCCGGTCGTCCTCGGCCATCTCGGCGATCTTCTCCAGCACGTCGCGCTCGCCGTCGGCGGCCGACGCCTTCCCACCGCGCCGCGCGGCCTTCTTCAGCTCGCTGGCGTGCGCCTTCATCGCCGCGCGCTCGTCCTCGGTGAAGCCTTCGAAACCCTTGCCGGACGCGTCGGTGTTCTTCGTGGTGCTCATGGTGAAATCTCCTTGTGTGTGGGGTGAATGCTAGTACTGGCCGTTTTGTGGGGTGGTGTCGCTCAGCCCCACGCGCCGGCGATCTGCCGGGTGCTGGCGTTGAGCCGGTTGAACAGGTTCGTCACGCCGATCATCAGCACGATCGCGGCGAGCTGCTTCTCGTCGTAGTAGGTGGCGGCCCGGTCCCAGACCTCGTCGCTGACCGCGTCGGGCCGGTCGGCCAGGCGCGTGGCGGCCTCGGCCAGCTCCAGCGCCGCCCGCTCCTCCTCGGTGAAGTACGGGGCCTCCCGCCAGGCGGCCACCGTGGCCAGCCGGTCCTCGCTCACCCCGGCCTTGCGGCCGCCCTTGACGCCCGCGTCCACGCAGGCGCTGCATCCGTTGATCTGGCTGATCCGCAGGTGCACCAGCTCCAGCGTGGCGGCGTCCACCCCGCCGGCGTGCACCGCCTTGAACAGCTCCTGGATCGACTGCATCGCGCCGGGCAGAACGGAGGCCGGGTTCTTCATTCGGGACTGCATGGTGGTTCTCCCTTTTCCCTGGTCGGCGCCCCGTCCCCCGGGGCGTGACTCCATCTCAGCGCGTCGGGCCCGCCGCCACGATGCCCGTGGGACACCGTGGGACAGCCGGAACGCCGTTGGCCTGCGGCGATTCGTCCCGGTAAGTTTCTTCCGCGACGGGACAGAGAGGCAGGAACGCGTGACTCGACAGCAGACGGCGGACCCCCAGGACGAGCTGGCCACCCGGCTGCGCCTGCTCCAGGAGCTCTCCGGGCACGGCGTACGGGCGCTCGCCCGCGAGACGGGCCTCAGCTCGTCGTCGTTGTCGCGCTACCTCAGCGGCCAGTCGGTGCCGCCGTGGGCCGCGGTGATCGAGCTGTGCCGCCTGGTCAAGCGCGACCCGCGCCCGCTGCGCCCGCTGTGGGACCGGGCGGCCAACCCCCTTCCGGCGCCGCCCAAGGCGAGCCGCCAGGTCCAGCCGCCCTCGGCGCCCGCCGGCGCTCCCCGTCCGCCGCGCAACGACCTGCCGCGCGACGTGCCCGACTTCACCGGGCGCGAGGCCCATCTCGACGCCGTGCTCGCCGCGGTCGCGCAGAGCCGGGTGGTCGCCGTGGACGGCATGGCCGGCGTCGGCAAGACGTGCCTGGCCGTGCACGCCGCGCACCGGCTCGCCGCCGACTACCCCGACGCCCAGCTCTACCTGGACCTGCACGGGTTCACCGACGGGCGGGAACCGCTCGACCCCGACCCCGCGCTGCGGTCGCTGCTCGCCGCGCTCGACGTGCCCTCGGAGAAGATCCCGCAGGAGGGCGGCATCGAGCCGTTGGCCGCCTGCTGGCGGGCCGAGCTGGCCGGACGGCGGGCCGTCGTGGTCCTCGACAACGCCGCCGGCGCCGACCAGGTCCGCATGCTGCTGCCCGGCGCGGGCGAGTCCGTCGCCCTGATCACCAGCCGCAACCGGCTGCTGGGCCTGGAGGAGGTGCCGCCCGTCTCGCTGGACGTGCTCACCCCCCAGGAGAGCGCCGAGCTGCTGGCCCGCGCCAGCGGCGACCCCAGCGGGCCCGACGGGCGGCTGGCCCAGGACCCGGAGGCGGCGGCCGAGGTGCTGCGGCTGTGCGGCCACCTGCCGCTGGCCCTGCGGCTGGCCGGGGCCCGGCTGCGCCACCGGCCCGGCTGGACCGTCGGCATCCTGGTCGAGCGCATGGCCGAGGGGCCGAGCGAGTTCGACACCGCCTTCGCCATGTCCGTACGCCAGCTCGACCGGGCCCAGCGCCGCCTGTTCCGGCTGCTGGGCCTGCTGTCCGGGTCCTCCTTCGACGACTACGTGGCCGCCGCCCTGGCCGGGGTGCCGCTGCGCGACGCGCGGGCGATGCTGGAGGACCTGCTCGACGCCCACCTCGTCCAGCAGCCCTCGCCCGGCCGGTACACGCTGCACGACCTCGTCCACCAGCACGCGCGCCGGGCCGCCGAGGAGCAGGACACGCCGGCCGAGCGGGAGCAGGCGCTGGGCCGGGTGCTCGACTACTACGTGCACGCGGCGGCCGCCGCCGACGCCGCGATGCCGTACGAGTCGGGCAGCCGGGCCGCGTCCG
Organism: Nonomuraea sp. NPDC049758; assembly: GCF_040674635.1. Classification (NCBI taxonomy): domain Bacteria; kingdom Bacillati; phylum Actinomycetota; class Actinomycetes; order Streptosporangiales; family Streptosporangiaceae; genus Nonomuraea; species Nonomuraea sp. NPDC049758. Next base: position 2,748 of record NZ_JBFAMZ010000045.1, read on the forward strand.
CGGGCAGCCCGCCGGCCGCCCTGCCGGCCTTCGGCAGCAAGCACGCGGCGCTGGGCTGGTTCGGCGCGGAGTACACCAACCTCATGGGCGCCTTCGAGGTGGCGGTCGCCACCGGCGCCGACGCCCACGCGTGCGAGCTGCCCCGCTTCATGCGCGCGTTCTTCGCCCGGCGCTGCGGCACCACCCACCTCAACGTGCTCTTCGAACGGTCGCTGGCGGCGGCCGAACGCCTGGGCGACCCGTGGCAGCTCGCCGAGGCGCACAGCGACCTGGGCTTCGCCCGCTACAACGCGGGCCGCATGGCCGAGGCCGGGGCCGCGTACGAGGCGGCGGCCCCCCTGGTGTCCCAGGCCGGCGACGCCCGCTCCGCGGCGGACCTGATGATGCGCCGCGGCTACCTGAGCTGGGACGAGGGCCACGTCGAGGAGCCGCTCGACCTGTTCCGGCAGGCGGCCCGGCTCTACGCCGGCGCCGGCTGCCCGACGGGCGCGGCCCACGCCGCCGCCGACGAGGCGTGGGCGATGCTGCAACTGGGACGCCGGGAGGAGGCCGCCCGGCTGGCCCGCGACGTGCTGACGCAGACGCACGGCGAGCCCGGCTGGCCGGCCACGCTGACCGCCCGGATCACCCTCGGCATGGCGATCGTCCACGAGGAGCCCGGCGAGGCCGCGCAGCACCTGAGCCAGGCCCTGGAGCTGGCCCGCGAGGACGGCCACAAGCACAACGAGGCGTGGTGCCTCAACTGCCTGGGCGTCGCCCTGCGCCAGATGGGCCGCCACGAGGAGGCGCTGGACAGCCACCGGGAGGCGTTCGCCCTCCTGGACGAGCTGTTCGAGGAGCACTGGAAGGTGCACTTCCTCTACGGCTACGCCGAGACCTGCCGCCTGGCCGGCCTGCCGGAGGAGGCGCTGCGCCTGCACCGCCAGGCCCTCGACCTGGCGCCCAAGGTGGGCGCGCGGCACAAGGAGGCCCTGGCCCACGAGGGCATCGCGGCCGTACTCGACGAGAGCGACCCGGCCGCCGCGGCCGAGCACCGCGCGGCGAGCCAGGCCATCCGCCGCGAACTCAACCCGGACGCCTGACCTCGTCGCCCTCGCCGGCGGGGCGGGCGGCGGTCGCGCGGGCCAGCTCGGTGCGGTTGGCGACCTGGAGCTTGGCGTAGACGTGCGCCAGGTGGGTCTTGACCGTGCCCCGGCTGACGAACAGCCGGGCGGCGATCTCCGGGTTGGACAGCCCTTCGGCGGCCAGCCCGGCCACCGACCGCTCGGCCGGGGTCAGGCTCTCCCACCCGGACTTGGGCCGGCGGCGCGGCCCCCGCGCGCGGGTGGCGTGGGCGACCGCCGTGTCCAGGTCCATGGCGCGTCCCCGCTCGACGGCCGCGCGCAGTTCGCGGCACTCCTCGCCGTCGGCGGCCGGGAGGGGGCGGGGCGCGGCCCCGAGGTCCGCGCGTGCCCGCTCGGCGGCCCCGGCCAGCACCCCGGCCGTCCTGACGGCGCCGCGACGCAGGTCCAGCAGCGCCAGCGACTCCAGGCCGGCCACCAGGCCGAGCACGAGGTCATGGTCGGCGTGGATGCGCAGGGCCTCGTGGTGCAGCCGCAGCGCGCGTTCCGGGTCGCTGTCGTGGGACAGCAGTGCCAGCTCGTCCAGCACCCCGGCGCGCACGCGCGGCATGCGCGCGGTGACCGGCGACCGCGACAGGGCGTCCAGCAGTCGCTCTGCCGCAGGCTCCGCGCCCGAGAGGCGCAGCGCCGCCGCCAGCACGAGCTGGGTGTCGGGCGCCAGCCACGCCGCGTCCGGCTCCTCCTGCCAGCGGCCCTCCCGCCAGCACCACTCCACCGCCTCGCCCGGCCGGTCGTGCCCGAGCGCGAGCATCGCCTGGCAACGCTCCCACCCGGTGATGAACGGCAGCCGCCCGAGCCCGTCGATCAGCCGGGCCACGGGCTCCAGGGCGGCGGCGGCCTCGTCCAGGCGGCCCTGCAGGATGCGGATCTCCGCCAGGACGACCCGGGCCGAGCCGGTCCAGTGCAGGTCACGCAGCGGTTCCGCGGTCTCGACGGCCCGTCCGGCCAGCTCCGCGGCCCGCTCCAGCGCGCCCGACCGGGCGGCGGCCAGCGCCCACCAGCCCAGCGCGAAGGAGGCCACGCCGCGGTCGCCGCGCGCCACCAGCCGCTCCACAGCCCGCTCGAAGCACTCGATCGCCCGCCGGTAGTCGTCGCCGAGCACGTGCACCAGGCCGGCGATCGCCTCGGCGCTGTCGGCGACGAACTCGTCCCCGGCCCGGACGGCCTCGTCCCGCACCGCGCGGGCCTCGGCCAGCGCCTCGGGGAGGCCCGTCGCCAGCAGGCCGAGCGCGATCAGCGGCCCGGCCGGGCGGGCGGCCTCCGGGGCGCCGGCCGCCTCGGCCAGGTCCCGCGCCGCCCGCGCCACCTCGAACGCCTCGATCCCCGGCTCGGCGGTGTTGAGCACGAGCGCCAGCGCCGTCAGGACCCGGGCCTGGAGCGGGCTGCGCTCGTCCGCGCCGAGCGCCGCGGCCCGGCGCAGCAGCGCGGCCCCCTCGGCGCCGCGTCCCTCCAGATGCCACAGCCACGCGCAGTCCGCGGCCAGGCGCCGCCCCCGCGCCGGGTCCGGACGCGACAGCCCCCACTCGATCGCGGCCCGCACGTTGGGGTAGGCGGCGCCCAACCGCGCCCGCCAGGCGTCCTTGTCGGTCTCCAGCAGCGGCGCCAGCTCCGCGGGCAACGACGCGTGGACGTCCAGGTGCAGGTCGCGCGCGGCGGTCTCCTCCCGCGCCGCCGCCAGGCGGTCCAGCGCGTACGCCCGCACCACCCCGAGCATCCGGTACCGGGCCACCGGGCCGGTCGTGTCGGCCACCACCAGCGACTTGTCGATCAGCCCCCGCAACGCCCTGAGCAGGCGTCCGGCGCTCGGCCCGCCGAGCTCGGCCAGACGGGTGACGGCGTCGGCGGTGAAGCCCGGCTCGAACACCCCGGCGCGCCGGAACAGCACCCGCTCGTCGTCGTCCAGCAGGTCGTGGCTCCAGCTCATCGACGCCTGCAGGGTGCGCTGGCGGAAGGGGGTGGTCCGCGCGCCGCCGTCCAGGAGGGCGTAGGGGGCGCTCAGGGAGTCGGCGATCTGGGTCAGCGACAGCGCGCCCGCCCAGCCGGCCGCCAGCTCCAGCGCGAGGGGCAGCCGGTCGAGCCGGTCGCAGATCCGTCTGGCCTGCGATTCGGCCGCTCCGGCCGCGTCCGGGGCGGCGGAGCGGACGCGTTCGAGGAACAGCTCCAGCGCGTCGGCCAGCCTCATCGGCGGCACCGGCCACACCCGCTCGCCGGGCACGCCGAGCCTGGACCGGCTGGTGGCGACCACCGCCACCCGCGGGCACTCGGCCAGAACGGCGGCGACGACGCCGGCCGCGTCGTCCAGCACGTGCTCGCAGTTGTCGAGCACGACGAGGAGCTCGCGCTCGCGCAGCGCGGCGGCCAGCACCGGCACCGGGTCCCGGTCGGCGGGCAGCGGGACGTCCAGCGCGGCGGCCATCCGGCGGCCGGCCTGGCCGCCGTCGGTCTCCTGCTCCAGGCCGACCCAGAACACGCCGTCCGGCCACGCCCCGGACGCCGCCCGGCACAGGCGCATCGCCAGCCGGGTCTTGCCGCACCCGCCGGGCCCGGTCAGGGTCAGGACCCGCCCGGCCGTCACCGCCTCGCCGGCCGCCGCCAGTTCCTCGGCCCGGCCCACGAACGACGACAACTCTGCCGGAACATGACGGACATCAGACATCGCCCGAAGTATGCCAGCAAACAGGCCAGGGGCCCGGCGGGATCTCTGCCAGGTGGCCGATGTTCCCGGCCCGCCCGGACGGCAGGATCGTGCCCATCGCAACCAACACCTCACCAGGAGAGTCGGACATGACGCAGCACGACACCGTCCAGGGCCGCAGGGTCGTCGGCAACATCTCGCTGTCCCTCGACGGCCGGGTCAGCGGCCCGGGCGGCGAGTACGACATGAGCTGGATCGTCCCGCACGCCCTCAGCGACGGCGCCCGCGACCACATGATCCGGGTGACCGGCGCGGCCACCACCGTCCTGCTCGGCCGCAGGAACTACGAGGGCTTCGGCTCCTTCTGGCCGGCGGTCGCCGGGGACGAGGACGCCGACCCCCGCGACCGGGCCTTCGCCCAGTGGCTCGACGAGACCGAGAAGATCGTCTTCTCCTCGACCCTGACGGACGCGCCGTGGCAGAACTCCCGCCTGGCCGAGACCGGCCCCGCCGCGGAGGTCGAGCGGCTCAGGAAGCAGGCCGGCGGGGACGTCGTCGTCCTGGCCAGCGGCAGCGTCATCAGGGCCCTGCTGGAGGCGGACGCGCTGGACCGGCTCAGCATCACGCTCTGCCCCGAGGTGGCCGGCGGCGGTGCCCGGCTGTTCGAGGACGGACTGCCCGCCACGCACTGGTCGCTGACCGACCTGACGACCACCGAATCGGGCGCGATCTGCCTGCTCTACGACCGCCTGCGCCAGCGCTGAGCCCACGCGCCACAGGTCAGGCGGGGAGCGGGGCGGCGGTGGCGCGGTGGCGGGCGAAGGTGAGGGCGACGACCGTCCCGAGCAGCATGCCCGCGGCCGCGACGAGCACCGCCGTGCGCATCCCCGAGGCGAGCGCGGGGCCGGTGGCCTCGCCCACCCCGCCGGCCGCGACCAGCACCGCGAGCCCGAGCGCCGCGCCGACCTGGAGCGCGGTGGAGGCCATGCCGGAGGCGATCCCCTGCTCGCCCGCCGCCACGCCGGTGGCCGAGGCGATCCACATCCCGGTCCAGGTGAGGCCCTGGCTGACGCCCGACACGACGATGCCGGGCAGCACACCCCAGTACGAGCCGTCGGCGCTGATCCCCGTCGCCAGCAGCGCGGTGCCCGCCGCCCCGCCGACGGTGCCGAGAAGCAGCGTCACCCGCATCCCGATCCGTCCGGCCAGCCGCCCGCCGAGCTGGGTGCCCAGCGCGATCAGCAGGGACGGCACCAGGAACGCCAGCCCGGTCGCCACGGCGCCGTACCCGAGCACGGTCTGGAAGTAGACGGTCAGGAAGTACGGCAGCGCGTTGAACGTGGCGCCGAAGACCAGGATGACCGCGACGGCCGAGCTGAGGCTCCGGTTGCCGAACAGCCGCAGCGGCATGAGCGGGTCGGCGCCCGCCTTCTCGACCGCGACGAAGGCGGCCAGCAGCACGGCGGCCAGCACGAACCCGCCGGTGATCAGCGGCGAGCTCCACCCCGACTCGGGGCCCTGGATGAGCGCGTAGGCGAGCAGGCTGACGCCGCCGGTGGCCAGCACCGCGCCCGGGACGTCGAACCGGCGGCCCCGCGCGCGGGCCCCGTCGGCGGGCAGCAGCAGCCAGGCTCCGGCGATCGCGACGACGGCGAGCGGCACGTTGACGTAGAAGACCGCCTCCCAGCCCCAGGCGCCGGTGAGCAGGCCGCCGAGCAGGGACCCGAGCGCCAGCCCGCTGGCTCCGGCGCCGCTCCACACCGCCAGCGCCCCGTTGCGCGCCGTCCCCTCGGCGAAACCGGTGTTGACCAGCGCCAGCGTGGCCGGGAACAGCAGCGCGCCGCCCAGTCCCTGCGCGGCCCGCGCGGCGACCAGCGCCCCGGGGCCCTGCGCCAGGCCGCCGGCCAGGGAGGCGAGCGCGAACAGCGCCAGCGCGCCCACGAACATCCGGCGGTGGCCGAGCAGGTCGGCCGCCCGGCCGCCGAGCAGCAGGAACCCGCCGTACGCGACGGCGTAGGCGCTGGCCACCCACTGCAGGGTCTGCGGGGAGAAGTCCAGGTCGGCGCCGATCCGGGGGAGGGCGACGAAGACGATGTTGAAGTCGAGGGAGGTGATGAGCTGGGAGAGGGCGAGCAGGGCGAGGATCAGGCCGGATCGGCGTCTCATGTCCACCTTCATACGATTGTCCGGAAATTACGTACAGTTCGGGATCCTCGTACAATTGGGGGACGCTCGTCAAATCACCGTCCGGAGAAGCCGCGGCAACGAGAAAGGGCCCCCGCGAGATCGCGGGGGCCCGTCGTTCGTGTGCGGGGGATCACTGCTGGTCCTGCGTGCCCTTCGAGGGGAGTGCGTAGGCGAGGGCCGCGCCCAGGCAGAGCGACAGCGCGAGCCCCAGCGGGATGTTGTGCAGGGTGAGGCCGAGGCCCATGCCGATCGCGATGCCGGTGGCCAGGCCGAGGGTCCAGTTGGGGGTGGTGCGCTGCGCGTCGTTCGTCATGGTCCGATCCTGTCGGAGCCGGCGGATCCGGCGTAGACGTCGCAGTCACCGGTGGGCGATGACAGAAGTCATGGCTCCCGCCGTACGTTTCTCAAGGCCGGTCCAACCGGTCAGGATTCGAGAAGCGCCCGGCCGGGCCTCCTCCGTAGCGTTGCTCTCATCGTCGGAGAACGTCTGAAGCACCAAGGAGACACGGCATGAAAGCGCACGTCAGCTCTATCCTCCTCGCCGTCCGCGACATGGAGGCGGCCAAGCGGTTCTACACCGAGGGCCTGGGCTGGAAGATCCAGAACGACTACGGCATCTCGGTGTTCTTCGAGTCCGACGGCGCCTCGCCCGTCGGCTTCTACGGCCGCGAGGGCCTGGCCGGCCAGATCGGGCTGAGCCCGGAGGGCAGCGGGTTCAGCGGGGTCGTGCTCACCTATGTCGTCCGCAGCGAGGCGCGGGTGGACGAGATCATGGAGGAGGCCGAGAAGGCCGGCGCCACCATCCTCAAGCCCGCCGGCGCCCTGCCATGGGGCGGGTACGGCGGCACCTTCGCCGACCCCGACGGCTACGTCTGGAGCCTGGGTTACAGCGAGCAGGGCGAGGACCAGCCCTACGCCGAGTAATCGCGGCGGGCGCCTCCACGGGAGGTGGTGAGGTCCGGCGCCGGCGCGCGATCGTGCCGACGCCGGACCACCGCGGACCCGGCCTGGAGGTTTGTCGGCTTTGCGAAAAATATCTTGATGAAGTAGCGTCACCCCCGTGACTGCCGGGTCGGCCTTGGGCCACGCACCAGAAAGCAGCCCGGCCCTGGCGTGATCGCCCGGCGGGCGCGCGGCCCGCCGCTTCCTCTTCTCCTCCTCAGCACGTCAGAGCAGAGACCATCATCCATGGAGAAGAGTGGATTTCAACAAGCAGGTCATCGACGAGTTCCGCGCCAACAACGGCCAGGTCGGCGGCTATTTCGAGGGAGCGAGACTGCTCCTGCTCACCACGACCGGCGCCCGTTCGGGCAAGCCCCACACCACCCCGCTCGGCTACCTGCCGGACGGCGGCGAGCGCATGCTGGTCATCGCCTCCGCCGGCGGGGCGCCGAGGAACCCCGCCTGGTACCACAACCTGCGCGCCGACCCCCGTGCCACCGTCGAGAGCGGCGTCTTCGTCTTCGACGTCGAGGCGGAGATCCTGGAAGGGGCCGAACGGGACGCCGCCTTCGCCCGCGCCGTGGAGAGCGACCCCGGCTGGGCCGATTACCAGGCCAAGACGACCCGGATCATCCCCGTCGTCGCGCTGAAGGTGGTGCCGGGGCCGCCCCGGTCGTCCGCGCCCTCCGGCGGGGCGTACCTCAAGCTGGTGCACGACGGCTTCCGCCGCGAGCTCGCGCTGATCCGCAAGGAGCTGGCCGACACCGGACGCCCCGGCCTGGGCGTGCAGCTGCGCGTCAACTGCCTGACCATGTGCCAGGGGCTGCACCACCATCACACCGGCGAGGACACCATGATGTTCCCGGCGCTGGCCGAGCGGCATCCCGCGCTCGCCCCGGTGATCGAGCGGCTGGCCGTGGAGCACGAGCGCGTGAGCGTGCTGGTGGCGGAGCTGAAGGAGGCCCTGTCCGGTGACGACCCGGTGCGGGTGCGCGCGGAGATCGAGCGGCTGACCGACGAGCTCGAAGCGCATCTGGCGTACGAGGAGGAGCAGCTCGTGCCGATCCTCGACCTTTCCTGACCCCGTTCAGGCCGAGGCGGACGCGCGTGCCGCCGGCGCGGCGGTGAGCCGCCGCGTCGAGACGGCGACGCCGAGCCCGAGCGCGGCGTAGGCCGCGCCGAGCAGGCAGGCGGCCGGCCATCCCGCGAGGCTGTAGGCCCAGGTGGTGGTGATCGCGCCGAGCGCGGAGCCGAGGGAGTAGCAGGCCATGTACGCGCCGATGACCCCGCTGCTCCGGTCGGGACGCGCGGTGGTGAGCAGGTGCTGGCTGCTGACGTGCACGGCCTGCACGGCGAAGTCGAGCACGACCACGCCGGCGATCAGCAGCCACAACGACCACCCCGCCTGGGCGGTCAGCAGCCACGAGGCGGCCAGCAGCGCCAGCGACCAGCCGGTGACCGAGGACGCCAGGCCCCGGTCGGCCCAGCGGCCGGCCCGGGCCGCGCCCAGCGCGCCGGTGAGCCCGGCGAGCCCGAACAGCCCGATCTCGGTGGTGCCGAGGTGCCACGGCGCGGCGCCGAGCGGCAGCGCCAGCCCGCTCCACAACGTGCCGAAGGAGGCGAACAGGAAGAACGCGATCAGCCCCCGGCTGAGCAGGAGCCGGTCCCCGGCCACCAGCCGGCCCAGCGACGACAGCGACCGGCCGTACGAGACCCCGGGACGCCGGACGTCGGCGTCGAGGACCAGACGGGCGGCGAACGCGAGCAGCACGCACAACGCGGCGATGACCAGGTAGACCGCCCGCCAGTCGGCCAGCTCGCCCAGTAGGCCCGCGACCAACCGGACCCCGAGGATCCCGGCCACCACGCCCGAGGTGACCGTGCCGATGTTGCGGCCGCGCTCGCCGGGCGGTGAGACGGCGGCGACGTAGGCCACCGTGACCTGGACGACCACGGCGAACAGCCCGGCGAGGGCCAGGCCCGCGATCGCCAGGCCGCCGCCGGGCGCCACGGCGGCCACCCCGGCGCCCACCGCAGTCAGCAGCAGGTGGACCGTGATGAGCCGGCGCCGGTCGAACAGGTCACCGAGCGGGACGAGCAGCACCAGCCCCGCCAGATAGCCGATCTGGCCGGCGGCGACCAGCCAGCCCAGTGATCCGTCCGCCAGCCCGAGGTCCCGGCCCGCGGCCTGGAGGACGGGCTGGATGCCGTAGACGGGCGACACGGCCACCGCGCACACCAGCGCGAGCACGATCCGTTGCCTTCCGGTCAGTCCTGGCGACATGTCACTCCCCAATCAGTTTCAATATGCAACCGATCGGAGGTTAGGGCATAATGGTTTCGAATTGCAACTGATCGGAGGGCCCGGTGGACGTCACACTCGCTGCGGGAAACGCCTGGACCGACCCTGCCTGCCCGGTCGCGCGCGCCGTCGACCTGGTCGGCGACCGGTGGAGCCTGCTGATCGTCCGTGACGCGATGGACGGCGCCACCACCTTCACCGAGTTCCATCAGCGGCTGGGGATCGCCCGCAACATCCTCACCGACCGGCTCCGCAAGCTGGTCGAGCACGGCATCCTCGACAGGAGCGCCGCCGACGGCAGGCGGCACGCCTACCGGCTCACCGAGGCCGGGCAGGACCTCTTCACCGCCGTCGTCGCCCTGCGCCAATGGGGCGAGCGCCATGCCTTCGCGCCGGACGAGCCGCACTCCGTCCTGGTCGACGGCCAGGGGCGGGAGCTGCCCCGGCTGCACCCGCTCGGCCAGGACGGCACGCCGCTCTCCGCCGAGACCTCCCGCGTGCGGAAGACCACCGCGTCCGGCTAGACCCGTTCACCGCACATGTGGATCTTCGCAGCCTGCCGTCAGGACGTGATCACGGCGGGGTTTCCCTCGCTCCAGACGCTGATGATCCTGCGGTGGGTGAAGCGCCAGCCGTCCGGGGTGCGGCGCAGCCGGTCGTCGTAGCGACCCCCGGCAAGGAACTTCTCGCCATCGGGCAGACCGAGGCGGACATGCTGGGCTTGGTAGTAGCAAGTGTGCTCGGCCTCGTCGCCGTGCACTGTGGCGACATGGTTGCCGTTCAGGTGATGGGTGGCGTCGAATCGCTCCATGCTGGTGCTGATCCTGGCAGTGATCGCCTCAGGCCCGCGGAGCCGTTCGCCCGAACCGCTGTACTCCCAGCAGGCGTCGTCGGTGAACAGCGCGCCCAGGGTCTCCCAGTCCCTGGTGTCCAGGGCTGTCGCGTAGGCGATGACGGTGTCCACGATCGCGGTGCGGTCTGCGAGTTCCTGGATCATGGGGCTGCCTTCCGGTTCGGTGCACGATTTGATACGGAGTACATGATTGGTGACTGTCGAGCCCGGCGGAAGAAGGCACTTTCATGTCCCAGAGTCACATCGATGTGTCAGCCCTGGCCCGCGAGGCGTGCCCGGTCTCGGAGGTCCTCGATCACGTCTCCGGGAAGTGGAGCATCGGCATCCTGGTGGCCGCTGCGCAGGGTCCCGTCCGGTTCACGGAGCTGGAACGCTCGATCAACGGAATCAGCAGGCGCATGCTCACGCTCAAGCTGCGCAAGCTGGAGCGGGACGGCTTGCTCGTACGCACCGTCCATCCGGTCGTTCCGCCCAAGGTCGAGTACACGCTGACGGAGATGGCCCGGGAACTCCACAAGTCGCTGCTGGAACTCACCGACTGGGCCAAGCGACACGGCGCCGCCGTCGCCGCGGCCCAGGCCGCCTACGATCACGAACGCAAGGGTTGACGGCAGCCACCGCCCAGAAGACTCCGTGCCCTTGAAAGATCAGACGATCGTCCAGGTGCGGAGAACGGGGCTAGAGGTCGAGGATCAGGGCGCGGTGGTCGGAGACCTCGGGGGCGGTCGCCACCTCGAACTCCTTGACGGCGGCGGGGTCGGAGACGAGCAGGTAGCTCGCGTGCCGCACGGGCTTGCGGTAGCGGGAGGTCCTGGTGTCGGCGTCGCCGACCAGGTCACGCAGGCCCAGCCCGGCCAGGATCCGGAACGTCTCGCTGCCCGGCAGGAGGTTGAGGTCGCCGCACACCACGGTCAGGTCGCCGTCCTCGCGCGCGCCGGCGACCAGGGCGGCGAGCCGTCCGGCCTGGGCGCGGCGGGCCGGGGTGTCGGCCTTGCCGCTCGCGTCCCGCAGGCCGTGCAGGTTCACGACGGTGACGAACCGCCGCGCCGGGCGGTCGAAGACGCGTACGGCCAGGGCGGCGCGCGGCCGGTCGCCGGCCGGCCACCCGTCGTGGTGCTCGACGTAGCCGCCGTGCACGAACGCGGACCGCACGCCGACGACGGGCAGCGTCTCGGCGACGAACGTGGCGACCCCGAAGTCCTGCCGGTGCGAGCCGCCTTCCTCGTCCTGGACCGGGCCGGAGTCGCTGACGGCGAACAGCGGCTGGTGGCGGGGGAGGCGCGAGCCGACGTCGGCCAGCAGGTCGGCCCGCTGCGGCAGGGACCGCTCGGCGTCGTCGAACCTGGTCCAGCCGCGCAGGCCGGGCGTGCGCGTCACCTCCTGCAGGCACAGCACGTCGGCGCCGCACCCCGCCACCCAGGGCGCCAGCTCACCGAACATGGCCCCACCCCACGCGTTCACCGAAACAACCCGCACCCGCCCAAACCTAGACCAAGCGCGCAGTCGCCTGTTCTGCGGCGGGCGCGCCACCTGTGAACCCGCCCCGGGCATTTGGCGGCGGGTCGGGGGTGTGGGGCCTGCTGTCCCGCCGCCGCTGGGTCCAGCGTTTCGTCGGTCGCGACCGTCCGTGCGGGGGGCGTTCCGGTTCAGGGGGCTTGGAGCGCTGCTTCGAGGAGGGATTCGAGGAGCGGTATCCGGCGGTCGGTGTCGTCGCGGGTCGCGATGAGTGCGACGCTCACGTCTAGGTCGGGGATGCGGGCCTGCAGGGCGCGCAGTCCGGTCCAGCCTCCGCCGTGGCGGTAGACGACATGTCCGACATGTGACCGTACGCCCATTCCCCACGCGTAGTCGATCGGCGTCCCGTCGTCGAGCCGTCCCGGGGTCTGCATGAGCGGTGAGACGCCGAGTTCATCCGCGTTCAGTGCCTGGCTCCAGCGCAGTAGGTCGCCGAGGGTCGTCCACACGCCCCCGTCCCCGAGTGACAAAGGCGCGGGACGGAGGCGGACGAGCGGCGCGGCGCCCGCCGGCATGGGGTCCGGGCCCGGCCAGAAGCGGGTGCCGGTCATCCCCAGGGGAGCGAAGAGCCGGCGGCGGGCGAGATCGGGCAAGGTCAGGCCGGACGCTCGTTCCAGCACCGCCGCCACGCAGACGTACCCGGCGTTGGAGTAGACGTGCCCGGTGCCCGGCGGGCGGTCCAGGGCCGGGAAGCGGGTGAGGGCCGCGAGGATGCCCGGCGTGGTGCGGTCGGCGGAGCCCTGGAGCGCGTCGATCTCGGCGTCCGCCGGAAGGGCCGCCGTGTGGTGGACGAGGTGCCTGATCCGAATCGCGCCGGCCCACCCCGGCAAGCCCGGCAACCACCCCGACAGGGGCGACTCCACGTCCAGCACCCCGTCTCTGACCAGCAGCGCCGCGCACGCCGCGGTCATCTGCTTCGACAGCGACGCGGCATAGAGGACGGTTGTGGCGCTCATCGGGGCACCGGAGGCGGTCACCCCGCGCGCCACGAGGACGGGCGGCGCGCCGCGCCGGTGGATCCCGGCCACGATCGGTTCGTCGTCGCGGTAGCCGGCTTCGGAGACGAGGGCCGCTGTGCGCCGGTGCAGTTCGGACATGACCCGATCCTCCCAGTGCGGTCGGGGCGCACGTCTCGGGAGTTTAGGAATGAACGTTCTTGACTGAACGTTCCTTTATTGTCTACGATCGAGGCATGGGACGACCAAGAGGATTCGACGAGGCCACCGTGGTACGGGCGGCGGCGGAGCTGTTCTCGACCCGGTCCTACGACGGCATCTCCATGGACGAGCTGGTGACCCACCTCGGCGTCCACCGCAACAGCCTGTACAAGACCTTCGGCAGCAAGCGCGGTCTCTACCAGGCCGCGCTGAGCTGGTCCCTGGAGCACGACGTCAACCCGCTGATCGACCGGATCGCCGCCGCCGGCGACCTGGCCGAGGCGTTGCGCGTGGCCGCCGCCGAGCCGGCCGCCGAGGTCGGCCTCAACCTGCTGCTGCTGGCCGCGGTCGAACGCGCGCCGGTCGACCGCGAGGTCGCCGACCGGCTCGCCGCCGTGCTGGCCGCGTTCGACCAGGCCGCCACGGCGGCGTCCGGGAGCGAGGGCACCGAGGACGACCTGGCCTTCGCGCTCACCGCGGCCCTCCTCGGCCTGCGGCTGCGGGCCAGGGCGGGGACCGCGAGCACCGACATCGACCGAGCCGGCGCCGCTCTGGCCCACCGGCTCACCCACCACCACCAAGGAGCATGACATGGCGAGGATCAGCATTGACGGACAGGCGCTGGTCGTGGAGATCGAGGGCCTGGACAAACTGTGGGCGTTGAAGAGCCGGCTGGTCATCCCGCTGGCCAACGTGCGCGGCGCCACCGCCGACCCCGGCATCGTCGGCGACCCCAAGGGGCTGCGCGCGCCCGGCGCCCACCTGCCCGGCGTCATCACGGCCGGAACGTTCCACCTCAACGGTGAGAAGGTCTTCTGGGACGTGCACGACGCCGCCAAGGCCGTGGTCATCGAGCTGGCCGACGAACGTTACGCCCGGCTCGTGATCGAGGTCGCCGACCCGCGCGCCGCCGTGGCGCTCGTGGAGGAGGCCATCGCCGTCCGCTGACGTCCGCCCGCACCACACACGCTGTGGGACGAATACAGGACAGGCGCCGTACGCCTCGGCGGGCCGACAATGAACCCGTGCGACGCCGGGTGGGGCCCGATCGGCCGCCCCCGGGTCCACGCGGACGACCTCCGTACCGGCTCTGGAGTCCCGATGGCGACGAAGTTCCCTCCCCTCTCCCCGGACGACCCCACGTCGGTGGCCGGGTACCCGCTCCGCGCCCGGCTGGGGGAGGGCGGGATGGGCCGGGTCTACCTGTCCGTCTCGCCGGGCGGCCGTCTCCTGGCCCTGAAGGTCGTCAAACCCGAGTACGCCGCCGACCCGGAGTTCCGCCGCCGGTTCCGCCACGAGGTGCAGGCGGCGCAGCGGGTGCAGGGCGCCTTCACCGCCCCCGTGGTGGACGCCGACCCCGACGCCGCCGTCCCCTGGCTGGCCACGGCGTACATCTGCGGGCCTTCCCTGCACCAGGCCGTGGCCGAGCACGGCCCGCTGCCGCCGGCCACCGTCCGGCGGCTGATCGCGGGGGTCGCCGAGGCGCTGGTCGGCATCCACGCGGCCGGGCTGGTCCACCGGGACCTCAAGCCCTCGAACGTGCTGCTGGCCGAGGACCGGCCCAAGGTGATCGACTTCGGCATCGCCCGCGCCGTGGACGCCACCTGCCTCACCCACACGGGCATGCGCGTCGGCACCCCGGCGTTCATGACCCCCGAACAGGTCAGGGGCCTGCCGGTGACCTCGGCCACGGACGTGTTCGCGCTGGGCCAGCTCGCCGTCTTCGCCCTGACCGGACGGCCCGCGTTCGGCGAGGGCCCGGCGGACGTGCTCTTCTACCGCATCGCCAACGAGGAGCCCGACCTGCGCGGATGCCCGCCCGCCCTGGCCGGGCCGCTGGCCCGCTGCCTCAGCAGGGATCCGGCCGACCGGCCCGTCCCGGCGGAGGTCGCCGCGCTCGCCGGGGGAGCCGGGGACGCGGCGGCCGGTCCCTGGCTGCCCGCGGCGGTGGCGTCCACGCTGCACACCTACGTGCCGCCGCGCGGCTCGCCGACGCGTCCGGCCCGCCCGCGCAAGGCCAGGACGGCCCTCGCCCTCTGGACGGGCGCCGCCGCCGTCGCCCTGACCGCGTCGGCCCTGGCGCTCACCGGTCCCGGCGACCCCGCACCCGTCACGACGACCGCGCCGCCGCCGGCCGTAACCGTCACGATCCCGGCCACAACCCCCATAAGGGCCACCGCCGCCGCCGTGCCCTCCACGACCCTGCCGGAGTACGAGAAGGAGTACGAGAACGTGCGCTTCACCCTCCCCGGCGGCCCGCCCTGCACCGACTTCTCGCACTTCCAGAACGGCATCGACCTGACCCCCACCGGCCCGAAGGTCACCGTCGGCAGCAACGGCGACCTCGTCTACGACTGCTTCGACGACCAGGTCGCCAAGCTCACCGTCTGGGACGTCACCGGCCAGGAGGCCCTGCTCGACGGCCCCGCGGACCCGGCCGCCTGCGTGGACGCGGTGAACCTCAACCCGCTCGGCTCCTCGCTCACCTTCGCCCGCATGCGGACGGGCATGGGCCTGTGCGTCGTCACGGAGGACCACCAGGTCGTCCACCTCAGGCTGCTCCGCAAGTCCGCCGCCACGCACGCGCTGACCTGGACGGCGACCGCCTGGGCACAGGGCTGACCCAGAAGCGCTACCGGGACGCCGCCAGAGCGCGGTCCACCTCCGCGAGCCGCCGCACGGCCTCGGCCAGCTCGGCGTGCCCGGCGGTCGCGGCGAAGCCGAGACGCAGGAAGGCCGCCGGGAGCTCGGTGGCGAAGTGGCGGTTGCCGGCGCTGACGGCGACGCCGTCGCGGCGGGCCGCGTCGGCGACCACGGCGTCGTCGGCGCCGCCGGGCAGGCGCACCCACAGGTGCAGGCCGCCGGCGGGCACGCGGTCGAGGGTCCAGCCGGGCAGCTCGGCCGAGACGGCGGCGGCCAGCGTCGCGCACCGCTCCCGCAGCGCCGCGCCCAGCGACCGGACGTGCCGCTCCCAGGCGGGGGAGGTGAGCAGGTCGAGCGCCGCCTCCTGCAACGGGCGGCCGACGAAGAAGTCGTCGACCAGCCGCACGGCGCGCAGGCGTTCCATGACCGGGCCCCGGGCGGTCAGGGCGCCGATGCGCAGGCTGGGCGCGGCCGGCTTGGTGAGGGAGGTCAGGTGCACGACCGTGCCGTCGCGGTCGTCGGCCAGCAGCGGCGGCGGCACCGGCGCGCCGTGGCCGAGGTGGCGCGCGAAGTCGTCCTCGATCACGAAGGCGCCGGCCGCGCGGGCCGTGTCGAGGACCTGCCGCCGGCGGCCCGGGGCCAGCACCGCCCCGGTCGGGTTGTGGTAGGTCGGCTGGCAGTAGAGCAGGCGGGCGCGGGTCAGGGCGAAGGCGTCGGCCAGCAGGTCGGGCTTGAGGCCGTCGGCGTCCGTCGGCACCGGCACCGGGCGCAGGCCGGCCGCGCGGGCGGCGGCGATCGCCCCGGGATAGGTGGGCGACTCCATCAGGACGGGGTCGCCCGGCCCGGCGATCGCCCGGAACGCCATGGAAAGGGCGCTCTGCCCGCCGGCCGTGACCAGGACGTCCTCGGCGCTCACGCCGCCGCCCGCCATCGTGGCGAACACGCCGCGCAGGGAGGCCAGGCCGGCGGCCGGGGCGCGGTCCCAGGCGTCGGGACGGCGGGCCGCGCGGGCCAGCGCGGCGGTCAGGGCGCGGGTGGGCTGGAGCGAGCGGTGCAGGTAGCCGCCGTCCAGCAGGATCGTGCCCTCGGGCAGCGCGCCGACCGCGCCGGTGAGGCTGCGGGTGTCCACGGCCCGGTCGGCGAGGGTGACGCTCTGCCACGCGGTGTCGGGGACACCGGCGCGCCGCCGCGCCGGGGCCGCGACGTACGTGCCGCTGCCGGGACGGGTGACCACCACGCCCTCGGCGGCCAGCGCGGCGATCGCCTGCGACACGGTGGCGGGGCCGACCTTGTAGCGCCGGATCAGCTCCCTGCTGCTCGGCAGCCGGTCGCCGGGCGAGAGCCGGTCGATCATCGTGCGCATCCTGGTCGCCAGCTCGGCCGAACTGCTACTGTCCGACATGAGAATCGATGATAGCGCTTCCAGCGCTTCGCCAGAATCGCTTCTGGACGTCGCGGCCCTGCGCGCCGACACCCCGGGCGCGGAGGAGGTCGTGCACTTCAACAACGCCGGGTGCGGCCTGCTGCCCGCTCCGGTGCTCGCCGCGATGGTCGACCACCTGCGGCTGGAGGTGCACCTCGGCGGCCGCGCTGATGCGCCGGCACCGCCCGCGCCTGGTGGCCGCCACCCACATCCCCACCAACTCCGGCCTGGTCCAGCCGGTCGCCGAGATCGGCCGGCACTGCCGCGAGCTGGACCTGCTCTACCTGGTGGACGCCTGCCAGTACCCGGTCGACGTCGAGGAGATCGGCTGCGACCTGCTCACCGCCACGTGCCGCAAGTTCCCGCGCGGCTCCGGCTTCTTGTACGTCGCCGACCACGTCCTGGACGCCGGCTACGAGCCGCTGTTCATCGACATGCACGGCGCGCGCTGGACCGAGCCGGGCCGCTACGAGCCGGTCGCGACGGCGGCCAGGTTCGAGGACTGGGAGTTCCCCTACTCCGTCGTGCTCGACCGGGGACGGCGGCTGGGCGCCCTGGTCACCTTCGCCGTCGAGGGCTGGGCGGCGGAACCGTTCAAGGCGGCGCTGGACGCGCGCGGCGTCAACTCGGCGCTCAGCTTCCGGCACTTCGCCCAGTTCGACTTCGGGGACAAGGACGTCGAGTGGTGCCTGCGCCTGTCGCCGCACTACTACAACACCGAGCGGGAGGTGGACCTGGTCGTCGCGGCGGTCGCCGAACTCGCCGCCGCACCCCGGTGACGGGGTCCGCGAACGGCTGACGGCGGTTCCTTCCAGACATGTCCCAACTTATGGCGAATTTCGCCAGAAGATCTAGACGTACGGCATTACGCGGGTGACAATCCGTTCGTCAATCGAAGATCGCCTGGTCCCGCGCGGACCTCTGGTCGACATGCGAGGACCGATGCGGGTTGGGCGTGGGCTGGTCGCGGCTGTCTTGGCGTTCACGATCCCGGCGGTGCCGCCCGCCGGCGCGGAGCCGCCGGAGGCAGGCGCGCCTCCGGCGGCGAGCGCGCCCCCCGCGCTCTCCGCGCCTCTCGCGCCGGAGACGGCCGCGACCGCCACGGCCAGGCGCACCGGCCGGCCGGTCGAGATCGAGTCGATGCGCAGCGAGACCCGCCAGGTCTTCGCCCGCCCGGACGGCACCTTCACCCTCGAACAGCACGCCCGCCCCGTCCGCGTCCGCCAGGCCACCGGCTGGGTGCCCGTGGACACCACGCTGCGCCTGCGTCCCGACGGCGCGGTGGAGCCGGTGGCGACGGCGGCCGGGCTGACCTTCTCCGGCGGGGGCGGCGGCCCGCTCGCCCGCCTGTACCGCGGCGGCAAGGCCCTGGAGCTGACCTGGCCGGGCACGCTGCCCAGGCCCTCGCTCGACGGCGACACCGCCACCTACCCCGAGGTGCTGCCCGGCGTGGACCTGCGGGTCACCGCCGACGTGGACGGCTTCTCCCACGTCCTGGTGGTCAAGACGCGGGCCGCCGCGCGCGCCCTGCCCGACCTGGACTTCCCGCTGTCGGTCAGCGGCCTGTCGCTGACCGCCGACAAGGCGGGCAACCTGGAGGCGGTCGACCGCACCGGCGGCACGATCTTCATCGCGCCCACCCCCACGATGTGGGACTCGACCGGCGCGGGCGAGACCGCGGTCGAGGAGGGCCGCGCGCCCGAGGCCCGCCAGGCCACCATGGGCGTCTCGCTCGACGGCAGGAAGCTGCGGCTGCGGCCGGACCGCGCGATGATGAGCGACCCGAAGACCCGGTACCCGGTGTTCCTGGACCCGTACTTCTCGGCCGCCCGCGGCGCCTGGACCGCCGTGTGGAGCAACTGGCCCAGCTCCAACTACCTCAACTCCAGCGACGTCGCCCGCGTCGGGCACGTCAACTCGCAGACCAACCGCTCGTTCTTCCAGATGAACACCGGCTCCACGATCCACGGCAAGCAGATCATCAAGGGCACGCTGCGCACGTACGAGACCTGGTCGTACTCGTGCAGCGCCCGCGCGGTCGAGGCGTGGTCCACCAACACGATCAGCAAGAGCACCACCTGGAGCAACCAGCCCAAGTGGGTCAAGAAGCTGTCCACGGTGAACGTGGCCAAGGGCTGGGGCTCGGCCTGCCTGCCCGGCGGCGTCGAGTTCGACGTCACCTCCCAGGTCGCCGACGCCGCCGCCAACAAGTGGGCCAACATCACCGTCGGCCTCCGCGCCACCAGCGAGACCGACCAGTACGCCTGGAAGAAGTTCCGCAACAACCCGAGCCTGGTCATCGAGTACAACTCGCTGCCCGCCGACCCGGTGGCGGCCGACGCCTGGTCCGACCCGGGCGGCCCGTGCGTCTCCGGCGACGACCGGCCGGTCATCAGCACGCCGACGCCGAAGCTCTGGGCCCGGCTCAAGGACGCCGACAACTCCGTCAGGGGCCGCTTCGAGTGGTACCGGGCCGACGGGACCAAGGCTGGGGAGTACCTGACCCCGCTGGGCTCGACCGGCACGGCCTTCTCCGCCCTCGTCCCGCAGAGCCTGTACGCCGACGGCGCGCTGGTCCGCTGGCGGGTCCGCGCCGAGGACGGCAAGGCCAACAGCGCCTGGAGCCCCTGGTGCGAGGCCACCGTGGACGCCACCGCCCCCGGCCGGGAGCCCGAGGTGTCCTCCGACCGGTTCACCGAGAACGGCTGGAGCGACGGCGTCGGCCTGGCGGGCCGGTTCACCTTCGCGCCCAACGGCGTCACCGACGTCGCCGCCTACGTCTACGGCCTGGACACCACCCCCAAGACCGAGGTCGCGCCCGCCCAGGACGGCAGCGCGGCGATCACCCTCACCCCGCGCCACGACGGCCCGAACGTCCTGTCGGTGCGCAGCAAAGACCGCGCCGGGCAGCTCGGCCCGATCCGCACGTACGTCTTCAACGTCAACGCCGGACGGGGACCGGCCGGCCACTGGCCCATGGACGAGGGCCAGGGCGGCACCGCCGCCGACGCCGCCGGCGCCCACCCCGCCACTCTGTACGGCGCCACCTGGACCTCGGGCCGGACCGGCGGCGCGCTGCGGCTGGCGGGCGCCTATGCGCAGACCGGCGGCCCGGTCGCCGACACCGGACGCAACTTCGCCGTCGCCGCCTGGGTCCGGCTGACCGGCACCGCCGCCTCCGCCACCGCCGTCACCCAGGAGGGCGGCCGGACCGGCGCGTTCTCCCTGCAGTACAGCAAGGCCGACAACCGCTGGGCGCTGGCCGTCACCAGCGCCGACGCAGACGCCGCCACGGCCGTGCGCGCGCTGTCGGCCGCCGCGCCCCGGCTGAACGAGTGGACCCACCTGACCGGCGTCTACGACTCGGCGGCCGGCCAGATCTCCCTCTACGTCAACGGCCGGCTGGAGTCCTCGGTCGCCGTCCCCGCGCCGTGGAACGCCACCGGCCCGCTGACCATCGGCCGCGGCAAGGCGACCGGCGCGGCGGCCGACTTCTGGCCCGGCGACGTGGACGACGTGCGGCTCTACGGCCGCGCCATGTTCGCCGACGAGGTCGCCGACCTGGTCAACAGCGCCGCCACGCTGGTCGGCCACTGGAAGCTGGACGAGGACGGCGGCCTGTCGGCGGCCGACTCCTCCGGCCGGGCCACGCCCGCCGCGCTGGCCGGCGCCGCCACCTGGACCGACGGCTGGCTGGACGGCGCCCTCGCGCTCGACGGCTCGACCGGCTACGCCCAGACCGCCGCGCCCGCCGTCGCCACCGGCTCCGGGTTCACCGTCGCCGTCTGGACCCAGCTCGACTACCTGCCCGCCAAGGACGCCGCCGCCGTCGCCCAGCCGGGCGCCAGGGCGGCCGGGTTCCAGCTCGGCTTCGACAAGGAACAGGGGCGGTGGGCCCTGGGCATGGCCGCCGCCGACACCGACACCGCCGCCCTCGTCCGCACCCGTTCGGACGCCGTCCCCGCCCCCCTGGAATGGACGCACGTCGCCGGCGTGTACGACGCCCTGGCCGGCGAGCTGCGCGTCTACGTCAACGGCCGCCTGTCGGCCACCACCGTCACCCCCCACGTGAGCACCTGGACCGCCACCGGCCCCCTGCAACTGGGCCGGAGCAAGACCGCGGGCGTCTTCACCGGCTACTGGCCGGGGACCGTCGACGACGTCCGCACGTACGACGGCGTGCTCAGCGCCGAGCAGATAGCCCAGCTAGCAGCCCAGTAGCCCCTCCCTGGGAGAATCCGTGGACAGTGAGTTAGACCTGCCAGAGCCCAACTGGAATCGTTTTCAGCAGCCCGCCGCCGAACCCGACGCCCCCGATCCCCGCTGGAACCGCTTCGAGGGCGTCAAGCCCGAGACCGCCTGGCCGCGCAGGCTGGCGACCGTGCTCACGGTCGTGCTCCTGGCGCCCATGGCGTACGCGATGCCCGCCTCCGCCGCGCCCCGCAAGGCGCCCACGGTGCAGAAGGAGACGCCGGTCAAGGGCGGGAAGGTGCCCGTCCTGCCGCCGCTCGCCGATCCCGCCGCCGAACAGGCGTGGAAGGCCCCGCCCAAGGTCGCCTGGCCCGCCGCCGGCACCGCCGAGCTGGGCGGCGCCGCCGGGAGTGCCGCCACGCTCTCCGCCGGGTTCCCGGTGCGGCTCGCCCCCGCCGCCAAGGGCGTGGCCGCGGCCGAGTCCGTCCCGGTCAAGGTCGAGCTGCTCAGGACCGACCTGCTCGGCGTCGCGATGCGCGTCTCGCCCGGCCAGGGCGTCACGGCGGCCAAGGCGGCCGGCAAGACCCGGTTGGAGATCGACTACTCCGGCTTCCGGTACGCCTTCGGCGGCGACTACGGCGCCCGGCTGCGCATGGTCAAACTCGACGAGTGCGCGCTCGACGCCAAGGCCGCCGCCACCTGCGCCGCGCCGCGCCCGGTCAGGAGCGACAACGACGCCAAGGCGGGCAAACTGACCGCCGAGGTCGAGACCACCGGCCTGTACGCCGTGACCGCCGCCGCCGCCGGCCCGTCGGGCGACCACGCCGCCACCTCGCTGGCCGCCTCGGCGAGCTGGAGCGTCGGCAACCAGTCCGGCGACTTCTCCTGGAGCTACGACCTGCGCACCCCGCCCGCCCTGGGCGGCGACGAGCCCGACCTGTCGCTCGACTACTCCTCCCAGAGCGTGGACGGCCGCACCGTCTCCACCAACAACCAGCCGTCCTGGGTGGGGGAGGGCTTCGAGCTCAACCCCAGCGGCTACGTCGAACGCCGCTACAAGGCGTGCATGATCGACGGCAAGAAGACCGGCGACCTGTGCTGGGACCAGGACAACGCCACCCTGTCGCTCGGCAACTCCGCCGTCGAGCTGGTCAAGGACGCCACCACCAAGCAGTGGCGGCCCAAGCGCGACGACGGCACCCGCATCGAGTACCTCACCGGGGCCGCCAACGGCGACAACAACGGCGAGTACTGGCGGGTCACCACCGCCGACGGCACCCAGTACAGCTTCGGCCTGAACCGCCTGCCCGGCTGGGTCACCGGCAAGCCGGAGACCAAGTCGGTGCAGACCGTGCCGGTGTTCGGCAACAACAGCGGCGAGCCGTGCTACTCCAGCACCCCCGCCAACGCCTGGTGCCAGCAGGCCTACCGGTGGAACCTCGACTACGCGGTCGACACCCACGGCAACGCCACCACGTACTGGTACGAGAACGAGAAGAACTACTACGGCCGCAACATGAAGCCCGAGCTGGGCACCGTGTACGTGCGCGGTGCGTACCTCACCCGCGTCGACTACGGCTACCTGAGCAACGAGCTGTTCACCAAGGCCCCGGCCGCCCGGGTGGTCTTCGACGTGGCCGAGCGCTGCCTGCCCTCCGGCGCCGTCACCTGCGCCGCCGACCAGCTCAAGAAGGAGACCGCGGCGTCCTGGCCGGACGTGCCGTTCGACCAGATCTGCGACGCCGGGGTCAAGTGCACCGACCGGTTGTCGCCGACGTTCTTCTCGCGCAAGCGCCTGGCCAAGGTCACCACGCAGGTGCTCAACGCCTCAGGCCAGTACAGCCCGGTCGACTCCTGGACGCTGACCCACCAGTTCCCCGCCACGGGCGACGGCCTCAGCCCGTCGTTGTGGCTGGCCTCGGTGCAGCAGAGCGGCCACGTGGGCGGCACCCTCACCATGCCGAAGATCACCTTCAGCGGCGTGCAGCTGCCCAACCGGGTGGACGCCAACGAAGGACGCGCGCCGCTGGTCAAGTGGCGGGTCCAGGCGGTGAACAACGAGACCGGCGGCGAGCTGCGGGTCAACTACGCCGCGGCCGACTGCAAGCCCGGCGACGTGCCCGCCGCGGCCGACAAGAACAACCGGCTGTGCTTCCCGCAGCGCTGGGCGCCGCCCGACGAGGGCGAGGTGACCGACTGGTTCCACAAGTACGTCGTCACCCAGACCGTCGAGGTGGACCGCGTCGCCGGCTCGCCGAACGTGGTCACCGACTACGAGTACCTCGACGGCGGGGCCTGGCACTACGCCGACAACATCCTCGTCAAGCCCGAGCAGCGCACCTGGTCGGACTGGCGCGGGTTCGGCCGCGTCCGGGTGCGCGAGGGCGACGGGCAGGACACCCGGCGCACGCTCACCGAGTTCAGGTACTTCCGCGGCATGCACGGCGACAGGCAGGCCGACGGCTCCAAGCGCGTCGCGCAGGTCGTCGACACCGAGGGCGGCAAGCTGGACGACCTCGACCAGCTGTCCGGCTTCGAACGCGAGGAGATCCTCTACGACGGCGACAGCGCGACGGTGCTCACCGCGACCGCCGAGGAGCCGTGGTCGCTCAAGACCGCCGAGTCCACGCAGGGCGGCGTCACCAAGACCGCCTACGTGGTCGAGCCCAAGTCGATGGTGACCCGCACGGCGCTGGCGGGCGGGGCGTGGCGGCGCACCGGCGAGGAGCGCTCTTACGACGCCAAGGGCCTGCTCACCCAGGTGGAGGAGAAGGGCGACCTGGCCACCGCCGACGACGACCAGTGCACTCGCTACACCTACGCCCGCAACGACACCGCCTGGATGCTCGACTACGCCAGCAGGATCCAGAAGGTCGCCGCGGGCTGCGGCACCGCCGTCTCGGCCCTGGCCGCCGGAGAGGTGATCTCCGACGAACGGGTCCAGTACGACAACAAGGCCTACGGCCAGGCGCCCACCAAGGGCGATGTGACCACCGTCCAGCAGCTCGGCGCGGCCGACGGGTCGACCGTCACCGACAGCACCCACACCTACGACGTCTACGGCCGCGAGACCAGCGAGACCGGCCCGGTCGGGACGAAGTCCACCATCACCTACAGCCCGGCCACCGGCGCCCAGGCCACGGAGATCGTCGAGACCAACCAGCTCGGCCACGTCGAGCGCACCCTCGTCGAGCCCGCCTGGGGCGAGCCGGTCGCCGAGGTCGACGCCAACGGCCGGCGCACCGACATGGAGCACGACGCGCTCGGCCGCCTGGTCAAGGTCTGGCAGCCGGACCGCAGCAAGGCCGCCGGCCAGTCGCCCAGCACCGAGTACGCCTACACCATGCGCACCGACGGCCCCAGCGTCGTCACCACCAAGACGCTGCGCGCCGACGGCGGCTACACCGTCAGCCACGAGCTGTACGACGGCCTGATGCGCGAGCGCCAGACGCAGGAACCCGCCCCCCGCGACGACCAGACGCAGGACCCGGCGCTGCGCGACGGGCGCACGATCACCGACACCTTCTACAACTCGCTCGGCGAGGTGAGCAAGTCCAACACCGGCTACTTCGCCATCGGCACGCCCGCCACCGAGCTGCTCGCCGTCGCCGACACCGACGTGCCCACGCAGGTCGTGTCGGTCTTCGACGGCGCCGGCGAGGTCAACGCCCAGATCCTCAAGGCCAAGGGCGTGGAGAAGTACCGCGTCTCGGCCACCCAGCAGGGCGACCGCGTCAACATCACGCCGCCGGCGGGCGGCACCGCGACGACCCGCATCGGCGACGCCGACGACCGGCTCATCGAGCTGCGCCAGTACAAGGGCGCCACCCCCACGGGCCCGTACGAGTCCACCAAGTACACCTACGACCCCGCCGGCCGCCTGTCCACGGTGACCGACGCCGCGGGCAACGTGTGGCGCCACCACTACGACGTGCGCGGCCGGGAGATCAAGACGGAGGACCCGGACAAGGGCGTCACCACGATGACGTACAACGACGCCGACGAGCTGGTGAGCACCACCGACGCCCGCGGCAAGACCCTCTGGTACGTCTACGACGAGCTAGGACGCAAGAAGGAGCTGCGCGACGGCTCGGCCACCGGCGCGCTGCTGGCCGAGTGGAAGTACGACGCGCTGGCCAAGGGCCACATGAACGCCAGCATCCGGTACGCGGGCGGGCAGGCGTACAAGGCGGAGATCAACGCCATCGACTCCGACTACCGCACGCTGCGCGAGACGGTGACCGTCCCCGAGCGGGAGGGCAAGCTGGCCGGCTCGTACGTGCTCAACACCCGCTACACCCTCGACGACCAGGTGCAGTCGGTCAGCTTCCCGGCCGGGGGCGGGCTGGAGGCCGAGTCGGTGGTCTACTCCTACGACGAGCTCAGCCAGCCGACCAAGGTCAGCGGGCTGTCGTCGTACGTGACCGCGACCCGCTACTCCAAGCTCGGCGAGACCCTGCAGTACGAGCTGGGCTCCGGCGGCAAGAAGACCTGGCTCACCTACACCCATGACGAGTCCACCCGCAGGCTGACCAGGATGCGGCTGGACCGGGAGGGCGCCGCCGCCACCGACCTCGACCTCAACTACGCCTACGACGCCGCCGGCAACATCACCAAGATCGCCGAACGGGCGGGCGGCCAGGACACGCAGTGCTTCACCTACGACCACCTGCGCCGGATGACCTCGGCGTGGACGGCCAACGACGACTGCGCGAGCGGCACGCCGGCCTCCGACAAGATCGGCGGCGTGGCGCCGTACGCGGTCAGCTACGCCTACGACTCCACCGGCAACCGGGTCAAGGAGACCAAGCACGCCTGGGGCGGCGCGCCCGAGACCGTGCGCACCTCGGTCTACCCGGCGGCCGGCGCCAAGCAGCCGCACGCGGTGCAGAGCATCGGGGCCGACCTGTTCGGCTACGACGAGGCCGGCAACACCACCAGGCGCAAGGTCGGCACGTCCGACCAGACCCTCGTCTGGGACGCCGAGGGCAACCTGGAGTCGGTCACGGAGGCCGGCAAGACGACGTCGTTCGTCTACGACGCCGACGGCGACCGGCTGCTGCGCAAGACCGCCACGGACGCCACCCTGTACGTGGACGACATGGAGCTGCGCTTCGACTTCGCCAAGGACGCCGTCGAGCAGACCCGCTACTACACCATCAACGGCGAGCCGATCGCGGTCCGCACGCCCGACAACCAGGTCTACTTCCTGGCCGCCGACCACCAGGGCACCGCGCAGGCCGCGGTGAACGGCGGCACCGGGGAGCTGGCCGTCCGGCGGATGACGCCGTTCGGCGAGGACCGGGGATCGCCGCCGCCATGGTGGCCGGGACAGCGGTCGTTCGTCGGCGGCACCAAGGACCCGACGACCGGGCTCGTGCACCTGGGCGCCCGCGAGTACGACCCGAAGAACGGCCGTTTCCTGTCGGTCGACCCCATCATCGACGAGGAGGACCCGCAGCAGCTCAACGCCTACGCCTACGCCAACAACAGCCCCGTCAGCATGAGCGACCCCGACGGCCAGCTGTTCTGGATCGCCGTCGGCATCGCGGCGCGCATCGCGGCGCGGATCATCGCCAGGAAGCTGGCGCAGGCGGCGGCCCGGCGGGCGGCGCTCGCGGCGGCCAGGGCGGCGGCGCGGCGCGCGGCCATCGCGGCGGCCAAGCGGCGGGCGGCGGCGCTGGCCAGGAAGAAGGCGCTGGAGGCGGCCAAGAAGAAGGCCGCGGCGGCGGCCAAGCGCAGGGCGCTGGCCGCGGCCAGGAAGAAGGCGGCGGAGAAGGCCAGGAAGGCGGCCGCGGCGGCGGCCAAGAGACGGGCCGCCGCGGCGGCCAAGAGGGAGGCACGCAGGAAGGCCGCCGAGGCGGCGGCCAAGCGGCGGGCCACGCAGGCGGCCAGGGCGCGTAACCGCTACCGGGCGGCCCAGGCCCGGCGCGCCCAGGCGGCGCGGCGTCCGGCACAGCGTCCGACCAGTCATCGGGCGGTGCAACGGCAGTCGCCGCCGAAGGCCGCCAGGCAGCCGGCGCAGCCGAGACCCAGCCAGGTCTACCGGAACGACGGCACCACGCAGCCGACCCAGTCCTACACCGTCTACCGCGACGGCAAGATGTACCCGGACGGGCCGCCGCCACCCAGCCTGACCAGGCCCCAGGGCTCCGGGCAGGCGGAGAAGCAGATCTTCAAACCGGAGAAGATCGAGCCGGAGAACACCCGGACGGGCACGATCGCCGAGACCGGCGCCCGGGTCACCCGATGGATCGACCAGAGCGGCCTGGACGACTTCCTCGGCGGCTTCTTCTGATCCCCGGCTGATCCCCGGCTGATCTCCGGCCCCGGGCACGCGGACCGTACCCGGTCCCCGCGCCCGGGGCTCACCGGTTCCCGCGCCTGAGGCTCACCCGGCGGACGCGGTGGTCATCCGGCCGCCGCGTCCGGCGGCACGTGGTGGGCCGTGGCGAAGGCCAGCAGGGACGCCGCCGTCCGGGCCGGGGCCTCCAGCATGGGGGAGTGCCCGGCCCCGGGCAGCAGCTCGACGGTCGCGCCGGGGACCGCCCGGTAGCCGGCGGCCGAGGACGAACGCCATCTCCGGTCGTCCTTGCCGAAGATCACCAGCAGCGGCTTGCCGAGCACGGCCAGCCGGTCGGGCAGCGTGCGCTGCCGCAGGTACTCCTCGGCGGCCTTCGAGGTCGTGGTGAGCGCGTGGTAGGTGAGGCCGCGCACGTCCTCGACCAGCTCGGGCGGGATCCGGTAGCCGGGACGGCTGAACGCGGTCTCCAGGCCCCGGAGGAGGAGACCGTCGGTGCGCAACCGCCACAGCAGCTGCCCGACGACGGGCACGAACAGCAACTCGCCGACGAACCCGTCGGAGACGAAGGCGTCCAGGCCGGGCCCGGAGTCGACGAGGGCGAGCGCGGTCACCAGGTCGCCTCGCTGCTCGGCGAGCGCGGTGGCGACCGAGCCGCCGGTGGAGTGGCCGGCCACGACCGCGTGCCGCACGCCGAGCCGGTCCAGCGCCGCGCCGACCCGCCGTCCCTGCTCGGCGACGGCGTAGCCGCCGCCGGCCGGTTTGGCCGACCGGCCGTGCCCGAGCAGGTCGATGCGGATCACGCGATGCGACCGCGCCAGTTCCGGGACCACCGGGTCCCACCAGCGGGTCGAGCCGGCCAGGCCGTGGATCAGCACGAGCGCCGGGGCGCCGGCGGGGCCGTCCTGGCGGACGTGCAGGCCGCCGCCGTCGAGGGGCACGTTCGGCTCGCCCGCGGCCTCCTGGCCCGACACCACCAGCGTGTTCGCCACGAGCAGCACGGCGGCCGCGAGGAGCACGGCCGCCACGACGCGACGGCGCCGGCAGCGGCCCTTCGCGCGCCGCCCGGCCGCCGGGCGGGCCGGGGGCCGGACCGCTTGGGAAGTCATCATGGCCACACTGTCGCGGCCCACCCGCTCCGCCGGCTTGTACGAATGTTCCCGCCCGCCACCGGCCGGCCCCGCACCGGCAAGGCAGTCACAGGGCGGGCCGGGGCCAGGATGCTCCTATGGATGTCAAGCGGGATGTTCTTGATCGTTTGCTGTGATGATTCGGTAGAGTTCGCGAGCTATGTAGCGCTTCAGGCAGCGGAT
>NZ_JBFAMZ010000046.1:0-30038 GCF_040674635.1 Nonomuraea sp. NPDC049758
AATCCACTGCGCAAGACACGAAGATCATTATTCCTTCGTGGAACCCGCAACGAGATCGACGATCCGAGGATCACGCAATCTGCGACAGAGCCAAGCTGCGTGAGGGGCAGGTCGCCAACCGGCCGATCTACGTGGCGATGGCGGTCACCGTCGATGGCGAGCGCGACATTCTCGGCTTGTGGGCTGGCGACGGCGGTGAGGGCGCCAAGTTCTGGCTGCACGTGCTGACCGAGATCAAGAACCGCGGCGTGGGTGATGCGCTGATGGTGGTCTGCGACGGTCTGAAGGGGCTGCCCCAGGCCATCGAGAGCGTCTGGCCGCAAGCTGTCGTCCAGACATGTGTGGTGCATCTGCTGCGTGCCTCGTTCCGGTACGCGGCCCGTCAGCACTGGGATGCCATCGCCAAGGCGCTCAAGCCGGTCTACACCGCCCCGACCGAGGCCGCCGCGCTGGAGCGGTTCTGCGAGTTCGCCGAGGTCTGGGGCGGCAGGTACCCGGCGATCGTGAAGTTGTGGGAGGACGCCTGGGCCGAGTTCGTGCCCTTCCTCAACTTCGACACCGAGATTCGCCGGGTGATCTGCTCGACCAACGCCATCGAGTCGGTCAACGCCCGGATCCGGCGGGCGGTCAAGGCCCGCGGCCACTTCCCGAACGAGCAGGCCGCGCTCAAGTGCGTCCACATGGCGATCATGAGTCTGGACCCGACCGGCAAGGGCCGCAAACGCTGGATCACCCGCTGGAAGGCCGCCCTGAACGCCTTCGCCATCACCTTCGAAGGCCGTCTCACCCCGACCACCCGTTAATCACGCAAGATCGAGATACACCACTGACTGGACACACCCAATTAGCGCTCCTGCTCGGCGATCCGCGCGTCCCTCTCCGCGAGCCGCTGCCAAGGACCACTTCGAGGTTCGGATCGCGGGGCGGGGTGGTGTCAGCCAAAGGATGTAGCCCGATTTCCTCAACTGGCAGGAAGCCGCGCGAAGAGGGCCCAAATACGGTGTTTCGAAGACACCGCCCGCCCGACCCTCTCGAAAAGGATTGTTATGGCCTCCGCCCGTAAAACGCTACTCACTGGCTCGATCACCTTCGTGGCGGGACTGGCGCTTTGGCTGTTCGGACCGGATGGGGAGATCTTCATCTTCACACCGTCCAAGGTCGGCGTGGTCCTCATGGTCATCGGAGGCATGGAGACCCTGTATGGCCTCTACAAGAGCGTGCGTGGCAAGTACGTGGAGCGCACCTAGCAGGTGATGTCGCGCCGATCGCGCAAGATTTCGACGCCGTCGCCGTCAAGGTCATCGCAATACACCGAGCGCCCGGTCGTTGCCATCACCAGCGCAAGGGTGGTGCCGGACACCAGCGGCCCGGAGCCTGTGGTGAAGGGGCCGTCGGTGGCGGCGAGTCGCAGGCCGACGATCCGCCTCTTGGCGGCGACGACCATGTCCGAGCCCCGGTAGTACCCGGCCACCTGAGTGAGGGTCTCGATCGGATAGGCGTGACGAATGCCCAGCGGTCGCCGGATGTCCTCGGCATGCACGATCGTCTCACCCAGCATCGCCATGATCGGGAGAGGCGGTTTGGTCGTGCTCGTGATGACGCGGCGGAACCTGTCATGTGTCTCGGCTGCGGTTGCGCCCAACTGTTCGGCCAGCAGCATGGCGACCTGCTTGTCGAAGTCGAACCGGCAGCGGATCACACCCACCAGCCACTGCACGCCGTTGAGGCTCGCCCCTGCGGTGAGGTGCGCCAGCACCTCGCGCACGGTCAACCCGGCGCACAGCGACGGCGTGGCCCACTGCTCGTCGGTCAGATCCGCCAGGTCGGCCGCCAGGGCCGCTCGCTCGGCGTGCACCAGCGGCCAGATGTCGGCCGCGCCGCTGCCCCTTCCGTTCGGTTTCGGATCGGTCATGTCGGACGGCCTCTTATCGAAAATCACAGGATTCCTCGCCTCAGGTCGGTAGGACGATCGAAGGTGAAGACTTCCGCCACGCGATGAAATCGTCGCTCGTGAGCGAGGTTTGGGGCAGCCGGCGGACACGGCACCGCAGAGCGGCCCCGAGCGCCCAGCAACACCGGGCCTCTGGTCCATCAGAAGAACTGATGCCTCAGGCTAGCCGTCTCCCGATGGGTGGGCCTGGACGACTTCGTTCAAAACCGTAAGGCCAGCACGTGTCCCATGCCCGCGCCGAGGGCGCCGGGGAGCGGGCCGCGGGTGCTGCTGGCCGCGCACTACGACGGCGTCGCCGACGACCCCGGCATGCGGCTGCCCGCAGCCGCCGACAACGCCGCCGGCGTGGCCGCCGTCCTGGAGGCCTTCCGCGTCCTGACAGCAGACCCGGCCGCCGGGCCGACCTGGCGGTGGCCTTCCTGGACGCCGAGGAGAGCGGAGCTTGGGGCTCGGCCCACCACGCGCCCGCCATGCCGTCCGACACACTGGTGATCAACCTCGACGGCGCCGCGCACCTGCACCAGGCGCGTTCCTGGCCGTAGCCGAAACTCCGGCCCAAGGGCGAACATCGGTGCACGTCAGCGATATCCGACCAGAATCTCCCAGTCGGTGAGGTCGCTGTGCCGCGTGTGGATCGCCGTCACAGCCCCACTCTGCAGGCTGGACCTTGAACTGCGGGAACGCGCTCGCTGAGCGCATCAGGACGGAAAGTCACGGTAAGCCGCGCAACTCTGGTCCGCTAACGGGACCGTATGACGAGATCGTTCACACGCTCCGAACTGCGGCTGCGGAGCCGCAGTTCGGAGCGCTACTCGTCAGCCCCGTTGGTGCTCCAGAGGTTCTCCTCGTCCAGCGCCCAGACCTCCCTGCTGCCAGGGCGCTGGGACAGCTTCACGTTCGTGTCGCGGTGGCCGTCCGTCGTGGGGAGGGTGACGGGCTCGCGGTGCCAGCCGGTCATGTGCGCGAGGCCGCCTTCGTCGGGGTCGGCGAGCCAGAAGCCGTCATTCCCATCGGAGACGATCTCGCCACCGCCCCACGGCAGGATCTCCTTGCCCACGCGCGATGACCAGGCCGAGCCGTTCCAGTGCGCCAAGATCTGCCTGTTCGGCTCCGACTCGTCCTCCGCGTTCCACGTCATATGCGCGACCACCCAGACATCGTCGGGCGCGGTCGCGACCATGCTGTCGAGCTCGAGCCAGGGCTCCGTGTACTCCCTCAGCGGAGGCAGCGCCAAATCGGGGAGTCGCTGCCAGCGCCGACGGTCCCATTGGGCGACCTGGACGCGGTAATTGCCCCGGGCGCCCGCCACCCAGACCGCGCCGCCGGGTCCTCCTGCGAGCACGTCAGCATTCGGAACCGGTTTGTGCGTGAGGGCCTTCCCTTTGACCAACTGAGTGATCTGCCCAAGGAGCTCATCCTTCACATAGCGATGATGGATGGTCCACAGCTCGGTGTCGCTGACAGCCAGCGCGAAATCCGGCTCGGACGGGAGTGTCCGCTCGGCCCATCCTCGGCCGTTCCATCGAGCCGCACAAGGCTCGTCTTCCCCCTCCTTGACCTCCCTCAGGCCGAACACCCACAGGCTTCCGTCCTCTGCCGCCTCGACCTCGCTCAGGACATCCGAGCAGGTTCGTGGAGGAGCAACCAGCTGCCAGGTGCCTCCGTCGTGGCGCCACACCCTCCCGCGAGTCTCGGTGTCGTTCGTGGCCAGGCATCCCCGGTCCTTGTCCACGTATGGCTTGACCAGAACGTCTCCGAGTCCGACCACCCAGACCGTCCCATCTCGCAGGACCGCCACGTCGTCGGGCCTCCCGTCTGTGATGGTCCTGATGTGACGCCAGTCGTCGACGCGATTGGTGGGGAGGGGGTCGTCCGGTTCCATGGGCGGCAGGTCGTCACAGGGGGGCAAGGGCGCCGGTTTCGCCATGGTGGTGGAGGTCGGCGAGGTGGAGGGAGCGCCCGCGGACGCGTCCGAGCAGGCACAGAGCAGAAGCGAGACAATCAACGCCACCGAACGCCGGGAACCGGACATCCGGTGATCCTATGCCCAAGATCAGCGAGACGCGGGCTGTACGGTTGCAAATGATCAGCCAGGGTGCCGCTCGTCAAGCAGCTGAACGGATCCCGACACATCCGGTGGACGGGAGAGATCACGCGCAGCGTTCACCGAGGTGGACATACAGCGTCCGGCAGGCCCCCGGCCACCTCCTCGACAAGCCACTCACCATCGCGCCCGGCGCGATCGACCCGCCCTGCGCCATTAACCCCTGACCCCGGCACTGGGACGTCGTGCTGTCGAAACCGCACCTGGCACGCCGGCGGCATCAACACCTCCGGCCAGCCCCGCATCGCCCTCATGCTCCAGTACGGCTACCGCTGGCTCCACCCAGTCGACGACCCCGCCCCGCACCTGCTGCAGAGCAAGCACCTCGACCCGGTCACCCGGCAACTCCTCGGCGCCCCCGGCCGCAAGTCGGACGGCTTCCTTGCCAAGGGCGCCGGCGCCGCTCCCTTGCGCCAGTGGCGGGCGGCCCAGGCGCGCACGTGCCAGCCATTCGCTCACGCCATACGGCCGGACCGCTAAACCACAGCGGTCACCGTCGAGCCCAGGCCGCGCAGGAGTGAACCACCACACTGGGGCAGGTGCCGACGACGCCCCACACGGCCATCTGCTCCCGAACGTGTCCCCAGCCGCCAGGTAGCTGATCGCAGGTCCTCAGTCGTTGTCGGTCACTCTGATTCCGGGGAGACGTCGTGGGAGTGGAGGTCCTTGGGTTGGTGGCGAGTAGAGAAGTTAGGGCCTGTGTTGCCATCGGGATTGGGGCGATGTGTGCGGAACGCTCGCCGCTGGTGTCCGCGTCGATGTGCCGGATCGCTGACGACCGGCGTCCCGGAAATTCTGCAAAGAAATCCGGGAGGCGGTGTCGGATCGGGGCGGTGGCGTTCGTAGCAGGGGTGAGGCCGCCCGCAGGGGGCGGCGCCAAGGCGAAGGAATCGGATATGAAGCTGACGACCATGACTCAGGTCACCATCGACGGAGTGATGCAGGGAAACGGCGCCGCGTCGGATGACCGCGGGAACGGATTCGAGCGCGGTGGATGGGCCCGGGGGAAGGGTGACGACGAGACCAGGACGTTCATCACGCAGGCATATCAGCGCGCCGAGGCGTTCCTGTTCGGCCGGCGCACTTATGAGCTGTTCGCCGGCTCTTGGGGGGCAATCGACCAGATGCGTGCACATCCCATCGGCGTGGCCTTGAACGAGACCCCCAAGTACGTTGCCTCGACCACGCTCACCACCCCGCGTTGGCAGGACACGACCGTTCTCCGCGGTGACC
This sequence comes from Nonomuraea sp. NPDC049758, assembly GCF_040674635.1. Classification (NCBI taxonomy): domain Bacteria; kingdom Bacillati; phylum Actinomycetota; class Actinomycetes; order Streptosporangiales; family Streptosporangiaceae; genus Nonomuraea; species Nonomuraea sp. NPDC049758. The sequence continues at coordinate 5,289 of NZ_JBFAMZ010000046.1, forward strand.
TCGCGGCGGCTGTCGGCGAGCTGAAGGCCAAGCCCGGGGGTGAGCTGCAGGTGCACGGCAGTGGCATCCTGATTCAGTGGCTGCTGGAGAACGACCTGGTCGACGAGATGACTCTGATCGTGATCCCGGTGGTTGTCGGCCAGGGCGCGCGGCTGTTCCCCGACGCGGGCCCGGATCTTGCGCTCGACCTGGTCGAATCGCGGGTCGACTCCAAGGGTGTGTCGATCCAGGTCTACCGGCCGGCTGGGCGCCCGCAGTATGCGACAGCCTGAAGTCCCTGGCCATCGGACCACGCTGTCTTGACACCACAGGAGTTGATCTTCCAATGCGGTACCTGGCTTCCGTGATCGATGACAAGAGCGATCCTGGCAGCACGGACAGGCGGCCCGCCATCAGCGCGTTCAACGAACGGCTGATCGCCGAGGGCTACTGGGTCTTCTCGGGCGGACTTGCGGACACCGACGCGGCTACGGTCATCGACAACCGGGGCGAGCAGGCGGTGTTCAGCGACGGGCCTTTCGTGGAGTCGAAGGAGTATCTCGCCGGCGTCTGGGTGTGGGAGGCCCCCGATCTGGATGTGGCGCTCAAGCTCGCCGCGGAGGCGTCGAAGGTCTGCGATCGGAAGATCGAGGTGCGGCCGTTCCTGTGAGCGACGTCGAGGAGGCGATCACCCGGGTCCACCACGAGGAGTGGGCGCGGGTGGTGGCCGCTCTGACCAGGCGTTTCGGTGACCTCGACATCGCCGAGGAGGCGGCGGCCGAGGCGCTCGCGACCGCCGTCGAGCGGTGGCCGGCCGACGGTGTACCGCCCAACCCCGGCGCCTGGCTGACCACCACCGCCAACCGCAAGGCCATCGACCGGATCCGGCGCGAGAACAAGCGCGAAGACAAGCACAAGGAGGCTCAGATGGTGTACGACGACCCGCGTGAGCCTCTCGGCGCCATCGACGACGACCGGCTCCGGCTGATCTTCACCTGCTGCCACCCGGCGCTGGCGATGCAGACCCGCGTAGCGCTGACCCTGCGCATGGTCGGCGGTCTGACCGTGCCCGAGATCGCCCGCGCCTATCTGGTGGCCGAGACCGCCATGGAGCGGCGCATCACCCGCGCGAAAGCCAAGATCAAGGCGGCCCGTATCCCCTATCGGGTACCAGCCGTGGAGGATCTGCCGGCACGCGTGTCTGGCGTCCTCGCCGTGCTGTACCTGGTGTTCAACGAAGGCTACCTGGCGACCGGCCCCGACACCGATCCCCTGCGTCACGGCTTGACAGCCGAGGCGATCCGGCTCACCCGCCTGATCCGTGCTCTCATGCCGGGCGACGGCGAGGTGGCCGGGCTGCTGGCGCTGATGCTCCTCACCGACGCCCGCCGCACCGCCCGGATCTCGGCCGGCGGCGAACTGGTCCCGCTCGACGAGCAGGACCGTAGGGCCTGGGACACAGGTCTGATCGCCGAGGGTCATCGGCTGGTGCGCGAGCGCCTGGCCGCGGCCGCCGCCGGGGCGGCTCCGGGCCGCTACCAGATCCTCGCCGCGATCAACGCCGTGCACACCTCCGCCCGCGACATCCGCGACACCGACTGGTCACAGGTCCTCGCCCTCTACGACCAGCTCGTCCGCCTCGACCCCTCGCCGATCATCGCACTCAACCGGGCCATCGCGGTCGCCGAGCTGGACGGCCCGCAGGTGGCGCTGGCGGCCGTCGATCACCTCGAGGACGCGCTGGCCGGCTATCACGCCTACCACGCCACCCGCGCCGACCTGCTGCGCCGCCTGGGACACAGCGGGCAGTCACGCGCGGCCTACGACAGGGCTATCGAGCTGGCGGGCAACACCGCCGAGACCGCCTACCTGACCCGCCGCCGCGACCAACTGCGGTAGCGCCCACCGATCCCGATCAAACCCCGCGCACAGGGGCGGTCGGCCCGGGCGCCGTGCTGATGCATCCCGCAACCTGTCGTGCCGGCGACCGGTCTCTGCTTCTTCGGCACGGCCGACTCCAGCCCGGCCGCATCCCACGCGTCCCGTCGGCGAGGGCCGGGCGAAAGGTCTTCTGTGCTTCTGCGCGGGCCCCGGAGGACCTTGGCCGACTGTGCCCGGTGGCCGGCCTGCCCGCTCCCCCGCACGCCGACGGCGCCCCGCCGGCCGACCCGGTTGACGTCGTCACCGACGCCAGCGTCCGCTTCGCCACCTACCTGGAGTTGCTCGCCCACCGGCTCGGCGAGCGCGGCCTGGACGACGCCGAGCGTGAGCGCCTGGCCGCCGCGCTGGCGGGTGTGCAGTGGACGGTGGCCCGGGTGAGCGCAGTCGTCGGCATCACCGCTGACTGAATGCGCCAGATCGAGTTACTCGGCAGTAACCGTACAGTGCTGCGACCCGGCGTAACCGGGGGCTCCCGGACTACTGGCCACGCTGCGTATCAAGCTCGGACGTATTGATAGTTCCGAAGCGCCGACACCACGGCGAATGACGCGGATCAGCTCGCGCTATCCGCGACATGCGCGGGCGGGTTCTCCTTGCGAAAACCATTGGTGCCCGGATTGCTCCGATGATGGACTGACGTCCCGCCGTGAGTCTGCCGCGTGACGGAGGTAGTGGTTGTGACGGATTATGACGTGCTTGCCGAGGTGTACGAATGGCTCATCTCGGATGCAAAGTTGCCTCCAGCCGAGTTCGCTGCGTCGTTCGATGACGTCCTCAGTCTCCTGCCGTCGAACGCTCACGTCCTCGACTGTTCGTGCGGAACCGGACAGTTGGCGGTTGGCCTCGCCGGTCGTGGCATGCAGGTTGTCGCAACTGACGCCAGCGAAGCGATGGTTCGTCGGACTGCAGAGTTGTCTGAGGAGTTCGGGGCATCCGTCCGGGCCATGCGGGCGAACTGGGAAGAGTTGCCCGACCATTTCGAGGACGACACGTTCGACATGGTGTTCTGCGTGGGCAACTCGCTTCACCATGCCGCGGGCGCGACAGGCAGGGGTGCTGCTCTGGAGTCGATGTCACGGCTTCTACGCCCTGGCGGGCGCTTGGTGCTCACATCCCGCACTTGGGAACTCGTGAGAGCCAGAGGTTCCCGGCTGGACATCAGTGACCGACTCGTCCGCCGGAAAGGTCGCGATGCCGTCGTGGTCTACCGCTGGGAGATTGCGCCGCATTGGGAGGAGGAGCACCACATCGAGATTGCGATCGCGCAAGTTGATGCGACTGGGCTGGTTCTTGTCCGCTCGGAACTGCTGTCCTGCTGGCCCTACCGGTACGAGGAACTCGAAGTCGAGCTGCACCGGGTCGGACTCCGGACGGAAGTGAGCACGTTCGATCTTGAGGCCGAGAACTACATGGTGGTCGCGAGCAAGGTATAGACACCGGACTCTCAGTGTTATCGAGCGGCTGCGCGCCTGACTCATCCCCAAACGCCCGGCCCGAAACCGACCCTCGGCGGACAACGCCGTCGCGCACAGTGACCTGCGACGATCACCTCACCTTGGGGCTGGGGCCGCGCTCGGGAGGAGAACGCCATCCAGGGTGGTGCTCATCCTGCGGTCGTGCTCAAGCCTGACTGGTTTGCGAGGGGTGCTCATGGGCGCTGGAACGTTAGAGAGGATCGCAGTTTCTCCAGGACCACTTGATCCTCTGGAGCTTCTGCCACCGCGGCCACGAGTACGACTTGGTGCCATCGATCCCGACTCTGATCCAGTTGCTGTCCACCCGGTTCTTGATGACGACCTTGAACCAGACGTCCTCATCGCAGCCGTTGTAGACGGTGATTTTTTGGGTGAGCCGGCCGATCGTGTGCGTGGCGCCCGCGAGGGGGGGCCGCTCCGCGTTTGACAGCGTTGCCGTGATGGAGTGAGCGCTCGTCGACAGGGTGCCCTCGGAACTGGCCGAAGCCGCGGAGGCGGTCGACGAGGCGAGCAGCGTGACGAGAGCTGCGGCGCTGAGGGCCGCCAGGGCCTTCTTGTGGGTCATGAGCTTCCGCCTTCTCTTGCTGGTTTGTTGACGCGTCGCTCGATGCGAGGTTGTGAAGTCAGCATGTGGCGGACCTGTTGACTTCCTGTTGAGCTCGCGTTGAGTAGGCCGCTTTGGGCGGGCCCTGGGGTGCCAGGTCTTGGATGGGGTCGCGGAGCCGCTGGGTGATTGGTGTTCTGTGCGGGCGGCGTGGTCGCGGGCGGCGCGGCCGGCGGCGATGATCGGGGCGATTCTGCGGAGTGGGGGCTTCCAGCCATTGGTGTTCTGGACGCCGCCGCGCGGTCCGGCTGGCTGGTGGGGGGTGTGGTGACTGCCGAGCGCTGGCGCCACCTGGTGAGCGTGTCAGCCCTGGGGCTTGCGGCCTTGGCGCCGGGCGTCAGTCTCAGGAGTGAGGGCCACTCCGAAGCCTTGGCGGCTGATTAGGCCGAGGTTTGGCGGCCCCTCAGGTTCTGTGGTAGCCCCTTGGGGTCAGGGGGCGGGATGACCACGACCCCGGACGGCACCACCTACGGCCCTTGCGGGTTGCGCCTGCCCTCGGTTATCTCGGAGCCTGCCTCCCCGGCGAGGGGCGGGGGATGCGGGGGGCAACGCCCCCGCATCGGACCGCAGGGCCGACAGCTCTTCCCCGCGCGGCCGCCGGCGGTGCTCGATTGAGTCCCCCGGAACCCGTGGTGAGTCTGAGAGGTGCGCTTGCGTCTCGATGGCGGCGCATGGGATGACTGGGGCCGATGCATCCGAACCGGAAGGGAGAGTGACCCCCGTGGGCGCTTTTCGACTCGCGAAGTACTCAGAGAAGGGGGTGTAGGAAAGACCTCGATCACGAACGGGCTCGCGGCCGTGGCCGGCGATCGAGGAATGCGGACGCTGGTGGTCGACCTCGGCCCCCGAGCGACGGCCAGCGTCGAGCTCGGTATCCCGATCCCCGAAACAGGGGACCCCCAGATCTTCACGCTGAATGACCTGCTGCACATCAACATGGGCGATGACGACCCGGTCGCCTCCCACCGGGCGATCCACGACACGATCCACCCGGCGGGGGAGATGTGGCCTGCCACCGTGCACGTCCTTCCGGCGGAACGCAAGCTCGCCCACCGGGAATCGGACAGCGGGCCTATTGAGATGCGCCTCCGGACGGGCCTGGCTGCGGTGGCTGATGACTATGACCCAATCCTGTTCGACCTGCCTCCACGCGCCTGCGGCAAGCTCGTAACGGCCGGCTTGTGACTGTGGATGACGACGATGCTGGCGAGCGGTTCAGCCTCTCGATCGGGGTGCATGAGGACTTCATCGTCGCCCGCGCGGCAGGCGACCTTGATTACGCCTCTGCCGGGCTGCTGCATCGGCAGGTCAAAGACGCCTGGGAGACGACACAGTCAGCTGGCCTCGTGGTGGATCTGAGCGGGCTGGCGTTCTGCGATTCGATGGGTATTGGCGTGCTGGTGCTGTTGCTGAACCAAAGCCGGGAACAGCAGAGCAGCCTGGTCTTGCCGGGCATCCCGGCTCACCTGGAGAGAATCTTGACCATCACCGGCCTGCGGACGGCGTTCCAGGTGCAGGAGTCGGTGGAGGCAGCCACCCGAATCGTGCAGGCATCATTGCCAGGGTCGGCCGCGGTGCCGGACTCTTCGGGCGAGGCCGATCACTGAAACCCTTGCTCGTCGCGTGCGCGACGACCTCGACGTGGGACGGCCCCTGAGAACGACGATCAGGAGGAGGGCCAGGGGGACGCCGCTGCCGGAGATTGACCTACTCGCTCGTGACGGCGATGTACCCAGGCATCTGCGATGTACGGGTCCGCTGAGTTGCCGAAAGATCCCCCGCCGCAGCGAGTGGGCCCAGGCGCAGGCCCGCTCGGCAGCTCTAGGTCACGTCCTTCCTGACGACCCTCAGGATCCCGAGTCCACCTGGGACGATGATCCAAGCCAGCACGGAAGTGGTCAAGCGAGCCCCCGAGTCCCAGGTCCAGCCGTCGCCCAGGAGTGGGCCGGTGGTCGTGTTGAGGTCGAGCCAGGCGGCCAGGGTCTTGCCCGCCTCGCCGAGTTGCGCGACGAAGCTCCACAGCGCCGTGCCGGCCATGCAGACGACGATGGCCGCGGGGGCGTTCAGCAGGAGCAGGCCCGTCGCCAGGCCCTGCGCGGTCAGCAGCACCATCACCGCGATCCAGCCGGCCACGGTGCCGGGGGCGACATGCCAGGACGGGTCCACGCCGCGTACGGCCGCCGTGACCGCCGTCGCCGGCACCGCCGCCACCAGCGCGAACAGGCACGCCACCACGGTCATGCCCAGCGCCGGCAGGCACTTGGCCGCCACCACCCGCGCCCGCCGGGGCTCCAGTGCGAACGTCGTCAGCGCCGTACGGTGACTCCACTCCCCCGTCATCGTCAGCACGGCCAGCACGGGCAGCAGGATCCCCAGCGGGACGGCGGCGCTGCCGGCCAGCGTGAACAGCTTCGGCGGACCGGTCAGCACGGTGGCCCGGCCCACGACCATCGCGACCGCCAGGACGGCCATGACCGCTGTGATGATCATGCTGCTGCGCGTGTCGAACAGCTTGCGGGTCTCGACCCGCAGCAGCCGCCCGAAGGGGACGCCGGTCATGTGAGGCTCCTGTCGATGCCGGAGGTCAGGTCGAGGAAGGCGCGTTCGAGGCCGTGGCCGAGGCTCAGCTCGGCGACCGTGCCCTGGGCCAGCACCCGGCCGCCACCGATCATGACGACGTGGTCGGCGACCTGCTCGACCTCGTGCAGCAGGTGGGAGCTGAGCAGGACCGCGCAACCGCCGTCGGCCAGGTCGCGCAGTAGCCCGCGCATCCACTGGATGCCCTGCGGGTCGAGGCCGTTGACCGGCTCGTCCAGCACGAGCGCGCGAGGGCGGCCGAGCAGCGCGTGACCGATGCCGAGCCGCTGCCGCATGCCGAGCGAGTAGCCGCCGACGGCCCGGCGGCCCTCGCGGCCGGACAGGCCGACCATCTCCAGCACCTCGCCCACGCGCGACCTGGGCAGGCCGAGCATCAGCGCGCCGAGGGTGAGCACCTCCCTGCCGGTGCGGCCGGGATGGCAGGCGCCCGCGTCGAGCAGCGTGCCGACGTCGAAGCCGGGACGGTCGAGCCGCGCGTACGGCCGGCCGAGCACGGTCGCCGAGCCCGACGTGGCACGGACAAGCCCGGCCAGGATGCGCAGAGCGGTGGATTTCCCGGCGCCGTTGGGCCCGAGGAAGCCGGTGACGGCGCCCGGCGGCGCGGTGAAGGACACGTCGTCGAGGGCCTTCACCCCCTTGTACGCCTTGCTGACGCGGTGGAATTCGATCACGGGTCAAGTCCACCGCAACAGGGCCCGCCCGTTCATCGGACGTGGGTCCACACTTGGCGGGCAGATGTAGACCCAGGTCTGCACGACGCTAGCCCCAGGTCGCTAAAACCGCAGGCAGCGGCGATTTAGGGTGGAGCACGTGCACGTCCCCTCTCCCGACCGGCCGACGGCGGCGGTGCCGTACCTGCTGGCGGCGCTGCCGCTCGTCCTGATGCTGATCGGGCTGGTCGCCCGCGGGCCGTCCGACCTCGCCGTGGCGCTCGTCGATCTGGGTCTCGGTGCGGCCGCCCTCGTCCTGCTGGTCCGGCGGCGCCGCCATCCGTGGCAGACGGCGCTGGTCACCGCGCTGGCCACGGCCTTCTCCCTGACGGCGCTCGGCCCGGCCGTGGTCGCGTACACCTCGCTGGCCGCGCTGCGGCGGTGGCGATGGGCGGCCTCGGCGGCGGCGGTCTTCCTCGCCAGTGTGGTGTTCTCGACCCGATGGGCGGACAGGTGGGAGCTCACGCTCTTCTACGCCGGGGCGGGGGCCGTCGTCCTGGGCGGGAGCACCCTGTTCGGGCTGCTGCTGGCCCTCCGGCGCGACCTGGCCGCCGCCCGGACGGCCGCGCTGGCCGACGCGCAGGCGCAGCGGGTGGAGCAGGCAAAGCTGGAGGAACGCCTCAAGATCGCCCAGGAGATGCACGACGTGCTGGCGCACCGGATCTCGCTGCTGGCGATGCTGGCGGGCGGGCTGGCATACCGCGAGGACCTGTCGGCCGAGCAGACCCGCGAGACCGCGCACGCCATCCAGGAGAACGCCCACCAGTCGCTCGACGAGCTGCGTGCGGTGCTCGGCACGCTGCGCCGCGAGGACGGTCTCGCCCCGCCGCAGCCGACGCTCGCCCACCTCGGCGCGCTGTTCGACGAGGTGCGTGCCGTCGGGCAGCGGGTCGAGGTGGACGACGCGATCTCCGGCCGCGAGTCGCTGCCCGCGCAGACCGGGCGGCACGCGTACCGGATCGTGCAGGAGGCGCTCACGAACGCGCGCAAGCACGCGCCCGGCAGCGCCGTGACGGCCGAACTGGGCGGGCGGCCCGGCGACGGCCTGCGAATCCGGGTGAGCAACGCCGCCCCGCCCGGCGGCGGCACCGGCCCAGGCGGCCGCCTGGGCCTGATCGGGCTGGCCGAACGGACCCGGATGGCCGGCGGCACCCTCACTCACGCCGTACGAGATGGGCGTTTTGTCCTGGATGCCCAGTTGCCGTGGGAGGCTTGACCTCGTGATCAGAGTGGTGATCGTGGACGACGACCCGATGGTGCGCACCGGGCTGCGCCTCATCCTCGGCGGTGAGCCAGACCTCGACCTGGCCGGCGAGGCCGCCGACGGCAAGCAGGCCATGGACGTGATCCGGGCTCTGCGTCCCCACGTCGTGCTGATGGACATCCGCATGCCGGAGCAGGACGGCCTCACCACTACCGAGCTGCTGCTCAACCGGCCGTCGCCGCCCCGGATCCTGGTGCTGACCACGTTCGACGCCGACGACCTCGTGCTGCGTGCGCTGCGGCTCGGTGCGCACGGCTTCCTGCTGAAGGACGCGCCGCCGCCGAAGATGATCGAGGCCGTGCGGGCCGTGGCGCGGGGTGAGCCCGTGCTGTCGCCGAGCGTGGCCCGCCAGGTCATCGCCGCCGCCACCGGCGGCCAGGAGTCGCGCCGGCGGCAGGCGCTGGCGGAGCTGGCCGTGCTCACCGAGCGCGAGCGCGATGTCGCGGTCGAGGTCGCGAGGGGCGGCTCCAACGCCGAGATCGCAGCCGGCCTGTCGGTCAGCGTGGCGACGGTGAAGGCCAACATCACCCGCATCTTCGCCAAGCTGGGTGCGGACAACCGCGTTCACGTCGCCATGAAGGTCCGCGACGCGGGGCTCCTGTGATCGGCGACGTGGGCCGACGACGTGGAACTACTTCATGACCTTTTCGAAAGCTAGCTGCGCCACCGGCGACAAGATTACGCCTAGAACAAAAAGGATCACGCCTATAACAACGTTCGATCTATTCGATTTTCTGATAAAACGCTCCCACGTTCTATAGGTGGCATGCACATGCTCCAGCAGCAAGTTCTCCAGCGCGCGAAGATTGGTCAGCTGCCCTCTGACTTTTTCTATATTATGTTCGAGAGACAAGCTCGGCGAGAACCTGCACTTCCTCTAGAATTTCCCGAAGACGGAGCATTTTCCGTTCTCTCGTCATACTCCCGACATGGGGGGTTGTGAGATCCAAAAGAACGTATCCGAACCAGAGGAGCGATAGGCCGCCAATCAGGATTACTGCTCCCATGATTGCCTGCACGTCCGACGCGGGCTGGGCAAGAATCAGGGCGCTACACAGCAGCGCGATGACACCGCACCAAGCAGTCGCCGCCCCCATGGGGCGAACCCAATTGGTTTCCCGCGCCCACTCCTCGAGACGATTGCCGCCTCTCTCGAACCGGGCAAACCATCCCCTGGCCCGCTCCACTGATGGCTTCTTGGGCCCGTTCATGAAGCTCGGTATACCCGCACCTCTGACGCTTCAAAGGGCATGGAATTACGGATCGACATAAGGCCATTTACGATCAGCTCAACAACTTCCACCAGTCAGCCGAGGGTAAGAGCAGTTCTGGCGCGGCACCTTCCCAGAGGCCCTGCGCTGGATGCCGTCCAGGTCAACAACCCGCGCGGCCGGGGGCTCGGCGCTCAGCTGAATGACCACTCACAAGATGGAGCCCGCTGACGGCTGGGGACCTCGGACACGGTCCTCCATGACGCGTCGGTGGCGGCCGGGCCGGCATGGCATCGCGCGACGGCAGAATGTTCGGCGCGCTGCCGCGTCAGCCAGTTGATGTGGCGCTCGGGCCTCGGGGGCCTGGCTTGAACCCGAAGGCCTGGCGGTCGGCGCCGTCCCGGCGCTTCTGGCCGTCGTAGGGCCGCGGAAGCATCGCAGGTGACAGGGGGCCGATGATGAACTGAGCCCCCGCTTCGTAACAGTGGGCCGCCAGGCGCGGAATCGCGTACGTGAGTCTTTTCCGACGCTCCTTCCGGCCGCTGTCTCGCCCACCCGACCTGCGGCCTCCACGGTCGATGTGGTGGTGGGCTCTGCCTGCGACGCTACTGGTCGGCGCGGCGGTGACGCTGCTGCTGGCCGTGCGCCGTCAGCGCCGCCGGGAGCTGGCCACCGCGCAGCTCGGCAACGCTCACCGGTTCGCCTGGTCGGCCTGTACGCGCTGGAGCGCCTGGCCCAGGACACCCCGGTGCTGCGGCAGACGATCGTGGACGTGATCTGCTCATATCTGCGCATGTCGTACACGCCGCCGCGCGACGACCGTGACGAGAAGATCCGTGCCGCTCAGCCAAGGGCACGGTTGACGGCCGCGACGTAGCGGTAGAACGCGTTCGTACGGTTGGCGGGGTTCTCAACCCAGGCGCGAGTCAGCTTGCCGCCGTCGAAGAACCGCTCCCGCTGGCCCCGGCTGATCTCCAACTGCACTCCCATGCCTCTGCGGTTCCTGTTTGCGATGTTGCGGGTGCTCGTGCCGCCGATCTCCGTGGGCACGGACGCCGCGACGGGGAACCCGGCGGCGCGCAGCTCGGCCTTCACCTTCTTGATCAACGCCGTGTCTCGTCCACCGACGTAAGTGGTGGCGCCGGTGCCTGCGGCGGCGTGCCAGGAGATGGTGTAGTCGACGCCCGTCACCACCGCGAGCGCCTTGGGTTCGTCGAAGTGCGTGGCGGTGATGTGCAGAGCGCTGTTGCCGGAGGCCTTGATGCCCTCGAACGAGTAGTAGGCGTGCCTGCGGCCTGCGGCCTGGTCGGCGAGCTGCGACGTGGGCGCCTCGATGGCGCCGCCGTGGATGGCGATGTGCGCCACCCGCGCTCCGCGGGGGACGCGCTGGACGCGGCGGTAGTCCCTGCCCTCGGTCTCCTGGGCGGAGAGCTGGGCGTAGCCGGCGTAGACATCGCGCGCGCTCACCTGCGCCGTGGACACGGCGTGCGCGGCAGGGGCAAGGCCGATCACGAGCAGGCCCGCGACGGCGATGGACAGCGTCTTCTTCACGTGAAACCTTCCGACGATCTTCCTGGGCCGCCATCATGCCAGGTACGCGTGCCCATCTTGACTCGCGGGATCGCCCTGGCTCCCCACCCCGGCCGGTGCGGAGCCGTCCCGGACTCGAACCAACCATGCGGCGTATGTGCAAAGTTCGTGTCGTTCACGCCAGACTGGCCAGCCGGCAGCATGGAGGCAGGCAGGGCCAGTCGTCTTCCAACTGCTCTTCCTGGGCCGACCCGCGGGCGCGCCTGCTGGACGGCGCGCAGTGGGAGGCGGTCCAGGCGGACGTCCTGCAGGGGCTGAGCCTTGAGGAGCCGGTGGCCGAGCACCTGGCTCGGACGAGTACGGGCGCTGGACGCGGCCTGGCAGTTGATGGTCGAGCGGCTGCCGCGGCTTCTCCGGCTCCCGGACGGCAGCACGCGCACACCGGTCGCGCCCGCCTGGGCTACGACCGCGCCCGCGCCCTGCTGGACACCTACGCCGGCCTCGATCCGCACCAGCTGCGCCACAGCGCCGCCACCCACCTCGGCGACGCCGAAGTCCCGCTGCAGCTCATCATGGGCAAGACCCGGCGCAAGAAACCCCAGCACCGCCATGCGCTACGTCAAACCCGGCCCCGAAACCATCGCCAAGGTCACTGAGGTGCTCGCCCCCCGCCGCCGCACCCACTGATCAACCCAGTGGCGGCTTGCCCGGGGCTGCAGGAGGTCGGGGCCATCACGTCACGGACCACTGACAGGCGAAGAAGCCCCAGGTCGCTACCGCAGATTCCTGCACCCAGCCTCCTCGAAGGCCGTTCTGCCAGGACGTACGATTGCGCACTGCCGGCGAAGCTGGCGCTACGGAAAGCCCGGCTGAAGTACGCGGAGCGGCGACCGTCGTGATCGGACGGGCGGCCGGCAGGGGCCGGCCAGTTCGCGCTTCACCGGTGCAGGTCGCCAAGAACGTCAACTAGCTGGCGCAGCCGCCGAGGGACATCGATCGATGCCTCGTCTCGCCAGGTCGGCTGCGATGCCGTCCAGGACACCGGCAAGACCTGAGGCGAACAAGGCGTCCAGATCCCAGGGGGTGGCGCCTGCGCGCATGGCGCGGGCGAGCCGGGGATAGGCTCCGGGCGCGAAAAGCGGATTCTGCGCCTCGTTCGAGGCTGTCGTCCCCTGGGTGTGGACGAATCCCGCTTGCCGTTCCGCCTCCACATCGCTGATGTAGGTCAGCGCCACGCCTTGCACGTATGAGGCGAACATGAACATGTAGCGGAAAGCCTCCGCGGGTTCGAGATCGAGCTCGTCGAATGCGGAGAAGGCGCTTTCACTGTCCGCCGCGAGAGCCGGACTGAAGTGCGCGCGGGTCGTCACCATGACCCTCGGCAGGATCCACGGGTGGCGGTGGTACAGGTCCCAGTCACGGTATGCGGCGCGTTCGAGGCCGTGGCGCCAGTTCTGCGGCGCCGAGTCGGGCAGGGGCACGTCGGTCATCGCGGCCTCCACCATCAGGGTCACCAGGTCGTCCTTGGAGGCCACATGCCGGTACAAGGACATGACGGCGGTGCCGAGGTCCATGGCGACCCGTCGCATCGACAGCGCGTCGAGCCCCTCCGCGTCCGCGATGGCGATCCCGGCTCGCACGATGCGCTCAACGGTGAGATGCGGCGCGCCGTCATTGTCGTCCGGGGCGTCGGCCGGCGCTTCCGCTCTGCGTGCCCGGTACGCCTTCGCCTGGCACGCGCGGGAGCAGTAGAGCCTCGGCCGTCCCCGATCCGTGGGCTGCAGCGACTTTCCACATGACTCGCATGCCGGTTGCGCCGACATCACCACACTCCTTTTCGTCACGCTGCCAGGGTTGTGTCGAAATTCTAGCCCATCGATACGTAGGTGCACAGTGTCACCAGCCCACAATGCTGTTGGACGCACCCCACGTGCATGCGTATGCTGTACGCCGCGACGCGTACAAAGTACGCATCAACTCGACTCAGGAACCGAGAAAATGACTGAAGCAGACAGAACAGCCGGAGTCAGGGAGTGGATGGGGCTCGCGGTCCTGGTACTGCCCTGCGTGCTGGCATCCATGGATATGTCCGTGATGTTCGTTGCACTGCCGTCCCTGACGGCCGACCTCAAGCCGAGCAGCTCCGAACTGTTGTGGATCATGGACGCGTACGGCTTCCTCCTCGCCGGGCTGCTCATCACGATGGGCACACTCGGTGATCGGATCGGACGGCGGCGGGTGCTGCTCGCCGGCGCCGCAGCCTTCGGCATCGCCTCCGTGCTGGCGGCCTATTCGACCAGCCCCGGGACGCTCATCGCGGCCCGCGCGCTCCTGGGCATCGCCGGCTCCACGCTGGCGCCGTCCACGCTGTCCCTGATCCGGAACATGTTTCACGACGCCAAACAGCGGGCCACCGCGGTCGGCGTCTGGACGGCGGGCTTCGCGGGCGGCGCCGTACTCGGCCCGATCATCGGCGGTCTGCTGCTGGAGCGCTTCTGGTGGGGATCGGTCTTTCTGATCAACGTGCCGGTGATGGTCCTGCTCCTGGTCCTCGGCCCGCTGCTGCTCCCCGAATACCGCGATCCCAGGCCGGGCCGTTTCGACCTGCTCGGCGCTGCCTTGTCCATCCTGGCCGTGCTCGGCGTCATCTACGGCATCAAACTGATGGCGGAGGACGGCTTCGAGTGGAGCTCCCTGGCGTACGTCGCCGCCGGGCTCGCCATGGGGGCCGTGTTCCTCCACCGTCAGCGCGTGGCCGCGAACCCGATGATCGACCTTGCGCTGTTCCGCACACGCCGGTTCAACGTGCCTTTGCTCATCGACGCGCTGGCCACGTTCGGACTGGTCGGCTTCAGCCTGTTCAACTGGCAGTTCATGCAGCTCGTCCTGGGCATGGGACCGCTGGAGTCGGCCCTGTGGGCCTTGCCCACCTTTCTCGTGATGCCCCTGGGCATCGCGCTGGCCACCGCGACCGCACCCCACATCGGCAAACCCAAGGTGATCGCCGCCGGGCTGCTCATGGCAGCCGCCGGCTACGCCATGCTGACCCTGATCCAGGCCGATTCGGGAGTCGTCTACCTCGTCAGCGGACTGACGATAGTCGCGACCGGTATCGGCGGGGTCGCCGCCGTGGTTACCGACCTGATCCTGTCCGCCGCACCACCGAAGCGGGCCGGGATGGCCTCCGCCATGGCCGAGACCTCGGCCGAGTTCGGCGGGGCGCTGGGCATCGCGATCCTGGGCAGCATCGGCACCGCCGTCTACCGTTCAGAGCTGGCCGCCAAGGCTCCTGACGCCCTCACGCCCAAGGAGTTGGAGGCAGCGCGGGACACCCTCGGCGGCGCCGTCGACACCGCCGCGACCCTCCCGGAGGGCACCGCCGAAGCCTTGCGGAACGTGGCATTCGACGCCTTCGCCCGAGAGATGCGGATCGCCGCGGTGGTCAGTGTCGTCCTGATGGCGGGCGCGGCCATCCTTGTCGTCACCCTGCTCCGTACCGGACACGCCCGGCCCGAATCCGCAGCAGAACACCGTGACCTGGACCCCACGGCAACCTCATCGTGAACAAAGATCTCGCGGGCCGTACCGGCGCCGGTCCGCGAGGCCGTTCATGAGCGCCTGGCCCACTACCCCCGACGTTGCCCTGGTCATCGTCCGCTTGTGACCTCGCGGCCTCGCCTGAGCCGGAATCCCCTGATCAAGTGATCGGGCCCGTCCCAGCGCCCATCCCGTGAGCGCGGTGCAGGGGCGCGGCGTCCGGGAGCGAGGTCGCAGGCCGGGGTGCCCGCGAAGAGATCGTCGTCCAAAGCCCCGCCCTCAGGGACTTTGCACTCCTACCAGTGGTCGTGGACAGGTACGTCAGGCGGCGGCGCGGTCGCCGGTGCGGCGGCGGCGCAGGTCGGCTTGCTCGAGTGCGGGTGGTACGTAGGCGATGTCGAGCGTGCCCGGGTTCACCCCAGGCGGGACCACCTTGTCGATCTGGTCGAGGGTGTCGTCGTCGAGGGTGGTGCCGGCGCCGGCGAGCAGGTCGCCGAGCTGCGCCATGGTACGGGGGCCGATGATCGCCGAGGTGACCGCGGGATGGCTGATGACGAAGGCCAGGGCCAGATGGGTGAGCGACAGACCGGCCTGCTCGGCGATCGGGACGAGTTCTTCGACGGCATCGTGGTTGCGCTTGTCGGTCATGTGCTTGGGCACCCAGTGCATGCGGGCGCTCGAGACCTGTTCGTTGCCGCCCTTGCGGTAGCGGCCAGTGAGCAGACCCGAGGCCAGCGGGCTCCAGACCAGCGTGCCCAGCCCGTAACGCTCGCAGACCGGGAGGACGTCGCGCTCGATGCCGCGGTTCAGGATCGAGTACGGCGGCTGTTCGGTGCGGAAGCGGGCCAGCCCGCGCCGTTCGGAAACCCATTGGGCCTCGACGATCTCCGCGGCCGGCAGGCTGGAATGGCCGATCGCGCGTACCTTGCCCGCCTGCATCAGGTCGGTCAGGACGGCGAGGGTTTCCTCGATATCGGTGCCGGGCTCGGGGTGGTGGACCTGGTAGAGGTCGATGTGGTCGACGCCGAGACGCCGCAGCGAGTTCTCGACCGCGGTGACGATCCAGCGGCGGGAGCTGCCGCGATGGTTGGGGTCCGTGCCCATGGGGCCGTTGAACTTGGTGGCGAGCACCACGTCGTCGCGTCGGCCGCGCAGCGCCTTGCCCACGATCCGTTCGGTTTCGCCGTCGCCGCCGTAGACGTCGGCGGTGTCGATGAAGTTGATGCCGGCGTCGAGGGCCCGGTGGATGATGGCGACGCAGTCGTCGGGGTCGGGGTTGCCGAACGGGCCGAACATCATGGTGCCGAGGCAGTAGGGACTGACCTTGATGCCGGTACGGCCCAGGGGGCGAGTGCGCATGAGCTGTTCCTTCCAAAGGCGGAGGGCCGGGTGGTCCGAGGCGGGCCGCCTCGGACCGGATGAGTGCGTTGGTGGTCAGCCGGCGTACGGGGCGGCGACGTCGAGGATCCAGGTGACGCCGAAGCGGTCGGTCAGCATCCCGAAGCCCGGGGCCCACTGCGACGGGCCGTACTTCTCGATGATGTCGGCGCCGTCGGCGAGCTTGTCCCACAGCTCGCTGACTTCCTCGGTGGTTTCGCCGCGGACGGACACGAAGAACCGCTCGCCGGTCAGCGTCATGCCGTGCTCGCGAGTGGTGGCGGCGGGCGCGGCGGCGGCCGGTGCCTGGCTGGGCACGTCGTACGCCATGATGCTGAAGCCGTTGGGGGCCGTGACCTGGCCGAAGACGATCTTGTCGGCGTCTGGCAGTTCCTTCGGCAGGCCGAAGTCGCCGTACGCGATGGTGGTGAGGTGGCCGCCGAACACGCTCTGGTAGAACTCCAGCGCTGCGCGAGCGTCACCGCGGAAGTTCAGGTGGGTGGTGGTGGAGATGGCCATGCTGGTGACTCCTTGTTGGTTCTCCGGGCGCGGTACGCCCGGTATGGGCTGGTAGGTCGCGAAGGAAGGTGGTCTCGGACGGCCGAATCGGCGAGTCCCCACGGTGCTGCTGGTCTCAGATGGCCAGCAGAATGGCGCTGACGATCAGGCTGCCGACGATGTTGTAGCTGCCGGAGATCGCCGCGTAGAGCAGCGGTCGCGGGAAGTTGGGGTTGATGGCGATGGTGACGGTGTTGGCCGTGAGGTGGCCGAGGCCGACGATGAGGCCGAACAGCAGCGCATCGCCGTAGGTGTCGATCTTCAACGCGGCCATCAGGATCGCGCTCGTGAGGGTGATGACCAGGCCGGCCAGCGGCGGCCCGGCGAGAAACAGCGGCGAGGTCGGCGCCTTGGCGCCGACCTCGCGGCCGAGGGAGCGGTTGTACGCCTTGGGGAACAGGCCGGCGAACCACACGCCGCCGAGCAGGGTCAAGGCGATGAAGCCGAGCAGGATCCCGAACCAGTTCAGGTTGCCCAGAACATCAAACATGGTGCTGACTCCGTCAGTGTTAAGGGGGCGTCCGGGTCGCGTGGCTGACCGGCTCGATACGAAGGTTCGCAGCGGTAGGTGACAGGGTGTGGCACCTACTTCGGGCAGAATGAGGTTCATGCAGAAAACTTCTGCCCGACTGCTGGCTCTGCTGTCGCTGCTGCAGACCCGCCGGGACTGGCCCGGCACGGTGCTGGCCGAGCGCCTGGACATCAGCCTGCGCACCGTGCGCCGCGATGTCGACCGGCTCCGCGAGCTCGGCTACCCCATCGCCGCCGTCAAAGGCCCTGACGGCGGCTACCGGCTCAGCGCCGGCACCGAACTACCCCCGCTGCTGTTCGACGACGAACAGGCCGTCGCCCTCACCATCGCCTTGCAGCTCGTCGCCACCAACCCCGGCGACGGCCTCGCCGAACCCGCCGAGCGGGCGCTGAACACCATCCGGCAGATCATGCCCTCCCGGCTCCGGCACCGCATCGACGCGCTGCGCGTCACCGCCGTTGAACGACCTGTCACCCGGCCGGCCACCCCGGTCGACGGCGACGTGCTCCTGACCATCAGCGCCGCCGTCCACGCCCGCGAGATCTTGCGCTTCGACTACGGTGCCGAGGTCACGGACAAACCCCCGCGCCGCGTCGAACCCCACCACGTCATCACCTGGGACGGACGCTGGTACCTCATCGCCTGGGACCTTGACCGCGACGACTGGCGCACCTTCCGCGCCGACCGGATCACCCCGCGCACCCCCAACGGGCCCCGGTTCACTCCACGCGTACTGCCCGGAGGAGACGTCGCGACCTTCGTCACCAGCACGTTCCGCGGCTCTGGCGACGCCTCGGGCAACTGGCCCTGCCAAGGCACGGTGATCCTCGACCTGCCCGCCGCCACCGTGGCCCTCTACACCCGCGAGGGACTCGTCGAGGAGATCAGCCCAAACCGCTGCCGGCTCACCCTCGGATCCTGGTCCTGGCCCAGCCTCGCCGCCGCCATCGCCCGCTACGACGCCGACATCGAAGTCATCGGCCCCGACGAACTCACCGACGCCTTCGAACACCTCGCCCGCCGATTCACCAGAACCGCAACCGGCCACGGCATCGCATCACCGACATTGTGAGTTGCCATGCCTGCGGAGGACGCAGTGGTTGAACAGACCATTGAACTCGTCGGCAGCGCGGCTCGAACGGCTCCAGACGGAGCTGCGCCGGCCGGGAAGGACGCGAAAGGCTGGGGTGGACGAGGCCAACCGGCGCCGGCGGACAGAGCCGGGGGCAGGTGGGCAGCGAGGTCTCCAGGTCGGCGCCCGCCGGCAGGTCGACGAAGCGCGCGTCCACGGCTTCGACCGCGTCGCAGTACTGCTCGTACGTCAGACGACTCATGAGGGCCGGAGTCACCTCTCAATCGCCGATCTGGGTCCCGGTGCCGGTCGCGCGGCTTGTTGTGGAATCCATCGCCGGTTTCACCACTCTGACGGCCAGTGAGAAGTGCGCCTTGTCGGCGGCCACCGATCCCGGCCGGGCGCGCGGACGGCCGATGGGCAGGCGGAGCTTGATGCTCTCCAGCACGGCGCGGACTGCGGGCTGTCTCCCCTGGCCCGGGGTCAGGGCGCAAGCCGGCGGGCGGCAGAGGCGCTCGGCCGCAAGATGCACCTTGCTGCTCAGCCAGCCGCGTGAGCGGCCAGCCCGGCCGGGGTCAGTCGGAACCCCATCGGTGGGAGCGCGAACACGACGCAGGGACGTCCTGTTCACACACCGTCATCTGCCGCTCGCCGCCGTCGGCGGCTTCTCTGCCAGCGGGTATACGGATTCGAATATCGGTCGTCCATTGATATCGATATTGGACAGTTCAGATGTCCCGTGATCTCCTCTGCGCATGAAGAAGGCAATCCCCCAGGCCCTCCGTTCCGGACTGGGCGTCATCGTTTTCACCTCACTCCCCCTCCTCGGTGCTCCCTCGTACGCGGCCACCGCCTCAGCCGGCGCCGCCACTGTGGCCGTCGAG
The DNA here is from genome assembly GCF_040674635.1 of Nonomuraea sp. NPDC049758. Lineage (NCBI taxonomy): Bacteria > Bacillati > Actinomycetota > Actinomycetes > Streptosporangiales > Streptosporangiaceae > Nonomuraea > Nonomuraea sp. NPDC049758. The sequence goes on from NZ_JBFAMZ010000046.1 coordinate 24,561, forward strand.
GTGCGGCCGGGAACGACCGTGCGCGACGACCTGCGTACGGTGTTCGACACGGCCGGGGTGCGGGGCACGTTCGCGCTGCTGGACGTGTCGTCCAAGACGACGACCGTGGTGGACCGGCGGCGCGCGGAGACGCCGATGGTGCCCGCGTCCAGTTTCAAGGTCCCGCATGCGCTCGTCGCGTTGGAGACGGGCGTGGTCAAGAGTCCCGACGAGGTGATCCCCTGGGACGGCACGCCGCAGCCGTTTCCCGAGTGGGAGAAGGACATGACCATGCGGGAGGCCGTGCGCATCTCCAACGCGGCGGCGTTCCAGGTGATCGCCCGCCGCATCGGCCTCACGCGCGAACGTCAGTGGCTGCACCGGCTTGGCTACGGCAACCAGCAGACCGGGACCGTGGTCGACCGGTTCTGGCTGGACGGCCCGCTGAAGATCTCGGCGGTGGAGCAGACCCGGTTCATGGAACGGCTGGCCGCCCTGCGCCTGCCCGCCTCCCGCGCGAACCAGCGCACCGTCCAGGACCTGATCCTGATGGAGAAGAAGAACGGGTACACCCTGTACGCCAAGTCAGGCTGGCAGAACGCCCCCAACCCCGGCACCGGCTGGTGGACGGGCTGGGTCGAGCGCGGCGGACGCGTATACACCTTCGCGCTGAACATGGACATCGCCAAGGACGCCGACGCCGCCAAGCGCGCCACGCTCGCCCGTCAACTGCTGTACCGGCTGAACGTCCTGCCCGCGGCGTGACCGTCTCCCCCGCAGACCACGGTGACCGTCGCACGGTCACCGTGGTCGTCACCGTTCAGGCGGCCATCTCGCTGGGCTACTTCGCGGCCATGGCGCACGTCGTCCTGCACCTGCGAGCCGACCTCGGATTGGCCGCCGGAGGGATCGGCCTGGTGCTGGCGCTGCGCAATCTCGTGCAGCACACGCTCTCCCTGCCGGTCGGCGTGCTGGTGGACGTACTTGGCCCGGTACGGATGGGCATTCTGGCGTGCCTGCTGCGCGCGGCCGGGTTCGCCCTGCTGGGCACTGTGTCCAGCCTGCCCTGGCTGATCGTCGCCGTGGTGCTGCTGGGCACGGGCGGGGCGCTGTTCCACCCGGCGGCGCAGTCGCTGCTGGCCGGGCTCGCCGAACGGCGAAGGGCGCGCGGATACGCGGCGTACGCGATGACGTTGCAGGTCGCGGCGGTGGCCGGCCCGATGCTCGGGCTGGCGCTGCTGAACGTCGGCTACTGGCTGGTGGCGCTGACGGCGGCAGCGCTGTGGGGCGTGGCGGCGTTCCTGTTCGCACTCCTGCGGCACGTCCCGCGCGTACGGGTGCCGCACGGGGTCGTCTCCGGGGTGCGAACGGTACTGCGGGACCGGGTCTTCATCGGGTTCGCGGCCGTGTCGGCGCCCGCCATGCTGCTGACCGACCAGTCGTCGGTGGTCGTACCGCTCGGCGGCGCGGACGCGACAGCGGTCACCGTGTTCTCCTGCGTGCTCGCCATGGTGTCGGCCGCGGTTCAGCCGTGGTGCGTGGTACCCGGGCGCGCCGACCGCCCGCACGTGCTGCGCGCGGGACTGCTGCTCGCCGCGGGCGGCCATCTGCTGCTGGCAGCCGGCGCGGGCACCGGACTGCCAGGCCTGGTACTGGTGGCCGTGCTGCACGGGCTCGCCGACGGGCTCCTACAGCCGGCGGTGTTCCAGACGATCGCCCGGCTCGCCCCGCCGACGCGTTTCGGGGCGTACCTGGGCGTGCAGACGTTCCTGTCGGGCCTGGTCGCGTTCGCCGGTGGCATCGCGGTGGGCGGGTTGTTCGACCGGGGAGCAGGCGGCGCGACGGCGGCACTGGTCATCCTGACGTTGACCGCCTGCGCCGCTGCGGCCTGCGTCCCCGCCGGGACGCTTTCGTACGGCAGGCCCTCCGGCAGGGTGCCGTCGACCCTGGACCGGTAGATGGCCAGGCCGATGCTGCCGATCAGCGCGATGCCGAGTGAGATGCCCAGGTCGTTGGCGGTGGTCGCGAGCCCGCGAGCGCGCCGTTGACGATGCGGTTGGCGAACAGGCGCACGTCCGGCAGCGGCCGTGGCGCACGCAGCTGCCGCACGATGAACCACACCCCGATCAAGGCCCGACGGACAGCGACCCGGCGGACAAGATGGTTGCCTGCCAGCCGAAGCCCTCCAGCAGCGCGCCGCTGAGCAGCGGTCCCAGCGCGGCACCGGCGGAGATGCCTCCGGCCCACAACCCGATCGCGATCCCGCGCCGCTTCGCGTCGGCGAAGAGCACGAAGATGAGGCCCAGCATGGCCGGGACCATCATCGCCACGGCCACCGGTGATCATCCCAGCAGCCGCTTGCCCGCCCGGTCGCCGAGCACGCCCATCGCGACCAGGAACCCGGCCATCACAAAACCGTGGATGTCGAAGATCCACAGCAGCTGTGTGCTGGAGGGGGCAGGTCGGCGGCCATGCTCGGCGCTGCCAGGAACAGGATCGTCAGCATCATGAACAGCAGCGTCGACGGGGCCACCAGCACCGTCAGACCTCACCACTGCCTGCTTGCGCTCATGATCTCGTGCTCGCGTAGTGGGCGGCGATCTCGTCGCTGGTGGCCAGCCACACGCCGGGGTGGCCGGCGATGTACTCCAGTGCCTGTTCGAACACCGCTAAGGTGTCCACGAGGTCTCCGGGGTGCTTGTTCTTCTTGGTCGTTGAACCCTTTACCGGAGACCTCTCTGCCTGTCCGGCTACGACACACCGTTGATCAACACTTCGCAACAGGCCCCAGCCCTGCTGAGTGACGTCGACGATGTCGAAATTGCCTGCTGATCTGGCAGGAGCAGCGCGCGAACAGGCGCCATCACCCCAGACGGGACGACCCTGCCCGCCCTCGGTGGGCTCCTTGCCATAGTGGCGGCAGCAACGGCGGTCCTGCGGCGCTCGTAGGCTACGTGGGTGCAAACGTGGGCAAAGTGGACCGTTCTTCTGGTACTGGCTGGGTTAGCAGGCGTCTACGCGATGGCCGGGTCACCCCTGGCCCTGGCAGTCCTCGGCTTACAGGTGGTCTTCACCCGGCGCCGATCCTGGTGGTTGATCGCGCTGCAGGCCGCCGCCGCCTACGGTTCCGTGTTCGCCTTCGACACTTCGGTCGGCATCCTCGGCTTCGTCGCCGGTTCACTGCTGCTGACCACGTCCTGGCCGCTCGCCCTCGTGGTGACGGGCAGCGCGCTGCTGCTGGGACCGGCAGACCCGGTGATCAGCATGGTCCTGATCGCCCTGATCGTCTACGGCCTGGCCACGATGCTGGACCGGATCCAGGAAGTGACCGCCGCTCGCCTGTCGCTGGCGATGACCGCGGCAGCCGAGGAACAGCTCCGCATCGCGGCGGAACTCAACCAGAGCCTGGGCACCGCGCTCGACACGATCGCGGCCAGCGCCCGGAAGGGCATGCCTGACGTGGAATCGGCCCGGCACTCGCTGAGCGAGGCCAGAGCCGCCGCCGTCGGCTACCGCGCGATGTCGCTGGCCCCCGAACTCACCACCGCCAAGGGCATGCTGATCGCCGCGGGAGTCGCCACCGACGTGCGGATGCGGCACGCGGAACCGCTCGGCCCGGCCGGCGCACTGCTGGCCACTGTCCTGCGCGAGGCCGTGACCGAGATCGTCCGGCGCCGCGCCGCCTCCCGCTGCGTGATCGAGTCAGCCACAGAAGGCGACACCGTACGGCTGAGCATCGCCCACGACGGCGCCCCCAGCGCCACGGACGACTTCCTGGCCGATCTCCCCGCCCAGGTCGCGGCGGCCGGTGGCACGCTCACCACCGGCGTCGACGACAACGCTCAGGTCCTGGTGGAGGTGGCGCTGCCCGGCACCACGCTGCCGGACCCGCCCGCCCTGTCCATCAAGCTGTCGACGGCGGTGCTCGCGGCGGTGCTGGTCGGATTCTCGGCCAAGGCGTTGCTGCTGGCCGGTTCGTGGTGGCCCCTTCCGCTGCTGGCCGTCATCATTTTCATCCACCTGCGCTCGATCGAGGGCAGGCATCCGATCGCACTGATCGTCATGGGCGTGCTGACGCTCGCCCCGATCCCGGTGTTCGGGCAGGCCTGGCTGGTGACGACCGGGTTTCTGACCGGGCCGCTGCTGCTGGCCCTCCGGCTCAGGGCGGCGGTGCCGCTGGTGGCCGTCGTCATGGCGGTGGTGGGCGTCGCCGGGCTGGCGATCGGCCTGCCGTACCCGCTGGTGGTGAACTACACGGTCAGCACCCTCGTGACGGGACTGGTCATCTACGGCCTGTTCACGCTGGCACGGCTCGACCGGGAGCTGAGCGCGGCCAGAGACGGGCTGGCCAGGTCGGTGGTGGTGGAGGAGCGGCTGCGGGCCGCGCGTGACCTGCACGACCTGCTCGGGCACACACTGGCGGCGATCCTGCTCAAGAGCGAGCTGGCCAGGCGACTGGAACCCGAACGCGCCCGCGCCGAACTGGACGACGTGCTGGCCATGACCGAGCAGGCCATCAGCGACCTGCGGACCGTCTCCGGCGAGCGGGGGAGGCTGTCGCTGGCGGGCGAGGCCGACTCAGCACGTTCGGTGCTGGCGGCCGCGGGCATCGAGGTCACGCTGGAACTCGGTCACGACATGCTCGGCAGCGAGGTGGAGACCACGCTCGGCGCCGTGCTGCGCGAGGCGGTCACCAACGTGCTGCGGCACAGCTCCGCCCGCCACTGCACGATCAGCACGAACGAACGCGACGGCGAAGTACGCATGGCCGTACGCAACGACGGCGCGCAGGCCAAGCCGATCCGCCGCGGCTCTGCCGGGATGGGCAACCTGACCACGCGCCTGGCCGAGCTGGACGGGCGGCTGGACCTGGCCCGGGACGGCGAGTGGTTCGAACTGGCCGCGACGGTGCCGACCCGCTCCTGGGTCCCCGCCTAGATCCACCCCGACTCGATGGCAAGGCGAGCGACATCGGCGCGGTTGAGCGCGTCGAGTTTGGCGACGATCGCGGCTCGATCTTCTTTGATGATCGGGAGGTCGGGATCAGTCGGCCTTCGAAGGTGATGGCGAAGGCGTTGAGAGCGGCTTTCCAGCGGGTGATCCAGCGTTTGCGGCCCTTGCCGGTCGGGCTCCTGATCGCCATATAGACACATTGAGCGCGGCCTGCTCGTTCGGGAAGTGGGCACGGGCCTTGACCGCCCGCCGGATCCGCGCGTTCACGGACTCGATGGCGTCGGTCGAGCAGATCACCCGGCGGATCTCGGTGTCGAAGTCGAGGAAGGGCACGAACTCGGCCCAGGCGTCCTCCCGCAACTTCACGATCGGCGGCGGCCTCGGTCGGGGCGATGTAGCCCGGCTTGAGCGCCACGTAGACGGGACGGTTGGCGACCTGACCGTCGCGCAACTTGGCTCTGTCGCAGATTGCGTGATCCTCGGATCGTCGATCTCGTTGCGGGTTCCACGAAGGAATAATGATCTTCGTGTCTTGCGCAGTGGATT
>NZ_JBFAMZ010000047.1:0-27788 GCF_040674635.1 Nonomuraea sp. NPDC049758
GTGCGGTTGCGAGGGTGTCCAGTTCGGTCGTCACAACCCGAGGATGGACATCCTCGCCCTATCTCCGCAGCTATGCCTTGGACTCATTCATCTAGAGCCGCCGGGAGCCGCGGCGGGAGGCGACGAGGGCCGCCGCCGTGGCCATGAACACGCAGACAGGCGTGTAGAGGAACAGGTTGAGCCAGTAGAACGGGGTCCCGGTGTCCGCGCCGACGCCGGCGATCCACACCAGCCCGGCCGCCGCGCGGACCAGGGTCCCGGCGGCGACGGCGGCCGTGACCAGGCGGGCGGGCAGGCCGCCCCGGCCGCGTGAGCACACGAGCACCGCCGCCGCCCCGGCGCCGAGCACGGCGACGAGCGGCACCAGCACGCGCGGGGTGAACGGCACCTCGAAGTTCAGCACCGCCAGGGAGAGGGAGCTGACGTCGCCGGCGGGCCACGTGCGGCCGGTCAGCCAGTACAGGTGCGCGGCGGCGTCGGTGAGCAGGACGGAGGCGGTCAGGGCGCCGAGGCGTGGAATGTTCATGCCCGGCAGGAGTCGGCGAAATCCGTCATGGTTCCATGGAACCTTTCGCGCCCCTCCCGCCTCTGGATGGACATGAGCTGGCCTGTTGCCGATCTGGACCCCGTATGCCGCCTGCGCGCGCTGGCCGCGGCCATTCCCGGGGCGTCCGTCGCCGAGCGCGTCATTCCCGCACCCTTCGCGGCGGTCTGGGCCGTGGTGAGCGATCTGGAGAAGGAGTTCGGCACGTTCGAACCCGACATGCGGCATCTCACCGTCGAGTCCGCGGGCCCGGACGGCGGCCGCCTCGTGGCCAGGGCCCGCAGCCGGTACGGCATGCGCGCCCGGTTCGACGTCGACCTGCGGCCGGGCTGGTGCTGGATGCAGAGCAGGTTCCTGCTCGTCGGCCTGGCCGCGACCGCCGTGCCGGAGGGGACGCTGGTCGCGCAGACGGGCGGGGTGCGCGTCCCGGGCCGCGCGGCGCTGGTGCCGTGGGGCGTGCGGGCGGCGGGGGAGAAGGCGCTGGCCGGGCTCGCGTCCCGGGTCACGGCCGCGGACGCCGGGGGCGCGTCATGACGGCGGCCCGGGTGCTGGCCGCCCAGCGGGGCGACACGATGGCGATGAACGACCTGCTCGCCGAGCTGACGCCGTACCTGGGCCGGATCTGCGGGCCCATCGCGCTGGACAGCGGGCCGGACGCCGTGCAGGAGGCGCTGATCGCGATCTTCCGGCATCTGCGTGACCTGCGCGACCCCGAGGCCCTGCTCGGCTGGGCGCGGGCGATAGCCGTGCGCGAGGCCGTCCGGATCGCCCGGCGCGACGGCCGTTCCAGCCCGGCTGAACTGGCCGGGGTGCCCTCGCCGCACGACGTCGAGCGTGCCGTGGACATCCGGGACGTGCTGGAGCGCCTGTCGCCGGAGCATCGGGCGGTGCTGGTGCTGCGCGACCTGGAAGGGGTGCCGGAGGACGTAGCGGCGCGGATGTTGCGGGTGCCGTCGGGCACGGTCAAGTCCCGGCTGCACCGGGCCCGGGCGAGCTTCCGCCGGGCCTGGCAGGGCTGAGCCCCGTCCGGCGAGGATGCCGGTACGAATAGTGGCAAACAACCCTCTAAGGTCTCAACCGTGAGAAAGATCTACCATGCGGCGCACATCTACATGATCGTCGGCGTCATCACCGGCCTCTACTATCGCGAGATCACCAAGCTCAACGACTTCACCGGCGACACCCAGCTCGGTGTGGTGCACACCCACCTGCTCGCTCTCGGCATGCTGTTCTTCCTGATCGTGCTGGTGCTGGAGAAGGTGTTCACGCTGAGCGCCGGCGGCAGGCTGTTCACCTGGTTCTTCTGGGTCTACAACGGCGGGCTCGCGCTGACGGTGGCGATGATGCTGGTGCACGGCACCCAGACGGTGCTGGGCGCCGAGACCAGCCCGGCGATCACCGGGATGGCGGGACTGGGGCACATCGTGCTGACGGTCGGTTTGGTGCTGTTCTTCGTCAACCTCGGCAAGCGCATCCCCGCCAAGACCTGACCGCAAGCACGTCCCGCCGGCCGTTCGCCTGCCGGAGCTCAGGCCGCCGCCTCCTCCGGCGTGGCGCGCCGGCCGCCTGTGCTCCCTCCGGCGGTCAGGCCGGGCAGTCGCGAGGGTCGACGCTCGTGCGTGCCCCTGCGACGGAGATGCGGGCAGGGCTGTCCGGCAACGCGGCGGCCGTGCACACGATCTGCTGCACGGCCAGGGGGGACAGGTCACCGCCCGGCGCGGACGGGGTCAGCACCATGCGGCCGCGCGCCTTGACGGTCACCAGGAACGGATCGGCTTCCGGCGGCACCTCGGTGCTGAGCCCGAGCGCCCGCTCCTTCTCGGTGGGCCCGGCCGCCAGCAGCGCGAGCCTCTCGGTCCGGAACAGCGGGCGGGCGCTCGGCCGCGTCACGGCGCTGAGCCGCCCGTCCTTCACCAGGTAGAGGATGATCGTCGTGGTCAGCGCGACGGCTCCCTTCGGCGGCTCGCCGACGCCGATCACGTCGCTGGGACGCACGCCGCAGCCCGCGACCAGCGCCAGGAGACCCGCGGCGAGCGCGCGGCGGGGGAGTGCGGCCCTCATCCGGCTGCTCCGTCCTGCTCGGGGGCCCTGCGTGGCAGGCGCAGCGTGAACAGGGCGCCGCCGCCGGAGGCGTTGGCGACGGTGAGGTCGCCCCGGTGCAGGCGCGCGTTCTCCAGCGCGATGGCCAGGCCCAGGCCGCTGCCCTCGGACCTGGCCCGCGCCGCGCTGGCCTTGTAGAACCGGTCGAACGCGTGCGGCAGCACCGCCTCGTCCAGCCCCGGACCGTGGTCGCGGACCTCGACAGTGATCCACTGCGGGTCCGCGGACAACCGCACCGACACCGGCGGCTCGCCATGCCGCAGGGCGTTGCCGACCAGGTTGGCGAGGATGACGTCCACGCGGCGCGGGTCCAGCCTGGCCGTCACCGACGGGGGAAGCTCGGTGCGCACCGCGTCCGACCAGCCCCGGACGCGCAGGGTCGCGGGCACCAGCTCGGCCACGTCCACCTCGTTCAGCGACAGGGCCGCGACGCCGGAGTCGAACCTGCTGATCTCGATGAGATCGTTCACCAGCGCGGTCAGGTTGAGCGTCTCCTGGCTGACCAGCTTGGCCGCCCGGCCGGCGGGCTCGGGCAGCTCCGCCGCCTCGTCGTCAAGGACCTCGGCGACGGCGGCGAGCGCGGCCAGGGGGGTGCGCAGCTCGTGCGAGACATCGGCCACGAACCGGCGGGCGTCGGCCTCCATCGCACGCAGCTGCATGACGTGCCGTTCCAGCTCCGCGGCGGTGTCGTTGAAGGTGCGCGCCACGTCGGCCAGCTCGTCGGAGCCGCGGACCGCGACCCTGGTCCGCAGCTCGCCCTCGCCCAGCAGGCGGGCCGCCCGGCCGAGCTCGCGCACCGGGCGCAGCACGCTGCGGGTGGCCAGCAACGCCACGACCACCGCGAACGCCATGGCCGCCGCGCCGCTGAGCCAGGCGCGGGTGGCGAGCCAGTCGATGCTGCGCTGCTCGGGAAGCAGGCTGCGCGTGGTGTAGACCTCGATGCCGGACACCCGCCACCGGTCACCCTCGGTGATCAGCAGCGGCGCGCCGATGATCAGGAAGGGCCTGCCCTCCCGCACCACCCGTTGCCAGGCCATCTCGCCTTCGGCCACCTTCCGCCGCAGGCTCACGGAAAGGGCCTGGGGCATCAGGTCCTCGGACGTCAGGGCCGGTCCGTTCCCGTCGCGCCCCCCGCTCCCCGGCGGCGGGTTCCGCATCAGGCCCGGCGCCCGGTCGGACGGCGGGCCGGCCTGCGCGTACAGCCCGCGGTAGACGGCGAGCGCGTAGCTGTCCCGCTCGGCCATCGTGGCGGCGATCCTGCCGAGCTCGGTCCGGTCCGGAGCCGGGGTGCGCAACGGGAAGAGCGTCTCCAGATGCGCTCTCGTCGCCTGCAGCGCGGCGTCCTGGGCCCGCTGCAGGATGTCGGTGCGGGCCTGGACGTAGAGCCCGCCGGTCACCGCCGCCGTGGTGACCACGCACAGCAGCGCGAACGCGAACAACAGCCGGGCACGCAGCCCCGGGCTCGGCACAGGCGTCACCGCCGGTTCACACCGGCCCGAACCGGTAACCGAAGCCCCGCACCGTCTGCACGTAGACGGGGGACGCCGAGTCGTCCTCGATCTTCGCGCGCAGCCGCTGCACGCACGCGTCCACCAGTCGCGAGTCGCCGAAGTACCCGTGCTCCCACACCGAGTCCAGCAGTTGCTGGCGGCTGTGCACCCGGCCCGGCGTGCCGGAGAGCTCCAGCAGCAGGCGCAGCTCGGCCGGGGTGAGCCCGATCGGGGCGCCGCGCTTGGTGACCACCAGCCCGGCCCGATCGATGGTCAGCTCACCGTGCCGCTCCAGTTCCGCCTGGTCGCGGCCGATCCGCCGGAGCACGGCGCGAATGCGCGCTTCGAGCACCCTGGGTTGCACCGGTTTGACCACGTAGTCGTCGGCGCCCGCCTCCAGCCCCGCCACCACGTCGATGTCGTCGCCGCGCGCGGTCAGCATGATGATCGGCACCTCGCCGATGGCCCGGATGCGGCGGCAGACCTCGAACCCGTTCATGCCGGGCAACATCAGATCGAGCACGACGACGTCGGGACGGTCGGCGCGCAGCCGCTCCAGCCCCTCCTCGCCGGACTCCACGGCGCCCACCCGATGCCCGTGCCGGGTCAGGGCCAGCTCAAGGCCCTCCCGCACGGCCGGGTCATCCTCGATCAACAACACTCGCGACACGCCGCCGAGTACCACAGCACGCTCCGTAACCTCGCCCGCCGGTCAACTCCGTCCACTGTCGGCCGGTGATGTCCCCGTCTTGTCAGCGCCATGTCATCGTTGTGTCACGGTGGTGCCGGCGTGGTGGCCGTCGACAAACGGTGACATTCGGCAGACGACCCACTCATATTCGGCGCCAATCGTAGTTCGTCATGAACGAACCACGCACCATCCCAGCTCGGCCCCGAGATCGGCTGTTCGCCGTGGTGACGCTGGTGCTCGCCCGGCTCCTGCTGCCCGCGGCGCTCGTCCGCCGCCCCGGCCGGGCCCGCGAGCTGGCCTGCCAGTGGGCGTTACGGATGCGGTTCCCCGCCGAGGACCTGACCGGGCTCACCGGCGGCGCCCTGGCGGCGTTCACCGCGGCGCGCACCGAGGCGCTCTGGCGTCACGGCCAGCTCCTCGGCCTCACCTCGGGATACCGTGATCCGCTCGTGCAGCTCCGGATGTTCGAGGAGGAGGTGCGCCGCACCGGCTCCCCGGCCCTGGCGCGCATGCTCGTCCTGCCGCCGACGGAGTCCAACCACGTCAAGGGCATCGCCCTGGACGTGCGTCCGCGCGAAGGCGCGCGCTGGCTGGAGGAGCACGGCGCCCGCTACGACCTCTACCGCATGTTCGACAACGAGTGGTGGCACTTCGAGCACCACCCGGAGTACGGCGGCACGCCCCCGCGCCGACGGCCCCACCCCGGGGTCGGTCACGCGCAGGAGAACAGACGCCGGAGCTGACCCGGCCGCGCTCGCGGACCTCGGCCGGCCCGCGCCCTGGAGACCGGGCAGCTGTTCTCACCAGCAGGTCAGGTCGGCGGTGAGGGTGGTGTCGCCGGTCAGGACGTCGCCGCAGGCCACCGCAGCGCGTCGGCCCGTGCGGGGCCGGTCAGCGCGAGGGCCGTGGATAAGAGGAGCAGGCACGCGGCGAGACCGTGGGCGCCGGTGTGATCTACATTGTAAAGGCGCTGGTTGGTTCACAAATGCATCCCTTACAGAGGCACGGGCTACGCCCGTACTCAGCCACCAAAAGCACCGCGGGTGGCGGTCGGTGACGTGTCGGAGTGTCCTGGGGGCTTTGAGCTTGTTCCCTCCTTGGCTGGGATGTGTTCAGGCTGCTCCTGGGGGTTTGGAGGTCATTCGGAACATCCGCATACGATGTGCAGATCATGGTCTTCATTCGGGTTCTGGGCGCTCTGGCGGCTGAGGTCGGCGGCGAGCCGGTTCCCTTGGGCGGGCCGCGGCAGCGGGGTGTGCTGGCGTTGCTGGTGGCGGCGCGTGGGCAGGTGGTGCCGGTCGATCGGATGATCGAGGATCTGTGGGGTGGGGAGCCGCCCGCTCGGGCGTTGTTGTCGTTGCAGGCGTACGTGTCGAACCTGCGGCGGTTGCTGGAGCCTGGGCGTCCGCCGCGTTCGCCGGCTCGGTTGCTGGTGAGTGCGGCGCCGGGTTATGCGTTGCGGTTGCCGTCGGAGGCGGTGGACGCCTGGCGGTTCGAGGGGTTGCTGGGGCGGGCGCGTGCGGACAGTGACGTGGGCGCCGCGCGGGCTCGGCTGGGTGAGGCGCTGGGGCTGTGGCAGGGGCCGGCGTTCGCCGAGGTGGCGGACGAGCCGTGGGCGGCGGCCGAGACGGCGCGGTTGAACGAGCTGCGTTCGGTGGCGGCCGAGCTGCATGTGGCGGCGGGTCTGCGTGTCGGTGATCCTGCTGTGGTGGTGGCCGAGGCCGAGCGGCTCACTCGCGAGGAGCCTCTTCGTGAGGAGGGGTGGCGGTTGCACGCCTTGGCGTTGTGGAGCAGTGGTCGTCAGGCGGACGCGCTGGCGACGCTGCGCCGTGCTCGTGGCATTCTCGCTGAGGAGCTCGGGCTTGATCCGGGTCCTGAGCTGGTGGCGTTGGAGGAGGCGATTCTCACTCAGCGCATGGAGGTCCTGCGCGCGACCGTGCCTGCGCCGGCTTCACCGGCCGCGCCGCTGCCGCAGGTGCCCCCTCCCGGTGCGTCGTTCGTCGGACGTGAGGCGCAGGTGTCGGCGCTGGTCACGGCCGCGGCCGAGGCGGTGACCGATGGAGTGCGGGTCGCCTGTGTCACCGGTGAGGCGGGGCTCGGCAAGTCGACGTTGCTTGATCATTTCGGCAGGCGGCTGGAACGTGAGGGGTGGTTGGTGGCCGTCGGCCGCTGTCCGGAGGTCGATGGTGCGCCGCCCGCGTGGGCGTGGACCGAGGTGCTGGGCGCCGTCGCAGCGTCCGCGTCTCCGGGTGAGTTCGCGCGCGACCTGGCGCCGCTGCTGGCCGATGGCGGGCCGGTGGAGGCCGACGCCACCGCTGGACGGTTCCGCCTGCGCCGGGCTGTGTGGCGGTGGCTTGCGGCGGTCGCCTCGGAGCGTCCGGTGGCCGTCGTGCTGGATGACCTGCATGGGGCGGATGTCGCCACGCTGGAGCTGCTGGGCGGTTGTCTGGGGCTGCGGGCGCCGATCTTGGTGGTGGTGGCGTACCGTGCGGACGAGGGCGGGCGGCTCGGCGAGACGCTGGCCTCTCTGGCGCGGGTGACGCCTGTCCGTGTGGCGTTGCCGGGGTTGGACGAGGAGGCCGTGGCGCAGCTGGTGCGGGCTGAGTGCGAGGCCGATGACGAGACGGTCGCGGGGATCGCGGAGCGTACCGGTGGCAATCCGTTCTATGTGCGGGAGAGTGCCCGGTTGCTGAGCGGTGAGGGTGCGCTGGTGGCGTTGTCGGAGGTTCCCGAGGGGGTTCGGGACGTGCTGCGCCGCCGGCTGGCGCGTCTGCCGGAGGGTGGGGTGTCGGTTCTGCGGCTGGCCGCGGTGGCGGGCCGGGAGAGTTCGGTGGACGTCCTGGTCAAGGCCGCTGACGTGGACGAGGACGGGGTGTTGGACGCGCTGGACGCGGGTGTCGTCGCCGGGCTTCTGGATGAGCCCGGTCCCGGTCTGGTCCGTTTCGTGCACGCTCTTGTGAGGGACACGCTCCTCGCCGATCTGAGCAGGTTGCGTGCCACCCGGATGCATGCCCGGATCGGCGCCGCTCTTGAGGGGGGCGACGACGTCGCGGCGCTGGCGCATCATTTCGCGCGGGCGGGCTCGCCGAAGGCTGTCGGCTACTGTGTGCGGGCCGCCGAGCTTGCCGAGGCGCGTTACGCCCACGATGTGGCGGCCGATCTCCTGGCCGATGCGGTGGCTCATTCGGCCGGGCCGGAGGAACGCGTGGAGTTGCTCGGCAGGCTGTTGCGGGCGCAGATCCGGGCGGGGGCCGTCGCTGCGGCCCGTGAGACGCGGCGTGTGGCTGTGGAGTACGCGGAGTCCTTGGGGCGTGCGGATCTGATGATCGCGGCGTTCACGGCGTGGACGGAGCCGACCCCGTGGCAGGCTCGTACGTACGGCACGGTGGATCGGCCTGTGGTCGATCGGCTGAGTCGGCTGTTGAAGGGGGAGTTGGCTCCTTCGGTGCGGTCGCGGCTGTTGTCGGCGTATGCGCACGAGCTGGTCGGCGAGGATGATCCGTCGGTGGTGGAGGCGGCGCGGGAGGCGCTCGCTCTCGCCACCGAACCTCGTTTGCGGGCGGCGGCTTTGGAGATCCTGGCCGAGGTTCTGGGCAATGCGGAGCTGTGCCGGGAGCTGGTGGAGATCGGGGTCGAGCATGATCTGCCGGTTTACCGTGTCTCTGGGCTGCTCAATCATGCCGGTGTCGCGGCTGCGGCCAATGATCCGGTGACGATGCGCCGGGTGATCGGGGAGGCTCTGGAGCTTGCGCGCGCGTATCGGATGCGGGAGGCGATCGCGGTCGCGGAGATCACGTTGGCGGGTCTGGCGCTCATCGAGGGCCGGTTCGTCGATGCCGAGGCTCTTTATGTGGAGGCCGGCGAGGGTATGCGGCGGATCGGGTCGGTGCACGCTGTGGGGTTTCTTCAGCTGGCGTTGGCCACGATCTGGCTGAACGAGGGCACGTTGGGTGGGCATCTGGAGGAGGTGCGTGCTCTGCACGCCGTGCTGGGTTCGATGACGTCGGATCTGCTGGCGCTCGCGCTGCACGCCAATGGGCTGGATGCCGAGGCCCGGGAGGTTCGCACGCCCCCCAGTCCGATTCGCCGGGATTTCTTCTTCACGTTCCTCACCTCGTTGCGCGCGATGGCCGTCGTGGCCTTGGGTGACCGGGACGCCGCCGAGGAGATCTACGAGGTGCTGCTTGCGTACCGTGACGGTCCTCCGGCGGGTGCGGAGAGCCTGTCGATGGCGCTGCGCCCGGTGGCCCACACCCTCGGTGAGCTGGCCGTTTTCCTGGGCCGTCCTGAGGCTGCCGCTCACTTCGCCCGGGCCGCCGTCGTCGCGGATCGCTGGAACGCTCCTCATTGGGCCGCCGAGGCCCGGTCGCGGGCGACCGCGTTGCGGGCGTCCTTCTAGCGGGTGATGCGGCAGACGCCGGCCAGGTGATCGCCGTCGTAGGGGGGCGAAGCGTCTGTTCCCGCGTTGTCAGCTCTTTCTGACGGCCTGGCTCACCTGGGCCGGTGAGGTGCGCCAGGGGGCGCCGTGGCCGGGGAGCACCCAGGAGGCGGACAGTCCGGCGAGCCGGTCCAGGGAGGACAGGGCGGTGGCGGGGTCGTCGGTGAAGGGGGCGGGCTGCGGGCCGGAGCGTCCGGTGAGGACGTGGCGGGTGGTCAGCGCATCGCCGACGAAGATCGCGTCGGCGAGGGGGACGTGTACCGCGACGCTGCCCGGTGAGTGTCCCGGCATGCCGACGATCACGGGCTTGCCGGGCAGGTCCAGGACGTCGCCGTCGGCGATCTCGGTGACTTCGCTGACGTAGCGGGTGCGCAGGCCGTTCTTGCGCAGGGAGTAGGCGAAGAAGCCGAGGGTCGGGCCGAGGCGCATGGGGCCGAGTGCGGTTTTGGGCTTTTCTCCGGTGCGGGTGCGGACGGCGTCGCCGGCGTGCACGAAGACGGGGACGCCGTGTTCGCTGCGCAGGCGTTCGGCGAAGCCGATGTGGTCGGAGTCGCCGTGGGTCAGGACGAGTCCGCGGATGTCGTCGGCGGTTTTGCCCAGGGTGCGGAGTTCGGCCTGCAGGTCCTGCCAGTGGCCGGGCAGTCCCGCGTCGATCAGGGTGATGCCTTCGTCGGTGTCGATGAGGTAGCAGGCGACGACGTCGTTGCCGAGGCGGTGCAGGTGCGGTGCGAGCTTCATGTGCTTCCCCAAGGAGGTTCAGGTTGGAGCGCCGCCTTCAGTTGCGGGGCATTGCTCCGTTATGAGAGCAATGCTCTCTTGGATGGGTGCTCCACGTCAAGAGCACTGCTCTCCTTCGGGTTCCTGGCCGGGCACCTCGGGCCTGGGTCCTTGGCGGCATATGGGTAAATTTGGCGCATGTTACGGGGGCGGGACAAGGAACTCGGCGAGGTCGCGCGGCTGGTCGATCGGGCACGGGCGGGTCGGAGCGGCGTCCTGGTCCTGCGCGGCGAGGCGGGCATCGGCAAGTCGGCCCTGCTGGACGAGCTCGTCCGTCAGGCCCGCGGGGTTCGCGTGTTGCGGGCGACCGCGGTGGAGGCCGAGACGTCGCTGCCGTTCGCGGGTCTGCAGATGGTGCTGCGTCCCGTGCTCGACCGCCTCGACACCCTGCCCGGCGTGCAGGCGGCGGCGCTTCGGGGTGCGCTGGGCCTGGCCGATGTCGCCGGCGCGAGCCGGTTCCTGGTCGGTCTCGCCGTCCTGAGCCTGCTGTCGGAGCTGGCCGCGCAACGGCCGGTCCTGTGCCTGATCGACGACGCGCACTGGCTGGACGCCGCCTCCGCCGACGCGCTGCTGTTCGCGGCGCGCCGCCTGGCGGCCGACGGCGTCGCGATGGTGTTCGCGGCCCGGGACGCCTTCGACGCTCCCGGCCTGCCCGAGCTGCGGCTGGGCGGGCTGGACGAGGCCGCGGCGGCCGAGGTGCTCGCGCAGCGCTTCTCCACGATGGCCTCCTCGGTACGCGATCGGGTCGTCCGGGAAGCGGGCGGGAACCCGCTGGCGCTGATCGAGCTGCCCGCCGGGCTCAGTCCGGAGCAGCGTGCCGGCCGCGACGTGATGCCGGGCGCGCTGCCGGCCACCGATCGCGTCGTCGCCGGTTTCGGCGCCCAGATCGACGAGCTGCCTGAGCGTGCCCGGCTGGCCGTGCTGGTGGCCGCCGCCGAGGGGAGCGGCGATCTCGGGACGGTCCTGCGGGCGGCGCGGGCCCTCGGCGGCGGCGTCGCGGACCTGGAGGCCGCCGAGAAGGCGGGGCTGTTGCGGATCACGGGGGCTTCGATCGCCTTCCGTCACCCGCTGGTCCGGTCCGCCGCCTACCAGCGTGCCCCGCTCGGCCTGCGCGTGGCCGCGCACGAGGCGCTGGCCGCGGTCGTGGACGCCGAACGGCGGGTCTGGCACCTGGCCGCCGCCGCGACCGGGCCGCAGGAGGACATCGCCGCCCGGCTGGAGGAGACGGCCGGGGCGGCGCGCGGCCGAGGCGCCATGGCCACGGCCGCGTCGATTCTCGAGCAGGCCGCGCTGCTCAGCCCGGACCGGGCCGAGCGGGCGCGGCGGACGACCCTGGCCGCGCGGGCCGCGATCGCCGGCGGACGCACCGAGCAGGCCGCGGCCCTGGCAGAACGCGCCGCCGAGCTGGGCGGGCACAGCGCGGGGCTGGCGATGGTCCGGGCGAGCGTCGCGTTCGAGCGCGGCACGCCGCAAGGCGCCGCCCAGGTGCTCGCCGACGGTGCGCAGACGATCCTGCGCGACGATCCCGGCCTGGCCCTGACGATGCTGACCATGGCGGCGAGCAACGCCTGGCCGGCGGGCGAGATCGACGCCGTCCGGCGGGTGGCCCGGCTCGCGGGCTCCCTCACCGGCCCTACGGCGCGCGCCATCGAGGCCCTGGCGGGTCTGGCCGACGACGATCACGCGAACGCGCTGCCCGCCCTGACGGCGCTGGTGGCCCAGGCCCGGACGAACCCGCTGGACGACGCCCTGGCCCGGATCTTCGTCGTCGGCGTCGCGCTGTTCCTCGGCGACGACGAGGCCGTGGCCGAGCTGGCCGCCGCGGACGTGATCCGCTGCAGGAACGAGGGGCTGGCCGGCGCGCTGCCGGTCACCCTGCACGCGCTCGCGCACGCGCAGCTGATGGCGGGCCGGCACCGTGACGCCGCCGCGACCGTGGCCGAGGCCGTCGAGCTGGCCAGGGACACCGGGCAGAGCCACCGGATCGGGCAGCTCACCGCGATCACCGCCCGGATCGCGGCCATCGAGGGCGGTCCGGAACACGGGGCCGATCCCGTCCATCGGGACTGCTCCATCTCACTTCGGGGCGGTATGAGCAGGCGTTTCGTGAGCTCGACGGGGTGAGTGCCGTCTGCGCCGCGCCCGATCTGGTCGAGGCGGCCGTCCGGGTCGAGGCGGCGGACCGGGCTGTGGGGGCGTATGCCCGGTTCGCGGCGTGGGCCGAGGCGGGCCGGCAGCCGTGGGCCCGGGCGGTCGCGCTGCGCTGCCGTGCCCTGCTGGGCCCGGACGGGGAGGCGGGCGAGCACTACGCGCACGCCGTACGGCTGCACCGGCGCGGCGGCCGGCCGTTCGAACGCGCCCGCACCGAGCTGCTGTACGGCGAGTGGCTGCGCCGCGCGCGGCGCAGGGCCGAGGCGCGCTCGCCGCTGCGCTCGGCTCTGGAGATCTTCGACCGGCTCGGTGCCACGCCGTGGGCCGGGCGTGCCCGTGCCGAGCTGCGCGCCACCGGGGAGAGCGCGCCCGACGGGCCGCCCGCCGACGCGCTGGCGGCGCTCACCCCGCAGGAGCTCCAGGTGGTACGGCTGGCCGCGGCGGGGGTGAGCAACCGCGACATCGCCGCGCAGCTGTTCCTCAGTCACCGGACCGTGGAGTACCACCTCTACAAGGCCTATCCGAAGCTCGGCGTCGCCTCCCGGCAGGAGCTCGCACGCCTGGTGTGACCGCGCCCCCCCGTGGCGACCCCCGTGGCGAGTACCGTGGCGTCACGGATTCGGGCCGGCGGGGCCGCCGCCTGGCGTTGCGGCCATGGACAACGTGAACGTGGCGATCATCTACTACAGCGCCACCGGCACCCTGCACGCGCTGGCCCAGGCCGCCTCCAACACCGCGCACGGCGGGCAGGAGTCCACCATCCTGGCGCTGAGCAACACCTTCTACCACTGGGGCGGCATCATCGTCCCGCCGGGCTACACCGACCCCGTCCAGTTGCGGTCCGGCAACCCCTACGGCGCCTCGCACGTGGCCGGGGACGGGCCGCCCGCCGGGGTGACCCGGCAGGCTGCCGGTCACCAGGCCCGCCGCGTCGCCGAGACGGCGGCTGGCGGTCCGGGTCGAAGCCTGCCAGGTCAAGGACGTCGACCGGTTGCTGGAGCTCTACGCTCCCGACATCGTCTACTACGACGTCGTGCCGCCGGTGAGATTCGCCGGGCTGGATGAGGTTCGCGGAGTACGACGGGCCCATCGCGGCGGACGGGACAGGGGTGGCTGATCACGCACGAGCACGTCTCGGTGCCGATCGACCCGGCGACCCTGCAGGCGTGGTTCCCGCCGGACGGCGAGCCGATCTGACGTCCACGCGCCCGCCGGGGAGGTGGTCTCCTTGGCCTGAGGGAGCCGGCTCGGTGAGAATCCTTCGTCATGATCCGTGTGCACTTCTCCGACGCCGACCTGCGCAAGATCACGTTCGCCCCGGCCCCCAACGCCTTGTGGGAGACGGTGCTGAGTGTGCGGCTGCTGCTCGGCGCGCCGACGAGCAGGAGCTGGACGCGGCCCGCAGCGCGCCGGCTGTTGCGGCAGGTGGGAGGAAGCCTGGCCGAGCGGGCGGGGGTGCTGGCGCCCCTGGTCCCGCCGCGGAGTTCGGTGCCGGCGTTCCTGCTCCAGCCGGACGCCGGTGACTTCGCCGCCGGCGTCGAGCTGGCCAGTCGGACGCCGAGCTCCTACCTGGCGGTCGATCTGGGCGCGTTGTCGCCCGCTCAGCGGGCGGGGCGCTGGGCGCGGGAACTGGCCGGCGGCAGCCGTGGGGCGCGCCAGACCCTCGTCGACGACCTGCGCGGCTTCTTCGGCTCGTCGGTGGAGCCTTTGTGGTCGCAGATCCAGGCGGAGGCCGGCGCCGACCGGGCCCTGCGCTCCGAGACCCTGCTGCGCGGCGGGGTGGACGCCCTGCTGGCCACGCTGCATCCCGGGTGCCGCTGGCGGCCGCCGACGCTGCACATCCCGGTCGACGGCGATCACGACGTCGTGCTGGGCGGGCGGGGGCTGCTGCTGATCCCGTCCTATTTCGCGCCCCGTCCGATGGTGATGTACCGGCCGGACGCGGCCACGGTGCTGGTGTACCCGATGTGCGCCGCAGGCCGGCCGGCCGGCGCGGACGACGTGCTGACGCCTCTGCTGGGCCGTACCCGTGCGGCGGTGCTGGCCACGTTGCGCAGCCCGGCCACCACCACGTTCGTGGCCGAACGCGTCGGTGTCTCCCTCGGCTCGGCCAGCCAGCACACCACGGTCCTGCGCAACGCCGGGCTCGTCTCGACCGTACGGACGGGCAGTTCCGTCCTGCACACCCTGACGCCGCTCGGCCAGGCCCTCCTGAACGGCTCCCTGGACGCCGGCTGACGGCGACGCCGCCTGGCCATGCTGACGGCCGCTCCCGCCGTCGCCGCGCCGGCCGCGCGCAGCCAGGTCACGTCCCAGGCGAGCACGGCCAAGGCCGGTGCCGCCCTGACACGGGGATCAAGGTCGACCTGTGGTCCCTGCGCCGCTGGGGCGGTGGCGAGCGGGTCGCCAAGTCCGGCACGTGGCGCTGCAACGGCAAGTACGGCATCGTCCGCATCAGCAACGCCGGCCACTCGAAGTGCTGGGCGACCTTCTCCCTCGGCAAGAAGCACACGGTCGAGTACTGGGTGCAGTACTACAAGTGAACTCCGCCGCGAAGGGACCGCGCCGCGGGACCCTATCCTCATGGGATGGCTCTGCACGATCGACTCGCCGTCGTGGACGCCCTCCTGGCCCGTCCCTTCCCGGAGACGGAGGAGCGGGAGGGCACGTCGCGGGAGGTGTGGGAGGGATACCGTTCCAGCGGCCCGGACCACCATGTGTGCTATCTGATGGCCAGCCGTGACTTCTGGGACGACCGTGGCGAGGAGGTCGTCGAGGCGGCCCAGGCGGAGATCGACGCCGCCCTCCAGGAACTGGCGGCCGCCCTGACGACGCGCTGGGGTGCCCCTCGGGTGGTCGATCTGTGGCCGCAAGGCGAGGCCGCAGCGCCCGCGCCGCTGGACGAGCTCGGCCAGCTCACCAGCACGATGCTCGCCTGGCGCCGGCCGGACGCGGGCCGATGGGTCGCGCTCGCCGTCGGTCAGGCCGATCCGGAGTTCCCTGTCCTGCTGCTCGCGGCCGTGGGCGGGACTCCGCTGGACTGACTCGCCGTGCGGCCGACGCGACGACGGAAGCGCGCGGGGCTGATCAGTGCCCTCGACCCTGGGGTGCGTGCTCTTCTTCAATCCCCTGCCGGGGGGCACGCCCTCGCCGTCCTTTTCAACGGAACGGCGGCGTGCTCAGCGGGCGCCGCTCAACGAGGCAGGCCGGCCGGTCAGGCCGGTCTCAGCCGCAGTGCACGTTGTCGAGCTTGACGCTCGTCCACGACGGCGAGATGCCCTCGACGTCGATGCACTGCCCGGCCGCCGAGACGTACACGGGGCCGGCGTAGTACTGGTAGTTTCCGGCGTCGCTGTCCTTCCCGCTGCCATCGCCCCTGGAGATCACGACGCCCTTCCAGCTCGTGGTGTTGGCGTAGGGGCCGTCGCCGTAGGTGAGTGCGCAGTTCTTGCCGGTGCCGGAGCTGTAGTACACCTCCAGGATGCCCGTGCGGTACCCGTACTTCTCGATGCCGATGTTGTAGACGCCGACCCGGGTGTAGCCGCTGCCGCAGGGGCCGGCCGCGCCGGCCGGGGCGGCGGTCGCCGCCAGGGTGGTGGTGGAGGTCAGGGCCGCGGCGGCCAGGAGGATCGCCGGCTTGCGTGCTCGCACGAAGATCCCTTCGATTGCCCAGTGTTGTGATCTTGAGTACCACCGGCTCGCTTCTGCCACCCGCAACTCGTGATCAATGTGATAGTTCGCACAAATCACTCCCGACTGGTTGCCGTCAGACGGCAGCACGGACGGCGGCCGGCGGATACTACAGGTCCGGGATCGTCACCCGGATCCGGCCTGAGTGGGAACGCGCAGGTCAGCGGCCGCCGTCGATCAGGTTTTGATCTGACTGTGATATCGGCGGCCGAGGATGTGATCATGATCAAGGGGACCTTGCGGATCGTCTTCACCGGCGAGGACCTGGCCCGCGTGCGCGTCGCCGGCCGGGCGGACATGATGTGGGAAATGGCGCTCAGTCTGCACATCCTGCAGCGTCCGGGCGGGGCGAGGGCGCTGTCCGGCTGGCGGCGGCAGGCCCGCGCGGACCTGGCCGAGGCCGGGCTGCTCAAGCCGGTGCGGGAGCGGCTGGTGCCGCTGGTGCCGCTCAAGGCGTACTTCCCCGACTTCCTGACCCCCTACGAGTCGCTGAGCGGGTTCCGGCAGGGCCTGGACGTCCTGGCCGACACCCCGTCGGCGCGGGTGCGGCACGAGGTCGACCGGTTGCGCCCGTACGTGCCCGTGCCCGCCACGCTGGACGACCTGGCCCGCGGCAACCGCCGCTCCATCCGCGACCTGGCCCGGCTCGGCGAGCGGTACTGCCAGGTCGCCTTCGGCTCCCGCCGCACCGCCATGGAGGACGCCCTGGGACGTGAGCGCGCCAGGCTGACCCGCCTGCTCACCGACCAGGGCGTGGACGCGATGCTCGCCGGTCTCGGGCCGTCGACGCGCTGGCGGCCCCCGGTGCTGGAGGCCGACTACGCCACCGGCCGGTACGAGATCCACCTGCAAGGACGCGGCCTGACGCTCATCCCCTCCTACTTCGGGCGCTTCACCCCGGTCGCGATGGCCGACCCCAGCCTGCCGCCCGTCCTGGTGTTCCCGATCCAGCACGAGATGCCCGACGCCGTCCCCGACGACGCGCTGCCCGACCTGCTCGGCGCCACCCGGGCCCGTGTCCTGCGCTGCATCGCCGCCACCGACGGCTGCACCACCAGCGAGCTCGCCCGCCGGACCGGCGCCTCGCTGTCGTCGGCCAGCGCGCACGCCCAGGTCCTGCAGCGGGCCGGGCTCATCGCCAGCACCCGGCACGCCAACATGGTCATCCACCAGCTCACCCGGCTGGGCGGCGACCTGATCCACCGCCAGCAGTGACCGCACCCCCACGACGGGATCCTGGATGGAACCTTTCTCCCGCATACGGATAAGTACCGTCGTGACATCCCTTCCACATGACGAACCCGTCCTGGCAGGTCCTCCGGCGGACGCGCGAGCGCCGCTTCGGGTGGACGTCCCGGCACCGGTCCAGCCGAAGGTCCCCACAGCCTTCGAAACAGCCCGCGAAACAGTCTTCGAAGGGCCCGCGCAGGACTCGGCGGTCATCGAGGCGTCGCTGGCCGAGCCGGAGCGTTTCGCCGAGCTGTTCGAGCGGCATGCCGCCGTCCTGCATCGTTACGTCGTCCGGCGGCTCGGGCCCGATCAGGCCGAGGACGTGGTGGCCGAGACGTTCACCAGGGCGTTCGAGAAACGCCACAAGTACGCCCTGGATCGCCAGGACGCCCTGCCCTGGCTGTACGGCATCGCCACGAACATCATCGGCACCCATCGAAGGGCCGAGACCCGCGGATACCGCGCCCTCGCCCGAACCGGGGAGGACCCCGTGGCGGTGGCCTTCGACGAGCGGGTGGTCGCCCGCGTCTCCGCCTCGGAGACCCGCAGACCGCTCGCGGCCGCCCTGGCCGCGCTGGGCAAGGGCGAGCGCGACGTCCTGCTGCTGGTCTCCTGGGGCGACCTCAGCTACGAGGAGACGGCGCAGGCGCTGAACGTGCCCATCGGCACCGTGCGATCCCGGCTGTCGCGCGCCCGCCGCAAGATCGCCCAGGCGCTGGGCGGCAGCAACCCCACCGACGTGATCGAGGAGGTCTGATGAACGATCTGGACATGGTCCGCGACCTGCGCTCGGAGGTGCGGCAGAGCGAGGCAGGCGATCTGCGTCACGCCCGGCGGCGGATGCTGGCCGCGCTGGCTCCGGAGCCACCGGCCCGCCGGGTCCGGCGTATGGTGCTGCGGGTGGCCGCGGTGGGCGCGTTCGGCGCCACGATCGCGGCGGGCGTCACGGTGGTGCAGAGCCTGGCCACGGACGACCGGGGGACGCAGACCACCGGCGCCCCGGCCTGGCTGCCGGTGGCCAACGCGCAGACCCTGGCCGAGCACGCGACGGCGGCGGCGGCCGGCCAGCCGGACGTCTACCCGCGAGCCGACCAGTGGGTCTACGTCAAATGGGACACCTACACCTCACCCAAGCTGACGGCCAAAGCCACCGCCCCGCCGGCCGGCGCAGGCCGGGCGGACTCGCGGGAGACCGTCGAACGATGGACGCGGGGCGACGGCCAGGAAAGGGCCATGCGGAAGGAAGGCGGCAAGACGATCGAACGCCGCCGGGGCGGGGCGGATCCCCGGCTGCGGTTCGACCCCGCCTACCTGCGCTCGCTGCCGCTGGAGCCGTCCGCCCTGGCCGAACGCCTGAAGAAGGACACCGGCCAGATCGCTCTGCCGCAGGCGCGGGCGGTGTCCCATCAGATCCTGAGCATCCTGGAAGAAGGCGCTCCGGCGGCTCGCCTGCGCGCCGCCCTCTACACCGTCCTGTCCCGGCTGGACGACGTCGGCGTGGAGCCGGTGCGCGATCTGCTGGGCCGGCAGGGCGTGGCGATCTACACCCGCGACGACGACGGGGTCCGCCAGGAGGTCATCATCGACCCGACCACCTTCGACCTGCTCGGGGCACGCCGCGTCTACGTCGGCGGGGCCAAGTCGCCCGACCCCTACTACAGCGGGTTGCCCGAGGGCGAGGTGATCACCTCCAGGGCCCGGGTGTCCGTCGGCATCGTCGACGAGGCGGGCGACCTTCCGTAGCCGAGCTCCCTGGCCGGTGCCCGTGACGAGGGCCGGGCACCGGCCGCCGGGCTCAAGGGGAGCCCGGCCCGCAGTGGTCGGGATCGACTCCCGGGCCGGAGCCGGAGTTGCCCGAGCCCCCTTCCCGACTTAGTAATCGGTACCGTATCGTTTACTAAATGACTGACACCGTGCTCATCGCGGGCGCCGGCCCCACCGGGCTGGCCCTGGCCGTCCACCTGGCCCTGCACGACATCCCCGTCCGGGTCATCGACGCCCCCCCGCCCCCGCCACCACCTCCCGCGCCCTCGGCCTGCAACCACGCGGCATGGAGGTCCTGGAACGCATCGGCGCGCTCGGCGACCTGCCCCAGCGCTCCCGGTCCTCGCTCACCATGTCCTACAACGAGGGCACACGTACCGTGCTGCGCCTCCACGTCGGCCAGGCCGTCGCCGACCAGCCGAAACAGACCCTGCTGATCTCGCAGGCCGAGGTCGAGGGCTCGCTGCGGCAACGTCTGGCCGAACTGGGCGGCCAGGTGGAGTGGGACACCCGCCTGGTCGCGGCCCGGCAGGACGACGCCGGCGTCACCGCCACCGTCCGCATGGCCGGCGGCGCCGAGCGCCACGTCGAGACCCACTGGCTGATCGGCTGTGACGGCGCGCACAGCACCGTGCGCAAGCTCGCCGGCATCGGCTTCCCCGGCCGCAAACTCCTCGAACGCCTGCTGATGGCCGACGTGCAGGCCCGGTGGCTGCTGGACAGGAACGGCAGCACGACCTGGATGGAAGCCGGCCACATGCTGTCGGTCACCGCGCTGCCCGACGACACCTGGCGGGTGTTCACCGAACCGCCGTCGCGGCTGCCGGACCGGCTGTCCGAACGCGAGATCGGCGACCGGGTGCTGGGCGAGTTCTCCCGCCGCAGCGGGATCGGCCTCGACACGGTCACCGACCTCCGCTGGGCCTCGGAGTTCCGCATCCACCGGCGGCTGGCCGACGCCTACCGGCGCGGCCGGATCCTCCTGGCCGGCGACGCTGCGCACATCCAGAGCCCCACCGGCGGCCAGGGACAGAACACCGGGCTCGGCGACGCCGAGAACCTGGCCTGGAAGCTGGTGCTGGTCGCCCGTGGCCGCGCCGACCGGCGGCTGCTCGACACCTACGAAGGCGAACGCCGGCCGCTGGCCCGCAAGGTCCTGCGCGCCACCAGCACCGCCGTGGACATCATGCTGCCGAACGCCCCCTGGAAACGCCTGCTGCGCGACCACGTCGTCCTGCCGGTCGTGCGGCTGCCCGCCGTGCAGCGGCGGCTGTGGCTGGCCGCCTCCCAGCTCGGCATCAGCTACCGAGGAGGGCCGCTGGCCGCCGCCGAGCACCGGTGGATGCCCGGACTGCGTCCCGGCGACCGGATGCCCGACCTCGCCTGCCGGCGTCCGGACGGCGGCGCCACCACCCTGCACGCCGCCATCGGCGGACGCTGGGCCGTGCTCGCCGACGACCGGCACGTCGCCGCCCGCCACGCCGAGGCCGCCGCGGCGCAGTTGGGCGCCGACCTGGTCGTCGCGCTCACGCCGGTGGAGCCCGGCTCGCCCGGCGTGACGCTGATCCGCCCCGACGGGCACATCGGTTGGCGTCACCGTCCGGCACCCGACAGACTGACCACATGGCTGAACCAGGTGCTGTGGCCGGCGGAGAACGCCACGGCCGTCCCCGCGATCCGGGAAACGACGCCGCCATCCTGGAGGCGGCGCTGGACCTGCTGATCGAACGCGGCGCGGCGGGCACCAGCGTGGAAGCGGTCGCCCAGCGCGCCGGCGTGGCGAAACTGACCGTCTACCGGCGCTGGCGGGCCAAGGAGGACCTCCTGATGGCCGCCCTGGAGCACGCCCGTGCCCCCGACATCGACGCCGCCCCGGCCGGGCGGTCGATCGAGGAACTGGTCCGCTCCGTCGCCGAGCTGCTCAGCCGTCCCCGCTTCCGCGCGCTGATGGCCCGCGTCATCGGCGCCTCGGTCGACTACCCGAAGCTGGTGGCCGCCTACACCGAGCGCTACCTGCGGCCACGGCTGGACGCCGTGGCCCAGGTCGCGCAGCAGGCCGTCGAGGCCGGTCACCTTCCGGCGGGCACCGACCCGGGCGTCGTCCAGGACATCCTGGCCGGCTCGATCGGATCCGTCCTGCTCCAGCACGCCGACGACGTGACCGCCGAACAGATCGAGCGCCGGTTGCGTACTCTGCTGGCCCACATCGGGTACCGGCCCTGACACCGCGCGGCCGCCGTCAGGCACCGAAGGCGCCGCCTGAAGGGACGGAAGCTCAGCCGGGCAGATCGGCGCGGCCCACGAGCCCGTTCTCGTAGGCGTGGATCACCGCGTGCACGCGGTCGCGCAGGCCCAGCTTCTGCAGGACGGCCCGGACGTGCGACTTCACCGTGTTCTCGCTCAGCACCAGCTCCGCGCGGATCTCAGCGTTGGACCTGCCGCGCGCCAGCAGGCCGAAGATCTCGACCTCGCGCGGGGTGAGGCCGTCCAGGGCTCCCGTCCTGCGCGTCGGCGTCTGCCGCAGGAGGCCCAGGATCGTCGCGGCCACCCCCGGGGCCAGCGCCGCCGTGCCCGACGCGACGTCGCACACCGCCTGGGCCAGCGCGGCGGGCCGGACGTCCTTGGTCAGGTAGCCGCTGGCGCCGGCCCGGACGGCTGCCACGACCAGTTCGTCGTCGTCGAACGTCGTCAGCATGAGCACCCGGGTCGCCGGAGCGATCCGCACGATCTCCGCCGTGGCGGCGACGCCGTCCAGGCGCGGCATGCGGATGTCCATCAGCACCACGTCGAGGCGGTGCCGCCGGGCGACCTCGATCGCCTGGCCGCCGTCGGCGACGTCGTGGGTGACCTCGATGCGTTCGTCGGCCGACAGGACCGTGCGCAGCGAGGCCCGCAGCAGCTCCTGATCGTCGACGAGCATGACCCGGATCGCGCTCATGCCCCCTCCTTCGTGGGGAGCCGCGCCCGCAGCACCCATCCGTCGTCCCCGTCGTCGATCGACAGTGTGCCGCCCGCGGTGCGCACCCGTTCCTCGATCCCCATCAAGCCGGTCCCCTGGCCGCGGGCGCCGCGAGGCGCGCCGCCGCCGTCGTCGCGGACCTCCACCACCATCTCGGCCGCACTCCAGCGCAGGCTGACGCGCACCGCGACCGGCGGTTCCAGGTGGCGCAGCGCGTTGGTGATGCCCTCCTGCACGGTCCGCACCGCCGCGACCTCGGCGCTGAGGCTCAGCGGCCGCCGCTCACCCGCCTCCGCCAGCGTCACCGCGTGCAGCGGGCTCGCCGCCGAGGCCACCAGGTCGGGCAGCACGTCGAGCGAGATCGGCACCTGGCCGGGCCGGGATCCGGCGCGCGGCGCCGCGGCGGCCGCGCCCATGGCGGACGGGCCCCCGGCGGACGGGCCCCCGGCGGACGGGCCCAAGGTGGCCAGCATCGCGCGCAGACCCTGGTGGGCGTCCCGGCCGGTCTCGGCGATGTCGCCGAGTTCGCGCCGGGTCGCCGCATCCGCCGTCGTCACCGCCGCGGCCTCGATCCGCGCGACCATGACGGTGACCGTGTGGGCGATCACGTCGTGCAGGTCGCGGCGGATGCCGGCCCGTTCACCGGCGAGCGCCGCGGCCAGCCGTTCGCCCTCGGCCCGCCGGGCGGCCTCCTGCCTGCGCCGTACCAGCAGGGCCGCGAGCCACACCCCGACGACCGCGAGCATCAGCAGCCCGCCCTCCAGCAGGCGGATCCACAGCGGGTCGGCGGGCAGCCGCGCCCACCCCACCACCTCGTTCAGGACGATCCCGAGCGCCGCGACCGCCAACGCCGGCACCGAGGACCTGACCGGGACCAGGCCGGTCAGCCGCCACAACGCGAAGGGGAAGCACACCGCCGAGGGCAGCAGGTTCAGCGACCATCCCGGGGAGGGCGTCAGCACCAGGACGAGCATGGCCAGCGCGCCGATCCCGTACCCCGCCCACGGCCGCCGGGCGGCCGCCACCGCCCCCGCATGGAGCAGGACGGCGGCGCCCGCCGCGGCCAGGACCTGCCACCAGGCCGCCCCCAGGTACCAGGCGCCCACCAGGATGATCACCGTCAGGAACGCCAGGACCGCGTGCGCCGCCACCGTCGTGGCCGGACGGGCGCTCCGGCGCAGAGGGGCTGTCACGGTCGGTCGTCGCCTTCCGGTGGGCTCGTGGTGGGGGAGCCGTGCCCGGCTCGACCTGCCACAGGATAACCAGCGGCCGAGGGGGACAGGTGCCGCGCCGCGTCGGCCGCTCCGGCAGCGCGCGAATAGATCACGAGTCTGGACATTCCGCAGATACGCGCGAGCACGCCTGGATAGGCTGCCACAACTTGATCACCGACGAGGAGGAGCACGCGCAGCGGCTGCGCCGCGCCGAGCGGGAGGCGCGCAACGCCGCCCGGCTGCGCTCCCATCCGCACATCGTCACCGTCCACGACGTGGTGATCGAGGACCAGGCGCCGTGGATCGTCATGGAACTGGTCGACGGCGGCACCCTCGCCGAGCTGATCGCCCGGGACGGCCCCCTGCCGCCCGGCGCCGTCGCCTCGGCCGCCAGGGGCCTGCTGGACGCCCTGCGCACGGCCCACGCCGCCGGCATCGTGCACCGGGACGTGAAACCCGCGAACGTGCTGATCGCCCGGGACGGCCGCGTGCTGCTCACCGACTTCGGCATCGCCGTGCAACAGGGCGACACCGCCCTCACCAAGAGCGGCGGGCTGATGGGCTCGCTGGAGTACATCGCGCCGGAACGGTTCAACGGCGTGGACAGCGGCGGCGCCGGCGACCTGTACTCGCTCGGGGTGACGCTGTACCAGGCGCTGGAGGGGGTGTCCCCGTTCCACCGGGACACCCCTACGGAGACGCTCACCGCGGTGCTGCTGGGGGAGCCGCCCGTGCCCCGTGACGCCGGCGGCCTCGGGGCGCTGATCACCCGCCTGCTGGACAAGACCCCGGCCAACCGTCCCACCGCCGCCGAGGCCCTGGCCGTGATCGACGCCCTCGGGCAGCCTCTCCTGCCGAACACCCCGCCACCCCCGGCCGGCCCTCACTCCGTGCCGCCGCGACAGTCCTTCCCGGACGCCGGTTCCGCTCCGGCCGGCCCGTCGGCGCGCACCGAGAACGTCCCGCCTCCGCCGCCGCCCACGTTGCAGGAGCAGGCGCCCGCCTTCCACGGCCCGTCGCGGCCCGGCCCCGGCGGGCCGCGGAACCGCAAGCTGCTCATCGCGGGCGGCGCAGGGCTCGCTGTGGCGATCGCCGCGGTCGCCGTCGTCGTGGCCACCTCGGGAGACGGCGACCAGACCCCGCAGGCGGGCTCGTCCGGCACGGCGGCAGAGCAGACGGCGGCCGCCGCCGAGCAGCCCGGCGCGAAAGGCCACGGGATACCGCCGGGGTGCGAGAACCAGACCGGCGTCATGGAGAAGTGGACCCAGGTCCCGGTCAGCGGAACGGTGCCACTGCCGCCGACCGAGAACCTGCTCAACGAGATCATCGATCTTCAGCAGGCCAATCTGGCCAAGGCGGTCCGCCCGGCGCTCAAGGTCGCGCTCCGGAACGACATCGACACCGCCCAGAAGGCGCTCAAGGCGCTTCGCGCCGACGACGTGGACACGTACCGGCAGGCGGTGACGAAGGACAAGCTCGGGCACCTGACCGAGATCTCCGACGCGTGCTTCTTCAACGATCTCGGCCCGTCGCAGTCATCGGGTTGACCCGGGAGCGACGATCAGGAGCGCTTGCGGTAGACGGCCATGGCCCAGCGGACCGGGCGGTTGGTGCCCTCGCCCCAGATGCCCGCCCGGACGGTGACGGTGACCCGCCTGCCCTCCGGCACGGCCAGCTCGGTCATCGCCATCGGGTACGGGCCGCCCGTCCACTGGCTGCAGGTGACCACCCCCTCGTCGCCGCCCTCGATCCGGTACGTGAACCACATCCGCCTGGCCAGGTCACCGGCGCAGAGCGCCTCGATGCCCATCCTGCCGCCGTCGCCCCGGACCGTGACCGTGGCCGTCCCGTCCTGCGGCCAGATGCGGTCCTGCGTCGCGCCGGCCAGCTCCCAGCTCGGCAGCCGCTTGGGGAAGGCTCTGAGCGGTTCGGGATCGACCGGCCGCGCGGGAGGCGTCCATTCGTAGACGGCCAGGTTCCAGACCGCCTTGACGGGCTCAGGGGTGACGCACGGCGCTCCCTTCCCCTGCCGCGTACACCCGCCGCCCCTGGTGGTCGTGTCGAACGTCACCGTGACCTGGCCGGCCCCGGCGGGCACCGGCAACGGGACCAGCTCCATGCCCTTCAGGCAGGGGGAGATGGGCGGGGAGGCGCCGGCGGCGCGGCCCGCCACGGAGATCCTCGGCGCCGTGGCGCCGAACGAGCCGTCGCACAGCGCGGCCACGTCCAGCGGCCTGCCGGTGACCGGGATCGTGACCGACGTCTTGCGCGCGCCGTCCGTCCTGACCGTCGCCGTCGCCAGCCGCCGGTAGCCGGTGCCGTCGTGGGCGGTGAACCGTTCCGGCAGCGGCTCCGGGGCGGGGGCCACGGCGGAGGCCGAGGTCGCGGGCTCGTGCCGCGTCACGGCGCCACCGGGCAGCAGGGAGAGCACGGCCGCGCCCGCGGCCACCGTCGCGGCGGCGGACGCCATAACCCTGCGCCGCCAGGTACGCCGCACACGTCGGCGGACGAGCTCGTGGCGGTCCGGGATCGCGGGCGCGGGGCCCTCGGCTCGCTCCCGCAACATCTCCCGCAGGTCCTGCACGCTCATCGGCACTCCTTCACGATCGACTCGTCCACGCGCAGCTTGGCCAGCGCCTTGGCGGTCTGGCTCTTGACCGTGCCGTCATGGCAGCCCAGGATCCTGGCCACCTCCTGCACCGACAGGTCCTCGTAGAACCGCAGCACGATCACCGCGCGCTGCTTGGCGGGCAGCCTTCCCACCGCCTCCCACAGCTCCTCCCGTCCGGACCGCTCGGCATCGGGCACCCCCTCCTCGGGCAGCGTGCCGCTCGGCACCTCGCCGCGCCATCGGCGCCGCCACCACGAGGTGTAGGTCGTCACGAGCACCCGCCGCACGTACGCCTCGGGCTCCTCGATGCGCGACCAGGCGAACCACGCCTTGGCCAGGCACTCCTGGAGCAGGTCCTCGGCCGTTCCCCAGTCGCGGGTCAGCAGGTACGCCGTCCGCAGTAACCGGTCGGACCGCGAGGCCACGAAGTTGTCAAAGAGCTTCCTGTCTGGCACACACGTACTGACGCGGTGCCGGCGCGATCAGGTTGCCTCGCCGATCCCGCCTTCTCCTATGATCACCGGGTGCCCTTATCGCGGATCGCGCCGACCCTGCTCGTGCTCACCCTGACGGCCGGATGCGGCGGACAGGACGCGACGGCGGCCCGGACGCCCGCCGAGGCGGTGGCCCGGCAGGCGAAAGAGGGGGCCGGAGTCAAGGTCACCAAGGTCGTCCGGCTGACCTACGGCAACGCGCCGCGGGCGGCGGAAGACCTCGTCGTGCCGGTCGACATCGGCGAGTACAGCGAGAGCCGGACCACCGGAATCCTGCGCCTCGGTACGGCCGCCTCCGACCTGACCACGACCTTCCACCGGACCGACGTCCCCGAAGACCTGAAGAACCTCGTCCCGAGCGACCTGTCGGGCATGACGACCAGGGCGATCACGATCGGCGACTCCGGCACCTACGAGCAGCGGGCCGACCGGAGGGACGTGCCCGCCGGCAAGAGCTGGCTGCACCACAGCAGCCCCGAATGCGGGATGGCGGCGCGGCTCGCCGGGGCACTCGACGCGCGCGCGGTCCTGTCACCCGAGGTGCTGGAGAGGCTCGCGGCGCCTGCGCCCTCCTCCGGCGGGGTCATCGACGAGGTCACCACCGTCGTCCATGCCGGAAGCGCCGCGCAGACCCAGCTCAGCGCCCCGGCCCGGGGCGACGATCCCGCCATGGCGGAAGTACTGCGGGAGCAGTACCGCTCGGCACGGGTCTCGTGGCAGTTGTGGGTCGGGCCGGACCGGCTTCCCCGCCGGGTCCGTCTCGTCGCGGCCAACCCCTCGGCCGAGGAGGGCGTGCCCAGGAGCAGCGTGACCGAGATCGACTTCACCGACTGGGGCAACGACGTGTCCGTCGAGCCGCCGCCGAAGGACCAGGTCCACGAGAGCGGCAGCTGTCTCGCCCCGGAACCCTACTGAACGTGCCGGATGCAACCTGGGCGTGACGTTTCCGTCCGGTGCCGGTTAGACGGGGGTCACGGGGACGCGGGCGGATGCGCCGGCGCAGGTTCCGGTCCCGCCGAATAGCGGTGACGCCGCCGCCCCTATCGGGCGTCGCCGAGCCGGTCGCCCTCGGCCGATTCGCCCTTCAGTGGGCCCGGAATGCCGGACTTTCCCTGCCCGATTGTCCGGCATGACGGCCGATTCTGGCACGTGGATGGGTGTGACCAGCGGTAACAGAAATGTCGGTATGCCTACCGATGAACATACGTATTTTCGAGCAGTCAACCAGCGCTTAGCGTCTGGCGGCAACAAGGCGAAACGGTTCGCTTGCTGTATCCGTCACCCTTTTTCACCCCCCCGACTCCCTTCACCTCCCCGCGACCCAGGACACCCCTGACGGCGTGGTGACCCGCGCATGCCCAAAGGCGGCAACGGCGTGAAGGGAGCCCGCCGAAAGGAGCACCACAGCGTGAAACGCAAAGCCTTACTCGCGGCGGTCGCCGGCCTGGCCACGGCCGCGACCCTGACGCTTCCCGCGTCTCCCGCCAGCGCCGCCCCTCCCGGAGCCACCCCCGCACAGGACCCCGGCACCACCGCACCGGCGGCGGCAGACCCCGCCTCGCTCGCCGCGGCGGTCGCCGACAGGGCGGTCTCCAGCCAGCTCGACAACCTCAGCAGAGGCCCCGACGAGGCCTA
>NZ_JBFAMZ010000048.1:0-24566 GCF_040674635.1 Nonomuraea sp. NPDC049758
TGGCCGCGGACAAGGCCTACTCTTCTCGCGGCAACCGCGCCTACCTGCGTCGACGCCGGATCAAGGCGGTCATCCCGGAGAAGGTCGACCAGGCGGCCAACCGCAAGAAGCGCGGATCTGCCGGCGGCCGGCCGGTCAACCATGATCCCGATCTCTACAAGCAGCGCAACACGGCCGAGCGCTGCATCAACCGGATCAAACAGTGGCGTGGGCTGGCTTTCCGGTTCGACAAGACTCCCGACAGCTATCTGGCCGGCTTGCATCTACGCGGGGCCGTCCTATGGATCCGAAGCCTCCGGCCAGCCTAAAGATCAGAACTCCGTACACGCTCTAGGTAGATGGTCGCGCCGGCGCGGGAGTGGCGGCCGCTCCCGCGCCGGCCCCGGCCGCTGTCGTCCTGGGGCGTCAGCCGCTGGGGAAGCCGGGCGCCGAGACGCTGCCGCCCCACGGGGGCAGCCGGTAGGCGCCGAGCTTGCGGATCTTGCCGGTGGTCACGTCGATGGCGTAGGCCGTATCTCCGAGGTCGGGCCACCGGTCGGAGCCCGGATCCCGTACGGCGGCGCCCAGGGCCAGGACCTCACGCTCGTTGAGCCAGTATCCGAGCCGGTGCGGACTCAGCTGCCGCGGCGGGTCGAGCTTGACCTCGGACCTGACCTGGCCGCTCGCCCGGTCCACCGTGACGATCTTGTCGTACGGCTCGCCGTTCGTCACGGTCTCCCCCTTCGCCGCCGGGCCGGTCAGCATGGCCACGGTCGTGCCGTCCGGGCCGACGGCTCCCGTCAGCGCCCAGGTCTTCGGCTCGGCGAAGACCGTCACCTTGCCGTCCGAGAGCACGCCGAACCGGCCGTCCTCGTGCTCCACGACCATGGGGACGCCCTCGTCGGCGGGATAGAGGCCGTTCCAGCCCTTGGGTATCTCCTCGACGACCCGCCCGCTCTCCACGTCCACGACGACCTGGGGGATGCCGGCCAGGTTCAGGCCGAGCCGGCGCCCGTCCGGCGAGAAGGTGATCAGCCCGCCGCTCTTGACCATGGCCTTGCGCCTGACCACCTGGGGGATGTCCCAGACCTGGCCGCTGTCGAGCTCGCGGACGGCGAAGCGTTCACGCTCGGGGACGTAGTAGGCGATGCGGCGTCCGTCGCGGGAGATCGCCAGCGGGGCGGCGGTGTTCATGTAGTTCTTCTTGGTCTGGTCGGTGTAGACGCTCAGCGCATCGGCGACCCGGTACCGGGTTCCGTCGCGCAGGACCACCTTCCACTGCAGGCACGTCTCGTCGGCCACCGGCGCGTTGTCCTGGCCGGGCTTCCATGCGTCCTGGCAGAAGTCGTAGTAGGCGTAGCGCACCGGCCCCACCCCGGACGCCGGCAGCACGGCGCGGACGGGGACGAGGTCCTCCGGCGACGGTGTCGGCCCCGCGGGGACGCCGCGGAAGGTCGGAGCGGACGAGGGCGTCCCCCTCGTGACGGCGCCGATGTCGGGAGGGCCGCCGGGATCGACGAGAAGGGTGACGGCCAGCGTCAGTGCGGCGACGGCCGCGACCGCGGAGCCGCTGATCAGAGTCGTTCGCGTACGCCGGGCGCCCCGCAGCGCGACCTCGGCGAGATCGACGTCGGGCGCCTGCCGGGCGATCGCGTCGAGCTCGTCACGGAACCTCGTCATCGCGGCACCTCCACCGGATCGATTTCGGACAACAGATCGGCCAGTTCGGGCGCGAGGACGCGCAGGCGGCCCAGGGCGTAGTGGGTCTGGCTCTTGACCGTGCCAGGTGAACAGCCCAGCGCTTCGGCCGTCTCCTCGACGCTGAGGTCCTCGTAGAAACGCAGCACGAGGACGGCGCGCTGCCGTGGAGTCAGCCGGACGAGCGCCTGCTGCAGGACCATCCGGTGCAGCCCGGCGGACTCCGGATCGTAGGCCGGTTCCGGCGGGCTGCTGGTCAGGATGTCCGTACGCCTGCGCCGCAGCCAGGACACGTGCTCGTTGACCAGGGCCCGCCGGGCGTACGCCTCGGGGTTGCCGTCCTTGGCCAGCTTGGGCCAGTGTCGGGCGATCCGGGTCAGCACGGTCTGCAGGAGGTCCTCAGCCCGGTGGGCGTCTCCCGTGAGCAGGTACGCGGTGCGCATCAACGCCTGCTGGCGGGCGCTGACGAACTCCCTGAATCCCTCATATTTGTCCATGCGACTCCTTCCGCCCTAATGAACGCAGGACCTCGGAAGCCGGTTGGAGGTGATCCACCCCTGGTGCGCGCGTCCTGTCGCGCAGTCGCTCGTAGGCGGCGGGCGGGCTGACCGGGCAGCCCCGCTGCTGGTGCGGGTTCAGCGCAGGGTGAGCGGAGTCTCCGACGCGATGCGGGTCAGCTTCCGCGGGTTGCGGACGTAGTAGAGGCCGGTGACGCGGGCGTGCTCGACGCGGGCCGCCATGACGCCGTCGATGTCGCCGTCCACGCGCAGGAGGAGCGCCGGGTTGCCGTTGACCACGGTGGGTTCGGCGGCGAGGGTGATCCGGGCCTTGCCGAGGCCGCCGACGATCATGCGGGCCACCTTGCCCGCGCCGGTGATCGGCTGCGGAGCGGCCCGCCTGACGCCGCCGCCGTCGCTGATCAGGACGACGTCCGGGGCCAGCACGTCGAGCAGGCCCTGCAGGTCCCTGGTCTCGACCGCGCGCTGGAACGAGGCCAGCACCGCCCGGGTCTCGTCCGGGGAGGCCGCCTCGCGCGGGCGGCGGGCATCGACGTGCCGGCGGGCGCGGTGCGCGATCTGGCGCACGGTCGCCGGGGTCTTGCCGACCGCGGCCGCGATCTCGTCGTAGCCGACGTCGAAGACCTCGCGCAGTACGAAGACGGCTCGTTCGGTCGGCGACAGCGTCTCCAGCACGAGCATCAAGGCCATCGACACGCTCTCGGCGAGCTCGACGTCCTCGGCCACGTCCGGCGCGGTGAGCAGGGGTTCGGGCAGCCAAGGGCCGACGTACGCCTCCTTGCGGCGCTTCATCACGCGCAGCCGGTCCAGCGCGCGCCGGGTGGCGATCCGCACCAGGTAGGCCCGCTGGTCGACCACTTGCCCGAGGTCGACCTTGACCCAGCGCAGCCAGGTTTCCTGCAGGGCGTCCTCGGTGTCGGCCACCGAGCCGAGCATCTCGTAGACGACGGTGAACAGCAGGTTGTGATGGACGAGGAACGCCTCCGTCGCCGGGTCCGTCCGACTGCCGTCGGCCGTCGGCCAGGCTGCGCCTGTCGTCGCGTCCCTGCGCTCGTTCATCCCTGGCTCCTGCCTGTCGCCCTCGCAAATCCTGCTTCATGCACAAGGCGTCGGCTCACCCCGCCGTGTGACAGCCGTGACCGGTGACCCACGTCACATGGCGGCGCTGTCACAAAGGCGAGGGCGCCGACGCCCAACTCAGCAGGAGCAAGGGAACCGACAGGAGCAACACATGAAGCACCGCATCGTCGTCCTCGGTGCCGGCTATGCCGGGGCCTACGTGGCCGGGAACCTGGCCCGCCGGCTGTCCCCGGCGGACACCGAGATCACCGTGGTCAACGCCGAGCCGGACTTCGTCGAGCGGCTGCGGCTGCACCAGCTCGCGGCCGGCCGGCGGATCGAGGCTCACAAGCTCGCCGACGTCTTCGCGGGCACGGGGATCCGGCTGCGCCTGGCCCGGGTCGCCGCCGTCGACCCCGAGCGCCAGATCGTCCACACCGACGCCGGCGAACTCGGCTACGACACGCTCGTCTACGCGCTCGGCAGCGGCGTCGCCGACCGCGGCGTCCCCGGCGTGGCCGAGCACGCCTTCCACGTCACCGCCCGGCCCGCGGCGCTGCGCCTGCGCGAGCGCCTGGACGGGCTGGTCAGGCAGGCCGAGGGCGGCCGGGTGCTGGTCGTCGGCGACGGGTTGACCGGCATCGAGACCGCCACCGAGTTCGCCGAATCCCGGCCCGGCCTGTCGGTGACGCTCATCGCCCGCGGCCCGCTCGGCGCCCGGCTCTCCGCCGGAGCCCGCGGACACCTGCGTCGGGCCTGCGACCGGCTGGGCGTCACCGTTCTGGAGCACACCAGCGTCGAAGCCGTCGAGGCAACAGGGGTGCGGTGCGCCGACGGCACCGTCCTGGCATCCGACGCGACCGTCTGGACCGCCGGGTTCGCGGTCAGCCCCCTCGCCGCCGCCGGCGGGCTGGAGGTCACCGGCGACGGGCAGATCATCGTCGATGACACCATGCGGTCGGTCTCGCACCCGAACGTCTACGCCGCCGGCGACAGCGCCCAAGCCACAGGCGACAACGGGCGGCCGCTGCCGATGTCCTGCGCGTCGGCCGGCTCCACCGGCCGGCAGGCCACGGACGCGATCGTGGCACGCCTGACCGGCCGTAACATCCCGAAGAGCAAGCTGCACTACCCGGGCAACCACATCAGCCTCGGACGGCGGGACGGCATCCTGCAGCCGGTCGACGACGAGGCGCAGGCGAAGCCGAAGCACGTGGGCGGCCGGAAGGCCGCGCGGATCAAGTCCGGGATCCTCCGGATCTCGTTGTGGGGCGTCTCGCACCCGACCTTCGGCCTGCCCAAGCGCCGGCGCCGCCTGCCCGCCGCGCCGGACGCGTCCGCCGAGAGGGCGCTCACGTGACCGACTGGAGAAGTGCCGAAGCGACCCGGCCGGGCCGGCCGGGTCGCTTGGAGCGGGTGCGGTCAGCCCTTGGTCCGGACCGTGGCCGAC
Source organism: Nonomuraea sp. NPDC049758 (assembly GCF_040674635.1). NCBI lineage: Bacteria > Bacillati > Actinomycetota > Actinomycetes > Streptosporangiales > Streptosporangiaceae > Nonomuraea > Nonomuraea sp. NPDC049758. The sequence goes on from NZ_JBFAMZ010000048.1 coordinate 4,705, forward strand.
AGTTCGATCGGGAGGGTCGTGCCGTCGGCGGCCAGCGGGCGGACGGTGAAGGTGTAGCTCGTGCGGCCCCGGAGCCCGGTGACCCGAGCCGTCGTCCCCGTCACCCGCGTGACCTCCGTGCCGCCGTTGAAGACCGCGTAGCCGGTGGCGGTCGGCACGGACGGCCAGGTCAGGGTCACCGACTTGGCGTTGACGTTGCCGACGCCGAGTTCGGCGCCGTTCCAGGTGTTGGGCGTCTCGACCACGAACGCGTCGATGATGAGGAACTTGTCCGCACCGTTGACGACCTTGATGGTGTGATCGCCCATCGGCAGCCCGGTGAGCTGGAACACCCGCTGGGCGGTCAGCCGTACCGGGGAGTCGCAGTCGACCGTGGCCTTGAGCTCGCCGTCGACGTAGATGTCGATGGTGCTCATGTCGGAGTAGCGTTCGGACAGCAGGCTGATGCCGGTGCCGGTGAAGGCGAACTCGACGGCCTGCCCGGCGCGCCAGCCGGCGTGGACGTCGTCGCCGTAGTCGCCCAGCCCGCGGTCGGGGCTGTAGGTGAAGTCGTCGTCGGGGTAGACGATGCGCTTGTCGGTGTCGTTGACGTAGGTGAGCATCACCTTCGGGTCGGTGACGGTGATCTTGTGCTCGCCGGAGAATCCGTCGTGGATCGCGGTGATCGTGGCGCTGCCCCAGGTGCGGGGGGTGACGAGGCCGTCCGCGTCCACGGTGGCGATCGACGGGTCGGAGCTCTTGAAGGTGACGCCCTCGGTGACCGGGGTGCGGGTGCCGTCCGCGCCGACCGTCGCGACGGACAGCCGGGCGGGCTCGCCGACCTTGAGGGTGCCGGCGCCCGTGACGTCGAGTGCCTTGATCGCGGCGGTGGAGGCGGTGATGGTGAACTTGTCGAGTGCCAGCCCGCTGCCCTCGCTCACGATCCGGAGGGTGTGCAGGCCGGCGGACATCTTGGCCCAGGTGGTCACGTTCGCGTCGTCGGACTTGGGGACGAAGACCGTGTTGCGGTCGCCGTCCACCTCGAACCTGAACGTGGTGTCCTGGGCGGCCGAGCCCTTGAAGGTCACCTTGTACATGCCGGTGTTCGGGACGAACACGTTCTCGTAGCGCAGGTAGTCGTTCGGGTCGATGCCGCCGACGACGCCGTCCTTGGTGACGACGCCGGTGTCGGGGCCCTTCCAGTTCCACTCCTGGTCGGTGTTCCACTGCATGGTCCAGCGCTCGGCCTCGACGGTCTGCTCGGACGTGCCCTGCAGGTCGAGCCGCAGCCAGTTCCAGACGATGCTGGAACTCGCCTCGATCCAGACGACCTTGACCGAGTGCTCGCCCGCGGTCAGCGGCAGGACGAAGTCCTCGGTCCGCGGGCTGAGCATGCCTCCGGTGGGACGCAGGCTCAGCGGTCCCGTGACGTCGGTGCCGTCGACCTCGACGCGGAACTTCAGCGGCTTGTCGTTGACGGTCGAGTAGCGAAGCTGCAGCAGGTACTTGCCGTCGGCGGGGACGCTGACGTCGTCGAAGCGCGACCAGTCGCCGGTGTCGACGTAGGCGACGCCGGGGGTGCCGTCGTCGCTGTCGGTGAGGTCGGTGTTCTGGGTGCCCTGCTGCCCGGTCGCCGACTCGGCCTGGAGGGTGATCGACTCGGGCCGTTCGAGGGTGAACCGCATCCAGTTGAGGAAGAACCAGCGCCCGTCGGGCCGGGTGAGCTTGATCGTGTGGCGGCCCTCGGTGAGCGGGATCCGCCGTTCGAAGGTCCGGTAGGTGTTGTAGCCGCCGGAGTCCGGCACCTTGACGGTGGTCACCTCCTTGCCGTCGACCTCGACCTTCAGGTGGTTGGCCTCCTCGGAGGAGGCCCGGAACTCGACCCGGTAGGTACCGGTGGCGGGCACGTCGACGTTGTCGTACTCGGCGGACTCGCCGGCCGCGTCCATGTAGAGCGCGCCCAGGCCGCCCTCGGGCGGGGTCTCGACGCCGTAGGCGCCGTTGGCCGCGGTGTAGTCCTCGTTCTGGATGGTGAACTGCGTCAGCGGGGCCGTCGGCCGCCCGGCCGGTACGGCTCCCGCGGCGACCCGGACGGCGCCGATCGGGTAGACCTTGTCCTTGCCGCCCGGCATCGCCAGCTCGATCCGCGGCTTGCCGTCCGCGCCGAGCATGGCGACGGCCACGTCGTAGGAGCCCGCGGGCAGGTCGGACGGGAGGGTGAAGGCCGAGTTGATCTGGCGGACGTCGCCCTTGAAGAGCTTGGTCTGGTCGAGGGTGGCGTCGGTGCCGCGCCACACGACGTCGCCGGTGGACCTGTCGGTGAAGCGCACCTCGACCGGGTAGCGCCGGGGGCTGAAGCCCACCGCGTTGTTGGTCCAGGTGTGCGAGATGCGGAACTCGCCACCGGGCTTGACCTCGGTGTCATAGGTCGCGGTGGGCATGAGGAAGCGGTAGCCGGTGAATCGCGCCAGCGTCTCGAACCACTCGCCGTAGGCGTCCTTCATCGGCTGCCAGTTCTCGAAGCCGGTGTTGTTGATGCCCTGGAGGTTGGAGTGGTAGCCCTCCAGCGAGTTCTTCACGAACAGCCGGGGGTTGTTCAGCATGATCGTGGGGTTGTCCCAGTTGGAGCCCTCGGACACCTGGATCATGTCGCGGCGGAGCCTGCGGTTGACGTACGGGGCCTGCGCGGTGTCGCCGTAGTTGTGCCAGACGAAGCCGGCGTTGACGGTGTCGGACCGCACGCCCCAGTTCTCGAACGTGGCCGCCTTCCCGTAGCCGAACACGCTGAACCGCTTGGCCTGGGTGTCGGCGTCGGGGTCGTTCTTGTTCACCTCCGCGCCGGCGTTCTGCATCATGACCATAGACTTGTCGAACGCGTCGTCGTAGATCTTGAGGATCGCCTGGAGCGTCGAGACGCGGGTGGCGTTGTCGGGCCACGGGAAGTTCATCGCGTCGTTCCAGCCCGACCACTCGCCGAACAGGGAGAAGGCGCGCAGGTCCACCCACGCCACGCCCGGGTCGCCGTCGTAGCGGCCGGCGAAGGCGTCCACCGCGCGCTTGAGCCGGTCCAGGTAGATCGGGTTGTAGTAGATCGGCTGCTTGGAGAAGTAGTCGTTGTACGGCGCCATCCGGAAGGGCACCCCGGCCTTGTCGAACAGCCAGGCCGGCGGGTACTCGTACGGGAAGACGCCCGGATCGTTCTTGTAGTCGGGCGCCTCCGACATGAGCAGCTGGAACTCGACCGTCTTGCCCTGCTCGTTCACCCGCTTCATGAACGCGTCGAGGCGGTCCCAGACGAAGACGCCGTCGTCGGGCTCGAAGTCGGCCCAGGCGAGCTGGAGCCGCACCACGTCGGCGTCGGCGGGGATCTTCTTCCTGCCTTCGATGAAGTCGGTGATGCCCGGGTCGTTGGTGAAGGTGTAGCCGGGCGTGCCCGGCGTCCTGTGCGTGTTCACGTCGAACGCGGTGCCGGTGTACGGGTTGCCGTGCAGGATCTCGTGGCTGTCGGAGAAGGTCACCGTCGTACGGCCGGCGGCCGGTTCGGCGGCGGAGGCGGCGTGCGCGGGCACCAGTAAGGCTGCGGTCACCGTGGCGGTGCCGAGGACATGGCGGATCATCAGATCTCCAGGGGGGTGGGGGCGGCGTCGTGCAGGGAGCGGTAGGCGGCCTCGACGAGGGCGACGGTCCGGTGGCCCGCCCTGGCGTCGGGCTGGCGGGCCTCGCCGTCGCGGACGGCGTCGAGGAAGGCGCGGATGAGCAGGTCGTCGAGCGGCGCCCCGTACCCGTGGGCGAGCGGGCCGCCGTTCCATCCGGTGAGGACCCCGGAGAAGGGCGCGATGTCGGCCACGCCCTCGGTGCCGATCACGGTGAGGGTGACCAGGTCGCCGGTGTTGGGACGGCCGGGCGGGCGCGACCAGGAGCAGTCGATGGAGGCGATGACCCCGTCGCGGTAGCGCAGGGAGACCAGCCCGGCGGTCTCGACGGCCTTGCCCGGGTTGGGGATGGAGTTGGCGATCGCGTAGACCTCGACCGGGTCGTCGTCCAGCAGGTCGGCGAGCAGGTCGGCGACGTGCACGACGTGGTCGGTCAGGGCGCCGCCGCCGCTGCTCGCCGGATCGGTGAACCAGTCCCGGCTGGTGGGGACGCCGCCGCAGTTGGTGGCCGCGATCGACACGATCCGGCCGAGGTCGCCCCGCCGTACCGCGGCCCGGAGGTCGGCGTAGGCCGGCGCGAAGCGGACGGGGAAGGCGGTCATGAGGACGGTTCCCGCGGCGCGGGCGGCCGCCAGCATCGCGGTGGCGTCGGCGAGCGAGGTGGCGAGCGGCTTCTCGCAGAGCACGTGCACGCCCTCGGCGGCGGCGCGCAGCGCGAACTCCCGGTGGCGCGTGTTCTCGGCGCAGATCACCACGCCGTCGGGCCGCCAGGCCCACAGTTCGGTCTCGGTCTCGAAGGCGGTGACGCCGTCCGGGACGCCGTCGTAGCCGTCGGCGTAGGCGCCGATCTCCACGTCGTCGCAGCGCAGGAGCGCGGCGGCGTACTCGGCGGCGTGCAGGTGGGCGAAGGAGAGCAGGGCGATCTTCATGCGGCTTCCAGGGGCTTGAGGTCGACCGGCCGGCCTTCGGCGGCCGAGCGGGCGACGGCGTCGGCGATGCGCATGGCGGCCAGGCCGTCCAGCGCGGTGACGCGGGGCGGGACACCGGTGGCGATCGAGCGGACGAAGTCCTCGATCTCGGCCCGGTAGGGGCTGGTCAGCGGGGAGAAGTCGGGCAGGATGTCGGGCGCGGGCACGGCGTCGCCCTGGTAGCGGTAGGGGCGGCGCTCGTCGGAGTCGGCGTGCAGCAGCCCGTGCGAACCGGCTACCTCGAACAGCGTCCTGAACTCGATCGGCGCGGTGGTCCAGGTCGCCGTCAGCACGGAGATCGAGCCGTTGGCGTGCGTGAGGAACGCCTGGGTGCTCTGGCTGCCGCCGACCGCGTGGGTGCGAGCGAAGACGCGCTCGACCTCTCCCCCGATCCAGCGCGCCATGTCGATGTCGTGGATCATGAGGTCGAGCAGCACGCCGCCGGAGAGCTCCTCGTCCAGGAACCAGCCGCCGGCCGGGCTGCGGCCCTGGCGGGTGTGCCGCTGCACGGCGACGCTGCCGATGTCGCCGCGGGTGACGGCCCGGTGCAGTTCGGCGTACTCGGCGAAATAGCGTACGACGTGCGCGGGGAACAGCGGGACGCCGGCGTCGGCGAAGCGGGCGACCAGGTCCTCCGCCTCGGGGAGCGTGCGGGTCAGCGGCTTCTCGCAGATCGTCGGCAGGCCGTGACCGAGCGCGGCGAGCGCCAGTTCGTAGTGGGTGTGCGTCGGCGTGCAGATGTCGACGACGTCCGCCGCCTCGAACAGGGCGTCCAGGCTGGGGACGATCCGGCCGCCCCCGTGGCGCCGGGTCAGCGCCTCGGCGTCGTCGGCGATCGAGTGGACGACGACGTCGTGGCCGAGGTCGAGCCAGGCCGGGAGGTGCGCGTTGGCGATGCCACCGGCGCCGATGAGTCCGACCGTTGCGTGCATGGGAGATCCGTTCCTTGTCAGGTGCCGATGCGTCATTTGCCGATGCCTTGCGTCATGCCGTTGACGATGCGGCGGCCGAACCAGAGATAGGTCGCGATCATCGGGAGCACCACGATGACGACGCCGGCGAAGAGCCCACCCCAGTTCGAGGTGTATTGCATGTTGGAGTAGAAGTTGAGCAGGGCGACGTTGAGGGTCTGCGCGCTCTGCTCGGGGACGAGCATCAGCACGATCACGGTCTCGTTCCACAGGCTCAGCGCGTTCAGCACGGCCACGGTCGTGATGCCGGGCTTGGCCAGCGGCACCATGATCTGCAGGAAGGTCCGGAACGGCGACGCGCCGTCGAGGGCGGCCGCCTCCTCCACGTCGCCGGGCAGCGAGCGGAAGTAGCCGATGAGCACGAAGATGCTGAACGGCAGGCTGAGCACGACGTAGAAGAGCGTGACGGTGATCCGCGTGTCCCAGACGCCGGTGACCCAGTCGATCATGAACCGGGACAGCCCCGCCCCGATGAGGACCATGGGGACGGCGAACGCCTGGAACGGGATGCTCATGCCCACCGCGAAGAAGGTCGCGACAGGACCGCTGGAGCGCCCGCCCAGCCGTGCCACCGCGTAGGCGGCGGGGATGGACAGCGCCATGATGAGCACGACGGACACGAGCGTGAGGACCACCGAGTTGATCGCGGCGGCGCCGAGGCCGGAGTCCGACCACGCGGTGACGAAGTTCTCCCACATCCAGGTGGCGGGCAGCCCGGCCGGGTTGTCGAAGATCTCCCGCGAGCTCTTCAGCGAGTTCAGCAGGACCCAGACCACCATGCCGACGTTGAACAGCACCCAGGCCCAGATCAGGGCCCGGATCAGGGCGAGCCCGGCGCGGATCATGCCAGCTCCAGTCGTTCGCGCCGCTGGATCCTGCGCGACAGCACGATCAGGACGGCGGTGATCACCGTCATCACGATCCCGATCGCCGCGGCCTCGCCGAGCTGGGCCAGTCCGCCCTCACGGCCGCCGGTGACCCGGAGGTACTGCTCGACGGCGAGGGTCCTGGCCTCGGGGGGCGGGGTGCCCGCCGTGCCGACGAAGGCGATGACGATCTCGAAGGTCTTGATGCCGGCGATCGCCCAGAGCGAGGCGGCGATGGCCAGCATGTCCCTGGTCAGCGGGAGCGTGACGTAGCGGAACTGCTGGAGCTCGCTCGCGCCCTCGATCCTGGCCACCTCGTAGTAGCTCGGCGGGATGCCGTCGACCGCGGACATCACCAGCACGACGTAGAAGCCGGCCGCGCTCCAGACCACTCCGGCCATGATCACGTTGAAGATCAGCTCGGGGGCCAGCCAGGGCTGGCGCAGCTCGGACAGGCCGAGGGCCCCCAGCACGGTGTTGATCAGTCCGTCCGGGTTGAAGAGGAACGAGACGGCGAGGCCCACGGCGATGGGCGAGATCATGAACGGCAGGAAGACGGCCGCCCGGATGAACGCGCTGCCGCGCGCCGCACGCAATACGATCATGGAGGCGCCGGCGATGAGGAACAGCGCCAGGCCCACGACCAGCGTCAGGATCAGCGTCTGCACGAACGAGGCACGGAACAGCTCGCTCCCGGCCATCGACACGTAGTTGGCGAAGCCGACCCAGGACAGCTCGGTCCCCAGCCCTGACCACTCGGCGAAGCTGAGCGCGACGCCGAACAACGACGGCAGCACGAAGAAGACCAGGTAGGCGATCAGTGCGGGTAGCAGCATCGGCAGGTACAGCCGGCGGCGCTCGCCCTGGAGCGCGCCGCGGGGCGCCTTCGCCCGCCTGCCCGCGGACGGAGCCCGCAGGGCGGTGTCGGACACGGTCACGGTCATCCGTTCATGGCGGCGGTCTTCGCCTTGCCCTCGGCCAGGAACTCCTCGGCGCTGAGCTTGCCGGCGACGAACTTGTCGTCGAGGGGGAGGAAGACGTCGGCCAGCCACTTGGGCTGCACGGTCGAGACGCCGTCGCCGTCGAGCGTGACCTGCTCCGCGTCGCGGATGGACGCCTGCAGCTGCTGGAGCTCCACCGGGGCGGGCGAGTCGGCGCGCGAGGGGATGTTGGCCGCGTCGGTGCCGATGCGGTCGATGTACTTCTTCTGCATGGCGAAGGCCAGGAAGTCGGCGACCGCCTTCTGGTTCTTCGACTTGGCGTTCACGCCCCAGCCGAGCGCGCCCACCGTGGCGACCGCGCCCTTGGCGGGGTCGACCGGCGGGAAGGCGATGATGCGGGGCTTGACCGCGGCGGCGCGCAGCGAGGCGGTCTCGCTGCCGAGCCAGGAGCCGTTCAGGATGAAGCTGTGCTTGCCGCCCGCCCAGGCGTTCTGCGCGGCCGGGAACTTGGTGGCCATGTAGTCGGGCTCGAACAGATCGGCCTTCACCAGCGACTCCAGCGCCTTGGCCGCCCGCTTCACCTCGGGCAGGTCCCAGGCGGCCGGGTCGGCGGCGAGCTTCAGCAGGATGCCGGGGCCGGCGGTGGACAGCAGCATCTGGTGGATCCAGAAGGAGTTGTAGGCGTTGACCGAGCCGTCGAGCGCGATCGGCGCGCGGCCGGACGCCTTCTCCTTCTTGGCGATCTCCAGCAACTCGTCGAACGACTTGGGGGCGAAGTCGGGATACTTGGCGGAGTCGTACCAGAGGCCGATGGAGAAGACGCTGTGCGGGACGAAGCCGTACCCCTTGTCGTCGCCGATGGCCTTGAGCACGCTCTTCGGCAGGACCTCCTCGATGGTCCTGTCCTCGCCCGGGATCTTCGTGCTGAAGATCGGGCCCATGTCGCCGAGCACGCCGGCGGCGCGGAACTCGGCGGTGTGGTCGATGGCGGTGTCGAAGAAGTCGGGACCGGCACCGGTGGCGACAGCGTTCTTGACCTGCTGCTCCTGGCCCTGCGCGAGCCACTGAACATCGATCTTGACGCCGGTCTGCCGGGTGTAGTCGGCGATGACGCTCTCGAACAGGTTCGCCTGCGGGGTGCCCTTCGCCCACTTGCCCCAATAGAGGAGGCTCGCGGGCGCGGCGCCGGCGGAAGCCGACGGACCGGCGTCCTGGAGCTTCTGGCCGCACGCGCCGAGGGCGAGCACGGCGGAGGCGCAGGTGGCGACGGCTATGGCGCGATTACGCATGGTTGGTCCCTTCTTGCTGGGAGGCACGGTTGGCAATAATAAATACACTTTGTGTTTTAATGGAAGACGTCTCAGGAAACGAAAGGGCCACGTGAGTGCTGATCGGACGTGAAGCGAGCCTGCTGCGCCAGCCCGTGGGCCAGTCGCGCCTGCGCCGCATCAATTCGCTGGCGGTGATCGAGGCGATCCGCCTGGAGCCTCTCACCATCCCGGCGATCGCCCAGGTCGTCGGGCTGTCGAAGACCGCGGCCGACACGGTGGTGGGCGACCTCGTGGCCCTCGGCTGGGTGACGAGCGTCGAGCCCCTCTCCCCCACCGGAGCCGGGCGGCCGGCCAACCGCTACCGGTTCAACGCGGGCGCGGCCGTCGTCGCCGGCATCGACATCGGCCAGCACACCACCCGCGCCGAGCTCGCCGACCTGAACGGCGAGGTCCTGGCCACCCGCTCGATCACCGTCTCCGTCGCGGACCCGCCCGAGGCCGTCCTGGCCGACGCCGTCGGGGTGGTCGACCAGCTCCTCGGCTCGCAGGGCCGCGGGCGCGCCGACGTGTGGGCGATGGGGGTGTCCGTGCCCGCCGTCGTCTACCAGGACGTCGTCACGCGCGGTCTCGACGAGTGGGAGGGGCTCAACGTGCGCACCGCCTTCGCGTCGTCCTTCGAGTGCCCCATCGCCGTCGAGAACGACTCGAACCTCGCCGCGTTCGCCGAGGCGTGGAAGGGCAGCGCCGCCGAGGCCGGTTCGATGGTCTACGTGCACTCCGGCAACCGCACCGGGGCGGGGGTCGTCCTGAACAACGCCGTCGTGCGGGGCGCGAACGGCGCCGCCGGCGAGATCGGCGCACTGCCGCAGATGGGCTGGGAGCATGCCCAGCAGCACCTGCACGACGTCGAGCTCACCGACGGCCGGCGGGTCAGCAGGGAGGGCGTGTTCGACGCCGCCACCGCGGGCGACCCGCTCGCCGTGGCCGCCGTCGACCGGTTCGCCGACGTCATCGCGATCGGCATCGCCGCGCTGGTGCTCACCGTGGACCCCGAGATCGTGGTCGTCGGCGGCGGCAACGTCCAGGCGGGCGACACCTTTCTCGACCCGCTGCGCCGCCACGTCGAGAGGCTGTGCACCGTACGGCCCGCGCCCCCGATCGTCCCCTCCGCGTTGAAGGATCGCGCGTCGATCACCGGCGCGGGCGGCCTGGCCGCCACCTCCGTCATGGAGCAGCTCTACGCCTCGGCCCTGGGCGGCAAGACGCTCTCCAGCGCCTCGACGCCGCCCTGGAAATGGTAAGAACCGAAGAAGGATCCCCCCGTGCCCATGCAACCCTGGTTCACCGACGCCAAGCTCGGCATCTTCGTCCACTACGGCCTCTACGCCGTCGAGGGAGTGGCCGAGTCCTGGTCGTTCTACTACGGCGACATCTCCCGTGAGGCCTACCTGGCCCAGCTCGACGGATTCACCGCCGACGGCTATGACCCCGCGGCGTGGGCGGAGCTGTTCGCCCAGGCCGGAGCCCGGTACGCCGTGCTCACCACCCGGCACCACGACGGCTTCGCGCTGTGGGACAGCGCGTACGGCGAGCTGAACGTCACAGCCTCGCCGGCGGGACGCGACCTGGTCGGCCCCTTCGCGGACGCGCTGCGCGAGCGCGGGCTGAAGGTCGGGCTGTACTACTCGCACTCCGACTGGAACCACCCCGACTACCCCAGCGTCGTCGGCCCGGAGGCCCACCCGAGCCCCTACGTGACTCCGCCGGAGGGGCGGGAGGACCCGGCCGCGTGGGCCCGCTACCTGGCCTACCGCGACGGGCAGGTCGACGAGCTCGTCGCGCGGTACCGGCCCGACCTGCTGTGGTTCGACGGTGAATGGGAACGCTCGGAGGAGCAGTGGGGCATCGACGCCCTCGCCGACCGCATCCTCGCCGTACGGCCGCGGACCGTGCTCAACGCGCGCATGCTCTCGCGCGGCGACTACGCGACGCCGGAGCAGGGCGTCCCCATCACGCCGCCCGACGGTCCGTGGGAGCTGTGCCTCACCATCAACGACAACTGGGGTTTCCGCCCGCACGACACCAACCACAAGCCCGTGGGCCACCTGGTCCGCTACTTCGCCGAGACCATCGGCGCGGGCGGCAACCTCCTGCTCGACGTCGGTCCCACCGCCGACGGCCGCATACTCGCCGCACAGGCCGACCGCCTGAAGGGCCTCGGCGCCTGGATCGAACGCCACGCGGAAGCGGTGTACGGCACGACCGCCGGGCTGCCGGCGGGCCACCACTACGGCCCGAGCACGCTGTCCGCCGACCGCAGGACCCTGTACCTGACCTGCTTCGACCCGCCCCGCGACACGGTGACGGTGCGCGGGCTGCGCAACACCGTCCTGCGCGCCAGGGTGGTCGGCGCGGACTGCGAGCTCGGGCACTCGATCACCGGAGAGCTCAACGGCGTGCCCGGCGTCCTGTGGATCGACGCGCCACCCGCGCACGCGATCGACCCGCACGCCACAGTGCTCGCCCTGGAACTCGACGGCGAGCTGGACCTCTACCGCGGCAGCGGCCGCGACTAGCCGTCACGGGCCGAGGGTGCGCCCGGGAGGAGCGGGCGGTTCGAGCGGGCTCCAAGTGCGTTGCAGCCGAGCCACAAGCGGGCTTCCCTAGCCTCGCGATCATGCTGACGACCCTTCTTGTGACCGCCTCCCTCCTGTTCACCGGCGCACCCGCGCAGAGTGCGGCGACCAAGCCGCTGACCTTCCGCGGCATGACGCTCCAGATCCCCACGACCTGGAAGGTCGGAAAAGAAGACATGTGGGGCATTCACGTCAAGACCGGCCGCTGCGACCGGCGCGCCGTCGAGTGCCGCGGGTTCTACCTCGTCGGGCCGGAGGGCATCTCTCTGGCCCGCCACGGCAACCCCTACGACCCCGAGGAGCCGTACCACCCGGGCAACGGGCTCGCGAGCTGCGTACCCGACAAGCGCTACATAGAGGACTTCCCCGGCAAGCTCGTCGCCCGTGGCACCCGCCCGGTCGGCGCGGGACACAAGGCCACCTACCGCGTCTGGCGCGTCGGCTGCACGACGCAGTCGGCCAAGCGGACCGGCGTCTCCTATCAGGAGCGGATCTGGCACCTGCCCAAGTCGAAGATCCTCGTCTTCGACCAGTGGAGCGACGGCCGGCTCGGCACGATTCTCCAGCGGGCGACCTGGAGCTGACCCCACCGGTCGCGGTGCTCGCGCCCGGCTCGGCCGGGCCGCTCAGGCCGAGCAGGCGCGCTCCTCCTTGCCGGCGAGCCAGAAGAAGACCGGCGGCAGCACGAGTTCGATGACCGCCAGCACGACCTGGAACCCGTGCGGCCGGCCGGACACGGCGAGCGAGAGCAGCCGCCCCACGCCACCCAGCAGGAAGACGGCGGCCAGCCACCGCACCACCCCGGCCGGGATCGGGCGCTGCCGCGCCGCCCACATCCACGCCAGCCCGTAGCCGGCGAAGGCGGCCCCCATGAACCGGCCCCAGCTGTCGACCGTCGGCCCCGCGGCAGCGGCGCCGGGGATCGCCGCGTTGCCGAGCGCCACGTGGAGCAGGCCGATCAGCACGCAGGCCCACCCCATCAGCTGGGCGAGCGTACGCAGCGCCTTGACCATGATCTCTCCCGCCATAGTTGACATGTGTCCACTACGGTGGCGCGCTAGTAGACGTGTGTCAACTAGACTTGGTCCATGCCTCCACGCCGGCGACTCACCCCTGACGGGCGCCACGCCCAGCTCCTCGCCGTCGGCGCCCGGCTCTTCGCCGCGCACCCCTACGGCGACGTGCTGATGGAAGAGGTCGCCGAGCAGGCCGGCGTGTCACGGGCGCTGCTCTACCGGCACTTCCCGAGCAAGCAGGCCCTCTTCGCCGCCGTCTACCAGCAGGCCGCGGACCGGTTGCTCGCCGAGACGCGGCTCGACCCCGCCCACTCGCTGCGTGAGCAGCTCGTGCAGGGCATGGACGTCCATCTCGACTACTTCGTGGCCAACCGCAACGCCGTCCTCGCCGCGAACCGGGTGCTCGCGGGCGATCCGGTGATCCAGACGATCATGTCGAACGAACTGGACGCGCTCCGGACGCGGCTGCTGGCCGTCCTTCCGCTCACGGGCGACGACGTCCGCGAGACCGTCTCCGGGGTCCTGAAGAGCTGGCTGGTCTTCGTCCAGGTCCTCTGCGTCGACTGGCTCACCCGCGAGACCTGCACACGCGATCAGCTACGCGACATCTGCGTCGGCGCGGCCCTCGGCGCCCTCGAACCCCTGCTCGCCGGCAACCCGGCGAGCCACTGAGAGACACGTCGCGGACACCGCTCCCCGGGGATGCGGCGGCGAGGCCGGTTCGAGGACTGAATGAGGGCGAATCGAGGCGGAATGCCCTAGTGTCATGGGCCTGGTGGGGGGACCAGCCCCTCACCGGTCGTGCCCGTGACCGGACAGGAGCCCACGATGGTCCACCCCTCGCGAGGGCGCCTGCCCGTGCAGGATACCCGTAGGCCGTCCGGCCCCCTCCCCGCGCGCCCGTTCCGTCTCGGAAGCGGTGGAAGGCGGGGCACATGACGGCGCCTCCCCGGCCCGCGCGCCCGCCGCGGTCGCGGTGGCACTCCTGCCCCCCTCACTTACGACGAGCTTCCGGCTCGTGAGCCAATTGCGAAAGAAGCGATGAAACTATCCATCATGTCCCTCGCCGGCATGAGCGCCGTTCTGCTCGGCGTCGTGGCGACGGCCGTCGTCCCCGCCTCCGCCGCCGAGGAGACCCTGCGCACCGTGGCGGCGGCCCGGAACCTGCGCATCGGGGCGGCCGTCAACGACCGCGCCCTGGAGACCGACAACGGCTACCGCGACAAGCTCAAGTACGAGTTCAACAGCGTGACCCCCGAGAACGCCATGAAATGGGTCAACGTTGAGCCCGAACAGAATGTGCACACCTGGGCCAAGGCGGACGCCGTCGTCTCCTTCGCCGAGGAGAACAAGCAGACGGTCCGCGGTCACACCCTCGTCTGGCACGGCGGTCTGCCCACCTGGGTCAGCAACGGCTCACTCAGCGACCAGCAACTGCGCGCCGCGCTCCAGCGGCACATCGAGACCACCGTCAAGCGTTACGCCGGCCGGGTCGCCGTGTGGGACGTCGTCAACGAGGTCCTCGCCGAGGACGGCACCCTCAGACAGTCCATCTGGCTCAAGCGCCTGGGCCCCGGCTACATCGCCGACGCCTTCCGCTGGGCCCACGCCGCCGACCCCGCGGCCAAGCTCTACATCAACGACTTCAACGCCGAGTGGAACAACACCAAGCGGGACGGCCTCTACAAGCTCGTACACGACCTGCGGAACCAGGGCGTGCCGATCGACGGCGTCGGCTTCCAGACCCACGCCATGATCGCCGACCCGCTGCCCACCACGATGCCGTTGGCACAGCTCAAGAGCACCCTGCAGCTGTTCGCCGAGCTGGGCGTCGACGTGGCCGTCACCGAGCTGGACGTCCGGCTCAAGCTGCCGGTGGACGACAGCAAGCTGGCCGCCCAGGGCGAGGTCTACCGCCGGGCCGCCGAGGCGTGCCTCGCCGTCGCCCGCTGCGTGTCCCTGACCATGTGGAGCCTCACCGACAAGTACTCGTGGGTGCCGTCCGGGGTTCCCGGCTGGGGCGCGGCCCACCCTCTGGACGAGAAGCTGGCCAAGAAGCCCGCTTACCTCCAGCTGCGGTCCGGGCTGACGGACCGGGACTTCACCTCGACCGCCGTCGCGAGCCACTCCGAGAAGTGCCTGTCCTTGTCCGGCACGCAGGTCGTCCAGGCGGTGTGCGGGCCGGCCCAGCGGCTGCTGTTCCGCCGCGTGGCGACGAAGACCTACCAGATCTCCGACCCGTCCGGAGACCAGTGCCTCAAGGTGGGGATCCCGAGGGCGGGGATCCAGGACACCCTGACCCGCGGCTCGTGCGCGCCCTTGCTCAGCGACTACCGGTTCGAGCTGCGTCCGTCGGGGGACGGGCAGCAGATCGTGTCCCTCAGCAACTCCCGATGCGTCGCCGTCAAGGACCGGAGCACCGCCACGGGAGCCGTCCTCGAACTGGTGCCGTGCTCGGGCACCCCGGTCTGGGAGCTGGCCGACATGCCGGGACACCCGTAGCAGCCGGAGGGGTCCGGTTCCCGGCGCCGGGCGGGCCAACCGCCCGGCAGCCGCCGGAACCACCCGGCAGCAGCTGTTCGGCGTCGTCACCCAGGACCCGTCCCTGTTCAACGGCACCATCCGGGAGGACGTCGCGCTCAACGCCCCGGACGGCCAAGCCGGGTCCTCGCGGCCCGTCCCGGCGCCGCCGCCCGACCGTGGGGGCGGCGGGGTCATGGCCGGGTGAGGGACGCGCCGGTGTGCTCGGGCGCACCGGCACGGCTTTTGGGCCCGTCGTCCCTCGCCCGGGTTCGGGGTTGTGCTTCGATGTTGCTTTGTCCGTACATCGAAGGAGAGGTCACCGATGCCAGACCTTGACGATCCGGCCGCCACGTTCAGGGAGTTCGACCGCGACCGGGACGGCTACATCACCCGCGAGGAGTTCGCGCTCGCCATGAACGCCCGCGGCGAGGAGGTCACCGCGGCCGAACTCGACTCCATCTTCCACGCCTCGGACGAGCACGACGGGGACGTGGACGGGCGCATCTCGCTGGCGGAGTTCCTGGTGGCCTGGAACAGGTGACGGCACACTCGCCCTGACCCGGCGGCCGGCGTCACCGGAGATGATCGGCCGCCCAGGTGCGGAACGTACGGGGTGAACGTCCCAGCACCCGCTCGACGTCAGGGGTGAGCCGGGCGTTGCCGTCCCGCGCCACCAGCCGGGAGCCGTCGACCGCGACGTCGGCGAACTCGGCATCCATCCCGGCGGCGATCAGCTGCGTGCGGTAGACCTCCAGCGGCACGTCCACCGTCTCGACGGGCCGCCCGAGCGTCTCCCCCAGCATCTCGGCCATGTCCGGGACGCTGAGCAGTTCCGGCCCGGTCAGCGTGAGGACGGACCGCACGTGCTCGTCGGACGTCAGCGCCCGCACCGCCACCTCCGCGACGTCCCGCGGATCGACGACCCCCTGCCTGCCCCGGCCCGTCGTGTTCGGCACCGGCCGCCCGAGCCGGACCTGCGCAATCCACCGCAAGGCGTTGGAGGCGAAGCTGGACGGCCGCAACACCGTCCAGTCCAGCTCGCTCGCGCGCAACGCCCGCTCACCGGTCCGATGCCAGTCCCCGACCCTGGCGCCGCCGTGCTCCTCCCCCGTGCCGATCGCCGACAGCTTCACCACCTTCCGCACTCCCGCGGCCCGCGCCGCCACGACCATCGCCTCGTCATGCCGGGCGAGCCACGGACCGGGGGCACTGAGCAGGAACACGGCGTCGGCGCCATGCGCCGCTGCGGCCAACGACCCGGGATCGTCGAAATCCCCCCGTACGACCTCCACCTCCGGCGGCAGCGTGACCTTCGACGGTTCCCGCGTCATCGCGCGGACCCGCTCACCCCGGCCCGCCAGCAGCCGGACCACCTCACCGCCGACCGTGCCCGTGGCACCTGTGACAACAATCATGCGGCTCACTCTGCCGCCCCGCCCACCAGCCTTTATAGGAACTTTCGGCACACGTGCGCAGCCTGCGGCGCGGCTACCGTGGGGTCATGAGCATCGAGGTCCCGATGACCGTGCCGGACGGTCTGCGTCCGCTGGTCGAGGCGGTGAGCGTGCTGAGGGCGGAGGATCCCGCGGCGGGTGGGCGGCCGCCGCTGGTGCACCTCCCCGATCCCGGCACGTCCCTGATCTTCCGTACGTCCCGCGCCGGGCACAGCGACCTGCTCGTGATCGGCCCGCGCACCCGCGCCTCGTACCACGTCGGCAAGGACCTCCCCTTCTGCCTGCGGTTGCGGCTGCGTCCCGGCGCCACCAGGGCGTTGCTCGGCGTCCCGGTGAGCGAGGTCGTGGACCGGGTGGTCCGCCTCGGGGACCTGTGGGGCGCGTCCTGCGAGCCGCTGGTCGCCGCTCTGAGGCACGCGGGCGGCGACCACGGCCTGGTACTCCGGCATCTGGCGGCGGCCCTGCCGGCCAGGATCTCGACGGACGGGGCAAGGCGCGAGCTGGTCCAGGCCGCCGTCCGGGCGCTGCGCGGTCGTACGGGCGCACGACGCGAACCGCTGCCCGCGCTCGCCCGCCACCTCGCCGTCAGCGAACGTCACCTGCGCGGCCTGTTCGCCGACGCCGTCGGCCTGTCGCCCAAACGCTACGAGCGCATCGAACGCGTCCGCAAAGCCCTCGCCCTCGGTCGCGCCGACGGCCGCTGGGCCGACCTGGCCACCGCCACCGGCTACTACGACCAGTCCCACATGACGGCCGAGTTCCGTACGCTGATGGGCGTCACACCGGCCGCCTTCTTCCAGGGCCGCCTGCCCACCCTCCAGCCCTGCTGACCCGCCGGCGGCGGTCACCCGGGGCCCGCGCCCAGGACCCGGTCGTCGTGGACACCAACTGGCTCGCGGGCAGGCCGGCCTCACCGGCGCTGCCGTCTCGGCGCGAGTCGGAGAGAATGGCTTGCGTGCTTTCTCCCCGTGCGTCCGTGCGCCGCCGAATGAAGACTCTGGCAGTTCTGGAGTTCGTCAACATTCCGCTGCTCGCCGGGGTGCTGACCGGCGTGCTGGGCATGCCCCTGACCGTGGCCAACTCGGCAGGGCTTGCGCTGGTGCTGCTCGTCCTGGCTGAGGGCGGCGTGTACTGGTGGTTGAAGTTCGCCCAGCTCTCTTCGCGAGCCCCCGTTCCGGCAGGGATGGCGATGTATCGCCTGATTTCTCGGATCAACGTCGGCCTGCTGGCGGCGGGGGCCGTCGTGGTAGGGGCCTGCCTGGTCATGGGCGCGTCCGGCTCGCAGGTCT
Organism: Nonomuraea sp. NPDC049758; assembly: GCF_040674635.1. Lineage (NCBI taxonomy): Bacteria > Bacillati > Actinomycetota > Actinomycetes > Streptosporangiales > Streptosporangiaceae > Nonomuraea > Nonomuraea sp. NPDC049758. Next base: position 22,272 of record NZ_JBFAMZ010000048.1, read on the forward strand.
GGCCGGGGGCTGCGCTGTGGGTGTTCGCGCTGTTGGAGCACGTGAACTACTTCCACCTGCAGCTCATGCATGACACCCGGGCCGACCTGGGTCACTTGGTGAGGACCGGCCGCCTGCGCCGCTCGCATCTGGCTCTCGACATGGCCCGCGTTTCCAGGGAGCCACGGGTTGGGGGCCTTCGAGGATGAGAGGCATCCCGGCCCTCGCCAAGGTGTCCGCCGCAGTCGGCCAGGTTCACAGTGAGCCGATGTTCAGGGTGAGCGCACCGGAGACGCCGGCAAGCCCTTGCTCGGTGAGACAGGCCAGAGGCTTCGTGCTGAACATGATGAACGTGCCGGTCCACTGCGCTCCCTTGAACTCGCCGTCGACCACCACGCCCTTGATCAGAACCAGGCTTTCGGCACCGTTGACCGAGACGGTGGAGGTGGAGGACAGCGTGCTGGTGTTGCCGTTGTTCCAGGTGATTTTCCGGTTCCCGGCCCTCGTGCCGGAGGTGCAGGAGAACGTCCCGGTTGCGGAGAAGGTCGACGTGGCCTGGGAAATGGTGGGATCACTGGTGGAGACACAGTCGATCAAGGGCGCGTTCCCGCTGACCGTGACCTCCCGGGGCTCATCGGTGAGGCCGGGGGTGTAGGTCACCGTCTGAGAGCCGGTGCACTTCGTGATCCCGATCGCGGCGCGTGCGCCGGTCGCGGCCGGGATGAGCACGGCGGCAAGCAGCGCGACGCCGCCGATCGCCATACCGGCGAGCCGAGGCCCGCGTGAGACGGACACGACTGGCGGAACGCGCTTGAGAACTGACATTCCCTCTCCTGCCTACGACGCAATGGCCACAGTTGCGGACCTCACTTGTCCCGGATCAAAGGATCCACTACTTACCGTTACCATACACAAACACTGAGTCAACTTTCCGGTCCAGGACGGCTCAGGCCGGAGCGGGAGTGACGGTGTGACGAACGGCCTGGCGTCGGCGGACGATCTCGTCGGCGCTGCGGCGGACGGCGGCTTGGCCAGGCGGGGGGCGCTTGCCGCATGAGGTACGGCGGCTCTGGAGAGGCAGGTCAGACAGTGGTCACACGCAGAACGTTCCTCGGCACCGCCACCGCAGCCGGTGCCACGACGCTGCTCGGCGGCAACGTCCTGCCCGTCGCACGTGCCGGCACATCGCCGTCGAACACGGCCGGACAACGACCGGCACGCGACGCGATCCGTGCGGTCAACGCCGACACGCGGCGGAACTACGCCGCGCTGAAAGCCGGCCTCGTCAACCACCTGAGCCCGGTCATCGTCGTCCAGAACGACCATCGGGGTGGCCTGTACAGCCTCGTCTCGAACGGGCGGGTACTGGAGTCGCTGCACCCGGTCGACGAGATCTACGAGCTGGCTAAGTCGGTCGCCCACCTCCCGCTGGGCATCTTCACCGTCATCGCCCCAAACCTGCCCAAGCAGATCCCGGCGTTCCAGAGCGCCAGGATCGATCCGCACGACCTGGACATGGTCGCGTTCAAGGGGCCGGCGGACGGCTGGATCCAGCCGCTCCAGGACGTCTCCGCCACGATCAACACGGCCCGGCGGCAACTCGACGAGGCGAGACTTCCCCCCGGCCTTCAGCAGTCGTGCGCGAACATTCTCGACAGGTCACGCGAATTCATCGCGCACGCCACGCGAAGCCGTTCCTTCGACATGAATTCCTTCGAGGACTACTCGGGCAGCGTGTATCCGTACATCCGCACCAACATGTACTGGGCGTCCAAGGTGCAGATCGAAGGCGTCTCGGACATCATGACCCGCTGGCGCGGGCAACTCGGCGACAACGCGTGGAAAGGCCTGTACGTCGTCGTCTTCACGATCTGGACCACATCCTCCCTGAACCAGAACTCCCTCATCATCAAGAAGTTCATGGACCCGGCACAGGCCGACAGCCACCTGATCGACATATCCACGGCCGAGCTCCCCGCCAAGCCGATCCCCGTCGCCCTGGACAACGTCGCCCGGATCGTGCAGGACAACATCGCCGCGGAGATGATCTTCTGCACCGACACGAAACTCGCCGACACTCTCAAGGGCCCGGACGAGCTTCTGTCCGGCGAGATCCTGCGGCTGCTCGGCCGCGCGCCCGGCGGGCAGGATCGGCCATGCTGATGCCCTGGGCAATCGCCGGAAAGCCCCTACTCGACACACCCCACATCCCCATCGACCGTCTAGATGAATGAGTCCAAGGCATAGCTGCGGAGATAGGGCGAGGATGTCCATCCTCGGGTTGTGACGACCGAACTGGACACCCTCGCAACCGCA
>NZ_JBFAMZ010000049.1:0-22280 GCF_040674635.1 Nonomuraea sp. NPDC049758
CGCCGGACCTGGTGCTCCATGGACATCTGCGGCAACCGCGCCAAAGCCCGCGCCTCTCACCACCGCAAGTCCACCGCGCCCTTGACCGCGGGCCAACCGACAAACCGATGACCCCGCGCCGTCGGCCCGCCGGCCTCGCTCCGTCCGGGCAGGTGCGGGGCTTTTGCCCTCTTCGAAGGACTCAGGTGACGGGGTCACCCCCAGCTGGCGCAGTTGGACGGGCCGAAGCGGTCGCCACCCGCTGGTGTCGAGTTTGGCCAGTTCCGCCTCGACGTCCACGTTGATGACGCCGAAGAAGTTGATGTTGTCGCTGTGGCCGGGCGAAATGTGCGACAGGATCTCGTCGCTCACCTTCCGGCCCTGGGAGCGCAGCTCCAGCACCGCTCTGGAATAATATTCGGTCGTCCGAGCGGCCACCGAGTTGGTCAGCACGGTCAGGTACCGTGTCTGCTCGGTCTGCTGTTCCAGATGCGGGCGGGTGATGGTGCCCTGCTGGGCGTAGTGCAGGTCGCGGCGCAGCGCGTGCAGGCTCTCCCCCTTGTTCAGCTGTCTGGAGATCTTCCGCGTGAACGCCGGGTCCGACAGGTATTTGGCCAGATGGACGGTCCTGCGCAGCATGCCCCACTCCTTCAGTGCGGCGGCCAGGGTGTTCTGCCGGGAGGCGGCCGGCCACTTGCCGACGATCAGCGAGGCGGTGGCCTGGCCGTACTTCAGCGACCCGGCCATCCGCAGCAGGTCCGGCCAGCGGGCGGCCACCAGGTCCTCGTTCCAGCGCGCGCCCAGCAGCGGCCCGGCGTGCGGGTAGCGCTTGGCGATCTCGGTCGGGGTCTCATCACGCACGAGGGTGACCCGGGTCAGGTCCCGCAGGCGCGACGTGAGGGCCTTGCCGACCAGGTCGAACAGGGCAAAGTTGATGAGCGTGGCGCCGTGCGTATCCGTTGCGTGCTCGGTGATCGGAAGGTCGGTGGCGTTGCCGAGGAAGTCGTCCAGGACGTAGTGCGCCTCCCGCGCCGTCGGCACGATGATCTTCGTGCCGTACGTCGACCACTGATCGGAGACGTGGGTGTAGGTAGACAGCACCTGACCGCCGTGAATGACGATGTTCCGGCCGGTCACGGTCTTGCCGCGGACGGGGAATCGCTGGCCGTCGGAGGAGCTCATGGTGCCGCCGCCGAACACCTCGGCCAGCTCCAGCCGGTAGTGGTGGTTGACGATGACGGTGTTGGCCGCGCGCAGCGTCTCCTCCCGCACGTACCACTCCATCGTCCGGGCCAGCACGTCGTAGGACACCCCGCAGGCCTCCGACATCCGGGCCAGGCCCAGACGCTGCGCATCCACGATGCAGCCTTTCTGGGCGGATTCGCCATGCCCAAGCGTTCTTCCTGGCGCGTGACGTGCATGGAGCGCCAGGAGGCGAACAGTCCACGGAGGACTCAATGAGATGCACGGCCCTTCTACGGTGTGCCGCCGTACCGGCGCTGGCCGCCGCGTGCTGATGGGAGCCGTGTCGACGGCCCACACGGCGGCCGGCGGCGACGGTGACGGAAAGGGCCCCTGCCCGCACTCCTGCCCGCCGGGACGCCCCGGCCCGCCCGGGCCGACCGAGCCGACCCAGATCATCCGGACCCCGCACACGCTGACGCCCGGGCTCAACACCGGAAGCCCCACCTGCCCGGCGGGAACCGTCATCACGGGCGGCGGACTGGTGACGCCCCTCGGCGGCCCTACCCGGTCTACGCCGTGTGCATCCCCGTGACTCCGACCGCCTGACGCCCACAGGCCCGGGTCACGCGACCAGGCGCAGCCAGGCCGCAGCGAGCGCGGCGTGACCGCCCGGCGTCGGGTGCACGCCGTCCACGGCCCAGTACTCCGGCCCGGTCGTCGCGGCGAGCTCGGCGAACATGCCGTCCGCGGCGAGCAGGTGCGCGCCGTGGTCGCGGGCGAGCCGGCGCACGACCTGGATCTTCGGGTCCAGGTCGGCGCGCCACTCCTTCCGCTCCTCCGCGCCGACGTGTGCCGGGCCGACCTCGACGACGCCGCGGATCGGCAGGAGGAACGGTTCGATGAGGATCAGGCCGACGCCGGCCTCGGCGAGGGGCGCGAGCAGGCGGTCGTAAGCTGCCGCGTAGCCCTCGGCGGAGATCACATAGCCGTCCGGGGCGTAGGTGTGCCAGCCCATGTCGTTGCCGCCGACGAGGATCGACACCACGTCCGGGCGCGCGTCGAGCACGTCCGCCTGCCAGCGGGCTTCGAGGTCCATCACCTTGTCGCCGCCGTTCCCGGTGTTCAGCCAGGTCACGGGCCGGTCCGGGTGCCGGAGGCCCCACTCCCCCGCGATGCGCAGCGGGTAGCCGGATCCGAGGCCCTCTTCGCTGTCCAGCCGCCCGCAGTCGGTGATGGAGTCGCCGGTGAACATCACGGTGCTTCCCGCGCGGAGGGTGATCGTCATGTGGTTCTCCTGGAAAACCGTTGAGAAAGGGTCACATCGGTCAAGCACGGCGCCAACCGCTCATCGGACGGCCGAACCAACGGCTCGGGGCCCGCTCGAACACTTCACGATCAGGGCCGCCCGCCCAGGCGACCACGCCGTCCGGCCGGACGAGCACCGCGGCCGCTCCGAGGCCGTCTCTCGCCGCCCCGGCCGCGTATCGGATCCGGCTCTCCCAGCGCGTCGCCGGATCGCGCAGGCGCCGGTCGATGCTCAAGTCGAGTGCGACGCCTCGTCCGTCCCGCATCAGGTCGGCGAGGCGGGTGCCGTCCCCAAGACGGACGTCAGGGGCGTTGCGGCCGGTCAGCGGGTGGTCGCCGCCGAGGTCGTAGCGGATCGACGAGCCCGATGCCCGCTCGAACACGTACGTCGTTCCGTCACGGGTCCCGATCAGGTCGCGGACGACACCTTGGATCGCCTGGGCGTGCGCGTCCGGCCGCATGACCGCCGTCTGGGCGCGCGTCCAGTCGAGCGCCCGGGCGCCGATCGGACGGCGCTCGGCGGTGTAGGTGTCGAGGAGCCCGTTGGGCGCGTGCCCGTGCACGGTCGCCGCGAGCTTCCAGCCCAGGTTCATGGCGTCGCCTATGCCGAGGTTGAGCCCCTGCGCCCCGAGGGGAGAGTGGATGTGCGCGGCGTCGCCCGCGAGCAGGACGCGCCCCCGCCGGTAGGTCGTCACCTGCTTCGCCCGATCGGTAAAGCTTGAGGCGAGATGTACGTCGGTCAGCGTCACGTCGGTGCCGGAGACCCGGCGCAGGACCGCCTGGAGATGGTCGCGAGTCGGCTGCCGTGAGCGGTCGAACGCGCCGTCGTCGAACTCCAGCATGCCGACGTACCCATCGGCGGGCGTCCGGAGGTACATGCCTGTCGGCGTCAGGTTGAACCCGGGGCGTAGCTTCCCGGGATCGGCGACGGTGGCGAGCACGACGTAGCCGGTGAACTGCGGCTCGGTGCCGACGAACGCGAAGCCCGCGAGCCCGCGCACCGTGCTGCGTCCGCCGTCGCAGCCGACGACCCAGCGCGCCGCGTACTCGTGCCCGCCGGCGAGCACGACCACGCCGTCCTCGTCCTGCGCGATGGCGGAGACCGCGACGCCGCGCCTGACCTCCACGCCGAGCGTGGAGGCCCGCTCGGACAACACCGTCTCGACCGCTTCGAGGCTGGTCATCACGCCCTCCGCCGCCAGGCCGGGAACCCGGAACGGCAGGGCGGTGACGTCCATCTTGGCCGGATCCAGCATCATCCCGGCGAAGTGCCCCGCGCCCCGGGGACGCGCCGGCCCTTCCGCGCCGGGACGGTCGTCGACGCCCGACGCCTTCAGCAGCGGCTGCGACATCCCCCGCCGGTGAAACGCCTCGACCGACGCGGCGGACAGGCCCCGCATCCCGAGCGGATCCGCCTTCCACGGGGAACCCGGCTCCGGCTCCCGCTCAAGCACCAGGACGGAGCAGCCCGCGAGGCCGAGCTCGCAGGCGAGGAAAAGACCGACCGGGCCCGCGCCCACGATCACCACGTCATGCATCAGGACTCCTTTCCGAGCCTGAAGACTGACGCGGGCCGCTCACACGGGCCGCACACGGCGCTCACACGGCAGGGGGCACCCCCGTCCTGCCGTGATTTGGGCACTTGAGGCGGTGCACGCGAAGATTGGCGGATGGACGGGGATGCGCCGATTCGCGTCACGCTGCTCGGCGCCTTTCAGGCGTCCCGGGGTGAGGCCGTCCTGCCCGTTCCGGGCGCCCGGCTGCAGGGCCTGCTCGCACGGCTGGCGCTCGCCGGCGGGCGCGCGGTCGAGCAGGGCGTCCTGCTCGACGCGATCTGGGCCGAGGGCCTACCCGCCGGCCCGGCCCACGCTCTGCAGGCACTGATTTCGCGGCTGCGCCGGGCCCTCGGCTCGGCCGGCGACGTCACGCAGGTCGCCGGCGGCTACCGCCTCGACATCGACGCGGCCGACGTGGACGCGCTGCGCTTCGAGCAGCTCGCCGCCGCCGGCCGCGACCGCGTGCGGGCCGGCGACACGAACGCCGCGGCGGCCCTGCTCGCCGAGGCCGTGGCGCTGTGGGGCGACCGTCCAGGCGCCGAGCCCCCGGCGGTCGCCGCGGTGGCGCCCGCCGCCGCGACCCGGCTGGCCCACGCCTCGCTCGAAGCCGTCGCCGACCTCGCCGACGCCGAGCTGACGCTGGGCCGCGCCGACGCGGCCGCCGACCGCCTGACCGCCCTGCTCGCCGAGCACCCCGTCCACGAGCGGGCCGCCGCGCTGCTCATGGACGCGCTCACCGCCCAGGGTCGCCAGGCCGAGGCCCTCGTCCTCTACGAGCGGGTGCGCGAAACCCTGGCCGACGCGCTCGGCGCCGGCCCGGGCGCCGCGCTGCGCGAGCGCCACCTGCGGCTGCTGCGCGCCGAGCAGCCCGTCCCGGCCGCCGGGGCCGCACCGGCCCGGCCGAGCAACCTGCCCGCGCCGCTGACCGGCTTCATCGGGCGCGACGACGACCTCTCCCGGATCGACACGCTGCTCGCCGCCGGGCGCCTGGTGACCGTGCTCGGTCCCGGCGGCGCCGGCAAGACGCGGCTCGCCGTCGAGGCCGCCCGCCGGCACCTCGACGAGTACGGCGACGACGTCCGGATGGTCGATCTCGCCTCGGTCACCGAGCCGGCCAAGGTCGGCACGGCCGTGCTCGCCGGGATCGGGCTGCGCGGCGGCGCGATGTTCGAGGCCCGGACGCGGGTCGAGGGCTTCGACCTGGACGTGCTCGTCGACCAGCTGGCCGAGCGGGAGAGCCTGCTGCTGATCGACAACTGCGAGCACCTGATCGACGCCGTGGCCCACCTGGTCACGGCCCTGCTGGCCCGATGCTCCGCGCTGCGCGTGCTGGCCACCAGCCGCGAGCCCCTCGCGGTCGACGGCGAGGCGCTGGTGCCGCTCGGCCCGCTCGCGCTGCCCGGCCCGGACGACGACGTCGAGCAGGCCCGCCGGGCGGCGTCGGTCCGACTGTTCACCGAGCGGGCCGCCGCCGTGCGCCCGGGTTTCGAGGTGGACGAGACGACGTTGCCCCAGGTCCGTCGGGTGGTCCGCGGCCTGGACGGCATGCCGCTGGCGCTGGAGCTGGCCGCGGCCCGGCTGCGGACGTTGTCACTGCCCGAGCTGGCCGACGGGCTGTCCGACCGGTTCCGGCTGCTCACCACCGGCAGCCGCACCGCGCTGCCCCGGCACCGCACGCTGGCCGCGGTCATCGACTGGAGCTGGCAGCTGCTGAGCGACGACGAGCGCACGGTCGCCGAACGCGTCTCGATCCTGCCCGGCGGCGTCACGCCGGCCTCGGCCGCCGCGGTCTGCGCGGGCACCGCGGTGCGGGCCGACGAGATTCCCGACCTGCTCGCGGCCCTGGTCGACCGGTCGTTGCTGCAGCTCGCGCCCGATCCGGGCCGCTACCGCATGCTGGAGACGCTGCGCGAGTACGGCACGGACCGCCTGGCCGGGACGGGCGACCTCGGCACCGTCCGCGACCTGGCCGCCGGGCACTTCACCGAGCTCATGGCCCGGTACGATCCGCAGCTGCGCGGCCCCGGCCATCTGGCGGCCATGCGGATCATCAGCGCCGAGTACGACAACGCGCTGGCCGCCCTGCGCCGGCGGTGCGACACCGGCGACGCCCCCGGCGCGGTCGCGCTGGCCCTGAGCCTGACCTGGTACTGGCAGATGTTCGGCCGGCACCGCGACGCGGCCTACTGGCTGGGCGAGGCACTGGCGGTGCCCGGCGGTGAGCCGACGCCCGAACGTGACTGCGCCCAGGCGATCTACCTGGCCAACCGGCTCGACACCCGGCCGGGGATGACCGCCGGGGAGGCCGCCGACGACTGGGCGCGGATACGCGAGCTGACCAACCGGATGCTCACGCACCCGGAGCTGCCCGGCCCGTACGGCGTGTACGCGCTCACGCTCGCGTTCCTGCAGGAGGAGAGGACCGCGCTGGCGATCGTCGAGCAGCTGGCCGACGGCGACGACGTATGGCTGTCCGGGCTGGCCCGGATGTTCCGGGCCAGGCTCGCCGAGAACGCGGGCGACCTCGACACGACGCGCGCCGACGTGACCTCGGCCCTGGCCCGCTTCCGGCAGGTCGGCGACCGCTGGGGCCAGGCCACCGCGCTGCCGATGCGCGCCCAGCTGCGGCAGTACGACGGCGACCTCGACGGCGCGCTGGCCGACCTGCGCGAGGCCCGGTCGCTGGCCGCCGAGTTCGGCTCGCTCAGCCTCGGCGACCAGGTCTTCGGCGACCTGCGCTGGATCGACCTGCACCTGCGGCGCGGCGACACCGTCCTGGCGATCGCGATGATCGAGTCGGCCCGGGAGCGGGTGCGGCGGGCGACCTCGACGGAGCTGCCGGCCCTGTTCGACGCGTGGGAGGCCGGCTTCCGGATGCGGCTCGGCGACCTGGACCGGGCGCGCGCACTGCTGGACGACGCCGAACGGGACCTCGACGGCGACACCACGTTCGCCGGTGACCACGTGCGCACGCTGGTCGGCAGCGCGCGGGCCTGGCTCTGCCTGGAGATCGGCGACCCGGCCGGCGCGGAGAAGGCGCTGGAGAAGGCGTACGCGGCGGCGTCGCGGACCGGGGACCTGCCTATCCTGTCGCTGGTGGCGGTGAACGCCGCCGCGCTCGCCGAGGCGCACGGACGGCATCACGACTCGGCCGTCCTGCTCGGCGCCGCGTCCCGGTTGCGTGGCGCTCACGACCGCACCGATCGGCAGGCCGGCGAACTCGGCCGCCGAGGGCGGGCCGCGCTGGGCGAGGCAGCCTTCGCCGCGGCGTACGGGCAGGGCCGGCACCTGGACGGGAAGTCGGCCGCGGCCGCAGCCGACCCGGCTGCGCGGACCGGACGTGGCGTAGGCGTCACCGGTCGAGTTGCACCGCCCTGCAAGGCCGCGTTCCCCGCCGGCGTCGAGGTCGCCACCGGCGACTTCGACCGGCCGGACACTCTCGACGCCGCCCTCGACGGCGTCGAGAAGGTCTTCGTCCTGCCGCCCGGGTACGGCCCCGACGGCCCCGTCCAGGAACGCAACCTGGTCGCTGCGGCGGCCCGGGCCGGGGTCTCCCATCTGGTCAAGCTGTCCACCAGCGGCGTCACCTTCGACGCCACCGACCCCATCAGCACCGGCCATCGGCTCGGGGAACAGGTCGTCATGGACTCCGGCCTGCCGTGGACGATGCTGCGCCCCGGCACCTTCATGACCTACCTGTACGGTTACGCCCCCACCATCGCCGCCGAGCACACCATGTACGTCACCGAAGGCGACCCCGTCTCCGCGATGATCCATCCCCGGGACATCGCCGCCGTCGCCGCGTACGTCCTGACCACGCCCGGCCATGACGGCCGGGCCTACCCCCTCACCGGCGGCCAGGCCCTCTCACCCCGGGACCAGGCCGACGTCATCGGGCAGATCCTGGACCGGCCGATCAAGCTCGTCGAACGCAGTGCAGCCGAGTCCCAGGCGGAGTTCGACCGCCTCGGCTGGTCGGGGCCTCGTCTGGAGGCGCTGCTGGAGCTCAGGCGCCAATCGGCGGCCTGGGACCGGAAGGTCTTCGACACCGTCGAAAGGCTCACCGGCCAGGCTCCGCTGACCCTCCACGACTGGGTCCGCGAGAACGTCCACATCTTCCGGTGACGGGACCGTCCCGGCGCAGGCCGTGGCCCTCACATGCCCTTCAGCACACGATCGAGTGCCGCCCGGCCTGCGGGCCCCCAGTGCGGCTTGCCGCCGGGCAGGCCCCGATCTCCGTTCTGCCCCATGAGCAGCAGGAAGAGGCTCTTCATGGCGGCCAGCCCGCGGGCGCGCCGGATCGCCGCCTCGTCCGCGTGTCCGTACGCGTCGAAGAAGCGTGCGGCCGTGCCCGCGGGGAGCAGCACCCATGCGGCGGCGAGGTCCCACGCCGGATCGCCGGCGAACAAGGAACCGAAGTCGACGATGCCCGAGAGCGTTCCGTCCGAGACGACGACGTTCGCGGGATGCAGGTCGCCGTGCACCCACACCGGCGGGGCCGCCCACTCGGGGGCGGCGACCGCATCGGCCCACACGTCACGGACGGCGCCGACATCGCCGACGGCGTCGGGGGCGACGGCCTGCAAGAAGTGCTCGAAGCCGCTCGTGCACCTTTTGGGGTGAGCGCCGAGGTCCGCACTGGCGGGGGCCTCGGCGGGCGCCTCCACATGAAGCGCCCGCAGGAAGCCCGCCAGCGTGTCGGCCGCGTGGGCGCCCCTGCTGATCGAGCCGTGGTCCAGCGGCTCGCCGGCCACCCACGTCATCACGGTCCAGTGCTTGGGGAAGCGCCCGGACGGTTCGCCGAACCGCACAGGGGTCGGCACCGGCAGCGGCAGGCGCGGGGCCAGCACGGGGAGCCACCGCCGCTCCTTGAGCTGGAGCTCCGGGGTGGGGTCCATGCGCTGCATGCGCACGGCCAACTCGTCCCCGAGGCGCCACATCTGGTTGCCCCAACCCCCCGCCACCTCCCGGACGGCCAGCCCGGCGAGGTCTGGATGCTGCTCCCGCAGCAAGTCACGGACCAGGTCAGCGGTGATCTCGATCTCGGTGTCGGTCATGCGAAGCCACAGTAGCGAGGCGGTCGGCGTCGGACGTCAGTCGATGCGCTGGCAGATCGTCACCGGCAGACGCGGCGACCAGGTGCGGGTGGCCTCGTCGTAGGCCTGCGCGTAGCCGTTCTTGCTGCCGGAGCAGGGGGCGGCGATGGTCGTCTCCACGTAGACGGCGCCGCCGGGGGTGACGGGATGGGTGCGGGCGATCACCCACCTGGAGAACTTGGTGACGCCGTTGTTGAACTTGACGGCCACGAAGACGCGGTGGTCGACGGTGAAATTGCCGCCGGCGACCTTGAGGTGGTTGTTGAAGGTGTAGGTGAACAGGAAGGAGCGCGCCTGTGCGAGATCCCGGGCGTGGCTGGTGTTGTCGAGGTCGGAAGGCGAGGCCGGCGACGCGTTCGCGGCGCTGCTCATGGCCGGGACGGTCAGGGCGATGGTCGCGGCGGTGGCGGTCAGGCCGAACAGGGCGCGCAAGCTGCGGTTCATCGGAACCTCCTGTTGTATGGGGACTTGAGCACCATTGAGCGGCCGACCGCCTGCAACGCGCTTTCAAGCCCCCGGACATCTGCCGACCGGCGCGGGCTGACCCCGCTGTTCTGGCAGCACGTCCAGCCTTACGGCGAGGTGCGGCTGGACGTGGCCCAAGCGTCTGCCTCCCAGAGGCGGCGCGAACCGCGGCAGCTCAGATGCCAAGGCGGATGGCGATGCCGTCGCGGAGGCAGTCGAGGCCGAGGGCGAACTGCCATGAGGCGTCGTCTTTACGGGTGGCGGTGCGCAGGTAGTGCTGAAAGGTGGGATAACGGCCGGTCCGCATGTGCCACATCATCACGGGGGCGAGGTCGTCGCGCAGTTCGGCTTCGCCGGACAGGCCCAGGTTGCTCACCAGAGCGCTGACGGCGCTTTCGTAGCTCACGGCGCCATGCACATAGGCGTCCACGGCGCGAAAGGCGCTCATCATCGTGTCGGCGTCCAGGCCGAGACCGTCGAGCGCGGTCGGGGCCTGCTCGGCCACGGTCATCCGGTTCGGCGTGAGGGAGAGCTTGGCCTGCGGGGGCAACTGGGCCAGCCGGCGGTGCCGGAGCATCAGCTCGCGCGTCAGCACGGCGAGGGCGCGCAGGCTCGGCCGCCGGCCGAGACCGCCGGGCACCCGCAGGTCGGCGTAGACGTGATCGACCATGAGCTCCAGCAGGTCGTCCTTGCCGGACACGTGACGGTAGGGCGCCATGGGGGCGACGCCCAGGTGGGTGGCCAGGCGGCGCATGGTGATCGCCCCGGGTCCGCCCGGGGAGCGGCTGTCGTCACTGGGCCGGGTGGCCGAGATATCGGTGCAGGGCTTGTCGTCCGGCTGGGACGGAAGGTCCTCGATCGACCACCTTCCGCAGTTCGGGCTCCGTGACCCAGGCGTGCCAAGCGATCTCGGACGGATCCGGAGCCAACGGCTCGGCGACCAATGCCTCGTGCACCCCGAACCAGACAGGGCCGATCCCTGCCTGGCACAGGAACCTGAACAGAAAACGGACCGGAACGCCGACACTCAGTTCCTCGACCAGTTCGCGGGCCGCCGCGTCCTCATACGATTCACCCACGCCCACGGCACCCCCGACCATCACGTCATAGTGGCCGGGAAAGCGAACATGCTCCTCAGCTCGGCGCAGCACGAGGATCCGCCCCATCGGATCGCGGCAGATCGTCGTCGCGATCCGATGCATCCACCGCCTGCGCACCGCCTCTTCGCGCTCCACGACCTCCAACACGCGGTCCTGTTCATCCACCCGCTCGACCAGCTCACCCACGCGGCACACGGTCGCAGACACCACTGACAATCCTTACCGAGGTGGAGCGGCACCCCGCCGCCGGAGAAAGTCGACGGCCGGGACGTGCCGTCAGCGGACGCTCGCTGACGGCTCGGCCTCCTGACTGTTCGCCCGGACGTCACCCGGCGTCCGGGCCGCGGCCAGCCACAGGCCGGTGAAGACGGCGCAGGCCAGCGTCACGGCACCCGCCACGAGGAAGGCGCTGTTGAGGCCGGACTCGAACGAGGCTCCGCCGGACTCCCGCGTGTGCACGATCGCCCCGAGCACCGCCACGCCGAGCACCGCGCCGATCTGCCGGGTGGTGCTGGCGACGCCCGAGGCGAGGCCGCCCTCCTGCGGGCTGACCGCCTGGATGGCGGCCCCGGTCAGCGGTGACATGGTGAGTGCGAACCCGATGCCGACGACCGCCAGCCGCCACCACACGTTCCCGTAACCGGTATCGGCGTGCACGAAGCCCAGCGCCAGCAGCCCCAGCCCGGCCAGCGCCAGGCCGATGCCGGCGACGGCACGGAAGCCGTACCTGGCCGCGAGCCGGCCCGCGTACGGGCTGACGATCACCATGGCCAGCGACACGGGCAGGGTCTGCAGGCCGGCGACCAGGATCGAAGTGCCCTGGACGTACACGAAGAACTGGGAGAAGAAGAACGACGACCCCATCAGCGCGAACCCGACCCCGACCATCGCCGTGTTGGACACCATGAACAGCCGCTGACGGAACAGCCGCAGCGGCAGCATCGGCGTCGCCACACGGCCCTCGACCACGACGAACGCGGCCAGGAGCACCAGCCCGGCGGCGAAGCTGCCCAGGATCACCGGCGAGGTCCAGCCTCGGGAACCGCCCTCGATCAGGCCGTACGTCACCGCGCCCACGCCCGCGGCGGACAGGACCGTGCCGGGGACGTCGATCGGCGGCGCGCCCGGGTTGCGGGACTCCCCCAGCACGCGCAGCCCGGCCAGCAGCAGGACCGCCCCGATGGGCACGTTGACCAGGAAGATGGCGGGCCAGCCGAAGGACTCCACCAGGATCCCGCCCGCCAGCGGTCCGGCGGCCAGGCCGAGGCCGCTGAACCCGGCCCACAACCCGATCGCCCTGACGCGCTCCTTCGGGGCGGGATACGCGGCGGTGAGCAGCGCCAGTGAGGCGGGGCTCAACGCCGCGGCCCCGACGCCCTGCAGCACCCGTCCGGCGATCAGCCAGCCGATCGAGGGCGCGAGCGCGCACACCACCGAGGCGGCCGTGAACACCACCACGCCGGCCAGGAACACCCGCCGGCGGCCGAACCGGTCGGCGAAGACACCGCCCGACAGCAGCAGCATGGCCACCAGCAGCACGTAGGCGTCGACGATCCACTGCAGACCGGTCAGCCCGGTGTGCAGCCGCTGCTGCATGTCGGGCAGGGCGGCGCCGACGATCGTGTTGTCGAGCAGCACCATGAACTGACCTGCGCAGGTCAGGGTGAGCAACGCTCTCACGTACATCTCTCCTAAAAGCAGTTAGTGACTGCGTTAACGTAGACCCTCTCGGACTCTAACGCAAGTCCCAACTGCGTTAAGGTGGGACGCATGGATGAGCAGGGGCGGGCCAAGCGGCCCGGCGGGCGCAGCGCCCGGGTCCGCGCGGCAGTGCATCAAGCCGTGACCGAGCTGGTCAGGGAGCGCGGCTACGGACATTTCACGATCGGCGACATCGCGGCCCGCGCGGGCGTGGCCGACACCAGCCTCTACCGCCGGTGGGGCAACCTCCAGGCCCTGCTCAGCGATGTGCTGCTGACCCGGCTCAACGCGCAGTCGCCGATGCCCGACACCGGCAGCCTGGCCGACGACCTGCGGACCCACGCCGCCAACGTGGCCCGCGAGGTCACCGGCCCCGACGGCCTGGCGCTGGTGCGGCTGACCCTCGCGCTGTCCGGCGAGGGCCGGCAGGGCCTGCAGGCGCGCGACGAGCTCCTGGCCGACCGCACCAGCCAGTTGGAGGCCGTGCTCGACCGCGCCCGCGCCCGCGGCGAGAACCCGCCCGACGTGCTGGAGGTGCTGGACCATCTCCTGGCGCCGATCTACATGCGCGTCCTGTTCAACGCGGGGCCGCTCACCCCCGACTACCTCGACGGACTGGTCGACCGGTTGCTCGCCTGATCCTGTCCGTCGCGCCGTGGAACCGGCGAGCGAGCCCCGCCCAAGTGACGCCGCCGCGGGGATGCATGAAGACTCTTCATGCATCCCCGCCCATCCACAAATCCCGCCCGCTACCTGCGCAACCGTACGGCTCCTAGCGTTGACGGCATGAGAGCGATGGTTGCAGAACGCCTTGGCGAACCCGATGTCCTGACCCCCGCCGACCTTCCCGACCCGACGCCGGGCCCCGGCCAGATCCTCCTTGACGTCGAGGCCGCCGGTCTCAACTTCGCCGACGCCGAACGTCTGCGCGGCACCTACCTGCCGCCGCAACTGCCGTTCATCCCGGGCGGCGAGGTCGTCGGCCGGGCCCCGGACGGTCGCCGCATGCTTGCCTTCGCCGGCGGCGCGTTCGCCACCAAGGCGCTGGTGCAGGATCCGGTCGAGATCCCCGAAGACCTTTCCGCGGGCGCCGCGCTCGCCCTCCTGGTCCAGGGCTTGACCGCCTGGCATCTGCTGCGTACGGCCGCGCGGGTCCGCCCCGGCGAAACCGTCGTCGTCAACGCCGCAGCCGGAGGCGTCGGCCACCTGGCGATCCAGCTGGCCAAGGAGTTCGGCGCCGGACGGGTCATCGGCACCGCCTCCACCTCCGACAAGCGCGCCGCGGTCCGCCGGCTCGGCGTCGACGCCGCCATCCCCGGCGACGCCGACGGCTACGCCGAGCGCGTCCGCGAAGCCAACGACGGCGCCCTCGCCGACGTGATCCTCGACGCCGTCGGCGGCCCCGTCTTCGAGGCGGCCCCCTACGCGCTGGCCCCCTTCGGCCGCCTGATCACCTACGGCACCTCCGGCGGGATCGACGCCGCCCCCATCGACCCCGGGATCCTCAGCGAGCGCAACATCACCGTCGGCGGCTACTGGCTGGGCGCCCACCTGCGCCTCCCCGGCAGCCGTGCCGCCGAGCCACTGCACGACCTGCTCGCCCTGGCCGCCTCGGGACGCGTCCATCCCATGGTGGGCGCCGAATACCCGCTCGACCAGGCAGCCGCCGCCCTCACCGCCCTGACCGCCCGCCGCACCACCGGCAAGGTCATCCTCCGCATGACGTGAAGCACTTCCGCAGCAGAAGCGCCGTCCGCATGTGCGCACGCGTAGTGGGTCGGCCTCCGAGCCGGGGGTTGCGAGTGCTAATAGCAACCGGTAGGTTGCCATAAATCGCAACCTACCGGTTGCTGAAAGGGCGGCCGGAAGGGCAGGCCGTCGCGGGACGAGCTCGGCCGCGCCGATCTCGCAACCGTCACCGACCTCGCGCGACGGTTACCGTTCAGCCGCCGGGCGATCGCCAAGCGCCTCGGCCGGGTCGCCGGAGCGCGTCACGAAGGAGTCGAGCACCATGAACAAGCCTGCATTCACCGCCGGCCTGAACATCGCCATGAAGATCCCCAAGGCGCAGTACGAGGCCACCGTCGCCTTCTACCGCGACACCCTGGGTTTCGAGGTCAAAGAGGACGACGTCTCCTACGCTCCGACCGTCTCAAGGACCCATTCGGTGCAGTTCGGCCCCAATACGCTGTGGCTCGACTGTGTCGACAACTACAGCCGCCCCGACCTGTGGCTGCAACTGCACACCGATGACCTCGACGCGGCCACGGCCGCACTGGCCGACAGCGGCATCCACCCGTGTGACGAAGTCGAGCCCCTGGAGGGTCTCGACTCCCGAACCCACTGGATCAAGAACCCGGCCGGTGTCGTGCATCTCGTCGCGGAGTCCGGCTGATCCCGACGCCGCGATGCGGCGTCCCTTCAGGGCATCCCTGGACGCTCAGTTGCGGACGGCTCGTTGCAGGACGGCCTGGATGTGGTCAGGGTCGGCGGGCACGTTGTCGAGGAGGATCGCGGTGCACAGGCCGTCGGAGGCCGCGACGAGGGCGGCGATGGCCGCGGGGTCGTCGGTCAGCGTGGTGGCGAGTTCGGCGATGTTCTGCCGCCAGCGTCGGGCCACGGGGCGCAGGGCGGGGCGGCGGGCGGCCAGGGTCGCCAGCTCGCGTTCGGCCAGGGCGCGTTCACGTCCGGAGCCGGCGGACTCGGCGATGAGGTGGGCCAGGCCGCTGAGCTTGTCGCCGGGGGTGTCGATGATGTCGCGGATGCGGGCGGTGTAGGCGTCGGCGACAGTCGTGAGGGCGGCGACGAGCAGGTCGTCGAGGGTGGCGAAGTAGTAGGTGCTCAGGGACGTCGTGGTGCCGGCCTGCTTGGCGACCGTGCGATGGGTGACGCCGGCCGCGCCGTCGCGGGTGACCACGGCGAGGGTGGCCTCGATGATCTCCGCGCGTCGTTTCTCGCCACGTGCGCGGCGTCCGTCGACGTGCTCGCCGTCGTCGGCGGTGTCGTCCTTGCTGCTCCTCGGCACGAGCCCCAGGATAGTCGGACCATCGTTCAAACGTCGGTGTCGCTATGCTGCGCCGCCCCGAGCGCAGGCACGTGGCGCAGCATCGCGAGGCACAGCGCCGTGGCGGCGGCGATGGCGACCCCCGCGACCAGGGAGGCGACGTTGAGCCCGGTGGTGAAGGCGTGCCGGGCCGCCTCGACGGTCCCGGGCGGAAGGCTGTCGGTGATCGCCACGGTCGCGTTCAGGCTGTCGGTGAGGAGGCCGGAGCTCTCCGGCGTCAGACCTTCGGGCACCGTCACCTGGGAGCGGTAGACGGCGGTGGTGAGGCTGCCGAGCAGGGCGACGCCGATGGCGATGCCGAGTTCCTGGACCGTCTCGGAGATCGACGCCGCCGACCCGGACCGCGCGGCCGGCGCCGCGCCCACCACCATGTCGGTGCCCAGGGCCGCGAGGGCGCCCAGCCCGAGGTAGACGAACGTGAAGCCGGCCGCCACGGGGACCGCGTCGTCGAGCCCCGCGGTGGCGAGCAGCGCGTAGCCGGCCAGGGACGCCCCGAGGGCGGCGCCCATGACCGAGCCGGGACGGAAGCGCCGGGCGACCAGCGGAGCACCGATGGCGGCGGCGAACATGGCCAGCGCCGGCGGTCCCATCCAGAGCCCCGCGTCGAAGGGGGTGAGCCCTTCGACGAGCTGGAGGTACTGCGTGACCAGGTACATCGAGCCCCCGACCCCGGCCAGGCCGATGAGCAGCACGCCCAGGGCCACGACGAAGGTCCGGTTGCCGAACAGCGTCACGTCCAGCAGCGGGTCGGGCAGGCGGCGCTGGCGGCGGACGAACACGATCGCGGCCAGAACGCCCGCTCCGGCACAGGCGAGGGCCGGGCCGCCGGGGCCCTCGGAGGCGATGTGCTTGACGGCGTAGATGACCGGCAGGATCGCCGCCAGGGACAGGCCCACGCTGACCAGGTCGAGCCGGCCGCCGGACGGGGCCGCGTACTCGGGAAGCAGGGCGCGCGCCCCGGCCAGGACGACGAACGCGACGGGCACCGCCGCCAGGAACGGCGCTCCCCACCAGAAGGAGTCCACCAGCGCGCCGCCCACGACCGGCCCGGCGGCCATGCCGAGCGCGAACATCGTGGCCCAGACCCCGATCGCGACCGCGCGCTGACGCGCGTCGGGGAACATGTTCGAGATCAGCGACAGCGTGGAGGGCATGAGCGTCGCCCCGGCCACCCCCAGCAGGGCACGCGCGAGGATCAGCAACTCGGCCGTGGGGGCGAAGGCGGCGAGCACCGAGACCGCCGCGAAGGCGATCATCCCGGCCCGCAGCAACCGGCGCCGTCCGATCCGGTCGCCCAGCGTGCCCATGGTGACGAGGAACCCGGCGACGAGGAACCCGTAGGCGTCCATGATCCACAGCAGTTGGGTGGCTGACGGTGACAGGTCGGCCGCCATGCTCGGCGCCACCAGGTACAGGACGGTCACGTCCAGCCCCAG
Organism: Nonomuraea sp. NPDC049758; assembly: GCF_040674635.1. Classification (NCBI taxonomy): domain Bacteria; kingdom Bacillati; phylum Actinomycetota; class Actinomycetes; order Streptosporangiales; family Streptosporangiaceae; genus Nonomuraea; species Nonomuraea sp. NPDC049758. The sequence goes on from NZ_JBFAMZ010000049.1 coordinate 16,888, forward strand.
CAGCACCGTCGGCATGGCCAGCAGGCCCAGGCCCGCCCACTGACGCGCCCCCGCCCGCGTGAACTGTTGCTGCGTCATCGAGTCCCCCTCGCTCTCATCATGTTGAACGTTAGTACAACTTGTACGCACGTTCAACATGATGGGCGTGTCACGACGGGATCAGGCCGAGCTGTCTCAGCTGTGCCAGGACGTCGACGATCCCCCACGTCTCGACGATCCGGCCGTCCGCGAAACGGACGATCATGATCTCTCTGTAGGTGATGAATCTGCCGGTGGGCGGGACGCCCATGTACTCGCCCCGGTGAGTCCCGGTGACCGTGTTGCGGAGGACGACCTTGTCGCCCTCGGCGATCACGTCCTCGACCTCGACGTGCAGGTCGGGGAACGCGTGCAGGAGCATCGCGCCCACCTGTTTGAGGGCTTCCGCCCCCGTTGCGGCGATCGGCAACGGAGTGCGGATCAGCACGTCCGGGTGCACGACCTCGTCGACCGCCTTGCCGAAGGCCTCGACGTCGCCGCTGCTCTGGGCGTCGTGCAGACGGGCGAACGCCGCCTTGTTGCGCGCCCTCTGATCCATTGACATGTCGCTCCTGTTCGGGTCAGTGGGAAACGGTCCGCGGGAGGCACCTGGCCGCGGTCGCCCGACCGGCGTCGCGGGCCGCGGTCAGGGCCTGGGCGTGGAGGCCGGCGGCGAGGTCGCGGAGGTGTTCCATGCCCGGGCTGGTGGCGGCGAGGGTGAGCTCGCGTTCGACGATGGTCAGGTCGGCCTGCCACATGTCGGCGAGGACGCGCCTGAGGTACGGGGTGGAGTGGTCCCAGCCCTCGCGCGGCGTGCCGGGGGCGTAGCCGCCGCCGCGCACGGTGGCCAGGACGGTCGGCTTGCCCTTGAGCACCGGGCTGCCCAGCGGCGCACCGGCGACGACCAGATCGACCCAGGCTTTGAAGTGCTGGGAGACGCCGAAGTTGTACAGCGGCACGGCGAGCAGGACCGTCTCGGCGGCCGCCAGTTCCGCGACGAGCGAGACGGCGAACGCCAGCGCCTCGCGCTGCGCGGGCGAGCGGTCGGGCTCGGGCGTCAACGCGCCGAGGTGGGCCTGGGCCCAGGCGTCGGCCGGCAGTGGATCGGTGCCCAGGTGCCGGCGCACCACCGGCTCGTCCGGATGGGCGGCGGTCCATTCGGCTTCCACGATGTCGGCGAGTTCGGCGCCGGCCGAGGTGCCGGGACGGATGCTGGCGTCAAGCCGGAACAGACTCAAAGTGGCTCCCCTGAGGTGGGGCCGCGACGACGCGGCGTGGTCGAACGAGGGCCGGACGTGCTGACCTGTACGCGGCGGCGGGGCTTGGTATGCCCTCCCGTGGTGGCCAGGACGTCCGCGTGCAGTTCGACAACACAGCCCCCGGAAACGTCAGGTGACGGCATCGGCCTCACATTCCGGCACGCTGTCTTGTCGAGCAGGAAGAAGGCAGACACGACCGAGGGAGCCGCCACGATGACCAGCCACAACAGGCCGGATGCCGTTGATCCGGAAGGGTGGCTCGATCCGGGCCTGGACGTGGTCATCAGTGAGCGGCGTCACCTGATCAACCTCGCCTACCGGCTGCTGGGCTCGCTGGCCGAGGCCGAGGACGCCGTGCAGGAGACCTACACCCGCTGGTACGCCATGTCCCTGCGGCAGCAGGAGGCCATCGAGTCGCCCGGCGCCTGGCTGACGACGGTCGCCAGCCGCATCTGCCTGAACCTGCTCGGCTCGGCACGGGTCCGGCGGGAGACCTACGTGGGCGAATGGCTCCCCGAGCCGCTCCCTGAACCTGCGGACGGCGGTACGGTCACCGATCCGGCCGACCGGGTCACCCTGGACGAATCGGTCAACCTGGCCTTCCTGGTCGTCCTCGAATCGATGACGCCGGCCGAGCGCGTCTCGTTCGTCCTGCACGACGTCTTCCGCTACTCATTCGCCGAAGTCGCCGAGATCGTCGGCCGCACCCCCGCGGCATGCCGCCAGCTGGCCTCCTCGGCCCGCCGCCGCATCCGCGCCGCCCAGCCCGCCGCGGCCCCGGCGACCCGGCAGGCCGGCATCGTCCGGGACTTCCAGCGGGCGTGGGAGGCCAAGGACATCAACGCCCTGATCGGCCTGCTCGACCCCGATGCCGTGGCGATCGGCGACGGCGGCGGCCTCGCCGTCACCTTCCTGGAGCCCATCGAAGGCGGCGAACGGATCGCGCACGCCTGGATCGAGATCGCCCACCGCCGGCCCGGCAACATGACGTATCTGGAACGCACCGTCAACGGGCGGCCCGGGGTGGTGGCCGAGCAGGACGGCGTCATCGTGACGGTGTTCGCGTTCGAGGTCGCGGGCGACAGGATCAAGCGCATCTGGGTCGTGCGCAACCCCGAGAAACTCCGTCACTGGACGACGGGCTGAGACGTGCCTTCATGCGATGGAGGGCGAGATCGCTGACGGACCTGATCGTCGGCGGCACCGACGCCGCAGCTCAGGACTGACGCCGGCGCCGGGTCGGCACGTGACCGTGAACGTCGGGCCGGTCAGCGCGGTGGTGCCGCTGGTGACCACGCCTTCTTTGCGCGTCGCCCGGCGACCTCACGTACCGCTTGTCAGGCGCTTCGCTGGTTCGGAGGCGGGCGCGCCGGTTCTGGCCAGCCACGCCGTGACGGTCAGCAGGGCCACCGTGGTCGCAGCCACCGCTGGAAGGCTCGCCGGATCCCCCACCCAACGCAGCCAGTTGAGGGTGACGCTCATGAGCGGCAACACGATGAACACCACCCGCCGCCCGACAGGCGAACGCGCTGCCATCACCGCCGCCACCGCGAGCACGAGAAGGAGGAGGTAGTCCCCCTCAGGCGAGGGGGGAAGCCGACTGCTCACGGCCGCGCCGACGAGCGAGACGGCGGCCCATCCGGCCAGCCGCCGGGCTCCCAACGGAGCAGGTCCGGATGAGGGAGCGAACGTCAGCATCACAGCGACCAGGCAGGCGGGCAGGACGAACCGCGCCACGCTGCCGAATCCCAACCCCACGAGGAGCACGCCGTCCCACGCCACGTAGACGGGAGAAAGGCCGAGATCGGGCGGACTGGCGACGAGCCCGGCGTACAGCACGGTCCAGCCCCATGCCACGGCGGCCGCGACCCTTCGCGAGTTCCGCCATGCCAGGAAAACGATCACCCCGTACGGCAGGGCGATCACCAGTGGCCTCAAGGTCAGCATCGGACCCGCCACTCCGGACCGGAGCGACATCTCGATGAGGGCGCCGGCTTGACCGACTTCGAGGACGAGCAGCCAGATCGGTGCCAGAAGCGCCGCAACGTTGAAGGCGGCACGCCAGCGCCCGCGGGAGACGGGCCCCACGGCACGGCGCAACCGGATGGCGAAGGCTCCTCGCAGCAGGTCGAAGGTCTCGCGGACGGTCGGTCGGTCCCGGCCGGGTGCGGCTGTCGCGAGGAGGACCGCGACCATTTCCTCCTCGTGCAGCGCGCGGTGCTCCTTCGGGTACCACGCCAGTAACCGCCGGTAACGGTCCTCCAGATTCACGATGCACTCCCGAGGAACCCGCGGCCAGGCGCCGCCACCTTGATGCTGTACGCCGAGCGGAGTCTGGCGCGCAGGCGAGAGGAGGCGGTGTCGACGTTGCGACGCAGGTGCTCCGCTTCGGCGGCCAGCCGGGCTTCGCCCGCGGAGGTGAGACGGTAGTAACGCCGCGCGCGGCCGTCGACGACCTCCTCGCGGTCGGTCTCGACCAGCCCTTCCCCCTGGAGACGGTCGAGCGCGGCGTACAGCGTGCCGGCTTGCAGCCGCACCCGTTCACCTGAGATCTGCACGACGTCCGTGATGATGCCGTAGCCGTGCTGGGGGCCGGCTGCGAGCGCCGTGAGGATCAGGAACGTCGGCTCCTGCATAGGTCTTCGACTCATGTGATCTATATATAAAGATAAGTTGAGCGACTTGCAAATCAGGCCTGGGAGCCGACGCTCTGTGCGGGCTTCAGGGCCGAACGCGATGAACGGTCGTCCGTTCGGCCGATGCGGCAGGCCGAAAGGCCGATGACGGAGGCCGGTGAGCGGGAGACGATCTAGATCATGAAATGGACCCCCCTCGTCACGGGCTTGGCGCTGATCGCGACAGCTGTCCCGGCGGCCCCTGCCGCTGCGACCCCATCAGCAGCCGCGACCAGCACAGACGCGATCGACTGGCGAGCCTGCGGGAAGGAACCCGGGGCCGAGTGCGGCGCCCTTGCCGTGCCGGTGGACTGGGCGACGCCGGACGGGCCGCAGGTCTCGCTGAACATGACGCGACGCAAGGCCACCGGACAACGGGTCGGGACGCTGTTCTACAACCCGGGCGGACCAGGGACGGGTGCGGCGGACCTGGTGCGGGACTGGGCGCCGTACTTCTTCTCCGACGAGTTGCGCGAGCGGTTCGACATCGTCGGGATCGATCCGCGCGGGGTCGGCGGCAGCGAGCAGATCCCATGCGGGAAGGCGGTGCACGATCCGGCCGTCACGCAGTTCCCCGAGACACGGCGGGAGTATGACCGGCTCGTCGCGCACAACCGGGCCGTGGGCGAGAGTTGCGGGCCGTTGATCCGGCACATGGACACCGGGAGCGTGGCACGGGACTTCGACGCCGTGCGGGCCGCCCTGGGCGAGGAGCAGATCAGCTACCTGGGACGCTCCTACGGGAGCATGCTCGGCACCGAGTACGCGCGGCGGTTCCCCGACCGGGTACGGGCGATGGCGCTGGACGGGATCGTCGATCACGGGATGAGCTCGCGCCGGATGGTGCGCGATGCCGCGGCGGCGGTGGAGGACGGGTTCGACAGGTTCGCCGGGTGGTGCGAGCGGACCCAGGAATGTGAGCTGCACGGCCGGTCCGTACCGCAGGTGTGGGACGCGCTGGTGCGCAAGGCGGAGGAGAGCCCGATCCCGGTGACCGGCGGGCGTCCGCTGACGGCGGACGAACTGCGCTACGTCGCGTACGCGATGCTCACGATGGCCCCCGACTTCAACGGCGGTCTGGCCCGGGCCATCGTCCAGGCGGAGCAGGGCGATGCGGTGCTCTTCGGACAGATGCGGGCCGAGGCGCTGGACAACCCTGCGACGACCTCGGCCTACCGGGCGGTCCTCTGCCAGGACGTCGACCCTGAGATCAACGGATTCTCGCAGCTCAGGACGCGGGCTCGGGACGTCACGCGGAGGGCCCCGCACATGGGCGGGACGTCGGAGTTCTGGGACATGACGACCGGATGCGTGGGATGGCCCGTCCCGCCGTCCAATCCGCAGCGGCCGGTGCACATCACCCAGGCGCCGCCCGTTCTGCTGGTCGGGAACACGCATGATCCCGCGACGCCGCTCGCCTGGGCCAAGAGCCTGGCCAGGG
>NZ_JBFAMZ010000050.1:0-18987 GCF_040674635.1 Nonomuraea sp. NPDC049758
TCCAGTCCCGTAACCCACTCCCGCAGATCAGCAGCGGTTAAGTCATCTGGCATGTTTACACGCTAGAGATCTCAAAGGCTCGCTGTAGTACTAGAGCATGTACGTGCTGCTCGGCCGCGATGAGCACCGACAATCCGAACGAGTCCGCGGACGGCACGCCGCTGACGTCGACCGCGACAAGCGGAGGCCGGTGAAACGTCAGGGCCTCAGCCAGCCTGACCTGAAGAACCGGATATGAATCCATGTCGAGCACGCCCTCGACCCGGACCACAACGATGCGGAAGTCGACAGTGAACACACTGACGTGCAACGCCAGGGCCATCGGACTCACATCCAGCCATGCGGGCGGAAGGCACCACCAGCCCTGCAGGGCCACCGCCAAGCAGGAACAGGACGCAGCCCGGGCGTCGGCATGAGGGGCGAGCTCATCGAAGGCCTTCCTGGACAGCTGACAGATCATGCCGACCAGACTTCCCGGCTCACCGGCGTCCAGGGTAGCAGCCTTCTTGCTCTATGCAATGATCAGGCTTACAAACGAAGACCTCAGAGAGGCGCACACGGCGCATTCACTGCGACTTATGACGCAGCCTGGCTGGAAGGACGCCAGCGGTCCCGCAGGGCCGAAGACGATGCCGGGCGAGCCTGAGGCTTGGCGTCATGCGGCCGGCGGGGCTCCGATTGGAACCCTTGCGCCCCAGAGCTTCCCGTCAGATGAGCCCCGTCAGGCCCTGGCCTCGGTCGGGCAGGGTGAGGGTGGCCGCCGTTTCCTGGAGCATCAGGTAGCCGCAGTGGCGAATGTGCAGCTTCAGATGCGGGTTCGCGGCCAGGAGCGGGTCGGTGGCGGGAGCGATGTCGTGGCCGTCCCCGCCGCTGGTGATCGAGGTGACGGCGAACTCGGCGCCGATCGGTCGCGAGGCGGGATCGTCGTAGTCGATGACGAGGTTGCCCGCCCAGTGGGCGTGGACGTCGCCGGTGAGCACGGCGACATTGCGCGCGTCCGCCTGGATCCAGCCCTCGCTGACACGCAGGCGCGCGGCGGTGTAGCCGTCCCAGGCGTCCTGGCGGACCGACCGCTCGCCTCCGGGGTCGCGGTCGCGCTGCCCGAAGAAGACCTGCTGGCCGAGCAGGTCCCAGCGTGCCCGGGAAAGCTCCGCAAGCCGTCCAGGAGCCATTGCTCCTGGTCCAGACCGAGCATGATACGGCTCGGTCCCGCCGAAAGCGGGCAACTGGCTGAACCGGCGCCGCACAGATGCGGATCACGGTAATGGCGGGTGTCCAGCACGTACGGGGTGGCGAGGCTGCCCCAGCGCAGGCGCCGGTAGAGCTGGATGACCGTGCCTCCGGGGCGGGCGCCCGGCCACAGTGGCATGTGCTCGTAGTAGGCGCGGAAGGCGTTCTGGCGGCGTTCGGCAGGTATGAGGTTGGTCCAGTTGTTGAGCACCTCATGGTCGTCCATGACGACCACCCAAGGCGCGGCGGCGTGCGCGGCCTGCAGGTCGGGGTCGGTCTTGTACAGGGCATGGCGGCGCCTGTAGTCCGCCAGGGTCGCGGCTTCCGGCCTCGCGTGGTCGCGGACGTTTCCGGTGGGACCGAGCAGATGGTCGCTTTCTTGCTCGGAGATGTAATCTCCCAGGTTCAGGACGAGGTCAGGACGCTCGGATGCCACTGCCATATTCGCCCGAAAGCTATGAATACGCTGTTGAGCCATGTAGCGAGGGAACTCTCGCCGTCCCACACCAGACTTCTCGGTTCGACGGTGCAGGTATGGAGGAGTTCGCAGCTACGACAGCCCGCGGGGGCGGCCGAGGATACGCCTGGCAGATGCAGACAGATGAAGCGGCCCCAGTGCGTATCAACTTCCAACAGTGGTGGCACTCCAGCCCGGCCGGGTTTGACGTACGAGACGTCCGTCGGAATATTTCGCCTTGCACCTGACTGACTTTCGTGCCCACCTCGTCAGTGACGAGGCTCCGCTCCTCTGTCTCGCTGACGTGATTCCCGCCCGCTTCCGGGGCCGGGCGCGGCACGGGTGGAGCGGGCCGGACAGGTGTCGTAGTCGTAGGCGGCGGTGACGGTGATGGTCTGCGCGGCTGTGGTGGCCGGGGGGTGAGTACGTGCAGGCGAAGGTGCCGGCACAGTGCGGGTCCGGCCCGGACCGGCCGTCCTCGTGCTGCTGTTGGAACACGACATGGTCTTCGACCGCCTGGTTCCTGGTTGTCGTCGCCTCGGCTGAGTCATCGTTCGATGCCACCGGGCAGATCGGCACCATCTCCACCGCCCACGCCTATTCAAGTTGTTTTTTGAGCTTGCGCCACCCGCCTGCTCGGTTGTTGGCGATGATCTGACGGAACATGACAGTGAGAGCAGGAGCGTTGATGGTTTCTCCTTCACGGAAAGCCACCGTGCGGGCGGTCTTGTTGTGGTGGCCGGCCGTGATGATGCCTTCGGGGTCGGGGACGATGGCGCCGTCGTACAGAAAAACGTTGACGTGGTCCTTGGCGGCGAGCAGTGCGCACACGTTGCCCTGGAGCACGAAGTAGGGCCGGACCGTTCGCTTGATGGTCTCGCCGATCTCGGGGTCCGCGGCGTGGATCAGGTCCCGAACCTGCCGGCAGATGTCCTGCTGCCATCCGGGCAGGGCGTCGATGTAGTCGTCTACACGAGGGTCTGTCTCATAGGGGCGTACGTCGTTCACAGCCAGGCACCCACGATCGCCGAGGTAACGAGAATTTTCATCAGCCAGTCGCCGGCGTGCAGCGCTGCGGTGACGGCGGGTGTCTTCTCCCACATCATGGACCCGGTGAGCAGCACTGCCGGGAATCCGACCCACAGCACCAGGCCGAGCGCCATCATCGGGCCTGCCCCGGTGATTCCGGCGTACTCGGCCAAGCCCGCGATCACGACGGCGATCACGACGCCGCGCGCCAGCTCCAGGAGGATCTTCAGTGGTGGCGGCCGGTCGCCTCGGTCCGGAGCACGGTCACCCAGTAGACGTTTCTCGGCCGGGGCGAGCAGGGCGTAGTAGGTCGAGCTGAGTACGAACACCGCGATCGATGCGGCAATGACGGAGATCACGTTACCCATGGATCGCCTCCAGGTAAACTAAACGGTACCGTTTATGCGTGGTAAAACTAAACTGGGTAGTGTTCTCTGTCAAGGAGGAGTTCGTTGACCGCTTCGGCACGGGCCGAGGTCCGCTCGGCGCGCAAGCGCCAGGAGATTCTCACGGCCGCGAGGTCGGTGTTCACCGCCCACGGCTACGTCGGTACGAGCATGGATGCGGTGGCCGCCGCGGCAGGAGCCTCGAAGCGGACGGTGTACCAGTACTTCGCCGACAAAGAGGATCTGTTCGCCGGTGTCGTCCTGGACACCGTTGATCGCGGTTATGAGCACTTCAAGCCCGCAATCCGCGCGCTCGCGGAGACGGACGACATCGAGACCGCCTTGCGGGACCACGCACGGATGACCCTGGCCGGGTTGATGAACCGGGAGGTCCTGCAGATGCGACGGTTGGTCATCGCCGAAGCGGAGCGCTTCCCGGCCATTGGACGCGAGTACTTCGAGCGGAGCTGGGGACGCACGCTCAAACTTCTCGCGGAAACCTTCGCAAGGCTGACCGAACGCGGCCTGCTGAACACCCCCGACCCAGAGCGCGCCGCCTACTTGTTCACCTGGCTGACCTCCTCGATTCCCACCAACCGGGTCGCCTTCCTGGGCGACGCGGCCGCCGGGTCCCCCGAGGAACTGACCGAACTCGCCGACGAGGGCACCCGCGTCTTTCTCGCCGCCTTCACTCCTCGGTAGCCCGGCGAGCAGACCGCCTGTGCACGACTACCAGAATGCCGGAGGCGCCCGTCGTACGCCTATGAGCGAGTGCCGGCGGAATGCGGTTGAAACTGGCCGCGTTCATCGAAAACCGCAGGTCGGAGGGCGGCTTCTGGAACCGGGGCTCGGCTGTGGATGGCCGTCTCCGACAGGGGACCGGTTTGCCGGGTGGCTCACATGTCCTTGTCCTTGGCGTCGGTGAGCGTCTTGTGGACGACGCCGGGACCCCGGTGGCGATGGTGCGGACGGATTCGCGGCGGCGGTCTTCGGCCAGGGGAAGCGCAAGGTCGAGGATGAGGGAGCGTTCGCTCGCTTTCAGTTCCATGCGACCCAAGCGCTGAAGCGGTGTTGTCACCGCGCTCTTCGCTCAGGAAGTCGCGAGCAACAAGGCCATGGTGGTTCCGGTGACCACGGCCAGCACCATGGGCGCCACGGCGTGGGAGCGGTGGCGCCGGTGCGCGAAGTCGCGGGCGCGGAGATGGAATCCCACTGCGCCGATCAACAGCACCGTGAGACCGGCGGCGGCCGCGACGGCGAGCGGCTTGAACCAGAGGCCGGCCGCGAGCCCGAGCGCGCCGGCGATCTCCAGGGTGCCGATCGAGCGGGTCATCGTCGAGCCGACGCCGAGCCTGAGCAGGTTGGCCGTCACGGGATCCCGTAACAGGACTTTCTGGGCGCCGGCGAGGAGGAAGACGAGAGCGACCAGAGCGCTCAGGGTGCTGGCGGCGAACGACATGGTGCGACCTTTCGCAGTAAAGAGAGCGAACATTCTTTTTCTAAGAGTAAGGCGGCAAAGTTGTCAAGTACGAATGTTCGTTCTACGTTGTGATCCCATGCCACGCATGCCCAAGGAGCACCTGGAAGCCCGCCGCCGCCAGATCCTGGACGCCGCCCGGCGCTGCTTCATCCGCAACGGCTTCCACGCGACGTCCATGCAGGACGTACTGGCCGAGGCCGAGTTGTCGGCCGGGGCCGTCTACCGCTACTTCAACAGCAAGGACGACATCATCGCGGCGACCGCCACCGAGGCTCTGGCCGAGGTCGCGTCGGCCTTCGAGGCGGAGGACGACGCATGGCCGCCAGATCTGGACAACATCGTCGATCTCGTGCTGGGGGTCGAACGCCCGCCGCTGTCCGGATCGCAGGAGTCGGCCCAACTGCTGGTCCAGGTCTGGTCGGAGGCTCTGCGATCGCCGTCGCTCGGCGCGAAGCTGAAGGAGGTCATGACGGAGGCCCGCAGCGTGGTCGGCGGCCTGGTGGCGCGGCACCAACAGCGCGGGCTGCTTCCCGCCGACGTCCCGGCCGAGCACGTGGCCGACGTCCTGATGGCTCTGGTCGACGGGTTCCTGGTACGCCGCGCGGTCTACGGCCACGCGGATTCGGTGACCTTCAGGAGCGGCATGCGAGCCCTGATGTCGGCGCCCGCGCAAGCCGCCCCATAGAGAAGGAACATTCGCTCTTGACGACGATCGGAGGATCATGCTCTTCTAAAAGAACGATCATTCGTTCTACGAGGGTGGCTTTGTGAGTACGAAAGCGGACGTTCTCATCGTCGGCGCGGGGCCGACCGGCCTGGTGCTGGCCATCGACCTGGCACGGCGGGGAGTGATCCCACGGATCATCGACGCCGGACGCGCGGACCACCGCGAAAGCCGGGCGGTGTCGATCGTGGCGAGATCGCTGGAGATGCTGGACGATCTCGGGCTGGCCCAAGCCGCCATCGAACGAGGCGTCCCGCTGCACACGCTGAACTTCTACCAGGGCACGACGGCCCTGGCCGAGATGGACGTGACGGCCGTGGACTCCCCGTTCCCGCTGGACCTGTGCATCCCGCAGTGGCAGACGGTCGCGCTGCTGCGTGAGCGCGCCGAGGAACTCGGAGTCGCCATCGAATGGGGCACCCGCCTGGTCGGGCAGCAAGCTGGCGAGCACAGCGTCAGCGTGGAACTCGACCACGAAGACGGTCGCGGCGAACGGTGCGAAACCCGCTGGCTGATCGGCGCCGACGGCGCCCACAGCACCGTGCGTGAGACGGCAGGCATCACCCGGCAGAGAGCCGACCTGAAGCGGGGGTTCATCCTGGGCGACGTCGCCGTGGACTGGCCGCTCACACGGGACCGCTTCCATGTCTACTTCGGCAAGTCCGGCCTCGTGGCCGTCTTCCCCATGATCGGGGGCTATTGGCGCATCCTGGCCAGCACGCCGGACGACCGGCCGCCGCAGAACCCAGGGCTGGACGACTTCGCCGCCTACGTCGCCGAACGCACACCCCTGGACTCTCGCGTACGCGATCTGCAGTGGAGTTCGTCGTTCGTGGCCCGCGAGAGCCTGGCCGACCGGCTTCGCCAGGGCCGGATCCTCCTGGCCGGCGACGCCGCGCACAGCCACAGCCCGGTGGGCGGCCAGGGCATGAACACCGGCATGCAGGACGCCTACAACCTGGGCTGGAAACTCGCGCTCGTCGTCACCGGGCGCGCCGAGGAGTCCCTTCTGAACAGCTACGAGGCCGAACGCCGGCCCGTGGTCAAGGCCGTGGTCGAGGCGACCTCGGCCACCACGAAGGCCGCCACCGGCAGCACGCTGGTCGCCCGCAGAGTCAGGCGGCACGCGCTGCGCCTGTTCGGCCGGCTCAACCCCGTGCAGCAGCGGCTGTCGAACGCCTTCGGCGAACACCTCGTCCACTATCGCGACAGTGATCTCGTCTTCGAACGCTGGCACGAGTCGCAGGCCAGAGCGTGGAGTGACGTCGCCTGCACCGGACCGGAAGCCGGCGAGCTGGTTCGGGACGTCTACGTGGAGAACCGTGAGGGGCCGGTGGCGCTCCGTCACCTCCTCCGGACGCCCGGCCACCACCTCGTCCTGTTCGCGGCGGACACGACGGACTCCGCCACCCTGGCCGCCTGGCACGCCTCTGCGCACGAGGCGATGGCCGGGCACGGTGAGGCCCATGTCATCACCCGCGGCCACCTGCCGCACGACCCCATGGACGGAGTCTTCGCCGACCTGCGCAGCGAGGCGCACAACCGCTACGGCGTGCGCCGCCCCAGCCTGTACCTGATCCGCCCGGACAAGTACGTCGGCTTCCGCGGCGACAGCGTCGACTTCGCACCCGTGAGCGACTACTTCCGCGCCCTGGGCGCCCGCCCGTGACCTCACCTGTCAAGAAGAGGCGCTGGACAACCCCGTGACGCAAGAACCGGCCGTCCCCGAAAGTCTGGTCAGAATCGGCGCGACCGCCCTGGGCGTGGCTCTCCTGCGCGTCCAGGAGAGCAGCCGACCGGACCGGCTGTTCGACGCCCCCCCTACGACGGTGCCGATGGCGTGCCCCGCCATGGCCAGGCTCACCGACCCGAGCACCAGTCTGCTGAACCCGCCCATCCCCTGGCTGCCGAGCACCAGCCAGTCGGCGGCGGCAGATCATGCCGTGCGACCACTGCTCGTACACGTGCACGAGCCGCAGCGGCAGCCCTCTGCGCTGGGCGTCGGCCCCGGCCCATTCCACCGCGGCGGTCGATGATGCGGAGCCGTCGATGCCGGCAACGATCGGTTCACGCACCCCCCTCCCCCGCACTCGCAGGCCCTCGACCTCCACCTCCCCGAAACCGACATCAAGACACGGGTAACCAGAAACCACTCAGCACGATCGTGGACAGTCCCTTGCCCAAGCCTGACCCTCGCCGGGGTGTGGTGGCCAGGACCAAGGGTGCATGTAGAGGAACGTGGGTGCTCACAGCTGGTTCGACGCGTTCCGCGCCCTGGCGGACCGTCGCGGCCGTCCCGGGGTCCGGCTGCTCGACGCCCTCACCGAGGCCGCCGTGGCCGGGCACGGGCCCGCCGAGACCTGGGCCCCGGAAACGGCCAGGCGGTTCGGGCTGCCCGCGGCCGCGGGGCTCGGGCCGGCCACCTTCTACGCCGATCTGGCCGCTCCGCACGGCCGGCGTCACATACGGGTCTGCACCGCGGCGGCCTGCTTCGCCGCTCGGGCCGGCCGGCACGTCCGCGAGGTCGAAGAGGTTCTGGGGGTCGGCGTCGATCAGGTCTCCGCGGACGGGGAGGTCTCCCTGCAGGGTGTCCGCTGCCTCGGCTACTGCTACGCTGGCCCCGCCTGCCTCGACGGCGACACGCCGTGCGCGGGCCCGGCGCTCGCCGCCCAGCTCTCCGGCCGCGCGCTCCCCCATGCCCCGCCGATCCCCGCCGCCGACGTCACGGGCGCTCCCGTCGTGCTGGCGGGCGTCGTCCAGGGGCAGGACGCCTGGCAGGTGTGGCCGGACGTGCTGCGGGCCGGCGCGCCGGAACGGGTCCTGCGCGAGGTGGCGGCCTCCGGGCTGCGCGGGCGCGGCGGAGCGGGGTTCCCCGTCGCCGCCAAATGGGCCGCGGCCGGACGTTCGCCCGGCACCGTGGTGGTCGCCAACGGCGACGAGGGCGATCCCGGCTCCTACGCGGACCGGCTGCTGATGGAGGCGGATCCGGGGCGGGTGCTGGAGGGGCTGGCGCTGGCCTGCTTCGCCTGCGGAAGCAGCCGTGGCGTGGTGCTGGTCCGGTCGGAGTACCCGCGCGCGCTGGCGACCATGCGGACGGCGGTCGAGCAGGCCCGTGCCGACGGACATCTGGGACGGCGGGTGCACGGCACCGACGTCGATCTCGACATCGAGGTGGCCGAGGGCTCGGGCTCCTACGTCGCCGGTGAGGAGACCGCCCTCGTCGCGGGGCTCGAAGGCGGCCGCGGCTGCGCCCGGCCGCGCCCGCCGTACCCGACACAGCACGGCCTGTGGGACGCCCCCACCGTCGTGAACAACGTCGAGACGCTGGCCGCGATCCCCTGGATCGTCCGGCACGGCGGGACCGCCTACGCCGCGCGCGGCACACCGTCGGAGACCGGCACCAAGCTGGTCTGCCTGTCCGAACGGTTCGCCCGGCCCGGCTGCTACGAGGTCGAGATCGGCACGCCGGTGCGCAGGATCGTCGACGAGCTCGGCGGCGGCCTGCGCGAAGGCGCGGAACTGGCCGTCGTCCAGGTCGGCGGGCCTCTGGGGGGGTTCCTCGCCGCCGATCAGCTCGACGTGCCGCTGTCGGAGACGCAGCTGGCCGGCCGCGGAGCGGCGCTCGGGCATGCCGGGCTGGTCGCCTTCGACCGGCGGGTCGAGCCTCTGGAGGTGCTGCGCCACGTCTGGGAGTTCGCCGCGGCCGAGAGCTGCGGCGCCTGCTCGCCCTGCCGGGTCGGGTCCCGCAGGGGGCTGGAGATCGTCCGGGCCGCGCAGCCGGGCGAGGAGTACGAGCGGCTGCTGCGGGTCATGGGTGAGGCCAGCTTGTGTGCCTTCGGGCGGCGCGTCCCGGCGGCCGTGCGCAGCCTCGTCCGCGCCTTCGGCGCCCGGCTGGCGGGGTGGGACCGGTGAGGGTGCGCGTCGGCGGGACGACCGCGCACGTGGCCGAGGGCGCCTCGGTCCTCGACGCCGTGCGCGCGGCCGGGATCGGCCTGCCCACGCTGTGCCACGACGACCGCCTGACGCCGGCCGGCTCCTGCCGCGCCTGCCTGGTGAGAGCCGGCGGCAAGGTGGTCGCCGCGTGCGTGACACCGGCCGCAGAGGACGCCCCGATCGAGGTCGACGCGGATGACCTGCGCGTCCTGCGCCGCGAGGCCGTGGAGGTCATCGTCTCGGTCCTGCCGCCGCACGCCCTGGACGGCGAGCACGGCGGCAGCGAGCTGGCCAGGGTCTGCCACGACCTCGGCATCGCGCCGGACACGGCCCGGGGAGCCGGCGGCCGGGGCCGCGACGACAGCCATCCGTACGTCCGCCTCGACCGGGACCTGTGCATCGCCTGCGGCCGGTGCGTGCGCATGTGCGCCGAGGTCCAGGGCACCTTCGCCCTCACCCTGGCCGGACGGGGCTCCGACACGGTGGTCGCGCCCGGCACGGGAGGGCCGTGGGCGGAGTCCGACTGCGTCGCGTGCGGCGGCTGCGTCGACACCTGCCCCACCGGCGCGCTCACCGAGCCCGGCCTGCCCGGCGGCGACCGGGCGCCGGAACTGCCGTGTACCCGCACCACCTGCGGCTACTGCGGGGTCGGCTGCTCTCTGGACGTGCTGACCAGCGGCGATTCGGTGACCGCCGTGCTGCCTGCCCGCGACGGCCCCGTCAACCGGGGCCACGCCTGCGTCAAGGGCCGCTTCGCCCACGGGTTCCTCCGCTCGCCCGACCGGCTCACCCGGCCGCTGCTGCGCCGCGACGGCCGCCTGGAACCGGTGAGCTGGGAGGAGGCCCTCGGCCACGTGGCCCGAGGGCTTCGCGCGGCGGTCGCGGCGGGCGGCCCCGGCGCGGTGGCGGCGATCTCCTCGGCCAGGGCGACCAACGAGGAGAACTACCTGCTGCAGAAGTTCATGCGTACGGTGATCGGCACCAGCAACGTCGACAACTGCTCACGGCTGTGCCACGCCCCGTCGGCGGCCGGCCTGACCGCGGCGTTCGGCCTGCCGGGCGGGACCGACCCCTTCGAGGACGTGGAAAGCGCCGACTGCCTGCTGCTCGTGGGCGCGAACCCGGTCGAGGCGCACCCCGTGGTCGGCGCGCGACTCCTCCAGCGTGTGCTGCGCGGGACGCGGCTCGTCGTCGCCGACCCGCGTGCGGTGGGCCTGGCCCGCCATGCCGACGTCCACCTGCGCCCCCGTCCCGGCGCCAACGTCGCCCTCTTCCACGCGATCGCCCACGTGATGCTGGCCGAGGGCCTGATCGACGACGAGTTCCTGCGCGAGCGGTCGGCCGGCCTGCCCGAGCTCACCGCGCTGCTCGCCGATTACTCCCCCGACCGTACGGCCGCCGTCACCGGCGTGCCCGCCTCCGACGTCGTCGCGGCCGCGCGGCTGTTCGGCCTGGCGGAGAGACCGGCGATCGTCTACGGGCTGGGCGTCACCGAGCACCTGCACGGCACGGACGGCGTACGCGCCCTGTCCAACCTCGCCATCCTTCGCGGAGCGGTCGGCACCGGACGCGGGTTCGGCGTGAACCCGCTGCGCGGCCAGAACAACGTCCAGGGCGCGTCCGACATGGGCGCGCTGCCGGACCTCCTGCCTGGATACGCCAAGGTGACCGACGCCGACGCCCGCCTCCGCGCGGAACGCGTGTGGGGCGTGCCCGTCCCGCCCGGGCCCGGCCTGCGGATCCCGGAGATGTTCGCCGCCGCCCGCTCCGGAGAGCTGCGCGCCCTGTGGATCCTCGGAGAGGACGTGTGCGCCACCGATCCCGACAGCAACCAGGTCGTCCAGGCCCTGGAGAGGTGCCAGCTCGTGATCTGCGACGAGCTGTTCCTGTCGGAGACCGCACGCAGGGCCGACGTCGTGTTCCCCGCCGCGTCCTGGCTGGAGAAGGAAGGCACGTTCGTCAACTTCGACCGCCGCTTCCAGCGGGTGCGGGCCGCGCTCGCCCCGCCGGGAGCCGCGCGGCCCGACTTCCAGATCATCCACGCGGTCGCCGCGGCGCTCGGCGCCGACCTCGGATGCGCCACGCCCGCCGAGGCCCTGGCCGAGTGCGGCCGGCTGGCCCCCGTCTTCGCGGGTCTGTCGCACGAACGGCTCGACCGGGAAGGGGCCGTCCCCTGGCCGTGCCGTCATCCCGACCGGCCCGGCGAGTCCTCGCTCTACCGGGAACGGTTCGCCACCCCGGACGGGCTGGCGCACCTCGGCGCCGTGCCGTACCTGCCGCCCGGCGAGGAGCCCGACGACCGCTTCCCGCTGGTTCTGGTCACAGGGCGGCGCTGGGCGCACTACAACTCCGGCGGCATGACGCGGCGTACGGACAACCTCCTGCTCGACCCCACCGACCGGCTCGACGTCCATCCCGTCGACGCGGCCCGCCACCGCCTGGGCGACGGCGACCGCGTCACGGTGCGCAGCCGCTACGGAGAGGCGCACCTGACCGTCCAGGTCAGCGATGACGTGACACCCGGCCAGGTGTTCTGCGCCTTCCACTTCCCCGCCAGCGGAGTCAATGCCCTCACCTCGGATCGCGGCGACGCCGCGACGTCATGCCCCGAGTACAAGGTCACGGCGGTGCGACTGGAGCCCGTTGGCGGAAAAGCCAGGGCAAGCGAGACAGACCAAGAGTTTCCCGGCCGGTGAGGCTGATCCGGCAGGGGCGGCGGGAAGGCTCATCCGGCAGGACCATTCCTCGTCCAGGAGGCGGCAGTGCGCGATGACCAGGCCGACCGGCCCATCCTGGTCGGCTACGACGACTCACCCGAGAGCCGTGACGCGCTGCGCTGGGCGGTCGAGGAGGCACGGCTGCGGCGGCTGCCCGTGCTGGTCTGCCACGCCCTGCACTGGCCTTACGCGCCGAGGCCGGTCGCGGAGGAGCTCCTCACGCAGATCGAGCAGGTCGCCCTCGGCGTCGTCGACGAGGGCGTGCGCCGCGCCAAGGAGCTGGCCCCGGAGGTGGACGTCCAGCCGGTCCTCGGGAAGGGCACGCCCGCCGCGGTGCTGCTGGAGGTCGCGAACGGGGCGGAGCTGACCGTACTCGGATCCCGCGGCCAGGGTGGATTCGAAGGGCTCCAGGTGGGATCGGCCGCCGTGCAGGTGCCCGCGCACAGCGTCAGGCCCGTCGTCGTCGTACGTCCGTCCCTCCGGCCACCCGACGGCCAGGACGTCCGCGTCGTCGTCGGCCTCGACGGCTCGCCGCCCAGCCTGGCGGCCCTGGACTTCGCGCTGGACGAGGCGGCGTTGCGCGGCGGCAGCGTGACGGCACTGTGCTGCTGGGCGGACTGCGGATCGGTGTCCTGGCCGGATCCGCTCCCCTTCGTCGACTCCAACGCGCTGCGCAGGGGCGCCGAGGCCCGCTTCCGGGAGGTCGTCTCCCACCTGGCCGCCAGACGCCCCGAGGTGACGGTGTTCACCGAGTTCGTGACCGAACGCCCCCAACGTGTACTGGTCGACTCGACGAAGGACGCCACGCTCCTCGTCCTCGGCAGCCGGGGGAACGGAGCTCCCGCCTGCCTGCTGCTCGGCCCCGTCACCCAGACCGCGCTGCTCGAATCCTGGTGCCCGGTCGCGGTGACCCCTGCCGACGTGCTGAACCCGCGGCTGCCGCCCGGATGAGCGGGGGCCGGGCTGAGGTAGGCGAAGAGCTGGGGGAGACGAAAGCGATGGCTGGCCGGATCGTGGCGGGCGTGGACGGCTCCCCGCCCTCGATGGCGGCGGTCGACTGGGGCGCGACTGACGCCCGCAGACGCTCGCTGGAGCTGCGCCTGGTGCACGTGTGCGAGCAGTGGGCCCGCGACGCCGGGACGGCCGAGTACTGTGCCGGGATGCTGGAATCGGCGGCGGACCGGGCACGCGGCCTGGCTCCGGGTGTGGAGGTCGACACGGAGATCCTGCCGGGCCCGGTGGTGGACGACCTGGTGCGGGAGTCAGCGGGAGCCGACAGTCTGGTGCTGGGCAGCAGAGGGTTGAGCGGCTTCGCCGGAATGGTGCTCGGCTCCACGAGCCTCGCGCTGGCCGGGCACGCCGCGAGCCCGGTCGTCGTCGTCCGGGAGGCCGTCACGGTACGGCACGGCAGGATCGTGGTCGGCTACGACGGATGGCGGTCCCAAGCCGCCATGGAGTACGCCCTGGCGCAGGCACGCGCTCAGGAGGCGGAGCTCCTGGTGCTCTACGCCTGGCGGCCGCCGATGCTGTCCTCGTACGCCACCGCCTACAGGGTGCTCAGCGAGGGCTTCGAGCAGGACGCCCGCGAGGCCGCCGAGCAGGTCGTGCCGTGGCGGGAAGGGAACCCTGACGTGCGGATCGCCGACGATCAGGTCTGCGACCACCCCGTGGCCGCCCTTCGGAACGCCTCCTCCACGGCCGACCTCGTCGTGGTGGGCTCGCGCGGGCTGGGCGGCTTCACCTCCGCGATGCTGGGCTCGGTCAGCCATGGCGTGCTCCACCACGCGGTCTGCCCGGTGGCCGTGGTGCCTCCCGTCAAGGCCGCCCGCTGAGTCCCTACGGCCTGGTCAGGCGCTTCCGGCACGACCGCGACCGGGCACGGCGCGTGCTGCAGAAGGGAGCTCGCCCGCGGGCGGCGGCCGAACCGCCGAAGGAGTCGCTGACTGATATACGTCCGGCCTCGGTGCATGGCCAGCCGGCCTACGCGGGAGCCACCGGACAGGCAGGCCGGGTGTTGCTGTGGCTGGTCAAGCCGGGAATCGGCGTGCGGGTCAGGGGGGACCACCTGCCGGAGGGGGACCTGGTACGGATCGCCGAGGGCATCCAGTCGCCTCCCGAAGGCCAGGGCGAGTCCGTCGACGGCATCGTGATCTCCTTCAATGATCCGAATTTGCGGTCGGGTCCTGTGGAGACCGTCATGGCACCACGCTGGCGTTCCACCATCCGGCGGTGGATCGGCCCGGACGGCGAAGACACCGTCACTGTCTCCATCCAGCGTGGGGCGGCGGTTCCGAGCGCCACCTGGTGGAGCAGCGTGTCCAGAGGCGAGCCGAAGTCGGCGACCATCGCCGGGGTGCAGGGGAAACTGCTCGACACGGGGGCCTCCACGCCCACCCGGAAGTTCGCCTGGACTCCAGAGTTCGGCCTGGCCATCGTGGTCACCGCCCCCGCGCGTGATCTGCGGCGAATCGTGAAAGGTATCGCGGCGCCATGACGCTGAAACCCCTGCCGGCTTCAAAGACGCACACCATGCCATCGCTGCGAAATGTGGGCGGGACCGCAGCCCCGAGCCATACCCGCCTTCTCCCCGGGAGCCACCACCATGCAGGCAATCGGAGGGGGTGTTCACGAATGGGGCTGGCCTGGGGCGCAAGAGGGGTTGAGAAGATCGCTTCCCGCGTAGGCAGCCCGGGCGCTGACCGTTCAGGGGGATTGCCGCGTGGCAGGGCCAGCCGAGGGAGGGCTTGTCTGCGGTGGGTGACATCAGGTTCTTGCAAGATCTTCGTGCAGGGGTGAGCAGGAGTCCGGAAAGCTCTTCAGCTGGCCCGGCCCAAAGTCACGGTGCGGGTTCCGGGTGTGAAGTCGCCGAAGGACTGTTGCCAGGACTCACCGGGCCAGTAGTACGTCACAAGGCCCTCGGCGGGCCGGTAGTGGGCGGTGTAGAGCGTTACCGTCCCCCGCTCGTCGACGGATCGATACAGCGGCGGCTCGAGCATCGCCGCCACGTCCGCGCCCGCGGCGCGGACGGCTCGCAGCCGCTCCTGCGTCCGCATGGCCCGTTCCTGCTCGTCGGTCACCGGCAGGTGCTGGTGATTGGAGGCGCAGGCGTCCGGTGCCACCGTCGGCGGCATATCCGGTCCCACGAACACCGTCATCGCCTTCTTGGGATCGACAAGGGTGAGGTTCTGGGGGACGGCGACCGGCAGGGACCGCAGCCTGTCGACCGCCTCATCGACGGTGTCGCACGTCTCCAGCAGGTAGCGCACGAGGATGAGAATGGCGAAGCCACGTCCGTAGACAGAACGTCCGCCCCAGGT
Source organism: Nonomuraea sp. NPDC049758 (assembly GCF_040674635.1). Classification (NCBI taxonomy): domain Bacteria; kingdom Bacillati; phylum Actinomycetota; class Actinomycetes; order Streptosporangiales; family Streptosporangiaceae; genus Nonomuraea; species Nonomuraea sp. NPDC049758. Next base: position 15,274 of record NZ_JBFAMZ010000050.1, read on the forward strand.
GAGCGAGATCGCGAGACCGGCGTCGTTCATCCCGTCCAGCAAGCCCCACAGCATGTCCTGCATCCCGATCACGGGGCGCAGGAAGCAGGAGGAGACGATGGTCCCCTCGCACTGATCGGGCCGCAGGTCATAGTTGCGCAGCAGAGTGCCGTTCTGGCCGATCTGGGTGCAGGACTGGGAGAACGGCCGCAGTGCCGCGTGGGTGAGGAAGACTTCCGCCTCGGGCCGGTCGAGTTGGCCGGCCAGGCGGTCCAGAACCGGGACCAGTTCCGGCAGGTGCGCACGGAACAGCGCCCGAACACGATCCGCGCCCTCCGGAGTCCGGCCCTCCTCGGTCAGCAGGCCCTCCATGTCCTGCCACAGGGCCCGGGCGTGGGCGGCCCACCGCTCGTCGCCGCCATCGCCGACCTCGATCGCACGGAAGGTCTTGTGCTGTTGCCGCATGGCTGCCACTTTCCCTGTGAGAATCGGACGAGGTGAGGGCAACCTAGCTAATTGTGCGGGTAATTCACCAGGTGGCCGCCATCGGCCTTCGAGGAGGCTGGGTGCACGAACTAGCGGTAGCGACCTGGGGCTTCTTCGCCTGTTGGTGATCCGTGACGTGATGGCCCGGAACTCCTACAGCCCCCGCCAGCCGCCACTGGGTTGATCAGTGGGTGCGGCGGCGGGGCGCCAGGATCTCGGTGACTTGGCGATGGCCTCAGGTCCGGGTTTGACGTAGCGCATGGCGGTGCTGGGTTCTTGTGCCGGGTCTTGCCCATGATGAGCTCCAGGGGGACATCGGCCTCGCCGAGATGGGTGGCGGCGCTGTGGCGCAGCTGGTGCAGATCGAGGCCGGCGTACTTCTTCAGCAGGACGCGGGCGCGGTCGTAGCCCAGCGGCCGCGGCCGGTGTGCGGGCAGATGTCGGCGGCCGCCGAGCGGCGGGCGGGGACGGGGCGGCGTTCGGACAGGAACAGCGGGCCGCGCGTGCGCGTGCTGCCGTCCGGGAGCCGGAGCAGGCGGGGCAGCAGGTGGGCGGTGCCGCTGTCCCAGTACACCCACTCGGTCGCGCCGCCCTTGGACCGGACAGGCGCCCGCCGATGCTCCAGGTCCAAATCCTCGACGTTCAGCGCCAGGATCTCCGCGGCCCGGGCCGCGGTCTCGTAGAGCATCCGCCACAGGGTCTCCTCCCGCAGCGGGATGTCGCAGTTCGTCGGTCTGCTCCTGTCAGCCAGCAGCGCGGCCAGCTCCTGAGCAGCCTCGTAGTGGCCTGCTTCGGTCAGCGTCCGCAGTCAGCAGCGACGCCGTACCCGACCGGCATCTGACGATCGCCGCCGAGGTCGACGCCGTCGCCGACGAGCCCGGCGTCTCCTCCTCCCAGGTCGCCCTCGCCTGGACCCGGGCGCACCACACCTGGATCCATCCGATCTCCGGCGCCAGGACGCTCGACCAGCGCACCGGCAACCTCGCCGCCTGTGAGCTGCAGTTGCCGCCCGAGGTAGTGGAGCAGCTCGACGAGGTCAGCGCCTTCCCGCTCGGTTCCCGCAGAACTTCATCCACATGTCGCGCGAGTTCGTCTACAGGCCCTCGGTCGGCCGCTTCGACCAATGGGTGCCGTAGGGCGGTCGGCCGGCTTAGCCTGGACCGATGTCACGTGAGGGCACGGCGACGTACCCCGATCTCGCGCAATTACCGCCTTTGGTGCGGCGGGCGGTCGATGTCGCGCGGCGAGCGGGCTTCGGGACGTCCTGCCGTCCCGAGCAGGGACGGTTGCTGCTGGCGCTGGCCGCCGGGGCCGAGATGATCGGCGAGACCGGGACGGGGTGCGGGGTGGGGCTCGCCTGGCTGGCGTCAGGGGCGCGTCCCGGGACCCGGTTGGTCAGCGTCGAACGGGACGCGGACTCGGCGGCCCTGGCCGCCGAGGTGTTCTTCGATCAGCCACAGGTGTCGGTCGTCCATGGCGACTGGCGGGAGATCCACCGGGACGCGCCGTACGACCTGCTCGTCCTCGACGGAGGCGGCCAGGGCAAGCACGGCGAGCCGCCCGCCGACCCCCACCGGCTGCTCAGGCCCGGCGGGACGCTGGTCATCGACGACCTGACCCCGGCCCGGCACTGGCCGCCCCGGTTCGCCGGGAGCGTCGACCGGACCCGGATGCACTGGCTCGACCACCCCGGCATGGACACGGCGGAACTGCGGCTCGCACCCGACCTGGCCGCGCTGGTGGCCACCCGCCGCTTCACCGAGGCACCCGACCGGGAACGTTGATCAGCGCCCGGGCGGCGGTGAGGTTCTCAGCGAGGAGGGGATTCGCGCCGGCGCACGGGCCGGTCGCCCACGCGGCTGGGACGTCTCCACGACCCGCTTGCCCGATTCATGACGATGTCATGTGCAGCCGATGATCACGTCTCTGGTTCGTGTCGCGCCTGACCAGCAGGGTTGTTCTCAGTCGATCTGAAGGAGACGTCATGACTTCCCTGCGCTGGAGAACCTGGCACGGCCCGCTCGTCGCCTGCGCCCTCGCGATGGCGGCGCTCGCGTTGGTGAGCGGCGTCGGCCTGGTGATCGACGGGCGGACCGTCATGGGCGAGGGGGTCTGGCTCAAGCCGTTCAAGTTCGCCGCCTCCTTCGCCCTGTACGCGCTCACCCTCGCCTGGATGATCAGCCAGGTCGAGCGGTGGCGACGGACCCTGTGGTGGCTGGGCACCGTCACGGTGACGCTGTTCGTGCTGCCGGAGATCTCGGCGATCACCTTCCAGGCGGTACGCGGGGTGCGCAGCCACTTCAACTTCGCCACCACGCTCGACAAGTCGGTGTTCATGCTGATGGGAGGGGCCGCCTACCTGGGCTGGGCGCTCACGCTGGCGCTGGGGGTCTTCCTGGTGATGCAGCGCCGGGTGAACCGGGCGATGGCCTGGGCGATCCCGCTGGGGGTGGCGATCTCGCTGGCGGGCATGTCGGTCGGCTACCTGATGACCGCGCCGACGCCGGAGCAGGCGCAGGCGCTGGCCGGCGGCGTCAAGCTGATCACGATCGGCGCGCACACGGTCGGCGCGGCGGACGGCGGCGCGGGCATGCCGCTGCTGGGCTGGGCGACCGGTGGCGGCGACCTGCGGGTGGCCCACTTCGTCGGGCTGCACGCGCTGCAGGTGCTGCCGCTGATCGCGCTGTGGGTGCGCCGGGTTCCGCTGGTGATCGTGGCCGCGTTCGGTTACGCCGGTCTCACCGGGCTGCTGATCTGGCAGGCGCAGCGTGGCCAGGCGCTCGTCCACCCCGACGGGACCACCCTGCTCGCCGCCGGCGCGCTCCTGGCGGTGGTGGTCGCGGCAGCGGCGGCCGTCCGGGTCCGTTCCACGTCGCGTCCGCGGCTGACGCAGGCGCTGGCCGCCCATTCTTGACAGCACGGCCCCCGATGTGACGCGCCGCGTACCGCGGCGCCTTCGGCCGGACCGGTGAGCTCGCGGCCGCAACGGCGGGATTGTCGTTCGTCCAGCCGGCCTTGTACCGACCTCGTGCGGTCGGTACGGCGGAGCTGGCGCGCGGTGGCCGGCCCGGTGTCCCGCAGCCGTCCGGGATCGGCCCCCAGGCCGCACGCCCGGACGGCGCGGCCCGCCGAAGTCACCGATCGGGCGGTGCCCGGGCACTGGGAAGGCGACCTGATCATCGGTCTGGGACAGCTCCGCGATCGGCACGCTGGTCGAGCGCACTACCCGGTACACAATGCTGCTGCATC
>NZ_JBFAMZ010000051.1:0-3535 GCF_040674635.1 Nonomuraea sp. NPDC049758
CAGCAGCCTGGGCTACCGTAGCCCCGCCGACTACGAGGCTGCCGCAGCAGCCTGAACACCACAACGATGGTGTCCGTCAAAGCGGAACAAGCTCAACACCACCCGTACATCACTCATAGAACAAATCTACTTTCGTCGCCCTCCACCACGAGAACCGAGAGGTCACCTCTCTCGTCCCCTCCTCAGCCCGCCCTCCCCCAGGCCCTGAGACCGCGCCCTCGCCACAGACTCAGCCCCGCACAGCACATGCCGCAAGCCACTCAACACGCCCCAGAGTCGATGGACCTTCCCCTTAACCAACTCACGGAGAACGAGCCAGCCATCAGCGACCACTCCCGACTAACCCCGAGACCTCTGAGGAAGCAGAAATACAGCTCGTCCACAACCCCAAACCCGCACCGAGCGCATTCAGGCTTTTGACGTGCAGACCACAACGACGAGCGCCCCGTATTCCACCCGAACCAGCGCCAACCCCCTCGCACTACACCAAGACCAGCACGCTCTACCCCGCCGGAAAGTCACCCCAATCTAGGCAGTCACGCCCCCATCAGGACAAAACTCATCTTGCATCAGCAGAATTGCCTCACCCTCAGCCAGCACACTCCACCTTTACTCACCCTTACTTCAAGCAAGCCCCAAGGAACTTCTACAACCGCACATCAGATACCACAAAGCGGCATTACCATCCCACCACGCCCTCAACAACATCACCCTTGATAGGCTGCGACCTATCACCCAAATCCCCAGGCATTTTCACCGTTCCCACCCCCGCTCACACACTTCCAGCCGAAGAACGCTCCAAAGAGCCCCTTACCATTCCCCTCAGATCCCGCTAAATACTGAGCCGTGGCAACACGTAGCGACTTGACCGACAAAGCATGAGACCGGATCGCCCCCTACTCCCGTCCAGCCGTCCAGCGCAGGCCCTGGTCGCCCCTGGCGTGGACACCGGCAAGTAGTGAACGGAATCCTTTGGCGCTCCGAGACCGGATCGACCTGGCGAGAAATCCCAAACGCTACGGCCCCTGGCAAACCTGCTACAAACGCCGGACCGAGGATGGAACATGGGCACGGGTCCTAGCGGAAGCACAAGCCGAAGAAAACCCCACCCCTCCCCCGAGCACCCACTCACACACACCCTCCAACCCACACAACCCAGAACCCTCAAAAGACTCAAATCCCACTAGACAACCCCTCAAACTTGCAGCAATTGCACCCAAGACGCAAAAAGCACCTAGTCTCACTCGCCCTGAACCGTCCACCTTCGCCATTCCACCAGCATCAAGATAAGAATTCGCTACCACAACTAGGCCACCGGCTAGTAATCTTCACCCTGAGCAAGCCGAAACAGCAAACAGCTCCACACCCACCTGTTCAAGTAGGACAGTTAGATCCGATACCGGATCCCATAGACACCCGCGCGGGCACTTAGAATCCCCCTCCATTTTGCCCGCGCGGGCACCTACCAGTTCCTCCACTCCGGCCCGCGCGGGCACCAACCCCTACACCTGTGCCCGCGCGGGCCGCCCCTTTGGGGTCGTGCAATGCCGCACAAACCCACCATCGATGTTCACACCCAAGACCCACGAGCGCGTAAGCCCTGCCCCCAGCAGTCGATAGGACAGCGGGCGGGCACCAAGTCCCCTCCACCGAAGGGACAACCGCCTCCATCACGACCAAACAGACCCTGTAACGCACCCGAGCATGTCCATCCTCAGTACGCTCCCATGCCGCTTGCGCCGCCCCCTGCGTGCTGCCCCCATCGAGCCATCGGCCAACGACTCCAGCGGCACCTCTCCGAAACTAGGCATGCATTTGCACGCCTCAGCACCGACATCACGCGGCAGCGGAAACCCTCCGGCTGCCCCCGGCTCCCCTACGCCGGAACACTTTCCCTCGGCGCCCGCCGATGCCGACACAGTCGACAAACACACCTCCCGGTCGAACCCGCTGTCCCTGACACCTGACTCGGTCGACGCGAATCGCCCCAGTACCGCCCATCTGAAGCCGAGAACCAAGAGCACCCTCAGCGGCGGAGACGCCGCCGCGTCTTCACTGCGTAGCCATGATCGAGCCTGATCGGTACCTACGCCCCGCCTTCGCCTCACATAAGGTCCTAAGCAGCCGAGAATCGATCAAGGCCGATTGCCACGCATCCGGCAGATGATGGCTCCCACAGCAACCTGAACCCGCCGCCGAAACCCGCCCGACTACCCAGAAGCAATTGCGAAGGGGGCAGCTCTCCTGGAGTGAGCGGTTCCACGAGCGTGGGTCGTGTGGCGGGTGCCGAAGTTCATGCACCGGCGAGGACCTTCGGGGGGGTTGGACCGTCATCTCTTGATGTGAGCGATGAGGTGCAGAACGATCGGTTCCGGCATCTGCCGGAGCGGCCCGACCCGGCCACGTGGCGGTCCGGCGTGGACGAGGAGCCGCTGCCGCAGGTCATCCTCGAGCCGGCGGCGGCGGAAGACACCGGCCTGCGCTGGGTGGCGCCCGAACTCGAAGCGGCACGGCAGATCAGCGACGCGATCGTACGGCGCCGCAATTTCCGTGGCTGAACCGGACAAGGTGTAGCTCGTTTCAGCAACTGAAGCGATCAAGCCGTAACGGCATATCCATCCGGGTAGCCGCTCTGATGGACAGGCTCGTGCTGCCGGGCGATATGAAACTCCAGTACTCCTCCAGATGCCCGTTGGCGACCAGCACGCGAAGCTTCAACACCGCCTCGGCCCCCGCAAGGCCCACCGCGCCCCGGCCAGGCCTGCCGAACCTGTCGGCGATCAGCTGACGGCACGCGCCCTCGACCACTCCGGCCGCGATCGACCATCCTGCCTCCAGCACCTGGCCATACCGCAGATGCCCGGCAATGTTGGACAGATAGCGAATGCCCGCGTCGATGCCGCCACGATGCCGCGCCTCAGCCGTGGCGGCCTGCGCGGTCAGCGTGGCGCTGACCTGGCCGGTGTGCCCTTCCAGCAGGGCCAGGGCATCCCCGGTGCCCTAGTCCTCCGCGACCGGCGCCGCGGGCGGGTGCCAACTTCCGCGCAGCAGCCCATAACTTCTCAAGCACATGCACGAAATCGATCAGGATGTGGACGCAGATGCGGCGCCGAGCAGCTTCGGCGGTGATCAGGTCGAGCTGATGGCGGGCCCCGTCGACGAGCACGCCCCAGGGACAGACATGCGCGAGATCACGGCCCTCAGCATGGTCGAACACCTTGGGATCACAGGGCCGGGGCACGGTGATGAGCGAGCCACGCAGCACCTTGCGCGTCGCGTTCGACCGGGCCGCGGCAGGCACGCCCAGATCACCCACCCAGTACGGCGATCACATCGTACGGCCGCCGCGGCCCGGTTCGGCGTCGTAGACCACCCCAGCGTCGCCGTCCATTTGCGCGCCGGCCTCTCCCCGACCACCAACCACGTCCAGAACACGCCCCAAGCACTCACCTCCCCCAGCCACCAACCACGTCCGGAACACGGCCCAAGCACTCACCTCCCCCAGCCACCAACCACGTCCGGAACACGGCCCAAG
>NZ_JBFAMZ010000051.1:3628-12907 GCF_040674635.1 Nonomuraea sp. NPDC049758
ACGGCCCAAGCACTCACCTCCCCCAGCCACCAACCACGTCCGGAACACGGCCCAAGCACTCACCTCCCCCAGCCACCAACCACGTCCGGAACACGGCCCAAGCACTCACCTCCCCCAGCCACCAACTGCGTCCGGAACGTGGCTCGGGTGCGGGCAGCCTTCGCAGTCGCGGGCCGCAGCGCTTCGGGGCGCATCGCGATGCCCTTGCCGTCCACGCTGATCGCCACCACCGTGGACGCCGTGCACGACAGCATGGTTCGCGCGGCGTAGAAGGCGTCGACATCGGCCGCGGCCTGGGCGGCCAGCTGCTCGATCTGCCGTTTGCCGATCACCTGGCCGCACCCCATGTCGATCGCCACCAGTGCGGCGTCGAACAAGCTGCGCACCGTCTCGATGACCCCGAGCTTGCCCGGGCCGGCCGAATGCCCACCGCCGGCAGCGGCAACGCCACGTCCCCCGAAACACGTTGCGGACGCCCGGCCCCCACGCGCACCGGGTGACCGTCACCGTTCCGGTCACCGTGACCAGCAGACGGTAGTGCCAAAGCTCCAGCCGCCGCCGCGGCACCTGGTCCGCGCAGAGCACCCCTGCGGCGCCACCGTCCTGGTGGCGGGCGTGGCGTACCTGCTCCCGCTCGCGCAGCGCGTGCAGGTCAAGGTGGGCCTGCAGCAGCAGGCGCTGCAGCTCCGGCCCCTGCTCGGTGATGGCCCCCTCCAGCCGGTCATGGAGCAGCGGCCCGGTCTGCGCGTCGACGAGGTGTCCGATGAGCCAGTTGAGTGCGTTCTTCGCCTTCGCAAAGACGTCAGCGGATACCTCGGGTCCTCCTCCATACGACCTGCGACGCACGATCGCCCAATACGCACGGATCGGCTTCCCCAAGTCTCGGCCCGGCCTTCGAAATCCGCCTCTTGTGAAGATCCCTTGCGACCAGAGAAGCATTGAGCACTGGGCGATCCAGGCCCTCTTGCATCACCGCCTTGCAGAAACCAGCCCACTCTCGTACGCCGCGATGACCAACTGCGCTCTGTCACGAGCATCCAACTTCGCGAGCAGGCGGCCGATATGTGTCTTGATGGTGGCCAAGCTCAACTGCAAGTGATCAGCGATCTCACCATTGGACAGCCCACGAGCGATCAACAGCAGCACTTCCCTCTCTCGCTCCGTCACCCTGTCCAACCCCTGTGGCCGCTGCGCCACAGGGGTCTTCGTGAACTCCTCGATCAAGCGTCGCGTCACCGTTGGCGCCAGCAAAGCCTCACCGCTCGCGACCACGCGAACAGCAGCGAGCAGGTCAGCAGGCGGCGTGTCCTTAAGTAGAAATCCACTCGCACCGGCCCGAAGCGCGTCGTAGACATACGCATCCAGGTCGAACATCGTCACCACAAGAACCCGCGAGACATCCCCGATACGCCGAGTCGCCTCGATGCCATCCATGTGCGGCATGCGAACATCCATCAGCACCACATCGGGTTGATGCTCCAAGACGACCGCCACTGCTTCAGCACCCGTGGACGCCTCGCCCACCACTGTCATGTCAGGCTCGGAGTCGACCAGCATCGTGAAGCTCCCCCTGAGCAGAGCCTGATCGTCAGCAACGACCACGCTGATCACGAGACCTCCTGATACGGCAGACGCGCGAAGACACGAAACCCTCTTCGAGGCAGACTTTTCGCCTCAAAGACTCCGCCGTACATCATGACCCGCTCCCGCATCCCGATCAGTCCGTGGCCGGAGCCGTCCCCGGGCGACATCCGTCTTCCTGGGCCCTCGTCAACCACCTCGATCCGCACCTCGCCCCCGTCCGTCACGACAGAGACCTGACAGCGGGTCGGTGAGGCGTGCTTGACCACGTTCGTGAGCGCCTCCTGCACGATGCGATACACGGACAGCTCTACGCCGTCGGGCAACCGTCTTGCCTGCGCCGCACCGCCTCCCCGTCGTTCCCCCACTCCATTCGCGACGACTCCCCCGAACAAGCCTTCATCCGGCGCTCGGTCACCGTCCCTCGGCATGGCCTGTTCCTCGTCAAGAGGCCCACCTACTGCGCCAGGCCCCGTTCTTGGCCGTCCCCGTGGCGTGCTTTCTGCCTGACCTCGCAGACCTGGACTTTCCTGGCCGGCCTCATCTCCACCGATCCGTAGATCAAGCTCGATCTCGACCCCAGCTTGCCTGGCCTGCTCCACCAGACCCTCCAGGCCCGCGATACCCGGGACGGGAACAAGATCTGGCAGTTGGGTCGAACGGAGCATGCCTAGAAGATGGCGCATCTCCACCAGAGCACTCCGGCTGGCGGTCTCGATCACACGCAAGGCGTTGTGTGCTTCTTCAGGCCTGTTCGCCAGCACGTGATTGGCCACGCCTGCTTTGACCGCGATCAATCCCACGCTGTGAGTCACGACGTCGTGCAGTTCCCGCGCGATGCGTAACCGTTCCTGCGTCACTGCATGCTCGGCCATTCGCTCGGCCTCACGAGCGGCGTACAACCTGCGTTCCCGGACGGCCCGCCCTATGGTCCAGGCTCCGCCGAGCGCCGCGATGCCGACCAGCGGCTGATCGATGTGCACCAGCCAAACTGGCGTGCCCCCGCGCGGTGCGCCACCTGCGACCACCAGCCCGAAAACACTGATCATGCTGACCACACCGATGGCCGAGGACGGCAGCATGGCCCCGAACCTGTCGGACATCGCCACGATATAGATCGCATAAGCCGGTGCGATGCAGGCGTACCCCACCACGTCAACTGCAACTGCGAAGACGGCGAGCGTCAGGGTGAAGCAGAAGACGGGCACAGGCCACAGCCTTCGCACCGCCAAAGGCAGGCCCAGCCCGCACGGGAGGGCTATCTTCAACCACGGCGGCATCCCAGGCGCGGTGACCGCTGCTGTGAAGAACACGAACGCAAACCCCAGCCCCGCTGCCAGATCGAGCACGATCAGCTGATTGCGGCTCCAACGCCTGGCGAAGAAGGGATGGTTCTCGTTCACGCGTTGAACGGTAGCCTCTCGCCGAGCTGAGCACGTCAGCCCAGGGTCTGACCTTGAAGTTCGAACCGTGGTCTGATGCGCCGCCGGCCCGGCATGCCGCATCTTCTTCAGCGTGATCGAACTTCAGCACCTCACCAAGCGCTACGACGACACGGTCGCCGTGGATGATCTGTCTTTCAAGGTCGAGCCGGGCCATGTGACGGGCTTCCTCGGCCCCAACGGCGCCGGCAAATCCACCACGCTGCGCCTGCTTCTCGGCCTGGACGCGCCGACCTCCGGCCAGGCTCTGATCGGGGGCCGACGATACGCCTCCTTGCGCAAGCCCATGTTCGAGGTAGGGGCGCTGCTCGACGCGGGTGCGGTCCATGGCGGGCGCAGCGCCTACAACCATCTGCTCTGTCTGGCCGCCACCAACGGCATCGGTGCCACACGCGTGGCCGAGGTGCTTGAGCTGGTCGGATTGGCGAGTGTGGCACGAAAACGCGTGGCCGGCTTCTCCCTCGGTATGAAGCAGCGACTCGGCATTGCCGCTGCGCTGCTCGGCGATCCTGGTGTGCTGCTGTTCGACGAGCCCGTCAACGGCCTCGATCCCGACGGAGTGCGCTGGATCCGCGACCTGATGCGGTCACTGGCTGCCGAGGGCAGGACCGTTCTACTCTCCAGTCACCTGATGAGCGAGATGGCGTTGACCGCTGAACGCATCGTGATCCTGGGCCGGGGGCGGTTGGTCGCGCACTCCACGGTCAACGAGCTGACCGCACGCTATCCCTCGCTGGAGGACGCCTACATGGCTCTGACGGCGAGCAGCGTCCAGTTCGGAGCAGCGAGATGAGGGCGGCCATGCTGGCCGAATGGCTGAAGCTCCGGTCAGTGACTTCCACCTGGCACGCAGTGGGTGCGGCGGCTCTCATGGCGGTGCTCGGCGTGGTCTGGACGCTCTACGTCAGCGACCTCGCCGAAGATCGAGGGACGCTGCAGGCAGCCGCGCCGGAACAAGGATTCCTGCCCCTCCTTCAGATGAGCCTCACCGTACTCGGCGTGCTGGCGGTCACGTCCGAATACGCGACAGGGATGATTCGCGCCAGTCTTACCGTCGTTCCGCGGCGCAGCACCTTATTTCTGGCCAAGGCTGTCGTCGTCGGCCTGGCCACGTTGGCAGCGGCTCACGTCATCCTTCTGGTCACCTATTCGGCGAGCCGTCTGATCGCCCACGATCACCGGCTGGGCTTCAATGAGACTTCGCTGGCCGACGACGTGCCGATGCTGTTGGCCTCGGGGATCTCGGTGACTGCGCTGGCTCTGGTGGGGCTCGGCCTGGGCATGGCCACGCGGTCGACGGCCGGCGCGCTCATCTCGGTCGTGGCCTTGCTGTTCGTCCTGCCCGGTGTCGTCGTTTACCTGCCTGCGCCGTGGAACACGCGTGCCGCATCACTGCTGCTGCCGAACCTGGTTCCTCAACTGGTCGGCGATCGCCTGTCGTCCCGACTTGGAGACGGCCTTCTTCCGCCTTGGGGCGCGCTGCTGGCCCTCCTGGCTTACCCGGTGATCACGCTCGTTGCCGGTTTCATCTCGCTCAAGCGGAGGGACGTATGAGTGTTCTCGCCTCAGAGTGGCTGAAGGTCCGTTCGGTCCGCTCGTCCTACCTCATCGTCGGCATCAGTCTCGGCACGATCCTTCTGGGCCTTGGCTTGGCCTCCATGGCGGCCGGCATGTACGACGACGCCCCCGTGGAGCAGCGTCCGACTGCCCGGATAGCGGATCTGGAGGAGGTTCTGGTGATCGTCCCGCAGCTTTGCATGGGTGTCCTGGGCACATTGGCCGTCACATCTGAATACGCCACCGGCTTGATCAGGATGAGTCTGACGGTCGTCCCTCGTAGATGGCCGCTTCTCGCTGCGAAGGCCGCCGTGGTCGGCGTATTGAGCCTGGTCGTTGGTCCGCTGGCGGTGTTCGGGACGTATTTCGTCTCGCGTTGGGTGCTCGGCGACCGATTCTCCGGTGCATATCTGACCTCGTTCGCGGACAAGCTTCCGTTCCTGCTCGTCACCAGTTCCACGGTGGTCGTATTCGCGCTGATCGGCTTGGGATTGGGCGCGTTTCTGCGTTCCGCCACCGGTGCGATCGCCTTGTTGGTGAGCCTGATCTATGTCATTCCGATGATCGTGGGCAACATCCCGGAGCCCTGGAGTGAACGGCTGGGCTCGATCATGATCGGTGCGCTTCCCCGGGAGATCACCGGCGACATCATCACCACGTCGGTGTACGGGTCACTTCTGTCTCCGCCTGCGGCCGCCACCGTGCTGGTGTTGTACGCGATTCTTCCCCTGCTGGCCGCCATCTGGCTCATACGCAGGAGGGACGCTTGAAATGCCCGCTCCATGGACCTTGTTGCGACGCACCCTCTGCCGTCTCGTTCCACAACTGCGGGTACGGCAGGCTCAGGTGCCTGCCGTACCGCTCAGTGGCTCAGACTTCGAGCACGACGGGAATGATCATGGGGCGGCGGCGGTAAGTGTCGCTGACCCAACGGCCGACCGTGCGGCGCACGACCCGGCGGATCTCCTGCATGTCGACCACGCCGTCTGCGGCCTTGTCCTGAAGAGCTCTTTCGATCTGCGGAATGAACTCCTCGAACTGCGCCGGATCAATGCCGGAGCCTCGTGCGTGGATCTCGGGGCCGGCGGTGAGCTTGCCGGTGGCGGAGTCGACCACGACGACCACCGAGATGAACCCCTCGTCGCCGAGAATCCTGCGGTCCTTCAGCGAGGTGTCGGTGATCTCGCCCACCGAGGTGCCGTCGACATAGACATACCCGGCGTGAACCGCTCCCACGATCTTCGCTCTGCCGTCGACCAGGTCCACCACGACGCCGTCCTCGGCGATCACGATGTGGTCGTCGGGAACACCGGTGAGCGCGGCGAGCTTGGCGTGCGCCCGCAGGTGCCGCCATTCGCCGTGAACCGGCATGAAGTTCGAGGGGCGAGTCAGGTTGAGGACATAGAGGAGCTCGCCTGCGGCCGCGTGGCCGGAGACGTGCACCTTCGCGTTGCCCTTGTGTACGACACGAGCGCCCCACCTGGTGAGCCCATTGATCACCTTGTTGACCGCGGTCTCGTTCCCCGGCACCAGCGACGACGCCAGCAACACGGTGTCACCCTCGGCGATGCGGATCGGATGATCGCGATTGGCCATCCGCGACAGCGCCGCCATGGGCTCGCCCTGGGATCCGGTGCAGACGAGCACCACATCTTCCGGCGGCCACTGCTCGATGTCGCGCGAGTCGACGATCAACTCCGGCGGCACCTTGAGGTAGCCCAGATCACGAGCCACCCCCATGTTCCGGACCATCGATCGGCCCACCAGGGCGACCTTGCGGCCGTGCCTGGCCGCGGCATCCATCACCTGCTGGATGCGGTGCACGTGCGAGGCGAAGCTCGCCACGATCACTCGCTGCTCGGATGTGCGGATCACCTCGTCGATGACCGGCCCGATCTCCCGCTCGCTGGTGACGAAGCCCGGCACCTCGGCGTTGGTGGAGTCCGACATCAGCAGGTCGACGCCCTCGGTGCCGAGCCTGGCGAAGCCGCCGAGGTCGGTGAGCCGGCCGTCGCTCGGCAACTGGTCCATGCGGAAGTCGCCGGTGTGCAGGACGATGCCGGCGGGCGTCCTGATCGCCACGGCCAGCGCGTCGGGGATCGAGTGGTTCACTGCGAGGAACTCGCAGTCGAAGGGCCCGAAGGTGTGCCGTTCGCCCTCGACGACCTCGACCTTGGTCGGCTGGATCCGGTGTTCCGTCAGCTTGGCCTCGATCAGGGCCAAGGTGAGTCTGGATCCGATGAGCGGAATGTTGCGCCGCTCGCGCAGAAGGTAAGGCACCGCCCCGATGTGGTCCTCGTGGGCGTGTGTCAGCACGACGGCTTCGATGTCGTCGAGCCTGTCCCTGATGTATTCGAAGTCGGGCAGGATCAGATCGACGCCCGGCTGATCGGGCTCGGGGAACAACACCCCGCAGTCGACGATCAGCAGCCGGCCGTCGTATTCGAAGACGGCCATGTTCCGGCCGATCTCCCCCAACCCGCCGAGCGCGACGATGCGCAGGCCACCGTAAGGCAGCTCCGGCGGGGGGCCAAGCTCAGGATGCGGATGGCTCATGCCCGGCCCCCATGGTCAAATCGTGTTCTCAAAACTCCCGGTTCCTCCCCGTTCCTATGCGTCTGTCAACTTCACCCCGCCGGCCACCAGGCAAGCACGCAGCTCGGCGATTTGCTTCTCTGTCGCGGCCACGAGCGGCAGACGTACCGGTCCCACCGGCACACCCACCAAGCTCAGCGCCGCCTTTGCCATGATCGCGCCACCGGCCTTGAGCATGATCCCGTCTACTACAGGGGCCACCTGGCCGTGTACCTCCAGCGCTTGCTTCACGTCACCGCTCCTGTGCAACTCGATCATGCGAGCCAGTTCGGAGCCCACGACATGTCCGACGACGCTGACGAACCCTGCGGCGCCGAGGGACAGCCAGGCGAGGTTGAGCAGGTCGTCGCCGGAGTAGAAGACGAGATCGGTCGCCGTCATGACCTGGCTCGCGGCGAACAGGTCACCCTTTGCGTCCTTCACGGCCACGATGCGGTCGTGCTGCGCCAGGCGGATCAACGTCTCGGTCTTGATCGGCACGCCGCTGCGCCCAGGGATGTCGTAGAGCATCACCGGGAGCTCGGTGGCGTCGGCCACGAGGGTGAAGTGCTGATAGAGCCCCTCCTGCGGGGGCTTGCTGTAGTAGGGAGTCACCACCAGCAGTCCGTGGGCGCCTACCTCCGCCGCCTGCTTCGCAAGCTTGACGGTGTGGCGTGTGTCATTCGTCCCCACTCCCGCCACTACGGCGGCGTGGTCGCCAACGGCCTCCAGGACGGCGCTGACGATTCGTCGCTTCTCATCGTCCGAGGTGGTGGGCGACTCGCCTGTCGTCCCATTGACGATCAGGCCGTCGTTGCGCTGCTCGTCCACCAGGTAGGTGGCCAGGCGTCGTACGCCTTCGTAGTCGACGTCGCCGTCAGAGGTGAACGGCGTGACCATCGCGGTCAGCATGCGACCGAAGGGCGCTTCGGCGGTTCCAGTTGGCGATGCCATAGTGCGAACGCTACCTGGATTCGGAAAAGCGTTGGACGTCGCCACCCCGCTTTGCCTGCCCGACGGAGCCATTTGCCCTCATTCGCAGGCATTTGGAGGAGCAAGGTGACAGGGATGACCGCATGGGGTAACCCGATCTACTTCGGTCGCGATCACCTCGCCGGCAGCCGAGTCCCCATCATATCCGCCCACGCCTACCTTTCGCTGGGCGGGGCCGAAGAGGGAAGATCAGCCACCACCCGGCGCCCCCTACCGGGACAGTTCGATCTGGTACCTGATGAAACCTCTGTTCTCGGCCACCTTGTCATAGAGGCGGCGCGCGGTGCTGTTCGATTCGTGGGTGTTCCAGTAGACACGGGAGCAGCCGCCATCCCGAGCCCAGTCCGCAACAGCCTCGATCAGTTTGCGTCCCACTCCCTTGCCTCGGACATCGGGAGCGGTGAACAGATCCTGGAGGTAGCAGACGTCAGCGTCAGGCGCCGAGGTGCTGGCATGGACCAGGAAGTGGGTGATGCCGACGAGCCGCCCGTCCAGCCTCGCGCCGAAGGCGTGCATCCGAGTGTCCGCCTGGAACTCCTGCCAGGCCCGTCCATACATCTCGTCGGGTTCGACTCGCTGGTAAAAGTCGATGTACGCCCGGAACAAACTTTCCCACGCATCCCGGTCGGACGGCATGAGCTTGCCAATGCTGATCACATGGGCTCCTTACAGGCACGGCCTCAGACAGCCGGGCACGGGGATGGACCGGTCCGGCAACTAAGACGAAGGCGGAGCTCACAACCTAGGAGAAGGTGGCCCTCTACAACACGGCCACTTCTTCGGGATATCAGAAGACCACTCTTCCCGATGCAGTCCATCTCCCAGGGGGCACACGGCACGAATCTCTCGCCGCTCGCCAGCCATCAATTGAGAGGGCCACTCCGACGCTGCACCGCTGCACAACCCCTCGGCGAGAGCACTGAGCTGCAGGAAATCCCGCCGACCGACAGCTCCTGCCGGCGCTGACGGCTCTACAGGCGCTGACGGCCCTGGATTGCTGCTGATGACCTTGCAGGTGTCCCTGCGGGGATTGGTGACCCTGCGGGGATTGGTGACCCTGCGGGGATTGGTGACCCTGCGGGGATTGGTGACCCTGCGGGGATTGGTGACCCTGCGGGGATTGGTGACCCTG
>NZ_JBFAMZ010000051.1:13006-18806 GCF_040674635.1 Nonomuraea sp. NPDC049758
GCGGGTGCCGGCGGCCGGCGCTGACGGCCGGGCGGGCACCGATGACCCTACGGGTGTGAGCACTGTCCTCAGCTGCTCTCTCGGCCGCTGAGCACCACCACAGCTGGGACTCCTGCCGGGCCGATCACGTGCGCCTGTTCAGCCGTCACTCTCCGCGTTTGCGGGCACGCGTGGCTGTGGCCGTCTCGTGGTCGCGGGCAGGGACAGGGCAACTGGGTGCTGTTTCCGTTCCCATCCGACAGGTTCTTCTCTCAGTACTCCGCTGTTGCGCGTCCCCAGCCGTCCATCCGGCGAGTTGGGTGGGACATACCATGAGAAGACAGGAAGCGGAGCTCGACGTACTGAATGAGCTGCGCAAGCATGCCTCGACGGCTGCATCTGAGGGCCCGCATTGGAAGAGGCCGCCGATATGTGCTCGGGGGTACACACATCGACGACCTCTACCGGAGAATCGGTGTCCCTTACATCAGCGTTACAGGGTTTCTCCGATAATTTTTCGCCATCGCAAAGTTGGGGCTCCAGCAGGCATCGATGACGGTCGGTTACCTGTCGAATACGGCAACATGGGGCAACGCCTCACACGAACCCCCAGGGATGGACTAGTGGCCACCTCAGATCCGGTCTACCTGCGTGTCGTCGAAGACATCCGGCGGCAGATCCTCGACGGCACCCTCCCCCCAGGCGCGCCCATTCCCTCACGGGCGCAACTGACCCGTAAGTATCAGGTCGGTGAGACCGCTGCCCGTCACGCTCTACGCGTCCTTGCGGGCGAGGGTCTCATCATCGGCCGTGTTGGTTCAGGCCATTACGTCAGGGATCGTCCAAATTTGACCCCCTTGCATCGATGGCGCTTCTTGGACCATCCTGCGCCGTTCGCGTCCGACCTGCAGTCCCAAGGCAGGCGTGTGACGTGGGATTGGCACAGCGAACCTGCCGACGCCAGCCCCGACATCGCCAGACGTCTACGCATCGACGAACATTCCACGCTGACCAGAACGCACTACGTCTTTCGCGGCGACGGCAAGCCGATCCAACTTGTCACCGCCTACGAGCCGATGGCGTTCGTCGCCCACACTGAGGAGGAACGCCGTAGCTTGGTCGCGAGAATGTACGCGCACGGCATAAAGATCACCGAGGTTGTCGAGAGCATCCACACCCGGGTGCCTCAACCGGCCGAGAGCGATGCGCTCGATCTGGCGGCAGGGGTTCACGTTCTGCATGTCGAACGTACGCACTGGGCCGGCGAACGTCCTGTCGAAACGAGCGACATTGTCATTCCCGGCGATCGCTTCAGAGTGATGTACAGCATGCCCGTCTGACCAGTTCAGGGCTCCGGGTGGCGCCGCACCTCGCCGCCTGGAGCCGCACGTACCCACACAAAGGCCCCCTGGGAAGCGACACCTCAAGGAACCGAAGGACCGCAGGCCGGATCGCCATCCGCCTACTAATCGGCCGCAGGGCGCGGTAAGACTCGCCCCGCCCCATCGCCCTCGTGCCTCATGAGGACTTCGCGCCATGAGGCTCCGATGCTTCGGTACTTCGTCGCCTCACAACGATTCTCTTCCGGCCGCGAATCACCTACGGTTTTGGCGTGAGGATCACATCAGACCACGTCAAGAGCCCGCTGTAACCTGAGCTGCGGATCATGAGTCTCGCCTGCTTGTGATCAACATTGGTGACGGGCCTCCGCGCCACTGCACATGCTCACTGTTCCTGGATCAAATCCGGCCATCCGTCGTTGATGGCGGCTTGCGCCTGCGGGCGAGGAACTCCTCGCTGCTTGGTCCGTCAATGGTCCGTGTCCTCCACAGTTCCCGGGCATTGGGACGCGATCAGCCGCGCGCGAATAACCTGGCGACGTCGGCGGTCATTCTCGCGATAATGGCCGACGTGGAGGAGATCGAGGTCGTCGTAGCGCATAGCGAGCGCGCGACCCTGCGTGCCGGGGACGTGTTTCTGAAGATCGACGCCGATCAGACGCGCACTGACGTCGAGGTCGAAGCCATGGCCATGGCGCCGATCCCGACTCCCGAGGTTCTGTGGCGCAAACCGCCCGTGCTCGCGCTCGCCGCTGTTCCGGGGACGGCACTCGGCTGTCTGGGCGAGCCGTCCGTCGCGTCGACGGCGGCATGGGCCGCGGTGGGTGCCGCCGTGCGGATGCTGCACGACGCGCCCCTGCCACCATGGCCTGGTCAGAGCCTGGACGCGGTCACATCGCGTCTCGACGCCGAATGCGAGTGGCTCGTCACGAATGGCGTCCTTCCGACCGATCTGGTCACGCGCAATCGCGAGGTTGCCGCGGCTGCACTCCGGCCATGGAAACCGGTGTTCACGCACGGCGATCTTCAGATCACGCACGTGTTCCTCGACGGCGACGAGGTCACTGGCGTGATCGACTGGTCCGAGGCGGGCCAGGGCGATGCGCTGTTCGACCTCGCCATCTTGACGCTCGGACATGAGGAGCGCCTGGGCGATCTGATCGCCGGCTACGGGGCCGACGTCGACCTCGAGGTGATCCGCGGCTGGTGGTCCTCGCGAAGCTTGCTGGCGATCAGATGGCTGATCGAGCATGGCTTCGACCCGTTTGCGCCGGGCTGCGAGGTCGACGTGCTGAAAGCCCGGATGTGAGCTGCACGAGCTGACTCTGGCCGACGATGTGATGGCCTCGAAGACCGCAAGGAGGCGGTCAACGACATAGGACTACGGAAGCACGACTCGAGGCGGCGATACGTCCCAATGCCGACAGCAGGGCGAATATGCCCGGGATGAAGCCTCGGGATGATCCGTATGGCGCGCGCTCGGCGGGATCTCTGAATCGACGCTATGAACCTCGCCGCCCCGTATCGGAATTAGCGCGATAAGTCCTGCTTCGGCGAGCGAGTCTTCAACGAAGCAGCCAATATAGCCCCTGGAACCACGGGCGTGGATGACGAAAGAGCGCCAATCCGGATACCGGCTCGATTCTTCTAGCATGGCATCCAATGCCCGAGCATTCTGTCGCCCTTCCGGGCAAACAAGAGCGGTCGAGAGCATGCGGCAGATCGCAAGCGGCGCTGCCGAGTGCCCCGGCGAGCCTCTTGAGCACCGACCCCTGTCAACCGGGCCAACATCGACGCTGGAATACCGCGTGTTTCGACCGGCGGCCATACGACGGCTGAAGAACAGCCCTCCCATCAGGCCCGCAAGATCACTCGCCTGCTGGTTTGAAGCGCGTCACGGCGTTGTAAAGACGATCACTCGTCGCATTCGCGGCTTACGGTTGCCATTGACGTAGCTCAAGCGCGATATATCCGCCCACTGCCTCCTTTATGGGCCTGGAATTCGGCGCCTGAGATTGTCGGTCCTCGTTGATAGAACGGGTGCGGAGGTTGCGAATGCGAGTCAAAGATCTGTACGAGCGCGATCGGCCGCGAGAAAGGCTCATGTCGAGCGGCGCGGCGGTGCTAGCCGACCGGGAGTTGCTGGCCGTTCTGCTCGGCTCCGGCTTCCGCGGGGCGAGCGCGCTGGAACTGGCCAGTCAAGTCATCGAACACTGCGGCGATCTCGATGCGCTCGGGCGCGCTGATCCGCACCGGCTGCTCAGACTGCGAGGCATAGGGCCGGCCAAGGCCGCGCGCGTGGCGGCGGCCTTTCATCTCGTACGGCGTGCGGCGTCGGAACCTGCGCGGATGCGCATCGCCAGCACATCCGACCTGGCGACGGTCTGTGCCCCCTTACTGCGTGGCCTCGGGCATGAACGCTTCGTCGTGGTGGTGTGCGATACGCGCGGTGGTGTGCTGAAACGTTCGGTGCTGACAGAGGGCGGCGCCGATCACACGACGGTGCCTGTGCGGGAGACGATCTCCCTTGTGCTCACCACCGGTGGCGCCATGTTCGGCGTTGCCCACAATCACCCTGGAGGCTCACTCGATCCCAGCGAGGCCGATCTGGAAGTCACCGCCCGCCTCGCCGAGGCCGCCCGGACAGTGGGGCTGCGTCTCCTCGACCATCTCATCATCACGGATGCGGCTTGGAGGCGGATCCCAATGTGAATCATTTCATCCAGGACCTCGACGGACGTATTAACGCGTGGCACCCAAAAGGAACCTTCCTCCGGTAGCGTCGAAAAGGAGAAACACATGAGGCGGCCATGAGAGCCTAACAGCAGGAGTTGAGGCCGTAATGGACGTCGGCTGGCCAACACACTCACCGAGGCGTGGTCCCGCGCATCCGGGAAGACACGGGACCACGCTTTTCTTTCTTACGAATAGATCTCGTGGGGCGAGAGGTCGGCGGCAAGAACGGACCGCGGCCCCTTAATCTTCTCGATGGCTGGCAGCACACAGAAGCCTGCAACTGCACCCGTCCGTCCGCCAAGGAAGACTGACGGGTGGCGCCGGGACAGATGCATGTCCGAGGCTCGCTTGGCTACTCAAAGGACATTGGCCGGATTGTCCTTCATCTCTAAAATGGTGGCTGTTCGTGTTACAGGTTACGGTTGGGTGCAAGACGGTAGTCATGAGGAAAAGTCGTTGATGGCCTATGTCCTCATCACGGGTGCTCGAAAATTTTGGCCAATCCTTGCCGATCTGCTGCGCTGGCCATGACGGAGAAGGCACACTGGTTCCTGCGGCCATTGCAAGCCTCCTTCACCCCTTGAATCGTTGCTATTCGAAGGAGCTTGCGATGGCCGTCCTTATTGTCCTGGTGATGAGGGTGGAAGCAGAAAGCCGTCGAGGATAGGGATACATGCGCCATACGGACCTGACGAATGCGGAGTGGGAACGGCTGGTGCCGTTGCTGCCTGACGGCGACGTTGGACGCCGGCGGCACGGAGACCAGCGAACGCTGATCAACGGGGTGCTGTACCAGGCGCGAACCGGGTCGCCTTGGCGCAGCCTCCCGGATCGGTTCGGATGCTGGATCACGGTCTACAAACGGCAGCGCCGCTGGGCGGCGGACGGAACCTGGGGGCGTCTGCTCAGGGATGTGCAGGCCGCGCAAGGCAGCGGCAGGCATGTGAACGGGGATGTTGTGGTGCGTCCTGGCGCTGTCGTGACTTACGACATCGGGCCGTCGGCTGGGGCTGCTCGCGAGGCGGGGTCCGGATCGGTACAGCAGAGAGATCCGGTGTTGGCGAGCCTGGAACTCCGGCTGACCGAGGTGATCAAGATGGGGAAACGTAAAGGTTGATGTGAGGGTGCTGGTGTCGGCAGGCGCCTGTTGGTTGTTTGGGGAGGGTGCCCGCCGTCCCTACTTGATCGGCTGTGTGGTCAAGGGGCGGCGGGAGGCTCGGTGTGGTGCTTCGCCTATGGGATCTATCCGGCCGACGGGCAAGCATCAAGCGTCCGCCCGATCATCGCCTACTCGCCACGCTGCTGGACGACAGGTGGGGCTTCCCTGGTGTTGTCCGTTGCAGATCGCTCTGCGGCCAATGGCGTGGATCAGGGCAAAGGATCTCGCTTGTGCGGTCCATGAAACTGCCGTAGCCGGGTGCCGGGGTGTTGCCAGGGCGACGACCGCGCCCGCGCCCTGATGACCGTCTGAAGGCCGCTGTTGCCGTTGAGTTGGGGGCTGCTGTCGCCGTTGGCCCTTATCGCGGTGTCGCCGGGGATTGGCGGCATGGATCCGGATGTCAGGCCTTGGCGTGCGGGGCGGTGAGCATTGCGAGCGTTGCTCTTGAGGTGTTTCGACTCGTGCGATCGTGGACGACTCCGCTCGGAGGGTGGGCTTGATCCGGTTTGACGGACATCTGAGATCAGGGGCTCGTCCCCGGAAGGATGTCCATGATGGAGAGCATGGGGAAGAAGAAGCCGCGTCC
>NZ_JBFAMZ010000052.1:0-18228 GCF_040674635.1 Nonomuraea sp. NPDC049758
GGAGATCCCCGCCGACCGGCGGACCGGCATCGTGCCGCTGGGCCGTCCGCTGCCCGGCGTGTACGGCCACCTCGTGGACGCCGCAATGCGGCCGGCGCCGCCCGGCGTGCCCGGCGAGCTGGTCGTCGGCGGGCCCGGTGTCACCCGCGGCTACATCGGCCGGCCCGAGCTGACCGCCGAGCGGTTCGTCCCGGACCCGCTGACCGGCGACGGGCGCTGCTACCGCAGCGGCGACCTGCTGCGCCTGACCACCGACGGGCGGATCGAGTTCCGCGGCCGGGTCGACGACCAGGTCAAGGTCCGCGGCTACCGGGTGGAGCTGGGCGAGGTCACCACCGCGCTGCGGGCGCTGCCCCAGGTCGCCGAGGCCGTGGTGCTGCCCGTCGGCGAGGGCAAGGCCAGGCAGCTCGCCGCGTGGGTGACGCCCGCGACCGTGGAGGCCGCGGCCGTGCGCTCGGCGCTGCGTGAACGGCTGCCCGACTACATGGTCCCGGCGCACGTCGTCGCCCTCGACCGGCTTCCGCTCAACCCGAACGGGAAGATCGACCGGGCCGCCCTGCCCGAGCCGGTGGCCGAGCAGGCCGCCTACGCGGCGCCCTCGACGCCGAACGAGGAGCTGGTCGCCGGGGCCTTCGCCCGGGTGCTCGGCGTCGAGCGGGTCGGCGCGGGCGACGACTTCTTCGCCCTCGGCGGCGACTCCTTCGCCGCCGTCCGCGCGGTCAAGGAGATCGGCCGCGGCCTGCGCGTGATCGACCTGTTCACCCGGCCGACCGTCGCCCAGCTGGCCGCCTTCCTCGGCCAGGACGGCGGCGGCGGGCTGCTGCACCGGCTGGGCGGCGGCCCGGCCAGCGAGTTCACCCTGCTCTGCGTGCCGTACGGCGGCGGGTCCGCGGCGGTCTACCAGCCGCTGGCCCAGGCGCTGGGCGACCGGGTCGAGGTGCTCTCCGCCGAGCTGCCCGGCCACGACCCCGCCCGCCCCGACGAGCTGCCGCTGCCCCTGGAGGAGCTGGTGGACGTGCTGGCCGCCGAGGTGGCGGCGACCGCGTCCGGCCCGGTCGCGATCTACGGCCACTGCGTGGGCTCCGCGCCCGCCGTCGCGCTCGCGCGCAAGCTGGAGGCCGACGGCGTGCCCGTGCTGGGCGTGATCGCCGCCGCCAGCTTCCCGGCCGCGCGGCTGCCCGGAATGGTCAGGCGGCTGTTCGGCGGCGACCGCTGGGTGTCCGACCGGATGTTCCGCGACGCGCTGCGTGCCTCCGGCGGGCTGCTCGACGACATGGACGAGGCCGCCAAACGCACCGCCGTACGGGCCATGCGGCACGACGCCGACCAGGCGCAGGAGTGGTTCGGCCAGGAGCTGGCCGGCGAGGGCACACCGCTGCGCGCCCCGATCCTGAGCCTGGTCGGGGAGCGCGACCGCGCTACCGAGCTGCACGAGGAGCGCTACACCGAGTGGGCGGCGTTCGCGCCGCGGGTGGAGCGGGCCGTGCTGCCCAGGGCCGGCCACTACTTCCTGCGCCACCAGGCCGAGCCGCTGGCCGCCGTCGTGCTGGCGCACCTGACCCGCTGGGCGGCCGGAACGCTGCCCGATCCGGTGCGCCCGCCCGAACGCACCAGACTGGGGTCCTTCTACACCGTCGCGGGCGGGCAGATCGTCTCGGCGCTGGGCACGGCGCTGAGCTCGTTCGCGCTCGGCGTGTGGGCCTACCAGCGCAGCGGCGAGATCCTGGACCTCGCGCTGGTCACGATGCTGGCGCAGATCCCGGCCGTGCTGCTCACCCCGCTGGGCGGCGCGCTGGCCGACCGGGTGGACCGGCGCAAGATCATGCTGGCCTGCGACGCGCTGTCCGGGATCGCCATGGTGGCGCTGGTGCTGCTGCTGACCACCGATCGGCTGGAGTTCTGGAACGTCTGCCTCATCGTGGGCGTGACCTCGGTCGTGTCGGCGTTCCAGCAGCCCGCCTGGCTGGCGGCGATCGCGCAGCTGGTGCCCAAGCCGTACCTGCCGCAGGCCAACGCGCTGGCGAACGTGGGCTTCGGCGCGGGCAACGTGGTCGCGCCGCTCGCTGGCGGCGCGCTGATCGGCCTGTTCGGGCTGTCGGCGGTGGTGGCCGTGGACGTGGCCACGTTCGCGGTCGGCGTGCTGACGCTGCTGCTGGTGCGCTTCCCCGACCGGCTGTTCCACCGGCGCGAGGAGACGTTCACGGCGGCGCTCACCGGCGGGTGGCGGTTCCTGCGCCGGCGGCGTCCGCTGCTGGTGATGGCGCTCTACTTCGCGGTGGTCAACTTCTGCACCGCGCTGATGTGGGTGCTGGTCACTCCGGTCGTGCTGGCCATCGGCGACTCGGCCGACCTCGGCGCGGTGACCGCCGTCGGCGGCGTCGGCGCGGCCGTGGGCACCGGCGTGGTGCTGGTGTGGGGCGGCACCCGGCGACGGGCGACCGGCATGATCGGTTTCGTCGTCGGGTCCGGGCTCGGCGTGGTGCTGATGGGCGTGTGGCCGGTCGTGTGGCTGGTCGCGGCCGGATTGTTCGTCCGGCTGGCGTGCATGAGCATCGGCAACGCGCACTGGCTGTCGATCATCCAGGTCAAGGTCGGGCCGGAGCTGCAGGGGCGGGTGCTCGCGGTGAACATCATGATCGCCACGGCCATGCAGCCGATCGGCTTCCTCTCCGCCGGGCCGCTGGCGGACTGGGCCGGACGGTTCGCCGGCGGGCCCGGCGGGGGCGCCGGGGTGGTGCTGCTGGCCAGCGGCGTGTTCCTGGTGCTGTGGGGGCTGCTGGGGCTCCGGCACCGGCCGCTGCACCACCTGGAGGACCTCGTCCCGGACGCCGCCCCGCCCTCGGAGGCCGCCGCCGACCTGGACGCCATCCAGGAGAGGGTGCTGAGCGCATGAACGACGGTGCTGAGCCCATGGAAACGGAGGCGGTGGGCGCACGGCTGGTCACCGCGGCCGACGTCCGGGCGGCCGGTGACCGCATCGCGCCGTACGTCCGGCGCACGCCGCTGCTGCGGCTGCCCGGCGAACGGCTCTGGGTCAAACCGGAGAACCGGCAGCCCACCCGCTCCTTCAAGGTGCGCGGCGCGGTCAACGCCGTGGGCCGGCTGGCCGGGCGCGGCGTCCGGCACGTGGTGGCGCAGTCGTCGGGCAACCACGCCCAGGCCATCGCCTACGCCGCCGCCGAGCACGGGGTGCGGGCGACCGTCGTCCTGCCGGACACGGCGCCCGAGCTGAAGGTGAGCGCCGCGCGCCGGCTCGGCGCGGAGGTGGTGATCGTCCCGCCCGCGCTGCGGGAGGAGGCGTGCCTGGCGCTGGCCGACCGGTTCGGCGCGACGGTGATCGGCTCCGACGCGTTCGACGTCATCGCCGGGCACGGCAGCGCCGGCACCGAGATCTGCCTGGACCTGCCGGACGCGGGGACCGTCCTGGTGCCCGTCTGCAACGGCGGCCTGCTGGCCGGGATCGCGGTCGCCGTCAAGGCCGCCGACCCGGCGATCCGGGTGATCGGCGTCGAGCCCGAGCTGGCCGCCGACGGGACGGCCAGCTTCCGGTCGGGCACGCGCACGGCGTGGCCGGTGGAGCTGACCTACCGCACGCGGGCCGACGGCCTGCGCGCGCCGGTGCTGGGCGCCCTGGCATGGGAGCACATCCACCGGTACGTGGACGACATGGTGACCGTGACCGAGGACGCCATCGACGCCGCCGCCGGCCTGCTTCACCGGGATCTGGGGGAACGCGCCGAACCCAGCGGCGCGGTGGCCACCGCCGCCTACCTCACTCACCAGGCGCACCTGCCGCCGGGACCGGTCGTCGCGATCCTCTCCGGCGGCAACGTCGCGATCAGCCCGGAAACCAGCCAGGAGCCACTGGCACGAAGCACGTAATCCATGCCAGAGCCACCTAGACGAAGCACGTGTTCCGTGCCAGTGCCACTGGCGCGGAACGCGTGATCCGTGCCAGAGCCACTGGCTTTGGCGTGGAGCATGTGCTCGCGCCTTCCGTCACGCGCCCCCACCGATGTGGGTGAACCCGCAGGCCGGAGGTGCGTGACGGCTGTGGTGGCTGCGGTGGCTGCGGTGGCTGCGGTGGCGGCGCCCGCGAGCGCCGTCACCACGCCACGTCGGACGATCACTCCGCCCCGCCGCCCCGCCGCCCCGCCGCCCCGGCCCGTTGTGCCGTCACCCCGGCATCCGGCGCCCCGCAGAACTCCGCAGACTGTGCCTACCCGAGACGCTCCCGCCCCTTGTCCGTCAACGACGCCAGGTGCACCCCTACGCCGAAGGTGGTGAAGCCCGACCTGGCCGCCTTCGTGAACTCCGCGACCACCACTTCCGAGGGGAAATCCTTGACCAGGACGTCATAAGCCGCGAATCCGTGATCCCGGACGGCGGCGAGAACCATGTCCGTGGTCAGCTCGGGGTGTTCCACGATCTCCTCCAGCAGGTCGCCCTGCCTTCACAGTCGCACCGTTGCCGCCACCTGTCATCAGCAACAGCTCTTTCGGTACCCGCTCCCAGCGCCGACCGGTCGTCTGGGTCTCTCAAAGATCATTGCGATGATGTCCGGCAACTGATCATGGGAGCGCTGACGTGAGAGACGCGTACAAGGAGTTCGACTGGCTGGCCACGTACGGCCCGTTCTATGACGTCTCGTGTGTGTCCTTCGCCCGGTCCCTCACCCCTCGCGAAGCGCTGACCCGCCTCGGCGCAGGGCCCGGCGACATCGAGCAGGTGACCTTCGACGGTCTCCAGGAACGAACGGTGGAGTGCATCGACGCCGACGACCTGCGCAGTGACTACGTGGGCGCACTCGAGACGGCGGGCTGGACGGTGCTCGTCCAACTCTGGACAGGATCAGGCGCTTTCAACTGCCTGCTGCCGGCTCTCTCCCAAGGGACCGAGGTCGTGTCGATCAGCCGAAATCTCCACGCCGACGACTCCTTCACCTATGCGATCGACGGCGAAGAGATCACCTGCTTCAACCAGCTCTCTCCGCACGCGCGCATGGGCAGTGAGCCCGACCGGTTGTTTCTGGAGATGTGGGAGGTAGGGCTGGATCCCAACCACGAGTGGGAAGGCCCGGGCCTCCACGCCCCCTTCCAGCGATCGTTCGCGCTGGCGAAGAAGCTCACCGGCGTCGCCTTCTCCCAGAGCATGCTGGAGATGCGATTCCTCGCCTCCGTGATCAGAAACGAATGATCACCACCTCGGTACGGATCGCGGCGCGTTCGCCCGGCGACCGCCTCTATGGATTCGACCCGCGTAAACGGGCGTGCAGGTTGTCGATGCGCCGGTACAGCACTCGGTGGTCGGGCGGCTGAGTGCTCTCCCACAACCGCACCTTCCTGTCGGCGCCCGCGGTGGCGAGCAGATGCCCGTGCGGGTGGAAGGCGATGGCCCGGACGGGACCGGTGTGGCCGTCGAGAGGCCGCCCCACCTGCTTTCCGGAATCGAGCTGCCACAACCGGACCAACCCGTCATCGCCGGCGCTGGCCACCAAGTCCGCTCCCGGGTGGAAGGCCACCGACCGGACCGGGCCGATGTGGCCGACGAAGGGGGCCGCCGTGGCGCGTCCCGACGCGGGATCCCACAACCGCACCGTCTCGTCGTCGCCGCCGCTGGCCAGGACGTGCCCGTCCGGGTGGAAGGCCACCGTCACGACCGCGCCGCTGTGACCTGCCAACGGCTCACTGACCGGCTGCCCGGACGTCGTGTTCCACAACCGGACCATGCCGTCGTCCCCTCCGTTGGCCAGCAGGTGTCCGTCAAGGTCGAAGGCGAGGGCCCAGCCGGCGCCGTCATGGTCGATCAGCGGACCCCGCAACGGACGTCCCGTAGTGGTGTCCCACAACCTCACGGTGCCGTCGATGCCGCCGCTGGCCAGGACGTGCCCGTTCGGGTGGAAGGCCACCGACCAGACAGTGCCGGCATGGCCGTGCAACGGTTCACCCACCGGTCGCAGCCCGTCGATCGTCCACAGGCGTACCGTCTTGTCGCTGCCGCCACTGGCCACCAGATCCCCATCGGGATGGAAGGCCACCGCCACGACGGCACCCGTGTGGCCCAGCAGAGGCTCCCGCCACGGCCCGCCCGTCACCGTGTCCCACAGCCGCACGGTCCCGTCGCCGCCGCCGCTGGCCAGGATGCGCCCGTCCGGATGGAAGGCCACCGACCAGACGGCGCCGGAGTGACCTTCCGCCCTCGCCTCATCCACGGGCCGGTACAGCTCGTGCAGTGGATCGGAGGCCGGCCCCCGGGGGTCCTCCGTCCGGGCCGTGGGCCCGGTTTCGGGATCCAGCGGGCGACCGCGCTGCGAACGCATGTCGTGGGCGGCGATCCACAGTGCCTTGAACTCCGTGACGTCGCCCTGCAACGCCTCCACCACGAGCTCCAGGTTGCCCCATCGAGGCAGGTTGACGCAGCGGATCACCCCGTGCGCAGTGGAGTGGCTCATCGCGCCCGTCTGCCTGGCCAGAGCCCGGCTGCTGGGCTCGCCCGCGTGGAGATGCAGGTCCCGCAGCCGTTCCCGCAGAACGGCCAGGGGATCCTCCGGCAGGGGGGCTTGCGGAGACATGGTGATGTCAGGATTCCTGAATCCCGGAGAACCAAACCCACCCGTGACGGATCCGTGCACATCGCCATCCGGGCGGGAACTGTCAGTTTCTGTCAGCCGATGTACGGGTTCATCGGATCGCGTATGACCTTGGCACAGATTGTCAACGGCACTTCGGCGCGCCCCATCCTGATATCGCGCCCTCGGCACCGGCCGAGGCGATGCCGAATTCTCGAAGGGAAGCTCCATGATGCTGCCCCATCTCGCCGCACTGGTCGTGACGAGCGCCGCGCTGGTGACACTCCCCGCCATGATCTACATGTTCTCGGCCGACTCGGCCCGCCGCTCCCGGGCACTACGCCTGCTGCGCCTGCTCCTGCGCCGTTGACGCCGGTGGCGCGAGGCGAAGGAGGCAGCCGGCCTGAACCGGGCTCCCGCCCGTGACGGCTCCCCCGACGGGCCCGGCTACCTGCCGCACAGGGCGGTGCCGAAGGCTTCGAAGATGTGCGCGTCGCTCTTCGGGGTGCCGGTCACGTAGAGGGTGACGGCGCGGCCCGAGCGGTCGCGGCCGCTGAGGACGCGGGTGCCGGGCAGGCCGCCGTCGTGCATCCAGGCCGGGCCGCAGGCGAACGGGTAGGAGTAGACGCCCAGGCCGTAGTCGGCCTTCGGCGGGTCGTTGGCGGGGACGGTCCGGGCGAGCATGGTCTTGATCGTGGAGGCGGGCAGGGACTGCCAGAAGCGGTTCAGGTCGTCGGGGGTGGAGATCAGGCCGCCAGAGGCGCCGAAGAGGTAGCCGGGCTCCAGGGTCGTGTCGACCACCTTGCCCTGGCTCTTCGGGTCGAACGGGTTCACGCCGTAGGTGTGGGCGTGCCTGCCGCGGACGTCCAGCTCGTTCTGACGCGGCCAGTAGGTGTGGCGCAGGTTCTTCAGGACGCCCTGGCGGGTGACCGTCCGGAAGTCCTTGCCGGTGACCTTCTGGATGAGCATGCCGGCCACCAGGTAGTTCGTGTTGGAGTAGGCCCACTTCTCGCCGGGTTCGCCGGTGGGCTCGGCGTCCAGGGCCAGGCGCAGGAAGTCGGCGTCGGCGTCGGTGCCGAGGCGCGCCGGGTCGATCAGCATCAGGTACTCGGGCAGGCCGCTGGTGTGCGTCAGCAGTTGCCGCACGGTGATCGGCCTGCCGTCGAGCAGACCGGGCGCGTACCGCTCCGCCTGGGCGTCCAGATCGATCTTGCCCTGGTCCGCCAGGCGCACCGCGGTGGCCGCGACAACCGACTTGGTCACGCTGGCGATGCGGAAGTGCGCGTCCGCGCCGACCATCGGCCGTTCAGAGCCGCGCTCGGCGACGCCGGACGTCCACGTCCTGACCCGGCCGTCGGGCTCACGCACCGACACCAGCGCACCCGCCAGCCCGTCCTGCTGGGTCAACCGGTCAAGCTGCTGCTGCAAGGTGGGCGACGACGGCTTGGCGGCGGCCAGCGCCGGGGACGCGGCGCCCAGCAGGACGACGGCGGCTGC
This sequence comes from Nonomuraea sp. NPDC049758, assembly GCF_040674635.1. NCBI lineage: Bacteria > Bacillati > Actinomycetota > Actinomycetes > Streptosporangiales > Streptosporangiaceae > Nonomuraea > Nonomuraea sp. NPDC049758. The sequence continues at coordinate 8,066 of NZ_JBFAMZ010000052.1, forward strand.
AGCTGCGGCAAGATACTTACGCATGTTCTCGGCAACTCCCTAGATGAGGTGATGTGCCCATCCTGTGGCTGCCGAGCGCCGGAATCGATCATGCCGCCCGGTGTCCGGATGGTGGGGACTGCCCTACCACGCCCGGCTCGGGCGGTCTGCGCCACCAGCGGCGACGTTTGAGGTAGTTTGCCCGGTGGTGTTTTGTTCGATCAAGGAGGAAGACAGATGCCTGACAGGCTGACCCGACGCGATTTCGGCCGGACGATGGGCCTGGCCGGGCTCGGATTGGCCGGCGCCGGGCTCGTCGCCGGTCAGCCGGGCAGGGCGGACGCCGCCGCCGGGACGTGGAAGACGACCGGAACCCTGGGAGCCGGGCTGGGCAGCTTCGACAGCACGATGAAGGCTTTCATGCAGGCCCGCAACCTCTCCTGCGGATCGCTCGCCGTCACCCGCAAGGGCAAGCTCGTCCTGGCCCGCGGCTACACGTGGACGACCAGCACCACCCTGAAGACCCAGCCGACCTCGTTGTTCCGGATCGCCAGCCTGAGCAAGCCCATCACCGGCGCGGCCGTCCTCAAGCTGGTGCAGGACGGCAAGCTCAAGCTCACCGACCGGCTGCCCGACCTGCTCCCCCTGACGCCGCCGTCCGGCAAGACGGTGGATCCCCGGCTGAAGGACGTGACCGTCCTCAGGCTGCTGCAGCACCTGGGCGGCTGGGACTCCTCCATCACGGCCGACCCCATGTTCAGCGACCTGGCGGTCTCCAGGGCGCTCGGCTCGGCGCTGCCCGTCCGCCAGGCCGACATCATGCGGTACGCCAGCGGCCTGCCCCTGGACCACGACCCCGGCAGCACGTACGCCTACGCCAACTACGACTACCTGCTGCTCGGCCGGATCATCGAGAAGGTCAGCGGCATGCCGTACGGCACGTACGTGCAGCAGAAGATCCTCGGGCCGCGCGGGATCACCCGGATGAGGCTCGGGCGCACGCTCAAGGCCGGCGCCGTCACCGGCGAGGTGCCGTACGTCTCGAAGTACACGGGAAAGACGGTGTTCGACGCCTCCGGCACGTCCGTCCCGGCTCCGTACGGTTCGTTCAACCTGGAGAACATGGACGCGCACGGCGGCTGGCTGGCAACGGCGGTCGACCTGGTGCGCTTCGCCGGGATCTTCGACGCCGCCGGCTCCGTGCTCACCTCGACGTCGATCTCCCGGGCCTTCGCCCAACCCGAGACCGGCGTCAACGGCGACGGCTGGTGGTACGGCTGCGGCTGGTCGGTCCGCAACGTCACCGGCGGCCGCAACACCTGGCACACCGGCAGCCTCCCCGGCACCTACACCCTCCTGGTGCGCCGGTATGACGGGCTGACCTGGGCCGCGCTCTTCAACCAGCGCGACGACGCCTCCGGCCTGAGCTACGCCGACATCGACCCGGCCCTCCACAAGGCCGCCAACGCGGTGACCACCTGGCCCACCACAGACCTGTACGGCACCTACCTCTGACGAAAGCTCGCGGTCGACCGACTCCTGCAACGCGCCCGCCCGCGACAGCGGTGCGGGCCACCGCAGCAGCCGTACTACGTGAAGCAGCACAGAATCCGCACGTGAAGCGCCGTACCAACCCCGGCGAGCGCGCCGGCCAAGGCACGTTTTGGTGGGTGCCGCACACCGCAGGCAGACGGACGCTCGGTGAAGAAAGGCGCCGGGCCCACCACCGAAGGATCGGCACAGGACTGATCAGTGAGTACCGCAGAGCCGCCTGTTCAGCCCGCGGACGCCCACCTCCGCAACGGCCCGCGCCCCTGCGGGGTTCATGAGCGCCCGCCCGGTCCTCCGAGCTCCTCGCCTGGGCGAACACGCCAAGGTCTGGGATTTCCGGTTACCGGGCACAGCTCGGGGTCGAGGCCGCGCTTTTTACATTCGACCAGTTCCCGCCAGTCCGCCCGGCACCCCCTCTCCGTCATCCCCAGCTGTTGCATGCAGTCGAGAAAGACCGTGCCCAGCTCTTGGCATGACAGAGGAGAGAGATCCTGCTCGACGCAACTCAGATAATCCACGGTGAGAACTGCACACGTGGACGATCCCGCCCCCTTCACATCCAGGCGCATACATCGGTCGACGACGCGGCGTGCACCTTTGCAGACGGACTCTTCCCGATGTGCAGACCTCTGCTGACATTCGGACACCATGACACGCGCCTGCGCGCATTCAGGGGACCCGGAATGCACGCCACGGCACCTTTCGAACATCGGTCGCTCGGCGGCCGCCGATCCGGCCAGCACCACCGTCAGCACGCCGACGAGGCACAGCATCACCAGGAGCGGCCGCACGCCGCTCCTGGATTCCCTGTCCGATCGATTCGCCATCAATGACAATCAGGCTTGAACTTCGGGTTCAACAGGGACGTGCCGGCTGTTCGAGCAGTGTTGGTGTAGCTGACCCAGGCGCCACAGCCCGGGTACTTGTCGCGGAAATCGGACCACTTACTGTTGATCCATTCGATGCCCTTCTGCACGATGGCATCCCCGACCAGTCCGGCTAGGCCACAGATGGCTTCGGCTTTCTCATTCTGAGTGACGAGACTACTGAACTCGCAAGGAGTTCCCAGTCCGCCTCCCCAATCACCGAGCACATTCTCCATTAGCCACATTTCCGGCGCGTAGTAGTATTCGGTGCACTCGACCACTTGACCGGCCCCCTGGGGAACACACTTGGTGTCCGGCTTGCCGTCGCAGTACTTGTGCTTCGGGTTCGACAGGCACCAGGCGAACTTCTCGGCTAGGCCCTCGCACTGCTTTTCTGTTCCCTTTTCTTTGGCCAGGCACTCGGACTGGATCAGGCCCAGGTAGGCGCAGTCAGAGGCCGCATGGCCGCCCTTCACGCATTCCATGTACTGGTCGGCGACGCCGGCGCATTCACCGGCGTCCTGCTCGAACCGCTTCTCCTTCTTCTTCGCGTTCCCGATGGAGCCGGTCGACCTGCAGCGCACATAGGTATCACGGAGTTTGTGGCAGACGGGGTCGGCGTCCATGCCCTGCTGCCGGCAGTCCTCGTACTCCCGGGTGGCCTCGGCGCAGACCCCCTTGTTCGGGCCGGTGTCGTCAGTCGTCCCTCGGCAGACTCCGTACTCGTGTGTGCCCTCGATGCAGATCGACCGATCGATGTCCCCCTTGCGGCAGGCCTTGTAGCCGGGCATCGCCCCATGGCAGTAGTCCGTGCCCTTGCCTGGGCGATCACTGCAGGCCTTCTCGACCGCCTTGTTCTCACACGTCTGATATTTCCCGCTCTTGAAGTAGCACTGGCTGAGCTGGCTGTAGGCGCCCTTGCAGGCGTCGGCCGCGTCGCCGTATGCGTTGTACCCCTTCTTACAGTCCTTGTAGAAGGTGGCGAGGCTCTCCTCGTCGTCGCAGTTGATCCCGTTCTTGTTCTTGAACTTCTGCTTCTTGCAGGCGGCGTACTCCTGCTTGGGCGTCAGGTTCTTCTTGGTGTCCTTCTTGGCGTTGGCCTTCTTGGTCTGCTTCTTGGTCGCGTGCCCCGTCGGGTCCGTGTTGGTGAGGGGATTGTCGTTGGCGTAGCTGTAGCGGTTGAGCTGGACGCTGGGGTCGGGGCTCTGGGTGAGCGTGTCGCGGCTGACGAAGCTGCCCGTGTTGGGCTGGTACCACCGGGCCGCCATGTTGATCTTTCCGCTGTTCGGGTCGGTGTAGCCGCCCTGATAGCCGAGAGTGTGGGCGGCTCCGGTGCGTGAGACGACCTCGCCGAACGGATTGTAGGCAACCGAGTCGATCAGTGCCGTGCCGGTGGCCGTGAACGCGCCGATGAGGTCGCCCCTCAGGTCGCAGAAGGCGAGCTGGGCGCCGGCGCCGTCCGACAGACCGAGAGTGCGGCCGAGGGCGTCGCGTCCGAACATCGCGGTCTTGTTGCCGGTGGCGGTGTCGGTAACGGTGACAAGGTTGTTGCTGACGCCATCGTAGGTCATGCGCTGGGTCTTGCCGCCGTAGCCGCGGGTCTCGACCCGGTCGAGGGCGTCGTAGTCGTAGGTCACGCCGTCGTCACTCACCATCCGGTCGAAGGCGTCGGACTTGGTGATGCGGACCATGCCGCCGCCCTCCTCGGCCAGGGTGCCGCGGGCGGTGTAGGTGTAGGTCCGCCCGTCGCCGGAGGTGAGGCGGCCGCGCTCGTCGTAGGTGTAGGTCTTGTCGCCGGCCTTGACGCGGTTGCCTGCAGCGTCCCAGCCGTAGTCGGTCTTCGTGCCGTCCGGGCCGGTCCAGGAGGTGAGCCGGTTGGCCCAGTCGTAGGTGTAGGTGTTGTTGCCGGCCCCGGCGGTGCCGGTGGTGGTCTTGGACGTCATGTTGTCGTCCACGTCGTAGCCGTACTCGATGGAGGCGATCGGCGCCGCGGCCGAGGTGGTCAGCGTGTCCTTGGTGAGGCGGTTCAACCCGTCGTAGTCATAGCTGCGGCGAGCACCGTTGGCGCCGTACGACATCCCGACCAGGCGGTTCGCCTTGTCGTAGCTGTATCCGATGGTCGTGGCCGAGACCGGGTCCACCGACTGGGTGAGCCGGTCGGCGTCGTCCCAGACGAAGGTGGACGTGCCGGTGCCGTCGACGCGCTCGACGAGCCGCTTGTCGGCATCGTAGGCATAGACGCTCTGGTCACCGGCGACCGTACTGCTGGTCTTCAACAGCATGCCTCGGTCGTTCAGCGTGAAGGTCAGGTCGTTGGCACTGGTCAGGCGGCCGACCAGGTCGTAGCCGAACGTCTTGGCCTCGGTCTCCACCTCCGCGCCTGAACCGGTCTGCTTGACGAGCCTGTTCAGCTCGTCGAAGGTCCGCTCCACCTTCACTCCGCCGGGTGCGAGGCTGGCCACGGGGTTTCCGCTGGCGTCGTAGGTCATCGTCCAGCTTCGGTCCTTCAGCTCCGCGTGCTGGGCGGTGGCCGGTTCGACCATCGACTCCACCAGGCCCAGGGTGTTGTAGCTGGTGTAGGTGGAGTGCCCGCGACCGTTGGTGGCGCGAGTCTGCGCCCCCGCGGCGTCGTAGCCGAACGAGCTGGTGATCGTCTCAGTTGCCGAGACGGGTTCCACCAACGACGTGAGCCGGTTGGCCGCGTCGAAGGTCCGGGCCACGGTGTGCCCGGACGCCGAGGTGGAGCTGACCGGGTTCCCGGCCAAGTCGTAACCGGTCTTGCGAACGCGGAGCAGCGCTCCGTTCGCGTCCAGTTCCCGTGTCTCGGTGTTCCGCCCGGCCAGGTCATAGACGGCCTGCGAGGTCAGCCCGAGAGGGTTGGTGGTCGACACCGGCCGGCCGGCCAGGTCGAAACCGAACGTGGTCGCGTTCCCGAGCGCGTCGGTGTGCTTGACCATCGCACCGGTCGCGTCGTAGGCGCGGGTCGAGACGTCCCCGGTGGGGCGGGTGGTCTTCACCAGGCGTCCCGCGTCGTCGTACTCCTGTTTGGTGATGTAGATGGCCGGTGTGGGCTTGCGCTCGATCGTGGTCAGCGTGATCTGCCGCCCCAGCTCGTCGTAGGTCGACTCCGAGCGCGCCCCGGTCGGGTCGGTCGTCCACAACGGCTCGCCGAGCAGGTCGAAGCCGTAACTCCAGGAGGCGCTCGCCTGGGGCTGGTTCATCTGCACCTTACGGCCCAGCCCGTCATAGACGGCCGTGGTGACCTGTCCGCGCGGGTCCGTCGCCTTGACCAGTTGTCCGGCGGCGTCGTACTCGCTCGTAGAGGTCGGGGTGATCGGCTGCCCGCCCGGCGGCGTGTACGCCGGGGCGGTCTGCGTGATCGCCCGTCCTGCCCGGTCGTAGGCCGTCGTCATGACGCGGCCCTCCGGGTCCTGCTGGTGGGTCCGTTCACCGAAGGCGTTGTAGCCCAGCTTCGAGACCGGCCGCTGGGTGGCCGCCGCCCCGCCGTTACGCTCCACCTGTACGGCGGGCATCTGCAGGAGCGTCGGCAGGCCGAGCTCGTTGTAGGTCAGCGACGAGGCGAAGTCCGCCGGCGTGGCGCCCACGGCGTTACCTCGGGGGTCGGTCATTTCGGTGACCAGGCCACGGTCGTCCACGGTCAGCGTGGTGACCAGGTCAGCGCCCTCGTTACGGACGGTCTGCCGGACCGGCAGATTGAGCACGTCGTAGGCGAACTCCGTGGTCTCTGCCCGGTCGGTGCCGGCCGCGGTCCGCGTCACCTTCACCACGTTGTTGTTCGCGTCGTAGGTGAAGGCTGTCTTACGCGCCAGCTTCTCCGGGTCCACCACCAGCGAGGTGTTCCGCCCGGCCTCGTCGAACGTCGCGTCGATCCGGAGAGTGCCGCCCCCGGTGGTCTGCCGTACCAGTTGCCCGGCCGCGTCATACGCCCTCGAGTCCAGAACGACGTCCCGGCCCGTGGTGGAGCCGTTCAGCTTCACGCCCTTGGCGGTCGCCTCCAACGGCAGGTTGTCCGCGTAATAGGTGTAGGTAGTGGTGCGGCCCATAGCGTCCGTCTGCGAGGCCACCCGGCCCGCCGGGTCGTAGGCGAAGGACTCCATCACCACGTCCGTGGCCGGCTTCGAGTCCAGCGGGCTGCTCGTCCACCCCTTCAGCACCGTCGTGGCCGGCTCGCCACGAGGGGTGTAGGTGTAGGCCAGCGTGGTGCCCCGCGCATCGGTGGAGGAGGTCTTCTGCCCCCTGCGGTCGTGGACGTACTTCTGCACGCCGCCCTCGGGCCCGGTGATCGTCTCCTGCCTGCCGTACGCGTCGTAGGTGTAGATCGTCCTGCGCGGCGCGTCCCCTCCGGTCAGGTCCTCGCTGGTCTCGGTGACCGGCAGCCCGTCGTCGTTGTAGACGGTCGACAGGCGCAACGTGTGCGTCTTGCCGTCGACGCCGTTCTTGGCGGCCGGGCCGGTCTTGGTCAGCACCCGTCCCAGCCCGTCGTAGGCGACCGTGCTGGTGACCCCCGCGGGGAACGCCTTGGAGATCTCCGTCGTGGCAGTCATCCGGCCCAGCGCGTCGTAGGTGTACTTCTTCACCAGCCCGGACGGCAACGTCTCACTGGCCAGGTCACCGGCCGCCGTGTAGGCGAACGTGGTCTCGTTGCCCTTGAAGTCCTTGGCCGACTTCACCAGGCCCGCAGGCGTCGTACCGCCGCCGACTGCCGGCTCGGTGCCGTCGGTGTAGGCGTGGTTCGCGCTGCGACCGGCCGGGAAACCGTCGGTCGCCGGCGTCGTGGCCTTGAGCTCCTCGCCGAAGGCGCTGTACGTCCACGAGGTCTTGTACGTCTCGTCCGTGGCCGAGCCCGACCGGGCGTCGCGCTGGCCGACCTTCGCGTCGTTGCGCGGGTCGAACGGTTTGTCCACATCTACGAAGTAGTCGTAGTACTCCGTGTGGCACTTGTCCGCGGCACGGCACGTCTTCTTCGACAGCAGGTTCCCGCGTTCGTTGAACGCCACCTCGATCGCGTTGCCGTTGGCGTCGATCACCTTGGCCGGGAACCCGCCCACGTCGTATGCCCACTTGGTGGTCGCGCCGACCTGGTCGGTCTCCGAGACCGGCCGATACCCTCGCTGGGCGTCCGCCACGTAGGTGACCACCCCGTCGTGGGGGTCGGTCACCTTCACCGTCATGAACGTCGACAGCGTCGTCTGCTTCTCGTAGGACGGCTCCGCGAGGGTCCACTTGCCGCCGTTGGCGTCGATCTGCGTGGCCAGCCGGCCACCATCCTGGTTGTAGGTGTTGACCACCCAGGCCCGGCCGGACGGCATCGTCACCTGCGTCAACTGCGGCTGCAGCTTGCCGGCCGCGAAGTGCCGGGCCACCGCAGTCGCACCGAGCGGCCTGCCGTAGATCGCCACCTCGTCGATGTCGCCGTTGAACGGGAAGATCGCGGCCGCGCTGGTCGTGAACGGCCAGGCCGACGAGCCCTGACCAGACCCGATCCGAGCCTCGGCCATGTCGCCGTACTGGATCTCCCCTGCCAGCGTGCCGACGGCGATGCCGTCCAGGTAGAGCGTCTGGGTGTGCTCCGCCCGGGTCGAGCTCGTGGCGGGCTTGGCCTCCGTCGCCGACAGCACCACGTGATGCCAGGCCCCGTCGTTCACCGCGCCGGTGGAGGTGATCGGGACCTGCGCGATCGTGGACGGGCCGGTGAAGAACTGGCCGCGCAGCTTGCCGTCCGTGCCCACGTACACCACCGGAGCGGAGGCCGACGGGGTGTTGTCAGCGGTGTTCTGCATGCCGATGACCGTGCCGGAGGCGGTGGTCTTGAACCATGCTTCGACCGTCAGCTCTCCGCCCTGACCGCTGATCGCGTTTCGTGGCAACTGCACGAAGGTCGAAGTCGTCGCGCCCTTGAAACGCATCGCCGTGTCCGGCGACCCGGCCAGCGCGCCCGGAACCTGGGCCCCGAGGTCGGCTGGGGTGTTCCCGTTCAGCTTGGCCTGCTCCTCGGTGATGTTCCAGCCTGCCGCGCTCGTGACGGTGGTGTAGGTGCGGGTATCGGCCTCGTTGAGCCGGTAGTAGTACTCAGGCCGGGAGTCCGTGATCACGCTCTTGTAGCGCGAGCCCGTTCCGTAGGAGTAGCTGTTGCAGGCGGTCGCAGAGGTCGGCGGGCAGACCTTGACCAGCAAGTCGCCCTCGTAGGTGTAGGTCCAGGTCAGCGGGTGGCCGTCCACCGGGTCGGTGGACACGCTCGCCACGTGGTTCCCGGCCCAGGTGAACGTCAGCGACCGGCCCCCGGCGGCGGTCACCTTGGTCAGCTTGCCGTCGGTGCCCCGGGTCAGCTGCTGCGCCCGGCTCCTGTGATCAGTGATCTTGGTGAGGCGGCCGGACGCGTCGAACCAGTAGGAGGTGGCCGACTTGTCCATCAATCGCCAGCCGCCGGCCTGCTCGGCGGCCAGCGTCGCGAATGTCCCCTGCGGAGGGGCGTAGTTGCCGTTACCCGAAGGCGCGAACCGCATCTGCTCGCCACCCGGGTAGGTCACCAGCAGGCTGCCCGTCGGTTCGGTCTCGATCCGCATGTCCCAGCGGGTGGTCCAGCCTGCGCCGAAGATGCCGTCGGTGCGCGGGTCCAGGCTGTTGTAGGTACGGCTCACCGACAGCGGCGGTCCCACCACCGCCACCGAGGCGTCGGTCGCGGTATGCGCGAAGTTGCCCGAGGTGTGGTTGAACTCGCGGCCCTGCGTGCCGGCCGACAGCAGCCCGTTGATGTTGCCCTGCTCGGGCATCGGGGTGAAGGTCCGCCATGAGGACGTCACCGTGGTGTAAGTCGTGGCGGCCTTGGCCATCCACGAGTACGTCTCGCCCCACTTCAGCCGGGCGTCGTTGACCTGCCAGGTGCCTTCCTTGGTCCAGTCCTCGGTCTTCTCCGCCGAGTCCTTGCACCAGCGCCAGTTCGGCGCGCTGCCGGCGCAGATCTGGAACCAGTACTTGACCTCGCCCTTGTTGAAGGGCCGCGCGTTGGCGGACAGAACCGGCGTCAAGGTGCCTACCTGGCCGTTGTTGGCCGGGGAGAACGACTCGAAGGGTAATGCCGCTACGGTCGCGTACACCCATGTGGACCACGGTCCGGACACGCCGGAGGTGGTGGTGGCCCGCGCTCGCCAGCGGATCTGCCAGCCGTCGGTCAGCTTGTCGGCGGGAACGACCGCCCAGGCGTTGGTGCCGGAGGCGTACTCCTTGTCGGATGCGCCCGACCAGATCAGGCCCGTGCCCTGGTCGGTCTTGGCCGGGTCGTGCTCTACTTCGACGTTGAGCTTCCCGGGCCGGTTCTCCGGGTCGGTCACCTTGGCGTACATCCACGGCGTCAGCGACTCGGCCGTCCAGGAGGTGGTGCCGCGGATCGCCGGGTTCATGCCGAGGCCGTCCACGCTGGGCTTGCGCAGGTCGACGGTGGCGGTCTGCCAGGGCGACCACTCGCCTTCCGCACCCGCGGTGGTGACGCCGCGCACCCGCCAACGGACCTTCATGCCATCGGCGAGCTTGTCTGCCGGTACCTGCACCCAGGCGTTGCCGCCGGAATTGTAGGCGGTGGCCCCCTTACCGGCCCAGATCACCCCCGTACCCTGCGCCGGAACGGCCGGGTCATGCTCGATCTCGGCGCCCAGCATCAACTTGGACCCACCGGCATCAGTCACCTTCGCGTACAACCACGGCGTGACCGAAGCAAGCGTCCACGCATCGGCTCCACGAGTGGCCGGCACC
>NZ_JBFAMZ010000053.1:0-16062 GCF_040674635.1 Nonomuraea sp. NPDC049758
TCGGTGAGGTCTCCACGCGCCATGTTCGATGGCCTACCAGGGTCACCGGCCGTACCGCAGGCAATCCCTCTGATCTCAACTCCGTACAGGCCCTAGAGGGGCTTGGTCGGAGTCAGACGGTGGTGGCCAGCCAGCCGATGGTTTCGCGGGTGTGGTGTCCGTCGCTCTTGGTGGCGCCGGCGAGGATCTCGTTGATGCGGATCCGGAAGCCCTGCGGCGTCACGTCCGCGATTCTGAGGCCGGGGGTCTCGGGTCCGTTGAAGGTCTGGACGAAGGGGATGACGATCACGCGTGCCCCGGCGGGGAACGGGGTCGGGAACGTCACGTGGGTGAAGGTGGAGGTGTCGCCACCGGTGGTGGCCACGGGGTGGGTGGAGTCCAGGTCGAGGACGCCGGTTTGGATCATGCTCATGCGGGGGCTCCTTCTGGTGAGAGTACGGCTCCGGGTTCCGCGCTATGTGATCAGAATCCCGATCCTCGCTACTTAACGTACATATTTGAACACTCTGAGTGATGTGTCGTGGCAGTGAGGAATGCCTGCCTCCGTAGGCTCACCCCCGATGCAGGCGTCGCCCCCCGGCCAGGCAGTCCCGCCGGCCACAGCGGGCGACGACGACAGTTCCCCGCCGCCGGGCTCGGTCCGAGCGTTCGGAGGGAAGTCCGACGCTTCCCGCCGCGATGACATGGCGGGGACGTTCGCCGCCGAGCAGTACGACCCCCAGCCGTTTCGCCTGCGGGCGTCGGCGCTCAGACCGCGCTCACCCAGTGCGCCATGATTCCGGTGCGCCCGTCGCCACCACTCTCAATGACGGCCTCGCCGGTCCCGATGCGGTAGGCGTGAAGTGTCACGACGTCTCCGGCGGCGAAGGTCTGCAGGAGCGTCTGCCCGGCGGTGGCTCGCAGTGTTGCATCGACACCGGCCAGGCCGCTCTGTGCTTCACTGCCGGGAAGGAGCACGCCATTGATGAACAACGCTGTGTGGACATACAGATGCGGCGACGCCACAGCCACCGCGTGGAGGGCGTGATAGGAGACCTCCCACACACCAGGGAAGGGGATCTGCAGGTCCGGAACCTCAGAGACCTTCTCGTGGACACGGTCGGCACCCCTGAGCGGGTGGCCGAAGGCGAGCGGGCCCGTCTGGAGCCATACTTTCGAGGCTCCCTGCTGGGGAGACGCGGTGTTGGGTGTTGTCATATCTGGCACACCTTCCGGATGAGGGCCTTCCGCCCTTCGCTGGGGACGAGCCGCTGAACAGGCGCGGGTCGTACTCGCATCGATGCGTCTCTTTGAGTATTTGTTCAACTCCGTTCTGTATTCGAGGGAGACTTTACTGTCCCTCTGGCCACATGCGCCCCACTACGGGTGCCCCACGGAACGGAGAGCTCCTTCTCGCCGGATCGTCTTCAAATCGCTCATGTAGCGCCAGTAGCCCGTCCGATCTTCCCCGGAGGTCGGCGAAGGCGTTGGAACGCCTCCACGAGATCGCCACCGTCGATGCTGATGCAGGCGCGGCTGACCAGCATGGTGCGTCGGGCGGCGGAGAGGGAGCGTCTGGCGACGCCGCCCCGGTTGGAGAACGCGTCGCGGACGCCGGCGAAGGCTTCGCGGGTCCTGATCGAGGAGTTGGAATTGGTCGACGCGTGCCGGGCCGACCTGGACGTGGCCGTGTCGTGGCGGGCGGCCGGTGGAGACCGTCGCCTGCCACGAGGAGGTGCGGCACGCACTGACCAGGTCGAGCAACTGGTTCCGCCGGACGACGACGCGGCGGAAGCGGCGATGCGGGGCTTGCTTCCGGATCTGCCGAACGTGTCGCCCGGGTTGTCGCGGCCAATCAGGGGGCAACCGGACAGTCCCGACGGGGATCCGCCTGCGGTTGAGCAGAGCCTTGAGCGGGCTGCGTCGCATGGTGCCGGTCAGGGGCTGAGCACGATCTTGCCGTGGGTGTGTCGGCGTTCGAGTTCGGTGTAGGCCTGACGGACCTGCGTCAGCGGGTAGACGTTGGCGATCGGGACTTCGAGGTGCCCGTCGGCGGCCAGTTCGGCGAGTACCTCAGCGCCCGGCCTGCCGTTGGTTCCGGGTTCGCTCTTGACCCCGTACCTCGCGGCCGTCGCGAAATCGGCGATGGTGTCGATCCGCTCGGCGGCGACGCCGAGGGCAAGGGCCATTTCGACGTACCCGCCGCCGTAGGCGTCGATGAAGGCGATGCCGCTCGGTGCGGCGGCCTTGATCCGGTCGATGACGCCGTCACCGTAGGCGACCGGGATCACGCCGTGTGTTCGCAGCCACCCATGGTTGTGCTCGCTCGCCAGGCCGATGACCGTGGCTCCGGCGCGGCGCGGGAGCTGAACGGCGAGCGAGCCGACTCCTCCGGCTGCCGCGGAGACGACGACGGTCTCCCCGATGTCGAGTTGTACGGAATGCACTGCTCGCCACGCGGTCACTCCGGCGACGTACAGGCCGCCCGCCACCTCCCATGAGACGCTGTCCGGCTTGGGGGTGAGGTTGTCGACGTCGACCAGGACCAGCTCGGCCTGTGCTGCCCTGCCCGGACGGAAAGATGTCGGCCATCGCGCCGGTGCGTATGGCCGCCTCACCGGGGTTGATGCCTGCGGCCTTGACCCGCACGAGGACCTGCCCGCTCCCGGGCACCGGCCGGTCGACCTCGTCGACCCGTAACACCTCGGTTCCACCGAACTCGTCGTATCTGACTGCCTTGGTCATTGTCTTGCTTCTCCTGTGGCGCGCGATGCGCGGCCGGCGTCGGGAGCGGGAAAGTGTGGCTGTCACCAGGGCACGCTTCCGGCGTCGTCGAAGAATCCGCCGGTCGGTCCGTCGTCGGGCAGGGTCGCGAGGTGAATCGCGATGGCCGCACCCTGTTGTGGCGTGCGAACGCCTTGGAAGCCGTTGAGGTCGGTGGCGGTGAAGCCGGGGCAGCCGGAGTTGATCAGGATGTTGGTGCCGCTCAGTTCCTTGACGTATTGGATGGTAAGGGCGTTGAGGAAGGTCTTGGAGGCCAGGTAGGCGGCGGGAACCGGGCCCATGTCGATGCCCGGCGTGGTTTGCAGGGCGAGTGAGCCGACGCTGCTGGACATGTTGACGATCCGCGGTGCTGCCGAGTCACGCAGCATCGGCAGCATCGCGTTGGTGACCCGGATGACGCCGATCACGTTGGTTTCCACGACAGCTCGCACGGTCGCGGGCTCGACCGTGGTCGGTGTCTGTGGCATGGCGCCGGTGATCGCGGCATTGTTGACCAGGACGTCGAGCCCTCCGGCGTGCCCGGCGATCAGCTCGGCCGCGGCGGCGACACTTTCGTCGTCGGTGACGTCGAGCGGCACGCCGAACGCATCGATCCCGTCCGCGCGCAGCTTCTCGACCGCGGTGTCGCGGCGATGTCGGTCCCTCGCGCCCACACCGATGCGCCAGCCAAGGGCGCCCAGCCCTGCGGCGATCTCGTATCCGATTCCCTTGTTCGCGCCGGTCACCAGCGCGATCGTCCGTTCACTCATGCCGTCGATCATGTTGCGGACTGGGGTGGGGCGTCCAAGACCGGTCAGGTGGACGGCGATACCGCACGGGTATCGGCCGTGGTCAGCGCTGGATACGATGAGCCGGTGGAGACGCGGGAGTTGCGATACTTCGTCGCCGTAGCCGAGGAGTTGCACTTCGGACGGGCGGCACAACGGCTCTCGATAACGCAACCACCACTGTCGCGGGCGATCCAGCAGCTGGAACGGCGGCTCGGCGTCGTTCTGCTGCACCGCACCGCTCGCGCCGTCGCCCTGACCGAGGCCGGGGCCGTGCTGCTACGGGAGGCCCGGCTCGCGCTCGACGCGGTCGAAGCCGCCGAGCGCCGCACCCGCCGCGCCGCGGCTGACCAGCCCGGTGTGGTCCTGGCCACCAAGGCCGGAGCGTCCAGGGAACTGCTGGCGAAGCTTCTGCATGCCTACGCCGCCGAACCGGGCTCAGTGCCCGTTGAGGTGATGCTGTGCGGGCCTGGCGAGCCGGAGGGGTTGCTGCGCACCGGGCGTACCGACGTCGCTCTGCTCCATCGGCCTTACGACACGACAGCCGGGCTCGACACCGAGGATCTGCACACCGAACAGCAGGTCGTGGTCCTGCCCAAGGGGCATCCCCTCGCCGGCCGGGCGTATCTGTCGTTGGCCGAGGTCAAGGCCCAGACGGACCTGCCCCTGCCGCGCTGGCCCGCACCGGACGGCGGCCATCCGGACGGCCCCGGCCCGCAGGTGCGCGACCATACCCAGCTGTTCCAACTGATCGCGCTCGGGCTGGCCTGCGCCGTCGTCCCCGAGTCGCTCCGGGACCAGCTGCGCGACGACTACGCCATCGTGCCGGTGCCGGACGCGCCGTCCGTCACGACGGTCATCGCCTGGCCGCCTCACAGCAGATCCCAAGCCGTCGCCGACCTCGTCCGCACCGCGACACGCCTATGGTCGGCGGCCTAGTTCAGACGTCGCAACCCAAGCGGCGGGACGGACAGGTCAAGAGACCGACGTTCCGGTTCGCTCAGAAATGGCCTCCGCCTCTCACGCAAGCGTTCGAGCGCGGGACTGCATGGAGCGAATGACGGCGACGTCGATGCCGATCTGCTCGGCGAACGCCCCGGTGTCCCAATATGAGCGCACCCGCGTGATCAGGCCTTCACGAGGGTGGCGTCCCGCGCGGGCGGGCCGTACTGCTTGCCTTAGCTGAACGCCGCGGCGTTGCGGGCCGCCCAGTCGGCGTAGGTGTGGGGTGCGTCGCCGGTCAGTTCGCGCACGGCCGGTGACACGTCCGCGGCCCTGCCGACGAACGAGGCGAACAGCGTGAGCATCGAGTCCACGACCGGCGCGGGGGTATGCGCGATCATCTGCTCGCGGGCCTGCTCGGGAGACAGTTCCTCCAGACGCAGGTCGCGCCCCAGGACCTCGCCGAGGATCCGTACCCGCTCGGCCGTCGTCAGCGAGGCGGGCCCGCTCAGCTCGTACGCCTTGCCCGCGTGCCCGTCGTCGAGCAGCGTCCGCGCGGCCACCGCGGCGATGTCACGCTCGTCGATCGGCGCGGTGGCGGCCTCGGCGAACGGAGCGCGCACCACGCCGCCGTTCTTGACGCCGGGCGCCCACCGCAGGTCGTTCGCCATGAACGCGCCGGGCCGCAGGAACGTCCACGGCAGCCCCGACGCGGCCACGGCCCGCTCGTACTCGGCGTGGGCGCTGCCCAGCACGCCGGCCTGCTTCATGGTCACCGCCAGCGCGGACAGCAGCACCACGTGCCCGAGGCCGGCCCTCGCGGCCTCGCGCAGGAAGCCGTCCACCTGGCCGGCGGCCGGGAGCAGGAACGCGCGGTCCGCTCCCCGCAACGCGACCCGCAGGTCCTCTGCCTGCGACATGTCGGCTTTGACCACCTCCACGCCGTCGGGCAGGCCGGCCCGCTCGGGGTTGCGGCTGATCGCCCGGACCTGCTCGCCCGCCCCGAGCAGCAGATCCACCAGCTGACGTCCGACGTTTCCCGTGGCGCCTGTCACCAGAATCACGTCTACCTCACTTCGGATATCCGAACTGTTTGGATATGGGCACTGTAACCTGTGACCGTGACGGACCCCGTTTCGCCCCCGCGACTGCCACGCCCCGAGGAGGTCAGGGAAGCCCTCGGCTTCGTACCCCTGGTGGAGGCGTACTTCCGGCGGGCCCAGGCCGAGATGCCGGACCGGATGCGG
The DNA here is from genome assembly GCF_040674635.1 of Nonomuraea sp. NPDC049758. NCBI lineage: Bacteria > Bacillati > Actinomycetota > Actinomycetes > Streptosporangiales > Streptosporangiaceae > Nonomuraea > Nonomuraea sp. NPDC049758. Next base: position 5,720 of record NZ_JBFAMZ010000053.1, read on the forward strand.
GAGATCTTCCGCAACCACGGGCTCACCGGGAGGCACGGCGCGGTCATCCCGCAGCTGACCGTCGAGTCGTCGCTCAGCGTGAGCGAGCTGGCCGACAGGATGGGCGTGTCGCTGCCGACCGCGAGCGAGCTGGTGGGCGACCTCAGCCGGGCCGGCCTGGTCGAACGCCGGGAGGATCCGGCCGACCGCCGCCGCACCCTGGTATCGCTGGCCCCCGACCATCGGGCCATGGTCGAGGGGTTCGTCGCCCTGCGGGCCGCGCCGCTGCTGCGCGTTCTGGACAACCTGTCGCCGTCGGACCGGCAGGGGTTCGTGGCGGGGCTGATCGCGTGGGCGCACGAGGTGCGCAACTGGTGACGCCCGGCCCGCGACGGGACCGGGCCCCGGCGCTATGACGGGGACGGGGTCGCGCAGCGGGTGGCGAGGCCGTCCAGGAGGCAGTCGAGGCCGAACGTGAAGCGCCGCTCGCTCTCGCGTTCGACGTCGATCTCGCCCGCGGCGGCCATCCGGCCGGCCAGCGTCGGGTGGCGTTCGGCGACCTGGCGCAGGTAGTCGGCCGCCTGCTCGTCCCAGCCGGACCCGGTCCCGCTCATCCGGGCCAGCGTGTCGCGCCAGGCGACCTCCGCGATGACGGCGCCGACCACGTGATCGTTGACGGCGGCCATGGCGGCGTCGAGGTCGGAGCCGGCGAACCCGGCGCTCTCCAGCAGGCGCAGCCCGGTCTCGGCCAGGGCGAGCGCGTTCGGGCCGAGGTTGGGCCGCACGGTCAGCTCGGACAGGGCCCACCGGTGGCGCAGCAGCATGGCGCGGTTGCTGCGGGCCAGCGCCGCCAGGCCGTCCCGCCAGTCGGACGTGCCGGGGCCGGCGCGCACCTCACCCAGCACACGGTCGAGGGCCAGCTCCAGCAGGTCGTCCTTGGTGTGGACGTACCAGTACAGCGACCCGGCAGTCACCCCGAGTTCGGTGGCGACGCGGCGCATCGACAGCCCGCGATGACCCTCGGCGTCGAGGACGGCGACCGCCACCTCGACGATCCGCTCGCGGGTGAGCTGACGGTCGCGCGGCGGCCGCTCGGGACGCAGCCACACGGACCCGCCGGAGGACTCTGACGACGGCACGCGATCACCCTACCCGCCTTGACGTCGCCGTCCATTCCCTTATACAACGTTCAAGAATATTAAACACTGTTCAAGGAGGAAGCGGATGCCAGCCATGATGTTCCGCCCGAACGGCCCGCTGCCGGGCGACGTGCACGTGACTGCGCTCGGCCCCGAGTCCGGGCCACCGGCGGTCTTCGTGCACGGCTCCACGAGCTGGGGCGACGACCCGGTGTACGGGTTCGCGGCGCAACGCACGCTGGCCGGCCGGTTCCGGTTGCTGCTGATGGACCGCCGGGGCTACGGCGGCAGCCCGGACGCCGGGGACAGGTTCCCCGGCGACTACCTGGCCGACGCCGACGACGTCGCCGAACTCCTCGGCGCGGGCGCGCACCTGGTCGGCCACTCCTACGGCGCCGTCGGAGCCATGATCGCGGCGGCGCGCCGGCCGGTGGCGGTGCGCTCGCTCACCTTGGTCGAGCCGGGCTGCTACCAGGCGGCTGCCGACCACCCCGCCGTGGCCGAGGCGTTGCGCGCCAACCGCGCCGCCTACGCCGACCTTCCCGACCTGACGCCCGAGGAGTGGCTGCGCGCCGCCGCCGGCTCGACCGGCATGCCCGAGCCCGGCACGGGCGAGCGGCGGTTGCGCGCGGCCGCCACGGCACTGCGCGAACGCGTCTGCTGGGAGGCGGGGCTCCCGCTGCCGGCGCTGCGGGCGGCGTCCTTCCCCAAGCTGGTCGTCTCGGGCACCTGGGAGGGCGCGCCCGGCCCGTACCGGGAGCGCGGCGGCGTCCCTCTCATGGCCTGCGCACGGGTCACGGCCGAGCGGATCGGCGCCCGGCACGAGCAGGTTCCGGGCAGCGCCCACTACCCGCACGTCGAGGCGCCGGAGCGGCTGAACGCGCTGCTCACCGCCCTCTGGTCCGGCGCCTGACTGCCCCCGGAAGCGGCACGGGAGAGGATCCGCGCGGAGGTGGCGGCCGCCGCCGGTGAGGTCACCGGGCCGCTCCGGCTGGCCAGCCTGCCCAGTGTCACCGGCACCCTCATCGCCCACCGGTTGCGGACCTTCACCGATCGTCACCCCCAGGTCCAGGTACGCCTGTTCGAGGGGGCCGACGACGACGTCCGCGGCTGGCTGCGCGGGGGCGCGGCCGAGGTCGGCGTGGTCACGCTCCCGGCCCCCGGCCTGCACACGATCCCGCTCAGCGCGCACGAGATGGTCACCGTGGTGCCGGCCAGCCACCGCCTGGCCGGGCAGCCGTTCATCCTCACCACGGCGGGCTGCCGTCCGCTCATCACCGACGCGGCACGCCAGGCCGGCGTCCAGCTCGACGTCGCCTACGAGGCCGGCGGCCAGTCGGCCATCCTCGACCTGGCCGAGCAATGATCTCCGGCAGGTTCGGGGCCTGACGGCGTTCTCCTCGTCATCGTGATGCGACGGTGGTTGCGGTGCGGACGAATGCCGCGAGTGCGGGTGCTCGGCTTCCTTGCGGCCAGGCGAGGACAAGGGTGGTGGGTTCGGCGTCGGTGACCGGTACGCAGACCAGGTCGTCGCGGAGCTGGCCGCGTACGGATGCGGGCACCACGGCGACCGCGCGGCCGAGCGCGATGAGCTGCAGGAGCTGGCCGACGTCCCGTACGGACAGCCCGTTGGAGGTGTCGGCCGACAGGCGGGGCATCGTCTCACCGGTCAGGTCGGCGAGGCGCACGCTTGCCCGGCCGGCCAGACGGTGGTTGCGGGGGAGGACGACGACCTGGTCTTCGGTCAGGAGTTCCGCGAAGTCCAGACCGGTGAGGTCGGTGTTCGAGCGGTGCAGCAGGCCGACGTCGGCGCGGCCGTCGCGGATCATCCCGGCGCGCTCCTGGGCCGAGCACAGGACGATGTCGACCGGGACCGCGTCCGGCTCGGCATCGTAGGCGGCCAGGATGCCGGGCATCAGGCCGCAGTCACCGCCGGGTTTCATCGCCACGACCAGCCGCGAGACGGGCCGGCCCGCGCGCTGGGCGCGTCGCACGGCTGCGTCGACCGCGTCCAGGGGGGCAGACCAAGTACGAGAGAAAGGGGCGGTGACGCCTATGACCTGTGACGTTGCCCGTTCGATTTCGGCGTACGCGGTTTGACCGGGAGGCCCGCTGCTACAGGTACTGGCCCGCCTCAGCACTGTCTGTCTTCGACACACGCGCCGACACCACGTTGGCGAGGTTGATGACTATGCCGTTCACGTCGGCTTCGCGATCATAGCTCGCTCGCATCAACACCAGGCTGCGCCGCTCGTCCACAGCACGAGCGATCGCCGTCACCGCCTCCGGCTCTCCGTCGAAGTCCCCGCTGATCACGGAGACGTCTTCGCCGCTCATCAGGTGGAATCGAATGATCAGTGCGACATTCTCAGGCACGGCCGGCTCCTTTCTCCAGTATCCGCAAGGCACCCCTGCCCAGGGTCGAACGCTGTAGGCAGTTGCCCTCCACATTCGCCTACCGTGGCGCGGACGTGGTGCCCTCCAGCCGGGCTGGGATACGGGAATAAACAATCGCGGCACCCGCTCCGAACCGGTTTGTTGTTCTGGTCAGTGGTCGGTGATGAGCGCGTCCAGGGCGGCGGCCTTGTCGGCTTCGGTCGGCAGGGCGTAGCGGCGGGTGGTGTCCAGAGAGCCGTGGCCGAGGAGTTCGGCGACCAGGATGGGGTCTTTGCCGTCGCGGATGAGCTGGGTGGCGAAGGTGTGGCGCAGGACGTGCGGCCCGAAGGGCTCGGTGGGGTCGTCGTTGATGCCGCAGGCCTCGCCGAGGCCGGTGATGATGTCGCGGGCGGCGCGGTCGGTCAGGCGGCCGCCGCGCTGGTTGAGGAACACCGCGGTGCTGTCGGCGCCGTTCCACCCGGCGCGGGCCTGGAGCCAGTCGGTCAGGGCCTGGCGGAGGTCGGGGTGGACGGGCAGGTGGCGGATCTTGCCGCCGTCGCGGCCCTTGCCGCGGATGCGAAGTTCGCCCTTGCGGGCTGACAGGCGGATGTCGGCCAGGTCGAGGCCGACGACTTCGGCGATGCGCAAGCCCGCGAAGTAGGGCAGCAGCGCGAGGGCTTTATCGCGTGGGGCGGCGGTGAGCTGGACGTGGCGGACGTAGCGGCGGGCCCGTCGTTGGTCCAGGGCGCGGGGTGCGGTGCGGCGGGTGTCGCGTTCGCGGCGGGCCTGCGGCTTGCCGAGGCCGCGGCGGGCGTAGAAGTCGTCGAGGGCCGACAGGTAGGTGTCGATGGTGTTGGGGGCACGGCGGCCGTTCTTCAGGTGCCGGCGGAAGTCGCGCACCGCGCCGGTGGCGGCGATGGGGTCGGTGAGCGGGTCGCCGTCGAGCGCGCCGGCCTCGGCCTGGTCGGCGAGCCAGGCGAGGTAGCCGCGCAGCCGTGAGCGATACTTGGCCTTGCTGGAGTCGGCCAGTGGTGAGCGATCGAGCGCGGTGGCGTACTGGTCGAGGATCGCCGCGTACGGGCCGGGAAGCGCGACCGCTCGCGACCGGCTGGTGTTTCCGGAAGCTGTTCCGGAGGGCTGGGAGATCTCTACGGGTGCGTTTCCGGAAGTCACTCCCGGAGTTTACTTCCGGAAACGCGCAATTCCGGAAGTCATGACGTACACTGAAGGTACCGAGGTCTCTTCGAGCGTTGGCATTCAGGTCTGCGTCGCCCCCGGCGAACCACCACCGGCCCTCTTCGCAGGGCCCGGACAGGTCAGGCAGATCATGACGCCGACGCTTCTTTCCTACTCCGCGCCTCTCAGCGCCGCCTCCTCCGCGGTCCCTCAGGTCGATTCCGCGCTACGCCTCAGTCTCCGGCCGGTGCCGAATCGGCGGGCGGTGGTGGACGGGGCCTGGTGGCCCTCCTCCCGTGACGCGGCCGCCGAGCTACCCGGCCTCATCGCGGCCGTCGACCGACTGCTGGATCGCATCACGCTCCGCATCGGCGTCCATGGGGATGCGTGGCAGAACATCCCGCGCCGCATCCCCGCGCGCGGGCGTCAGGTCCGCATCGGCTGGTTCCGCCACACCGACCCACGCGTGATCACTCTCAGCTTCGCCGCCGGCGAGCCGGTCGTCCTGCTGATCATCCCTGCGGGCACCGTCGCCGGCGCCGCCGAGGCCACGCTCAAGCTCACCGCCCAGGACGTCGCCGGCTTGAGCATCGACGCCATTCTCACCCTCGCGCACCTGCCGGGCGACCCCGCTCTGCGTGCCTCGGCCGACGGCTCGGCCCGTTGGGAGGACGAGGGCGGGTCGGTCATCGGGCAGCCGGCGCAGCCATCCATGGGACGGCCGGCGCCGTCGCAGTGACCCCGTGTGCCGCCTGCCGGCCGGATCGAGCGGTCCTGGCACCGCCCGTACTGGCGGCGGGCCGATCTCCGGCCGGCAGGCATCTCATCCAGCTTCTCCCGTGAGGAGACCTTCCATGACCGTCATCGACATCGCCCCGCTCGCCGGGATGAGCGCCTCGGCGCCGACCCTCGTGCATCTGTCAGGGGACATCGACATCTTCACCACAGCCCGGCTGCGCAAGCGGCTGATCACCGCCCTCGACCACAGCACCGGCCTGCTCGTCCTGGATCTGTCCCGGGTCACCTTCTGCGGGGCCGGCGGGATCGGCGTGCTGGTCGGCGTGCAAGGCCGTGCCCGGGCGCGGGGCATCACGCTGGCCCTGACCGGCGTTCCGCCGCGCATGGCCCGGCTGCTGCGCATCACCGGCCTGGACCACCGCTTCCCGGTCATGGCGTGACCTGCATGCCGAGCGTCACCCACGCATGGTGGCCGGCAAGCACACACTGCGCCCCAGCACGCTCGGGGGACGTTAGTCCTGGTCAGCACGCTTGAAAGGAGCTCGTTCCACATGGAGGAGACGATCTATTGTGAGGGGAGGGGGCTCCAGGGGGAAGGCGTCAAGGTGACGGGTGATGGTGAGCGGATGCTGGGCGGCCTGCTGGACGCCACTCAGCTGTCCGCGATGGAGGATCTGCCGGGCCTGGTCGCCGCGTACGGACGGTTGGCCGGCTTCTCTCAGACGATGATCTACGTGGCTGACCTGCAGCAGCAGTTGCTGGTGCCCTTGGCCGGGCAGTGCGACGTGTACGGCGAACGGCTCGAGGCGATCCGGATTGACGCCACCATGGCCGGGCGCGCCTTCCGCGACGTGGAGATCGTCGAGGCCCGGCACGTGCTGGATCCCGCCGCTCCCGAGAGCGTCCCTGCCTCGCCGGTCGGCGAGGGGCCGCAGCGCCTATGGGTGCCGTTGCTGAGCGGCACCGAACGGGTCGGCGTCCTGGGAGTGAGCGTGCAGCGGGGATATGAGGGCGCGGCGTTGCTGGCCGGCCGGCTGGCCTCGCTCGTCTCGCTGCTGCTGGTCAGCAAGCGCCCCTACAGCGATTCCTACGCCCGTTTGGTCCGCGCCCGGCCGATGACGCTGTCGGCCGAGGTGTTGTGGAACCTGCTGCCGCCTGGGGCCTTCGCCGACGACAGGGTGGTGGTCAGTGCCGCGCTGGAGCCGGCCTACGAGGTGGGCGGCGATGCCTACGACTACGCGATCGATGGCGACACCCTGCATGTGTCGATCTTCGACGCGATGGGGCACGACACCGCGGCCGGGCTCACCGCCACCATCGCCATCGGGTCGGCTCGCACCAGCCGCCGCCGGGGCACGACGCTGCCCGCGACGAGCGAGGCGATCGACGCGGCGATCGCCGAGCAGTTCACCGGCCGCTTCGCCACCGGCGTCCTGGCCGATCTCGATCTGCGGACCGGCCGGCTGACCTGGGTCAATCGAGGTCACCATCCGCCGTTGGTGATCCGAGGCGGCCGGCAGGTCGCCACCTTGACCAGCGTGCCCGACCCCCCGATGGGTCTGGGCTGGGGAGTGTCCACCGGGCTGCTGCACTACCAGCTCGAGCCCGCGGACCGGCTGCTGTTCTACACCGACGGCATCATCGAGGCCCAGAGCCCGAGCGGGGAGCTGTTCGGGCTGGAGCGTTTCATCGACTTCATCGTCCGCCGCGAGGCCGACGGCATGTCGGCTCCGGAAACCCTGCGCCGCCTGATCCAGGCCATCCTGGAGCACCAGCGCGGCCGGCTGCAGGACGACGCCACCGTACTGACGGCCGAATGGCGCACCCAGCGGCAACGGCCGCTCACCCTGGAACGCTCCATCATGACCGTGCCGCACGAGGCACATGGTGATCAAGAGCCATCAGCACGCCGAAAATCAGGCGGCCAGCTCGACGTCGGTGAAGTCGACCTCCTTAAGTAGGGGGTCGAACGGGTCTGGCTGGTGATGTAGCTCGTCGGTGGCGTAGGCGCCGAAGCGGCTGATGTGGGCCCGCAGATACGGGGCGATCTGGCCGAGCTGGTCGGCGGTGATCTCCCAGCCTTCGGCCACGAGCTGCCGCACGACATCGGAGATGTCCAAGGCGTTGTGGAAGACGACCAGGTTGGCCAGCAACGTGTTGAACTTGATCAGTTTCTCCTGCTCTTCGGGGTCGTTGTCGGCCAGCACCCCGCCGAAGCCGATCCACTTGGAGAACCCGTTGTAGGACTTCAGCCAGTGGACAGTACGCGCGACGATGCACAGCAGCGAGCGTTCGGGCATGCGCCGTTCGATCGCGGCCGTCAGCCGTTCGGCCTCGGCATCGCTGCCCTTACCGCGGCGGCGTTTGAGGGTCGGCACCTCGCCTTCGTCGATGACCAGGTCGGCGTTGTCCAGGTAGCCGGCGTCCAGATGCGCGGCCGCGCTCAGGTGAGCGTCCGGTCACCGCGCGCCGCCAGTTGCCCGAGGCGAACGCGATGCCCGACTCCGGCTCATCCTCCTCCACCGATGGCGGCAACGGGATGAAGTCGCGCCGCTTGGGTGAATGCTCGCGGGCGTGCGCCAGCGCGGCCGGCACCGAATCGTCGCTGGAGGTGGCCTTCAGCCGCAGCTTGCCCGCCAGCTCGAACAGCGCCGGCCGGTCCTTCTTGAAGAACCGGTACACCAGCAGCTCGTGCGCGTCGCCGTGGAAGGCGGCGACCTCCTCGATGTCGGCCGGCTGCGCGGCGAACCCGCCGGCCCGCTCCACCGCCTCGTGTCCGGCGGCCGAGGTCTCGCTGCCGGGGTCGAGACGTTCCAGCACCTGACGGTAGGTGCCGATCAGCCGCTCGCTGGTCGCGCGCTGCCGAGCGCGGATCTCCTCCAGCTCCGCCTTGGCCCGTTTGACGTGGGAGGCCATCCGCTTGCACAACATCTCGGCCAGGTCGTCTCGGGCCCGCATCCGGGCGGTGTGCGTCAAGCACGCCAGCAACGCCACCTGCTTGACCGGGTCATAGCGCGACAAGGTGTCGGCGTCCTGCGCGTCGGCCTCACCCGCGAAGTCGGCGATCTTCGACGGCGCGATGCCCTCCAGCCAGGCGTCGGTGTCGCCGAGCGCGTCCACCTGATCCAGCCATCTCACCTGCTCGCGGAACCGCGACCAGGTGGCCCGCTGGGCGGGCTTCTTGAGCCGGTTGAACGTCGATTTGCCGTCCGGCCCGACGACGAGCAGCCCCTCCATCCGGGCCCGGCCGGCCTCGCCCATCCGCTGCAGGATCGTGGCGAAGAACGTCGCGTTCACCTCAGCGCGGATGCTCGTGGCCAGGTCCTCCAGCGTCGTGTACCCGAGCAGTTCCAGCCGGAGCCGGAGCAACTCCTCGATCGCCACGTTGATCAGGTCCGCCGGGTTGTTCTTGGCCTGGGCGGCCTTCCGGATCGCCGCCGCGGCGATCGCCCGGGCCCGGCCCGCGTCGTACTTCACGCCCTGACGCTGGCGCACCAGCTTGCGATGCGCCTTCGCGCTACGGGAGGCGCCATGGTCCGGCCAGACGTCCTCAGGCAGCTCCAGACAGCGCCGGACGTGGTCGATCACCACCTCAGGGATCTCGTCCGGGGCCGGGAAACGCGCCATCTTCTGAAAGCACTTCAACGCCAGCACCAGCGCGAAGCGCGACTCCAAGCTGCCGGTGCGCCTTTCTGCCCAGGCCACCTCCTCCGGCGACGGCGTGAAGAACACATGCAGCACTCGCGCCGACGTCAGCCGCTTGAACTGCGGATAGGCGGTCCGCTCGATCCACGTCATCCCAGGCCGTCCCTCGCCTCAATCCCGGCGTCCAGACGCCGAAACCGTAGCGACGATGACCCCCACCAAAGACCTCGTTCACCAAAGCGCAACCAAGCCCATCCGGAGGGTCACATCATCCGACGCAGCTGCCCTCTGGGCCGCGGCTCAGCGCCTCACTGCCCCTTTCTCTCGTACTTGGTCTGGCCCCCGTTCAGGGCCCGGCGGCTCTCGGTGAGGAACACCTCGCCGGCCGGGGTGAGCGTGACCCTTCGGCTGCTGCGTTCCAGCAGGTGACGCCCATCCGGCGTTCCAGCCGGCTGATCGCCCGAGACAGCGGCGGCTGCGCGATGCCGAGACGCTCGGCCGGCCGTCCGAAGTGCAGTTCTTCGGCGACCGCCACGAAGAACGCGAGTTCGCGGGTCTGTAAGCGATCCATACCCTGAGGGTATCGGCCGAGACTCAGCCGGGCAGTGTCCTGCCGTGGCCCCCTGTGGTGAGGTCGTCCCCATGACGGACAGGACGATCGCCCTGATCACGGGCGCGGACAAGGGTGCCGACGACTCTGGCCATCTGGATGTCGGTGCAGGTGGAGGTGACGTTCATGACGGCAGTTCTGGTGGGGCTGCCTTGCGCGGTGACGGAGTTGAGGGTGATGGAGGCGTGCATCCGGTCGCTCAGCTGAATCGGCCGACGCCTGCCAGGGCCTGAGCGCCCTTCTGGGCGGTGTGCAGATGTCGCCATCCAGATCGAACCGAAGACCTTCGCCCCTTCACTGGCCCGCGGCGCGGCGGATCGGCATCCAGGTGGGAGCCGGGGCGCCGGTCAGGAAGTCGCCGACCAGCCGGACGCACAGCTCGGGCCTTTCGTGCAGCAGCAGATGCGAGGTCTGCGGGACGACGGCCAGCTGCGCCGCGGGCAGCGTCCGGTACATCTGCAGGGTGTGCTCCAGGGTGACGATGTCGTCGTCGGCGGTCATGACCAGCACGGAGCAGGTGACGGCGGCCAGGTCGTCCAGGGTCAGCGGCCGGTCCTCGGTGATCGACCGGGCCGCCTTGGCGATCACGACGGGGAAGTGGCCGGCCCCGTCCGGCGACACCTCGGCGTAGGCGGAGACCAGTGGCGGCGGAGGCGGCGCGTCGGTGCTCGGCCGCAGGA
>NZ_JBFAMZ010000054.1:0-12584 GCF_040674635.1 Nonomuraea sp. NPDC049758
CCACCTGCCCGACCGAGCGGTCACCGCGCCGGCACAGCTCGACGATCTCGGCTTTGAACTCCGGCGTGAACGAGCGGCGAGGACGCGGCTTCTTCGTCCCCATGCTCTCCATCATGGACATCCTTCCGGGGACGAGCCCCTGATCTCAGATGTCCGTCAAACCGGATCAAGCCCAATCCCTCGAGGCTTGATGTCAGGCGAGCGGCTGGAGGTCGCTCGCTTGCCCGGCGTTAAACGAGGCCTTGTTGGGGGCCAGGTCTGCCTGGGTGCCCTATTCCGATCTCGGCGAAGTCAAGGACAGAACCAGCGGCGCCGATCGAGGATCGTCGGAGAGCCTCCAGTGCATCAGGAACGCTGTCAGAATACAGCAGGACGGTGAGCGACTCAGTAGCACGAGAGCAACAGACATAAAGTAGTCGGCGTGTCCTCTCCAGGACGCTGTCGCGGCCTTCTCGACGCGCTGTTTCACCCGCTTTAGAGAGCTTTCGCAGACCGAATAGTTTGTCGTAGGAGAAGTGAGAGTGAGTGCCTTCTGCGTCGTCTAGGACAACGAGGACATTGGGAAACTCGGCGCCTTTCACTCCTTGTTGTGTGGAGTACGGCGACTCGCGACCCACGTAATTGAAGTAGCCTTGCAACTCGTGGATGTCGCAAGCCATGAAGGCATCAAGCACCTCGCTGTCACTGTCGGCGGCATGAAGTATGTCGCTGTCGCCGCTGGTGGCCAGATGATCTATCCACCGCTCGTCGAGTTCGACGAGGCCATAACTGGAGACGATCCGCAGAGCCTTCCCGACTGACTCTGGACCCCCTTTTGCTACGACGCCTGCAAGTTCGGTGAGGCCATGCTTGAGCGAGCTGAGGATGGTGGTGAGATCGTCGCCGGCACGGATGTCCTGGATGCGGGGGGAGTGAGTACGGAGCAGCGTCATGGCGTCGAAGGAGTTCGTTGGGGTGGCTGCCATGGCAAGAATCGCCGTCCGGAACGGCGTGAGAGGCCAGGCCGTGCCCTCGTCGAAAGCTTCACTCAGGCTGATTGGCGCCCCGTCGTGGAAGCAGGCATAGAGAGTTTCGAAACGGAGTCGCCGGGCGGCCATACGGTGAGTGATCACGAGCACTTTGAGTGCCGACTGGGCATCATCGTTCAGCCAGGCGTCGGAACTGTGTCGGTCGGCCAGCCAACGTCGAACCTCGTGCAGGGTTATCAGGCTGTCCTGGGTGCGAGGGGCGACGATGATTGTGACATCTCCCTCGCGCTGCTTCCCAATAGGCAGTCCCGATTTCTGCACCAGGTTGTCGCCGCCTGAGCGGATGGCGTTGATCGCCGTCAGGACCTGCGAGGGTGAGCGGAAGTTTTCGGGCTTCTTGATGTCCTTCCAGCCTGGGTCGAGGTCGATTGAACCGACGCCCGTTGCATAGATGCGCTGCATGGGATCACCGAAGAATCCCAAGCAGAGCTTGCCCTCGTGCTGCAGTGCAAGTCTCCTGAGGGCATGCACAACGGCAGGAAAGGTGTCCTGGCTTTCATCGACGAAGATGTAGGGGTACTCGGCGACTGTCAACTGGGCCAAAAGAGGGTGGCGTTCCAACATGGTAGTCGCCAACTTTATGACATCATCGTGCCCAACTATGCCTTTACCGTAATTGCTGCCTGTGCCGTATGTGAAGCGATGAACAGATACGACCTCTTTGGCCTGTCGCTCATAACGTTCGATGCGTTTTCTGGTCTCCTGGCGCCGCTTGGTACCGATGCGGCTGCTAAAGCCCCGCTCGGCCTCAATGTCTGCTGCCAGTCTTTCTTGAATGCGTTCAGTGACCCACGACGCAATGTCGCGCTGGAACGGATTGATCAGAGTCCAGAGGAAAGTGTGGATGGTCGAAACATGAAAGATGGAGCCGTGTTGTACATCGGAGCGGATCTCTTCGGCGGCAATGTCGGTATAGGTGATGCAGGCGATCTTCTGCGATCTGGCGCGTAGGGTCTTGCCGTGCGATTCGGCGACGTGCGCTAGAGCCTTAACCAGGGTGGTGGTCTTGCCGGAGCCTGCGCCAGCGACAACTCGGAAGCACTGAAGCGGACTCCGATTGAGCAGTGTACGCAGCTCCCGGTCGGCAGAGGTATCCGGCGAGGCGATTCGAGAGGTCATACGTCAGTGCCCACCTTGGGATTGGAGGCTACGTCGATCACTTCGGCACCCAACTGCGATGACAGCCACCGGAGTCCTACGGCAATGTAGGTTGGCGTCATCCAGGCGCCCATATCGGCGGTCATGAGATTCAGAGCGAATCGAGTCTTGTCGAAGTTGCGTACTCGGCGGAAAATCCGCTCCTGCATTTCACTGATATCGGGTGGTGCCTCGCGACGCTTGACCACTCGCAGTCCGAGATCCGCCTGCTTGTCCTCCTGTGTCCACTGGAGGTTTGTAGAGCGAATGCCTCCTCCAGGGTACGGCCAGTAGTACTCTCGCTCTGGCCCTGCCACTCCGTACTCGCGGATGTCTGGTAAGCCACCTTTACATAGGGCAAGGCTTTGGCAAGTTTTTCTTCGTCGGTGGCCGCCAAGAGGTCCGTGACCGACGTGCGGCATGGAACCCACGAGATGAGGATCGGGTTGTCGGTGACGGCATCAGGGGTTCCTGCCAGGCACGGCGTACCTGAGGAGTGTGACACCCGAGTAGCGACCTCGGGGTCATCGTCGTCGATCTCATTGGTGGAGGGTTGCGCCTTTGGCAGGACGCTGTCGAGGTCGGTGACGATTAGGGTGGTGAGTCCCAAGAACTGAATAAGGTTTTGGAATTTGTGAGCGAAGGCACCGCCCACTTCCAGCAGCGTCAAGTGACAGGATTTGAGCTCGGGAGCTTCTTTTTCGATCATGAGAGGCAGGAGTAGGCGCTCTACGTTTCCCTCGATGAAGACGGCTGCGTCTGCGAAAAACAAGTCGCAGTGGGTAAGCTTGAAATATTGGAGAAGGAAGGCGCGAGAGGACTCTGCCTCCCCATCGTGGAAGAGTGAGAGATTCTTGACATCGGTATCAGGGACGCCGGCTCCTCCATCACGCCGCTGGAAATAGCGGATGGGGCGGAAGCTACTCTCGTAAATGACATGTGCCGAGTGCGTCGTGAGGACTAGTTGCGTATTGCAGCCTTGTGGATCGCGCAAGATTCCTCTGAGCTTGCGGGTGAAGACTTGCTGTAGTTGGGCGTGCAAATGCGCCTCTGGTTCCTCGATCATGACCAGATGCACGGGTGGACGAGCGTCCTCTATCTCCTGCCATGCATTGTGGAAGTCGAGTATCTCGACCGCCATGTAGATGAGATTCTTGAAGCCAAGTCCGTTGTAGCGATCCGGCAGCGTTGCTGGCTGGCCGTCAGAGCCCCCGGGCAGTCCGGGCAGAACGTAGTGCACCCCTGCGTTCTCGTGCACCAGGGTCTCTGGTTTGAGGGATGTCTTGACCACAATCTCAGGGTTCGAGAACCCGGGATAGCCAAGCGTACGGATATTGTTCAGGGTGCTATCAAAGACCGCGGCGAAGTGTTCGTTGAGGCTTGCCTCGGAGGCGGCCAAAGTGTTGAGCGCTTCCGGATTTATTTGGTACTTGTCGAGGTTGCGCCGGTAGAAGCTGCTAAGCTTCTTGGATAGATCCCCGGCGCGGCCGTGTGAAGAGGTGTCGGAAAGATGTCGCTGGGCGTCCATGAAGTCGACTCGGAGTAGCGACGCCAGCACGCGCTGACCTTCAGCAGCCGAGACAAATGGCGCGGGGCGGTAGTCCTCGGGATACTCCCCATCGTCATCGAGTCGAGTGTGGTCAAGGATGAAGTAGCGAACTTCGTATTCGGTTCGTAGGCGCTTTTCTAGATACGCCGTCATGTGCTGCGGCCACGATCTATAAGCAGTTTCTCGTGGCTGAGGTGTCGTGTTCGCCCGCGCTGTACGGTAGTTGCTGAGCAGAGATGCGTCGTTCTTGGGGCCGTATTCCAGTCGGATGCCAACGGGTGCCTGCTCCCAATCGAGTGTGGGGATCAGGTTCTTCACGCGGTGAAGACTGTGCGCGTCGACGGCGAACCAGATATCCAGCGATATGCGCGGGAAGAGTGGTTCTTCAACCGAGATCTGCTCGGCTAGATTATTGAAAATGGGCCAGCAGTCGGCATTGAAGTCGTATAGAGAAAATGTTTCCCTTCCGCTCAGGAAGCACTGCAGAGCATGCGAGACGGAGGTTTTTCCGCTGTTGTTGGCGCCGACGAAAATAGTCGTTCCTGTTTCCAGGTCAACTTGGACATGCTTGAGTCGACGGAAATTTCGAATGTGAAGTGACTGGACGTGCACACGCTACCTCTCGCCGCTTCCTGCTCGATCGTCACGGCGGCCAGTGTGAGCGGACTCGAGGCGCGGCTCGCGACATCCTGGCCAACCGTGATGGATCGTACACAGTGAGGTAGGGGGCACGTCACTAGTTTAACAATAGGCACGCTTCAGGACCGCTGTCTCATACGTCGGACCGGTGATCCGGCAGTTGGGGCACCGCAGCAGATTTCGGACAGGTGAATATACGAGCTAAGAACCGCCCGTAATGCGTAGGCGCGTGACGTCGCAGGTAGCCTCGCCGGAGTCCAAGCAGAAGTCGCTAGCAAGTGTGCCGCTCGAATGCAGGGTTATCAGGCTTGAGCTGTGGTTTATATGGCGTTGTGGTGTTTATTCACCATTTCCCTGGCGAAGAGCTTCTCGGCGAATCGATCGCAACCTCGGTGAGGTCGGTCACGTCGCAGGCAGGCTGCGTTGCGATGTCCGACGGACTTTGCTTCGAGGCTGGTGCGGATGGTCGTTGAGGATCAGGTTCTGGTGCAGGAGCTTCCGGCGTGAGGCGTTGATGACCCACTCGGCCCGACAGCCACCTGTCAACCAGCTCGAGAGCAGGCCGATGAAGGGGCTGTCCAATCGGACAGATCAACCACGTGGCGGTTGATGGCTGGGACAGGTTTCTCATGAGGGAAGGCTAGATCAGGTCCATCGCCTACGGCATGCTCGAGCGCCTCACCGTGCTGCTGGCCCAGACGAATCCGCGTGTTGGCGGCGAACGGCTCTGCGGGCTACCGGAGGCCGGTAAGCACCCGCGCTGCAAAATTCCCGGTCGAGGCTGACCTCAACTGTCCCTGATGGCCGCCTGTACCGCGGCGTTCGCTAGGCTCAAGGGGACGCGTTCCTGCTCGATTCGCCGATGACCCTGAAGTGCCGGGTCAAGCAAGCGCTGATACACCGCCCGCTCGGCTTCAGTCAGGTGCGGCAAGGGTCTGGGGACGCCGGGCTGTAGTGGCTTTCCATTGCGGTCGGTGTCGGTGCCGAAGGGTTCGTAGGCGTCGTAGGTGGCCTGGTCCATGAGGATGCTGGTGGCCAGTACTCCGTCGTCCCGCCAGCCGTTGAGGATCTCGAAGCCGTAGGCGTCGATATCGCCCCAATACAACAGGTGGCGCGCACTGGTGAGCCAGCTGAAGGCCCCTGCGGCTTTGCCGCCGAACCCGTTCCCCTCCACGGCGATGCCACCAGGTAGCGGCGGGAAGTGAATTGCGGTGTCCTTGTTCTCGGAGACGATCACGATGTCCGGCTGATACGCCGGTGCGAACGTGTCGCCGACGGTCGCGCTGTCGTGGCGGCGCCCGCCGATCGTGCGATGGCCAGGGTCGAGGTAGGTGAAATGGATCCGGGACGGGTGGGCCGGCAGCAGGCCGAGGGTTTCCCGGCCTGTGAGGTCCAGGATCAGTGGCTGGTGCGTGTTGAGCCACTTGGCGTGAATACCGGGGATGGGGACCTGCCGTGGGGTGTAGCCGGAGGCGTCGTTGCGGGTGAACCAAGTGGCGACTTCCAGCAGCAGGGCGAAATCGGTGTCGGTGTGGCCGTCCGCGGCTCGGATGATGTGTTGTGGCTCGGGCGCCGCGGGGAAGACATCGGCGAGCAACGCTGCTCGGCGTCGGCCGCGTTCGAGTCGTTCGGCCCAGCCGCCGCCGACGACGGCGGCGGCATCGTCGGGAGTAAAGATCTCCAGGTGGCTGGGCACGTCTTGGACGGTGGTGAAAACCTGCCGCGACGCGGTGTGCAGTCGGACGGGGTGTCGCGCGACCCAGTCGCGCCAGGTACGGATCAGCGGGTGAATGGTCGTCTGCCATCCGCTTTCCAGTGCGTCCTTCTTGCCGGGCACGCTCAGCGGGAACTTGTGCGGCCACGCCTGGCCGGCTCCGACGGCCTGGTCGTGCCAGGTGTTCTCCAGCCTTCGTCGGGCGTCGGCGACAACCTGATCCGGAGTCTTCACGCTGGCCCCTCATCGTCAGAGTTCTGCTGGGCGGAAATCTGCAACCTCGGTTCGATCGCGTTGACCGACGAGTAGCCCTTAGGGCTCTTGACCATCAGCAGTACGCGGTCGGCGTGGGGCTCCAGCGAGGTGAACTTGTCGAACGGCGCTCCGATGATCAGCTGGAATCCCAGGCCCTTCCACGCATCGACCGAGCGGCCGGTGAACTCGCTGTCAGCTTTGACGAACCCTTCGTCGAGGAACACCGGGGCGTAGCGGGGCCGGACGTTCTCGTCGTCGCCGAGTTGGAAGCGCAGCGCGGCCCCGACAATGAACGCGACCAGTTCCTGGGCCTCGCCTCCGGACTTTCCGCCGATCCTGTCGAAGGTGGCACGCTCGCGCCCTTCGGCATCGTAGGCGACGGCGGTGACGTTGATGTGCTTGCGGACATCCAGGAAGTAGTCGCGAGTGTTCTTACCTCGCCCCTCGGGGCGAATCTGCTTCATGAACTCCTGCAGCCGGGCGAAGGCGGCTTGGACGTTACTGTCGGTCATGCCGTCGACGTTCAGGCGCGCCAGAGCATTGAGCTCGCGTTTGAACTTGGTGATGTCGTCGCGCTTCAGGATCCGCAATTCGATCTTTAGCCGGTCACGGCGTGCGCCGAAGGGCAGCCCGGCCAGGATGTTGTTGATGGGTGTGAGCCGATCGATGATCTCATCGATGGCGTTGCCGAACGCTCCGGCGAGAGGGACGAGGTCTTGGCCGGACCAATCGGTCAGGCGTCTGGTCCACTCCTCGCGACGTTTGTGAAGTCCGGTCGTCAGGATCCCGTCGAGGATCTTGCGATAGGAGGGGTAGTCGTCGATGGAGTCGGACAGGTTCGGGTCATTCCAGGTGTGCTGGTAGTGGCTGAACACCGTCTCCAGGGCCTGAGTGGCTTGCTGTGCCTTGGCTCGGGCTTCCTCGGCGGATGCGGCCAAGCGCTTTTCGAGACGTTTGACGCCCGTGGTGAAGCCGTTGAGATCGTCGGCGGTGGCTACCTCGGCGAACTTCGTGTTCAGGTACGCGGTCTGCTCGTTGGTGAGGGTGACTGCCTGTTGGGCGTTGATCCGATCGATGCTGCCGCTGACGGCGTCTTTTCGTTCGACTAGCTCATTCCACGCCTTGTCGAGCTCTGCCATCCGGGTGTCGGCACTGTAGTAGGCCTTGTCCGCCTTCACTAGTTCCTGCTCGACGCTTTCCAGGTCGGTGCGGAGTTTGCGCAGCGTGTCGTCGGCGTTGAGGATGTCCTCACGCAGCTGCTGCTTGGCCCGGATGTCGTTTTCGATGCCGTCTGGGTCGATGTCTCTGAAGCGGGCGACAGCTAGGACGTGGCCAAGGGCCACGCGATCGTCGGCCAGTGCGTTGATCTTCCGGTCGACATCAGTCCGCTTTTGATCATGGCGGGTCAGGATCTTCTCGATCTTTTCGAGATCCTCGGCGATCTCGGCGAGGCGTTCGGTGTTGGTGAAGCCGATGACGTTAGGGGCACCTCGTTCGCCATGGGCGCCGGAGGTGCCCGATCGGGTCTGGCCGCTTGCGGTGACACGAAGGCCGGGGCCGCACAGCCCCTCCGGGCTCTCCACGCACAAGGCATCGGTGTTGTCGGCGGTGAGGCGGTTCTGGACCCACGCCGTGAACGGGGAGTCTTTGTAGTCGAGCTTCTCCGAGATCCGGTCGGGTTGCCGGGTACGTGGAGGTGCCGTGGCAGTCAGGTCTACGCCTTCGAAGCTGATTCGCCCTCGCAGCCGCAGCGGATCGATGATCTTCGACACGTGGTCCAGCCGATTCGCGTCGACGAGCATGACCCTGACCAGTCCGAACAAGGTGGTCTCGATGGCTTTGCGCCAACCCTGGTGATCGGCCGGGACGTCGATGAGTTCGCCGACGAACGGCAGCATCTCAGCATCGATGCCGGTTTCTTCGGCGATCTGCATGCGGATCGCGTGGAGCTTGGGATCCATACGGCCGGCGCGGCTGGACAGGGACCGTTGTTCCTCGAGCAGTTCACGTTTGAGCGCCAGCGGCTCGCGGGCCTCATCTCTGATTGAGTCTCGCTCGTCGCGAGCGACCTTCGCGGCTTCTTCGTAGCTATCCAGGAATGTTGTGGCGGCGGTCTGCGCGGCGGAGAAATCGGATTCCTTGGACATCGCCAGGTGTAGGCGCTGCGTGTTGGTGTCGAAGGTCTGCCGTCGGGACCGGGCAGCCTCGCGATCCTGTTGGAGTTGCTCGACGGCCCGCTCCAGGCCGGTGATCGTGGCGTTGGCGTCATTGCCGCCCAGGTCGGCTTCCAGGTTGATCTTGCGGTCGGTGAGCTCGGTGCGCCGCTTCTCCGCGACCGTTTTGTCGGTCTTGGCTTCGCCGTGCCGGACGCGGTTCGTGATCTCGGCCGTCTCCAGCAGCTTCTCCTCGCACGTCAGCTTCCACAGCCCGAGCGGGGAATCACCGGACACGATGTGGATGCCGAAGCCGTCAATGAGCCGGGCTTTGGCCAACTCGGCTTCACGGTTGTCGTTCAGCTCTGGGATCGGCTCCAGAACTCTGGCCTTGGCTTCCTCGGTGGCCATCGCTGTATGGGCGTCCTCCAGGTCGCCGAAGTGCTCCAGCGCCGCATCCGCTGCGGCATAGGTGCCGGGCAACTCCAGCACCATGGCGGTGTACAGGTCGTTGACGGAGCTGACCTGGTGGCCGGCCTGAATACGGGCCAGCAGTCGCAGCGCCCGGGCGCCGTCGCCGCCGACGCCGATGCCCAGGCGAGTGAAGAATGCCTGCGAGAACGCGCTGTAGCTGTCGTGCATGCTCAGGTTCGGGAACGCGGCGGTCACCGAACGCCGATCGAACTTGTCGGCAGCGAAACGTTCCAGGGCACGCAGGTCGATGGCGCCGTCGATCGTGCACATCTTGCGGACCAGGTCGCTGTCGCGTACCGCCGAGCGCGGAACGTAGTACAGCCGCGCAACGGTGTAGCGCCGCTGCCTATCATCAATGAATGTCAGCGCGATGGCGCCCCAGGTGGCGCTGTTTTGTCCCCGCAGCACCTGGTCGGCGAGTTCCCCGGTGGCGCTGTCCCGCCCGATGTCTTGCTTACCGCGCAGGTAGGACAGCAAACTGCGCTGGTCCGCGCTGCGGGCCCGGCCGACGGTCGCGTCGTTGGAGGCCCCGTTGAACGGCACCGAGGAGTCCATCATCACGGCGATGTAGGCGTCCAGGAGCGTGGACTTTCCCGTGCCGGACGCCCCCGACAGCAGCGTCGAAGTGGGCGAGAACGACACACTGGCGTGGCCGGAGAATCCGCCCCAGTTGACCAGCTGAAGAGTCTCCACCTTCCACTGCGTGATGCCGGCGTCAGCCCCAGGGACATAGAACATCGCGTCCTGATGTACGGTCACCCCAGCGCCTCCATCTCCACCGCGTCTTCTACGACTTGCAGCTCATCGTCGATGTCGGTGTCGAGGTCCTCGGCGGGCGAGCCCTGGCCGCGGTTCTTGGCGATTAGCCACTCGTGCAGCTCGGCCAACCGGGCAAGCGGCAGCAGGACGGCGATGACTGAGGAGATCCGCAGCCGGTCAGCGTCGTTGGTTCGGGTCAGGACCCGGCTGGCGACCATGTTGTCGACAGCTTTTTCCGCGCGCCCCTTGTCTCGCGACCGGTCGGTGGCATGTGGTGGCCGGAAGGTGGCGATGTAGTCAAGCAATTCCTGCCGCTCGACTGTGACGTCGTCGTGGCCGGCCTGCTGCTCGACGCGGTACCGGTGCCGCAGACACACCAGCAGGATCGTCTCCTCGCGGGTGTAGGCGGTGTTTTGCAGCAGGGTGGGGAAGTCGGCGCCATCGGAGATGACCTTCCGCTTGTAGGCAACCTCGTGCTGCAGGTCCAAGTGCAGGTCGAGGAACATGTCGTTGAGCCGTGACTTGATCAGCTGGCTGTGTTCGCGGATGACGCGCCACTCGGCGGGGTTGCCTGTGGCGGAGACGAACTTGTTCCGCATCAGGCACACCAGCGCGCGCCGTTGCTCTAGAGACAGGCCACCTTCGTCGCCGGAGAACAGGGCAAGAGTGGATCGGTTGGCGTCGCTGTCGTCGGCGAGCTCCTCGCCTGTCGCCGAGGATTGCTCGTCGTATCCGCTCGGCGCTTCCTCGAGGCGGTCGTCGGTCTCCGACGGATTGGGCTCAAGCATCGGGGATTCCCTCATCAACTGCGGCGGCGAGTCGTTCGGCGTGGTGGGAGGACAGCAAGGCGGAAGGGGCCAGGAAGGTGCGTCGGTGCCCGTCAGGGCGGATGGCGTGGAACTCTTCGGTGGTCCCGTCGGCGATGGAGGAGTCGTCGAGGCCGGAGAGTATGTGGAGAAGTCCCAGGATCTCCACCGGTCGCCGAAGATCGGTCGGGAGAGCGTTGAACACCTGTGCTGCGGTTGCCACGCCGAACTCCGTCAGCGCGTCGATGAGGGCGGCTCGCATCTGCTCCAGTGACGGACCGCCCACGGCCCTCAACTCCTCCACGCTCGGCGGGGTCGGAACGTCGTCGTCGGCCGGCCGCAGAGGAGGGGGAGGGGCCGCTGCGGCCGGATCGTACATCTTCTCCCGCAAATGGCCGATCTTCGCTACCGGCGGCAGCAGGTCAACGTCGACCATCGATCTGGGCCCCGCGGTCTCCATCCAGGTCATCAGCTCCCGCTGGATACCGCGAAGGACACGCTCCAGCTCACGCTCGGCGAGCGGGTCGTTGTTGACGATGTGCTCTTTGAGGGTCTTGGACAGCCGGTGCCGCTGGTCCAGAACGTCCCTGGTGCCCTGGCGGATCACTGTGACCGTGCCGCGCAGCTCGGTCACGTCCCGCCCGTCGAGGGCCTCGGCGGCCGGGTGGCCGAGCAAGACCTGGATGTTCTCGCGCAGCTCGTTCATGAGCTCCGCGTCTCGCAGCAGCTCGAATGCGCCGTCGAAAGCCCGTCCCTCGGGAGTGGTCCGTAGTAGGCGGTCCTGGCTCTCCAGATACTCGTCCAGAACCTCGCCGACCATTCGCTCTTCGTCACGTAGGTCCCGCAGGATCTGTCGGTGCATTTCGAGCATGGATTCCTCGACGCGTTTGAAATCCGACGGTAGCTGGCCGATCAAGTCCATGAGGTTGGCGTATCCGTCGAGCATTCGATCCTCGGATGCGGCGGCCACGGCGCCGCCGCTGGCGATGCGGTCGCGCTCGACCTCCAGCTCGCGGATCTGAGCGTTCAGGCGATCGACACGATCCTGGGGATCTGCCGAGGCCTCGGTCGCCCAACGCCGGACGGTGTCCAGGATCATTGTCAGACGGGACTCGGAGACCAGCGCCCGATCTCGTGACAGGTTTTGGATCAGGTCGAGAGCTTCCAGTGACGACGATGTTAGCGAGTACACCAGGCTGCCGTCCGGGGCGTTGTCGCGGTACAGCCATTGGTTCTTCACCCACGTGTTGCACAGCGCGCGGCCGCTCTCCGAGGCTGGCACCTCGATGCCTTCACCGAGCATCTCGGCAAGGTACGTGTCGATTTGCGCATGGAGGGCGTCCACCTGGATCGAACGCTGGTCTCGGGAGAACGCGCTACGCAGCACAGCCACTCGGAAATGACCCCATTTGCCATCAAGAAGTCTCAGAGTAGGGCGAGCTAGGGCATCCCCGGCACGTGCCAACTCGCCGACAACTCCACTCATCCACCCACCTCCCATAGTCATCGAACGGGTTTCCCGTCATAGGGCAAGTCGCGCTCAAGATCGGATATCGCTATGTTGTATTTGCTGCGGCGCATGATCGGCAATTGACGGATCTGTGGGAGCTGCGCCATCACCGCTACTCGATTCGGCTGGAATCGTAAGGCACGCCTATAGCCGTGGCGAAGTGGATGGAGAAACTGGCGATGGCACGCAATCCCGCCAAAGCCAGCGTCAGTGCCTGCAGCAGAACGAAGCGCTGGTCCTCCACCTGCAGTCCCTAGATTCCGAGCAGATCCGCTGTGGCCAGCCTGGGGCTGGTCGTGCACCAGGTGCAGGAAGCGATCATTAGCCTTATTAAGGGGCGCTCCAAATCGGCGCGGTTGTGACCGGACATTTCCACTCGCTCGCGGTTGCCGCTCGGCGGCGTCGTGCAGACGACTCATTTCACCCACTGTGGTGTTATCGGAGCGTGGGGACAGCCGACCGCCGGGCTAGTGTTCTGAGTCGTTAATTCGATTGAGATATGCGGCGATGGTCTCGAAGATCTCCTCAGCGGTCTTGGTCCAGACGAACGCCCGGGGATT
>NZ_JBFAMZ010000055.1:0-10203 GCF_040674635.1 Nonomuraea sp. NPDC049758
GTCAGGTTGCCCGCCATCGCGTTCACCGACTCCGTCAGGTCCTTCCACGTGCCCGACACCGCCGGCACATCGGCCTGACCACCCAGCCGCCCGTCAGTGCCCACCTCACGCGCCACCCGGGTCACCTCGGAGGTGAACAACGACAACTGGTCGACCATGCCGTTGAACACCGAGGCGATCTCCCCCAAAAGCCCGTCGGCGTCCTCGGGCAGCCGGGTACGGAAATCGCCGTCCCGGACCGCCGTCAGCCCGCCGAGCAGCTGACGCAGCTCGGTCTCGCCCACCTCGGAGGGGCCTCGGACACGTTTGCCGCGCCCGCTCGAACGTGCGTTGCCGACCGTGGGGTCGCTCATGTCGTGTTCCTCGTTCCGTGCTCGCCCGGCATGGAAGAACTTCAACCCTGGGTAGCGGAAGAGTAGCCGCCTGCGCCCAGACGCGCGCTAGCCCCGAAGTTAGCCGAGAATGCCCCCGCGCGCCGCCCGTCACACGGAACGTTCCGCGGCGGCCCTGGCGGCGGCCACCGCCTCCTCGACGGTGTCGTGCACGGGGAGGTGCCCGAGCACCCCGGTGATGTCCAGCAGCCGGGCGGGCAGCGGCTGCACGGCGGCCAGGCGCACCGCGCCCGACCTCCTGAACCGGTCGGTGGCGAAGGCCAGCAGGACGTGCAGGCCCGAGCTGTCCACGAACGGCACCCGGGCCAGGTCGAACACGACCTGGTGGCCGGGCTCCGGACGGTCTCTGAGGAAGCTCTCGAACTGGGCGCGGTTGGTGGCGTCGAGCTCGCCGGACACCACGATCACGGTCACGCCCGGCTGCTCCCGGCGCAGGAGCGTCAGCGGTGGCATCGCCGCTGCCCACCGCGCCCCGGGCGCGACGCGACCAACGGCGGAGGGGCGCCGCCCGGCGCCCGGTGATGACCGGCCCCGGCGCAGGCCGGGTGTGTCGAGAAGCCGCGTCCCGCGGGGGGCGGAGCAGTCACGCAAGCAGAATAGCCTCCCGGGGTCGCCAGGGACATCCCGTCAGTGACCGTGACCGTGGCCGACGAACGCGCCCGCCGGCCTGCCGGGCGGGACGAGGCCGAGCGAGATCGCCGCCGCCACCCCCGCGACGACCGCGCACAGCACGAGCCCCGAGGTGAAGCCGCCGGCCCCCGCGCCCGGCACCAGGCTGGACGCGGCGACCGTGGACACCACCGCCACCCCGATCGAGCCGCCCAGCTCGTGGAAGGTGTTGATCACCCCGGAGGCGACGCCGTTCTCGCCGGGCGGCACGTTGGCCATCGTCGTGGTGGTGGCGGTCACGAACGCCGGCCCGATCCCCACGGCGGCCAGCACGAACCCCGGCACCAAGGTGGTGAACGCGCCCGCCTCGGGGGAGACCCGCGTCATCAGCGCCGCCCCCGCGGCGGTCAGCAGGAACGACGCCACGGCCACCGGCCGGCCCCCGACCCTGCCGATGAGGCGGCCGCCGAGATGCGCGCCGAGCGTGATGGCGACGGCGACGGGCAGGAACGTGAGCCCGGTCCGCAGAGGGCTGTAGCCCAGGACGTGCTGCAGGTAGAGGGAGCTGAGGAAGAACAGGCCCAGCATCAGTCCGGTGGCGACCAGCATGACGAACGCGCCCGAGACGACGGGCCGTCTGGCCAGGGTCTCGACCCGCATGAGCGGCGCCCGTACCGACCGCTCGACCAGCACGAACGCGACATAGGACAGGGCGGCCCCGGTCAGCGGCAGCACGGTTCCCGCGGCGCCCCAGCCGCCGTCGCCGGCGGAGACCTGCCCGTAGATCAGCAGCGCGGTCGCCAGCGTGACGAGCAGCGCGCCCCCGACGTCGACCCGGCCGCCGCGCGGGGCATCGTCCCTGACGCGGGCCGGGACGACGCGGGAGACGGCGGCCAGCACCAGCAGGCCGACGGGGACGTTCACGAAGAACACCCACATCCAGCCGGGGCCGTTGGTCAGGACGCCGCCGAGCAGCACCCCGATCGCCGCGCCCGAGCCGCCGATGGCCGCCCACACGGCGAGCGCGCGGGCCCGGCGCTCGCCCTGGAAGACGGTGGTGACGACGGCCAGGGCCGCGGGGGACAGCAGCGCCGCGCCGACCCCCTGGACGGCCCGCCCGGCGATGAGCGTGCCGCCGTCGCCGGCCAGGCCGCAGACGAGCGAGGCCGCGGTGAACAGCGCCAGCCCGGCCAGGAGCGTGCGGCGGGGGCCGAGCGCGTCGGCGAGCCGCCCGCCGAGGACCATCAGGCCGCCGAAGCACAGCGTGTACGTGGTCACCACCCAGGTCAGCGCCTCCCGGCCGAGCGCGAGGTCGGCGCCGATGGTGGGCAGGGCCACCTGGACGACGGTGATGTCGACGATCAGCATGAACTGCGCCAGGCACAACAACGCCAGCACCGCCCAGCCCTTGCTCTGCGCGGGCGCGGCAGCCCGCGTCCCGACGTGATGACTCATCCCATGTCTCCTTAACTTGTACACTGGTGTTCAAGTTAAGCACAAACAAAACGGTACGCCGGTAGGGTGTCGTGGCGACCGCATCGGCTGGAGGAGCCCCTGAAGGGGAAGTGTCAGGCGGGGGAGGGTGAGGTGAGGAGGGAGAGCATGGTGCGGGTCAGGACCGGCTCGACCTCCTCGGCGGCCAGGCGGCCGGCCTCCCGTTCCTGGGCCGCGCTGTGGATGATCGCGAAGAACGTCGTCACCAGCCACTCCAGCGGCAGGTCGGTGCGGAAGTCGCCGTCGTCCTGGCCGCGGGCGATCAGGCGCTCCACCCGGCGCAGCGGGCGGTCGTGGTGCTCGCGGATGCGCTCGGTGGACAGCACCCGGTCGGCGGCCACGAAGAGCCGCCGGTGGCGGTCGAGGATCTCCCACGACGAATGCAGCAGCCCGGCCATCGCCTCCGGCGCGGGAGCCGTGTCGAGGGCCCCGTCCTCCAGGACGGCGTCGGCCAGCCCGACGGTGTGGTCGAGGACGGCGTCCACCAGGGCCTCGCGGGAGGGGAAGTGCCCGTACAGGGTGACCCGGCCGACGCCTGCGGCCTTGGCGATCTCGGCCACGCTCGCGCCCGGGTCGTCGCTGAGCAGCCGCGTCCCGGCTTCCAGGATGGCGGCGATGTTGCGCTCGGCGTCGGCCCGCCGGGCGGGGACGGGCTGTCGGGCGGCGGCGGTCTTCCCCATGGGCACCAGCCTACGACGCCCCCGGCCGGAGATCGTCGCTGCCCTCGGCGCGTCACCGGGCCCGGGGGAGGTGGTCAGAGGGCGAGCGCGTGGTCCAGCAGGGACTGGAGGGTGACGGCTCCGGCGACCCGGCCGTCCTCCACGATCGCCACCAGCGGGCTGCGCGTGCGGGCCATGAGCGCCGCCAGTTCGAGCACCGTGGCCTTCATGTCCGCCACCGGCAGCTCGCGCGGCTGCTCGGGCAGGCACTCGCGGACGGTACGCGTGCCGAGCCGGCGCAGGAACAGGTCGGCGTGGGCCTCGTCCACCACCCGGGCCAGGGCCGGATCGTCCTGGCAGTAGCGCGGCACGGCCAGCCGGAGCACCTGCGTGCCGGGGAGGATGCTGTGGGGGCGGCCGTCGTCGCCGATCACGATGAGGCCGGGCAGGTCGCGCTCGGCCAGCAGCCGGGCGGCGTCGAGCGCCGACATGTCGAGCGTGACCGCCGGGAACTCCGTGACGAGATCGCGTGCGCGCATGGGTGATCATCCTCCGGCCCACAGCCTAGCCAACCCCCCTCCCGCCCGGCGGAAGGCCCCAGGTTCCCGTGGCGGGGTCAGGAGGGGAAACGCAGGTGGCCAGGTGGGACGTGGGCGGTGAGCCAGACGCCGTTGTCGCTGCGCAGGAAGAGATGGCCGCCGGCGTGCATGTCCCCGGCGGCGACCGCCAGCACCACCGGCCTGCCCCTGCGCGCCCCCACCCGGACGGCGGTCTCCCGGTCGGGGGACAGGTGCACGTGGTGGCGGCTCATCGGCCGCAGGCCCTCCCGGCGGATGGCGTCCAGGTTGCGGGCCACCGTCCCGTGGTAGAGGTACGCGGGCGGCTCCACGGCGGGCAGGCCGAGCTCCACCGGCACCGAGTGGCCCTGGCTGGCGCGGATCCTGCCGTCCTCGATCGCGTAGCGCCGCTTGTCGTTGGTCTCCACGACCTGGCGCAGCTCGTCGGGGGTGATCGGGAAGCCGTGCACCGCGGCGGCGGCGAGCAGGTCGTCGACGGCGACCCAGCCGGCCGCGTCGAGGGCGAGCCCGATGCGCTGCGGGTCGTGGCGCAGGTGCCGGGCCAGGTACTTGGAGATGCGGATCACGCGTCGTTCGTCCATGGGGTTCCCATGGTGGCAGCGACGGGCGGGCGCGGTCAGCTGGTTTGTGCCCGTACGAGGTCCTCGCCGACGGGCGTACGGCCGTAGAGGACCGAACGGCCCGCCCGCACGCGGCCGACCAGCCCCGCGTCGAGCAGCACCTTGAGATGGCGGCCCACCGAGCCCAGGCCCTGGCCGGTGAGCGCGACGAGCTGCGTGGTGCTCTTCGGGGTGTCCAGCAGCACCAGCACGCCCGCCCGCGCGCCGCCCAGCAGCCGGCCCAGCGCCTGCGGCGCGGGCGGCGGGCCGACGTCGGCCAGCGGCCCCGCGCACGGGTAGACGATCGCGCAGCGGCGGGAGCCGTGCCAGCTCACCCAGCCCTGCCGCGGCGTGACCGGCACGAACATCAGCCGGGCGCCCGCCAGGTCCCGCGGCGGATGGTCGTAGGCGTTGATCTGCAGCCGTCCGTCGCCCAGCCAGCGCAGGCCGGGACGCATGCCGTCGAGAGCCGCCGCCCAGCCGCCCCGGCCCAGCCGCGCGGCGCGGGCGGTGACGTCGGCCTCGATGATCCGGCGGCGCCGCGGCCAGGCCGGCAGCACGGTCTCGCGCCACACCCACTCCAGCCGGGCGGCCATGCGGGCGGGCAGGTCGTCGCGGCGCAGCACGGCGGGCACCGGGCCGCCCAGCGACTCGACCAGGTCCGCGCGCGCCTGCTCGGGCGGGGTGTCGCGGACGCTGGCCACCTCCTCCTCGAAGGCCGCCTCGCCCGCTCCCTCGGGCGTGGGCGTGAGGAAGGTCGCGTTCCAGGTACGGCCCAGCGCGGCGCGGACGAGCAGCGCCGTGACCGGGTCGGCGGCCTGCTCGGCGCGGTAGGCGGGCAGGTGGGCGGCCAGCCAGGCGTCCTCGCCGGGATGGGCGGCGACGGCGCGGTCCAGCGTCTTCAGCGCGGCGATCGTCTCGGCCAGCGGCGACAGGACGAACCGGCCGACCGCGAGCGTGTCGGCGTCGACCTGCCAGAAACCCACCACGTCCTCCTCGTCCCCGCGTTGTTTCGCGGGTGGGCGAAACAGTAACGCCTGCCGCCGCCGGTCGCGAAGACTGCCGTCCCATGCGCACGTACCGGGACCTGTTCGGCAGGTCCGGATTCACCCCGCTCTTCCTGGTCTCGTCCGGGCAGGTGGCCGGGCAGACGGTGAGCGGGCTCGCCCTCGGCACCCTCGTCTACGCCGACACCGGGTCGCCGCTGCTGTCCGGGCTGGCCATGTTCGGCCCGGCGCTCGCCCAGGTGGTGGGCGCGGCCACGCTGCTGTCGGCGGCCGACCGGCTGCCGCCGCGGGCCGCCCTGTCCGGGCTGGCGCTGGCGGCCGCGCTCGGCGCCGCCTTCCTGGCCGTGCCCGGCCTGCCCGTGTGGGGCATGCTCGCCGTCGTGCTGGCCTTCGGCGCGCTGTCCGCGCTCGGCGGCGGCGTCCGGTACGGGCTGCTCAACGAGCTGCTCGACCGGGACGGATACCTGCTCGGCCGGTCGGTGCTCAACATGTCCTCCGGGATCGTGCAGATCGCCGGGTTCGGCGCGGGCGGGGTGCTGGTGACCGTCCTGTCGCCGCGCGGGACGCTGCTCGTCGCGGCGGCCCTCCACCTGGCCGCCGCCCTGGCCGGGCTGGGGCTCGGACGGCGGCGGCCGCGCGCGTCCGGACGGCCCTCACCCGCCGAGACCTGGCGCGACAACGCCCGCCTGTGGTCCGATCGGCCGCGCCGGCACGTCTACCTCGCCCTCTGGCTGCCCAACGGCCTGATCGTCGGCTGCGAGTCGTTGTTCGTGCCGCTCGCGCCGGACCGGGCCGGGCTGCTGTTCGCCTGCGCCGCCGCCGGGATGCTCGCCGGTGACGTGCTGGTCGGCCGGTACGTGGCGCCGCACTGGCGGGCGCGGCTGGTCACGCCGCTGTACCTGCTGCTGGCGCTGCCGTACCTGGTGTTCGTGGCGTATCCGTCGCCGGTGCTGGTCGCGCTCGCCTCGGCCGGGTTCGCCGCCACCCTGCTGCTCCAGGAGCGGCTCATGGCGCTCACGCCCCCCGAGCTGAGCGGGCACGCGCTCGGGCTGCACTCCTCCGGCATGGTCGCCATGCAGGGGGTGGCCGCCGCGCTGGCCGGCGCCCTGGCCGAGCACACCTCGCCCGGCGCGGCCATGGCCGTGCTCGCCGGGGCGTCGGCGGCGGTCACGCTCGCGCTGGCCCCCCGCCTGCGGTCCTCCCGTGTCGCAACCCCGGCGCAGGCTCCGGCGAAGTTACCGTTGACCAGGGGAAATCGCCGGGGGAAGGACACATCATGACGCAGACGGACGACTTCGTGCTCGACGTCACCAGGATCCGCGAGCAGGTGCGGCAGAAGATGGACGAGGGCCCGATCACGCAGACCTTCGGCCGCGACCCGGAGAAGGTCATCGAGGTCCTCAACGACGTGATCGCCACCGAGGTGGTGTGCTGGCTCAGGTACACCAGGCACGCCATCTCGGCCAAGGGCATCGACCGCGCGCAGGTGGCGGCGGAGTTCACCGAGCACGCCAAGGAGGAGCTGGACCACGCGCTGCGCGCCGCCGAACGCGTCAGCCAGCTCGGCGGCGAGCCGGACTTCGACCCGGCCAAGCTCGTCCAGCGCTCGCACACCGACTACCAGGTGCCCGCCGACACCGACCTGAAGGCGCTGCTGGAGGCCAACCTGTGGGCCGAGCGCATCGTCATCTCCACCTACCAGGAGATCATCCGCTGGCTCGGCGAGGGCGACCCGACCACCCGCCGGCTCATGGAGTCGATCCTGGAAGAGGAGGAGGAGCACGCCGACGACCTCACCGACCTGCTCGGGGTCTAGAACCGGGCTTGGCCCGCCGTTGGGCGGCCCGTGAGCCGGCCCGGGTAAGTGCCCGGAATGAAGAGCCTGGTCAACACGCCCGTCACGCACACGCCGCCGTCCCGCGAGATCGACGTCGAGACGCTCAGCCGCCGCCTCGCCGAGGCCGTGGACGGCGAGGTGCGCTTCGACCTGGGCAGCCGCGCCGCCTACGCGCGTGACGCCTCCAACTACCGGCAGGTCCCGATCGGCGTCGTCGTGCCGCGCGACCTGGACGCCGGGGTGGCGGCGGTGGCCGTGTGCCGGGCCGGGGACGTGCCCGTGCTCTCCCGCGGCGGCGGCACCAGCCTGGCCGGGCAGTGCTGCAACGCGGCGGTGGTGATCGACTGGTCCAAGCACTGCGGCGCGGTCGAGTCCGTGGACGCGGCGGGCCGCCGGGTCGTCGTCCAGGCGGGGGCCGTGCTCGACCAGGTGGACCACGAGCTGGCGCCGTACGGGCTCATGGTGGGGCCGCGGCCGTCCAGCCATCGGGCCTGCACGATCGGCGGCATGATCGGCAACAACTCGTGCGGGGCCTCGGCACAGGCGTACGGGAAGATGTCGCAGTCGGTGCTCCGGCTGGAGATCCTCACCTACGACGGCGTGCGCGCCTGGGTGGGGCCGACCAGCGACGCCGAGTACGACCGCATCCAGGCCCAGGGCGGCCGGCTGGCCGAGATCTACCGCCAGGTGCGCGTCCTGCGCGACGAGACCATGGAAGTGGTCCGCACCCGCTACCCCAGGCTGGAACGCCGCATCTCCGGCTACAACCTCGACCAGCTCCTGCCCGAGAACGGCTTCGACCTGGCCCGCGCCCTGACCGGCAGCGAGGGCACGCTGGTGACCGTGCTCCGCGCCGAGCTGCGCGTCGTGCCGTCCCCGCCCGCCAGGGCGCTGGCCGTGCTCGGCTTCGAGGACGTCTTCACCGCCGCCGACGCCGTCCCGGCCGTGGCCCGGCACGCGCCGATCGCGCTGGAGGCCATGGACGAGACCATGTACCGGCTGGCCAAGCGCGAGCACCCCGGCGACCCGGCGCTCCAGGACCTGCCCGAGGGCGGCGGCTGGCTGCTGGTGCAGTTCGGCGGGGACACGCCCGAGCAGGCGCGCGAGCGGGCCGAGACGATGATGCGCGACGTGGGGGAGCGGCCCGAGGCGCCCACGCCCACGCACGCCTTCCTCGGCGACCCGGCCAGGGAGGACCGGCTGTGGCGCTGGCGGGAGTCGGGGCTCGGCGTGGAGGCCTACCCGCCGACCGGCCGCCAGACGTACGAGGGCTGGTCGGACGCGGCCGTGCCGCCCGAGCGGCTGGGCGCCTACCTGCGCGACTACGAGCGGCTGCTGCGCGCGCACGACTACCAGGACTCGGCCCTGTACGGCCACTTCGGCCAGGGGTGCGTGCACGGCCGGCTGCCGCTCGACCTGCACACCGACGACGGCATCGCCCGCTACCGCGCCTTCGCCCGGGAGGCCGCCGAGCTGGTCGCCTCCTACGGCGGCTCGCTGTCCGGCGAGCACGGCGACGGCCAGGCGCTGGCCGAGCTGCTGCCGATCATGTTCGGCCAGGAGGTCGTGGAGGTGTTCGGCCGCTTCAAGGCCATCTTCGACCCGCGCGACCGGATGAACCCGGGCAAGGTCGTCCACCCCCGCCACCTCGACCAGAACCTGGCCCAGCACCGCTTCTACCCGCACGAGCCGCGCCAGACGTTCTTCCAGTACCCCAACGACCACGGACGTTTCGGGCACGCCGCCACCCGCTGCGTCGGCACCGGGACCTGCCGCAAGCACACCTTCGAGGGCGGCGTCATGTGCCCCAGCTACCGGGTGACCCGCGAGGAGGAGCACTCCACGCGCGGGCGCGCCCGGCTGCTGGAGGAGATGGTGCGCGGCGACGTCATCACCGACGGCTGGCGTTCGGCCGCCGTGCGCGACGCGCTCGACCTGTGCCTGTCGTGCAAGGGCTGCCGCTCCGAATGCCCGGTGAACGTGGACATGGCCACCTACAAGGCCGAGTTCCTCGCCCACCACTACCGGCACCGCGTCCGGCCCCGGGCCCACTACTCGATGGGCTGGCTGCCGGTGTGGGCCGCGCTCGCCTCGGCCGCGCCCGGCCTGGTCAACGCGTTCAACTCGGCGCCAGGACTGTCGCGGCTGGTCAAGGCCGTCGCGGGGATCACGCCGGAGCGCGAGCTGCCGAGGTTCGCCCGGCAGCGGTTCACCGACTGGTTCAGGCGGCGTCCCCGGAGCGGGCCGGGCACGCGGGGGCGGGTGGTGTTGTGGGCCGACACGTTCACCGACCACTTCGACCCGCACATCGGGCGGGCCGCCGTGGACGTGCTGGAGGCCGCCGGGTTCGAGGTGGTGGTGCCGCCGGTGACGCTGTGCTGCGGGCTGACCTGGATCAGCACCGGGCAGCTCGGGGTGGCGCGGCGGGTGCTGGCGCGGACGGTGGGGGCGCTCGCCCCCTGGGCCGAGGCCGGGGTGCCGGTGGTCGGCCTGGAGCCGAGCTGCGCCGCCGTGTTCCGCTCCGACGGGCCCGAACTGCTCAACACGCCCGAGACGCGGCTGCTGGGGGAGCGGTTCCTGACGCTGGCCGAGCTGCTGGAGACGCGCGCCGCCGACTGGCGGCCGGCCACGACCGGCGGGCAGGCGATCGCGCAGGTGCACTGCCACCAGAGCGCGATCATGGGCTACGACGCCGACCGGGCCGTGCTCGACCGCTTCGGCATCCGGACCAGCGTGCTCGACTCCGGCTGCTGCGGGCAGGCCGGCAACTTCGGGTTCGAGCGGGGGC
Organism: Nonomuraea sp. NPDC049758; assembly: GCF_040674635.1. NCBI lineage: Bacteria > Bacillati > Actinomycetota > Actinomycetes > Streptosporangiales > Streptosporangiaceae > Nonomuraea > Nonomuraea sp. NPDC049758. The sequence goes on from NZ_JBFAMZ010000055.1 coordinate 9,964, forward strand.
ACCACGAGGTGTCGCAGGCGTGCGCCGAGCAGGGGCTCTGGCCGGCCGTACGGTCGGCCGGGCCGGGGGACGAGCTGCTCGCCGACGGCTTCTCCTGCCGCACCCAGATCGCCGCCGCCGGCACCGGCCGCCAGGGCCGCCACCTGGCCGAACTCCTCGCCACGGCCCTCGTCCACCAGGACTGACCCGGCCCGTCCCATCACGGCCCCGGCCCCGGCCCCGGCCCCGGCCGGGGCCGGG
>NZ_JBFAMZ010000056.1:0-9910 GCF_040674635.1 Nonomuraea sp. NPDC049758
AACGCCCGAGCCCAGCCCAAGACGAACTTCGCCGCCAGTTCGCCGATCAGAAGCTGGACCAGTTACCCGGCCAAGGTTGCGTGACGGCCCACTAGGCAGGCCATCGCATGAGACCCAGCCGTACCGCACCACGATGTTGGCCCAGCCGGCGGCTGGGGCCGAGTGCCGCTTCTCGCGTGCACAGCCATGGCGGTCCTGCCTGCCCTTCAGCGCAGGAACCGACGGTCCACAGCAGGATGGTCTCGCGCCACCAAGGGGCGTGCTCAGCGGAGCCGGCGGACGGAACGACCGGGCCGGGCACCAGTGGGCCGCCGCTCGTCGATCACCCAAGTGCCGGCCACCATGACAAAGGGAATGCCCCCGCGGGGGCAGCCGAGGTTCGTCGTACGTCGCCGAGTACTACCGGGACGCCTATGGTTCCAGTTCGAGGCAGAGCCCCACCTGGTGGCCCCCGGCCCTGCTCTGCAGTAGCGGGAGTGTGGTGGTCTCACCCGTCGGTACCACGGCCGTGGCGCCGGAGGTCACCAGGGCGTAGGCGCGGGCGAGCTCCTCCAGCGCCGTGGACGCCTGGCCCTGGTGCCCGTCGGCGATCGCGGTCGCCTGGGCCGTGATGGCCTTCAGCAGCGCGTCGCGTGCCTCGGCGGCCGCGGGCACCTCGCGGACCGTGATCACGGCAGGAATCTGCTCGGGTGGTGTCTCCTGGATGGTCAACGCTCTCCTCAATCCGGGGTGGTCACGTTCACGGTGGCGCTGTCGCCTGGACGACATGGCCAGGTCTGGTCGGAGCCGCGGTGGACGCACAAGAGCCGGTTCTTTATGCCGTTCTTGTCGCGGCAGGCGATGAGTGCCGGGGCCTTGGGCGCTGACGTGGTAGGGAGACTTGGTGTCGGTGCTCCAGCTGCTGCCGTTGAAGCGGCTCCACCACAGGCTCTGGGTGGAGCCGCCGCGGTGCACGCCGTACAGGTGGTCATCGAGGACGGCCAGGGCGGGGCCTACCCGGCTGGCATGATCGCCTAACGCTCTGTCACCGTCCCAGCTGCTGCCGGTGAAGCGTGCGTAGTACAGGGCGGTGGTGTCCACGCCCTTGTACACGGCGTACAGGGTGTCCTTGTCGGCGTGATGACGAATGGTATGACAGTGCCCATGGGTTACTGGAGTCTTACCGCTGGGGAGCGCGCTGAGATCACACTCTGCATCTCGTGGAAGAAATACCTTGATCCCTCTATCTCCGAGTATGAGCTTCTGGGTACCACGTAGGCGCAGGGATCAAGTCAGTTTATGAAACATATGAGCATCTACTGCCTTATCTTAAAGATATCGCTAAGGCTGCCATGACGCACGGGAGAAGCAAGTACGTACTCTCAGCCGTACTCATGTACGAGAGCGCCGTAGGGGCGTCAGAAGGTCGCACCGTGGCAGGCGCTTCGTACGCCATACGCAAAGAGGGCTGGAACGTGTCGCTCGGCCTGGGCCAACTGGAGGCATATAAGGCTCGATGGATGCTCAGCAAATACTACAACACTAAGAAAAAAGACTGGTTAAAAGCGACGCTGGGAGAGTGTTCAGGAACAAGGGCGGATCGGTCAATTACCCCGTTCCCAAGTACGATATCTTCCGCACCTGGGCGCAGAGTGAGTCCAAGGGCCCTCTCAACACCTCGGACAAGGGGAAGGCCGGCATAGAGCGTAAGAAAGCCCTGGACGCCCTGATGGCCTCAGGGGGTATGCATGGAAATTCATTTATCTAGTCGGCGGAGGGTGATGAGTATGGTGGGTGTCTTTGATGGAGAGAGTCGTCGTCAAGGCTTAGCGGGCCACGCCCTGAGCGCCAGAGCGAGATGGCTGGTCGTCTCCCTCTTGGCTGCAGTTACCACACTAACGATGGGATGCGAAACGACTCGTTCGACCACTGCTACTTACCAGGTGACTCCTGCCGCACTTGATGAGGTGCGGAGCATTGGGACGGTACAGGCAGAGTCTGCTGTAGAAATAGACATGGACGACACAACTGATATTATGAATACGTTTGTCATCGACGTTGGCGAGGCGAGCGCCAATGCGGCAACGGGAAGATCGGCGAAGCTCTTGCAAAAGCTGGGATGGGAGGTTATGGGTGAACAGCGGCCATGGTTCGTCACGATGAAATCTACAAAATTGGGCGCCCTTTTGACTATTGATTCGTTTCAGGCTGTACACCTAGCGAGTCACCCGGGCATGGCGGATACCCTCAAGAATGGTTCCATTGAAACTGACACGTCGGTAATCGTAAAAGTTGAGGTTTATCACGGAAATCAGTGAAGGGGAATCTCCTTTCCTCTACTTCGTGTCACTCGATGCCCCACGACGCCATCAGCCGCGCCCATCTATTGCGTTGTGCCACCCATCTGTAATGGGCCGGCGATCGGGTTCATGGCTCAAGGCCACAGCCCCCCGAAGGCGTGCCCCGACAACCCGTGGCGGACGGTCGGCTGGACACCGCCGCCGCCCATCGGGGCCGCTGTTCGGCGTGCCGGCCGTGCTGAACGAGGGCCTCGGACGCGGGCGCGTGGCGGGCGATCGGCCGCGACGGCGACACCCTCAAGGAGGGACGCTGTGAGTGAGTACGTCATCCCCGCGACACCCGAGGCGCGAGAACCGGTCCGCCAGATCTGGGTAGATGTGCGCCGCCGCCTCGCGAAGCAGAACCGGGAGATCGGCGATGACCACTCGCTCCCCGTCGTCGACGCCATCAAAGCCGCCGAACTGCGAGAGGACATCGAACGGCTGCGCGTCCCCGCCGTCCGGCCGCTCAATCACCACCCGCACCACCAGCCGCCACCCCGCTGACAGGTGAGGGCCCGGTGAGGTAGGCGAACACGGCCAGGACGCGGCGGTGGTCGCCTTTCGGAGGGTCCCAGGCCGAGCTTGGCGAAGATGTTCCTGATGTGCCTGTTGACCGCGCCTTCGCTGATGATTTGGGCAACCCCCTCGGCCATCAACGCGAGCCCGCTCACGCGAGGTCAACACGTGCAGCGGGTCACCGGCGCGGCGGCGCACCATGAGCGGCCTTCGAGGAGGCTGACGGCCGCCGGTCATGATCAGTGGGTACGGCGGCGGGGTGCGAGCACCTCAGTGACCTTGGCGATGGTTTCGGGGCCGGGCCTGACCAGCTCGGACGGTATGGCCTCGGTGACACCATCCGCTCCGGCAAGGGTCTGCTGTACCGCATCGACCCGGAGGTCGGATTCCCATCGGCGAGGGCGAGACGTACTGCCAGATCCGCTACCGCTTCCAGCGCTGACCGCTGATTTTTGCGGCCGCGTGTCAGGCGGCCGAGCACCGGCCACCGTCTCAGAATGAGGATGTCGAGCTCGCTCCCGCGCATCCAGCACGACGTGCACAGACCGCTCCGGCGGCCCTGACGGTTGGTCCACAAGGCGTATTCAACCGTCGGACCGGTGGGCCCCTCGGTCATCGTCCGGCAGGCGCCACCACGCGGGCGAGGTCAGCACGGTGGCCCAGGACCGAAGCCCGGGGCAGCCGCAGCCATGGGAGACGGCGGGGCGGTACGGAGATCGCGGCGAGGTTGAGGCGGACTCCCATGTCGAGGTTCACCTCACCGTAGGGCGGGACGCGGGACCTGAGCGGTGCGGCTGCGTCATGCCCGATGTACGGCGTGCCGTCAGTGGCTGAGAGTGCTGAGGATGAGATTGGTCAGGGCGGTGATGGCGTCGTCGGTGGTGGCTCGCCCGCGGTTGATCTCGGCGGCGAGGGCCTCTGCGGCGCCGAGGGTGCCGACGCAGCGCAGCCGGAGGGCTTCGGCGGTGAGGCGGGAGTGGGGTCGCAGGGCGGTGGCCATCAGGTTCGTGTAGTGGTCGAGCAGGTCGTGCTGGGTCGCCTCCAGGGCTGGGCTTCCCTTGAGGGCGGCGGAGATGGCGGTGAGTTCCGGCATGTCGGTGGCGCACGTGAAGTAGGCCTCGCTCATGACGCGGGCGACCTCAGGCGCGGTGGGATCGGCGTCCTGCAGGGCCTGGGCCAGCCTGGTCCGGTACTGGTCATCCAGGCGCAGGTAGAGGGCGAGCAACAGGCCGTGGCGGGTGGCGAAGTGGTCGTAGACGATTGGCCGGCTGACCTGGGCGGCTTCGGCGAGGGTGGGCAGAGTGAGGTCGTCGGCGCCCCGGGTGCGCACGATCGAGGTGGCGGCGTCGAGCAGTTGCTCGCGTCTGGCCGCCTTGGACAGGCGGGTCGATGGGCTGGCCATGGTCCTCCCCTTTGCGTGCAGGCTCCAGCTTAAGCTACAAAAGGTAGGCTACAAAATGTAGCTTAGTGAGAAGGAGTCGCACATGGGCAAGTCAGTGCTGATCATGGGTGGGTCGGGCCAGGCGGGCAGGGGCACGGCCGTGCTCCTGCGGCGCTGGTATCCGGCGCTGCCGCTGACGATCGCCGCTCGCGATCTCGACCGTGCCCGGCGGGTCGCCGACGAACTGGGCAACGCCACGGCCCTCACCTTCGACCTGCGGCGTGGCGATCTCGGGCTCTCGGAAGCGCACGGCTATGCGGCGGTGGTCGCTGCCGTGCGTGATTCGCACCTCAACGGGTTGCGCTTCGCGCAGGATCGCGGCGTGCCGTACCTGAGCATCTCCAATGGTTTGGTGGACATCGCGCCGGAGGTCGTCGCGGGCGCCCAGCGGGCGGCGGCCGCACCGATCCTGGTGGCCAGCCACTACCTGGCCGGGCTCGTCGTGCTGGCCGCGATGGAGTCTGCCCGGGAGTTCGAGCGGGTCGACACGGTACGGGTGGCGGCGGTGCTGGACGAACGCGATGGCGGCGGGCCTGCGGCCGTCGCCGATCTGGAGCGGCTGATGGATGTCACCTCGGCGGGGCTGGTGCGCCGTGACGGCGATTTCATCTGGGTGGCCGGCGCCGATGCGCAGGTGGAGGTGTCCGGCGTGGACGGGGTCGTGCTGCCCGGCCAGACGATCGCCACCCTGGACGTGCCGAGTCTCGCGCTCGCGACGGGCGCGCCGAATGTCCGCTTCGATTTCGCGGTCGGGGAATCGGCCAGCAGGCGGCGCGGCGCGGCGCCTACGACCGAGGTCCGCATCGAGCTGGAGGGAAGTGCGGCGGCGGGCGCGCCGCTCAGCAGGAGCCAATGGCTGGTGCATCCTGAAGGCCAGCGTCCGCTGACCGCGCTCGGTATCGCTCTGGGAGTGGAGCGGCTGCTCGGCCTGCGCGGCCAACCGGTGGCGCCGGGCCTGTACACGCCCGAGGCGCTGGTCGACCCGGCCTACGCGGTCGAGCGCATGGCGGAGCTCGGCACACTGCGGCTCTAACCGGAGAACGGCAGAACGGGTCATGGAGTTCAAGTGGTCAGGTTTCGCTCCGGCGAGCTTCCAGCATGCCCAAGCCGTAACCCAGCTTCTGCGGCGGGTGCTCCCGCGCGATGCCGGTGTGCAGCACGAACAAGATGCGCTGCAAGGCCGGCCGGTCATCCGGCCGCTTGTGCCCTGGATGGCGGAAACGCCGCTGACGCTGGGGCAACAGCGGCTCATCACCGGCCCACAGCTCATCACCGGCCCACAGCTCGTCACTGACCCCCACGGCTTCGGCTTGGCCACCCGTGCTCCTCTCTCGGCTACGGCGAGAGATCAAAGATCATTCTGTTGGGACCCCTCAACCGCGGGCGGGGCGGCGGCGCAGGTGGTAGGCGTAGGCCAGGACGAGCAATATCGGGCCCCACAGCGCCGTTGGGGTGATGGACACCATCGCCAGCGCCTGCCACCAGCCATTCTCGTACGCCACGCTGTCGGCGACGCCGGCCCAGGAGAGCACCATCCAGACCGAGACAGCAGTCAAGAGCAGCCCACCGGCCACGGCAGGGACGACCGCTGCCATGGGCGGCACACGTCTGCCGCCGATGACCGGGATCCAGCTCGGCACCACCTCGCCCCAGCCGCGCACCAGACCGATGCTGAGCAGCGCCGCCAACTCGGTGAGCACGCTGAGCCCGAAGACATAGGGGATGCTGATCCACAACGGTGACACAGGCGCGTCGTTGAGCTGGCCCATGTCGAAGTGAAAGGCAAACGGCAACCTCCACAGGCACGTGGGGAGCAGCAGCCAGGGAAGCGCGTAGGCGATACGGAGCGTCCAGCGTGAGGCAGGTTGTGCGGTGTCGCTGGTGGCCGGGGCCGCATGCAAGAGCTTGATCGCCATACCTGTACCTTCTGCTGGCCATGAGGACGATTGATCACCTGTGAGGGTGAATCGCTTCCCCTGCGCGAGCTAGTAGTGCTTTGTCAGGTCTGTCGGTGACTGTTGCGGCGTGACGGTTTCAGCCTCTGATGGCAGGTGGGGCATGCGCCGGCCCAGGTCGCGGGCAGCAGTTGTAACTCGCGGATGACCTTGTAGAGAGTCAGACCGGCGCGGCCGCCTTTGGGGCGAGTCGCAGCACGGTGATGAACAGGTGCGCGGCGGTGACAAGAGTGACATGGCGATGCCAGCCGGTCCAGGACCGGCCTTCGAACACGTCGAGGTGGTCACGAACTGCTCCAACCCCTGGTGATTCAGCCCGAGCCGCTGCGCCGTCGGCTGCATCGACTTATGCCGCCCGTCCAGCAACAACCCACGCAGGTACGTCGCGCCTTTGGCCCAACGCTGATCGGAGCGGGCCATGGGCGCGAACATCTCCGCGGCGAACGCCTCAAGATGTCGCCGCGCAACCGAAAGCTCGTGAGGGGTCATCGCAGCATGAAGCTACCTGCACAGGCACAGCCGTCCTACGACACGCCGACCTACCGACGGCGAACTCCACGTGCGACTTGGAGACCCGCCCACACCAGTCCCCGAGCCCTTCGCAAGCCTTCTGCTCCAACGGGCCGACGAACGGCCCCATCTGAACACCGCCACCCCCGCCGCCCGCTGATGCAGGCGGCACCTGGAACCGCTACGCCCCGAATGCCCACGCACAGTGAACACCCGCAGCCCGACTGGCTTGAACACAGACCACTTGATCAACGACTCCTGCCCCTCCCGGGGCCGATCACGGCTGCTGGCGCCCGACACCGGCCATCGCTGACGGTCCCGCTTGCCGCGTTTGTTAAATGGATGTCACCAGAGGTGTACTGCCTTCCGGAAAGCTGATCATCCGATCAGGCACGAGGGAGGACCGGTGGGCTTCGCGATGGCACCATTCGCCTCAATGGTCCCGGCGGCCGGATCCGTCTCAGCCGCAAGCAGCGGGCCGTGATCGCGGTCCTGCTACTCCACCCGAACGCGACCGTCTGACCATGATGCTCGCGTCCGTGGCGATCCCGGCCCTGATGGTGATGCTCTCCATGACGCTGCCCGCCCGGGTGAACCGCGCCACGAATCTCGCCGTCGCATCGCTCTACATCCCCTGCTCGGTGTTCAACGCGGTAGGGGAGTCCTGGGACTGGGCCCCCTTCTACGGCCTCTCCATCGGAATCGAGGTGCTGCTCCTGGCCTTCATCCTGCGCTCCGCCTGGACATGGCCTCGAACCCCCGCCGTCGCAGCCGGTCCCGCGACGACCGGCCTTCGGCAGTAGGTGTCCGTGTAAAGCCCTACGGCGTGAAGCCCGCCGCCGCGGACACCGGGCTGACCGTGACCAGCTCAGTCGCGGGGGCATTAGCTCGCTTAACGCACTCTGAGCTCTCATCAGGTGCGATAGCAATCAGTTGGACCAAGGGAACAGTGGTTGGCGTTGAGCATTGCGTTGACGGCGGGCGTTTCCGCCGGCTACCCGTGATTGTCCGGTTCGGCATCGGCGAAGGCGCGGTATCCGTCGGGCGCAAGGTCTTCGGCCTCGCCAGCGCAGGCGTCCGTCTCGCTTGGCCTCTTGCGCGTCAGTCCGACAGCCAGTGCAGCTCGTGCGCCAGGGTTTTTGCGACGGCACGGATGCGGCGGTGCAGCGGCGACGGCTCGCGTGGGAGGACCAGGTGGATCGTCAGGCTGGGCGCGCCCCGCAGCGGTCGCCAGGTGAGACCGGCCGGTTGTGTCGTGACCGCGGCTTCTCCGGCAGGGGCGAGGGTGACGCCGTCGCGCAGGTCACGTTGAGACATGTCGAAGGAGACTGCGAGCGTGAGGAATCGGGGGTGTGGTCGCGCGTCTCGGAACAGTGTGGACAGCTGATCGTGGATCACGGGGTTGGCCGCACGGTCCGGGAGCCGCAGCGGATACGCGGCCGCATCGGCGATCTCGATCTCCGGGTGTTCGGCCAGCGGATGGTGCTGCGCCAGCTGGACCCCGACGCGCATACGCCGCAGCAGGAACCGGCGCACGCCACGGCCCGGCTGTTCACCGCGGGTGATCCCGGCATCGATGCGGCCGTCGGCGACCGCGGGGGAGATCTCCGGTGTCGCCATCGGGGCCGCGCTGACCTCTAGTCCGCTGTTGCCGCGAATCAGCCTGTCCACCAGCACCGGTACCGTCTCGGCCCCGGCGCTGAGGCTGTAACCGATGCGCAGCGTGCCCAGTTCGCCGGCCGCCGCGCTCCGGGCGGTGTCCCATGCCCGGTCCAGCGCCGCCAGCGCGGGCGGCGCGGACTCCGCCAAAGCCGCACCGGCCGTGGTCAACACGACGCTACGCGTGTTGCGAACCAGCAGGGCCGTACCGAGTTCCGCCTCCAACCGGCGCATCCGGGCGCTGAGGGCGGGCTGTGCGATACCGATCCGTGCGGCCGCGCGGGTGAAGTTCAACTCCTGCGCCAGCACCAGGAAGTACCGCAGGCTCACCGTATCCGGCGCCACGTGCCCTCCCCGCCGATTAATAACGATCCGTTCTGAGTCTATCCCGAACCGATCTTTCCCTTGGCCGTACATCGAGCCCTAACCTGCGCGTATGACGATTTAACCGGCCGCAGCACCCATCGCCGGGATCGATCGATTTGAGTGTCAATTCGAAGTCGGACGTGTCCGGCCGAACACAGGAGGTTTCCATGGCCAAGGGCTACTGGGTCAGTGTCTACCCCGCCATCGACCCTGAGAGACTGACTGCCTACGACAAGCTGGCCGGTCCGGCTGTCCAGGCTGGGGGCGGGCGCAACCTGGCCCTCCTCCCGTCCCGTGGTGGTCGAGTCGTCGCCCACGAGGCCGGCATCACGCAACGTGTCGTTCTGATCGAGTTCGACAGCTTTGAACAGGCCGTCGCGGCATACGAGAGCGAGGCCTACCAGAAGGCGCTGGCGGCATTGCCCCACGGCGTGCAGCGCGACTTCCGCATCATCGAAGGCATCGACTGACAGTGAGGCTCGCCGGACGTGGACCCAGTGCCGGCGGGCAAGCTGTCGGCGCTGGCTCGCTACGGGCCGGTCTCCAAGGCGCCGACGTTGCCGGATCTGGAAAGCGATCGGCAGGCGGCCACGCTGGCCACCGTGCGGCGTCTGGAGACCTCTTCGGTCGCTGATGGCCTGGTGGTGCCGGACGTGCTGATCACGTCGAATCTACTGGCCCGGGCCGAGAGGGGCGGGCTCGGCAGCGGGCTGGGCTGGTCAAGCGCCGACGGTGGTCAGCTCAGCGCCCAGAAGGAGGCGAAGACGTTCGTGACCCTCTTCCCGGGGGGCAGGAACTGCATGGGCCCCCGCACCCCGGCTCCTCGAAGAAGTCGATGAGACCCGGCCGCCGCCGGCCGGCAGCGCCTGCGATCCCCAGCAGCCAACAGCCCTCAGCAGCCCCCGGCGATTCGCGGACTTCGCGGACGGGCCCCCACGCGCGCCCGCGATATCCGGCCACACCTGCACGGCATGCCCGGACGATCGCGGTGGCCGGCGCGTGTGTTTCCGGCTTCAGGTCAGCCCCTCTAGGTCTAGAGGGGCTGACCTAGTACTACAGCGAGCCTTTGAGATCTGTAGCGTGTAAACATGCCAGATGACTTAACCGCTGCTGATCTGCGGGAGTGGGTTACGGGACTGGAT
>NZ_JBFAMZ010000057.1:0-9189 GCF_040674635.1 Nonomuraea sp. NPDC049758
CGGGGGGGGGCCCCCGCCCCCCCGGGGGGGCCCCCCGCGGGGGGGCGGGGGGGGGGGGTTTGGGGGGTGTCTTGCCGGCGGGGCGCCCGTCGGGGGGGGCGTCCTGACGACGAGTCGAGAGAGCGAAGGGAAGTCTTCCTCATGTCCACGTCCACGACGACCGGCCGGCGGTCGCGTATGCCCAACCCCCTCCCCTTCCTCCCCGAGCTGGCGGTGGTCGGCGAGGGGCTGCACAAGGCCCTGCGGAACGGGGTGATCCCCCCGGTGACCATCGCCCTGCTGCAGCCGCGCGCCGGGCGGCTGCTCGGCAGCACGTACTTCACCGTCAGGGAGACCGCGGCCCTGCGCGGGCTGGGGGAGCCGGAGGAGCGCGTCAGCGACGAGCTGCACGCCAGGGCGTCGGCGCTGCACGACGACAGGGCGATGTGGCCGCTGGTCATGGCGATCGCCCACATCGGCTTCTTCACCCCGGCGGCCCGCATCGCCAAGCCGATCCCCGGCATGCCGCCCGGCCGGAACTACAGCGCGTGAGAAAGGCGCCTGACATGAGCATCACCACGTTCGCGGTGGCCGGGGCGACCGGCCGGCTGGGCCGCCACGTCGTCGACGTCCTGACCGAGAGGGGGCACCGGGTCGTGCCGATGTCCCGCGCCACCGGCGTGGACGTCGTCACCGGTCAGGGTCTCGCCGAGGCGCTGACCGGGGCGCAGGTCGTCATCGACGTCGCCTCCTGGCACTCCTCCGACCAGGAGGCGGCGACGGAGTTCTTCCGCGCCTCGGCCCGCAACCTGCACGCGTACGGCCGCCAGGCCGGGGTCGCGCGGATCGCCGTGGCGTCCATCATCGGGGCCGACAGGGCCACCGCCGGTTTCCTCGCCGCCAAGAGGGTGCACGAGGAGCTGCTGCTGGCCGGGCCGCTTCCCGTCCGCGTGCTGAGGGCGGCGCAGTTCCACGAGTTCGTGGGGCAGCTGCTGGAGTGGCAGCCCGGTGACGTGGCTTACGTCCCGGAACTGCCCACCCAGCTCGTGGCCTGCCGCGTCGTGGCCGAGGAGCTGGCCGGCCTGGCCGTCGCCGCGACCGTGCCCGGCGCGCCGATCCCCGAGATCGCCGGTCCGCGCAGGGAGACGCTGGCGGAGGCGGCCCGGCTCCTGGGCGCCCGCCGCGGTGTCAGGGTCGTGGGCGTCGACGGCGCGGGCATGCCCGACGCCGAGCAGGCCGCCGCCGGCGCGTTCCTGCCCGGCCCGCACGCGAGGCTCGCCGGCCCGACCTTCCGGGAATGGCTGGACGCCCAGCCCTGATCCGGCCCGGCCCTTGTCCTCGGTGGGGCGCCGAGGACAAGGGTTCCCTGTGCGGACGTCCCGGAAGTCGCCATCTGGATGATCTTCGAAAATTGTCCGTGCCCTGCGCCATGATGACACCGCTCGTCTCCGCATAAGGGATCTTGAAGGAGCTGTCATGACCGCACAGGAAACCCCCGGCTGGTCCGATCTGGGGTGGGACTCCTGGACGAACCTGGCCCTGGTCCGCGCCAAGCTGGCCGCGGGCGCCGACCCCGACGAAGGCGCGTACTTCTACGAGCGTCCCCTGCACGTCGCCGCCGAGCGCGGTTCGCCGGAGGTGGTCGCCGAGCTGGCCGGCCGGGTCGCCGACGTCGACGCCGAGTGCGAGGGCCGCACCGCGCTCTGGGAGGCGGTCTTCCGCGACCAGCCGGACAACGCCCGCGCGCTGGTCCGCGCCGGAGCCGACCCGTGGCGGCCGATGATGGGCGGCTGGTCGCCCGGTCGGCTCAGCCTGGCCGGTCCGACGCCCGGCCTGTTCTTCCCGTTCCCGCCCGGCCACGCCCAGCTCACCGAGGCCGAGACGGCGGCCGTGGCGGAGGCCGCGCGCCTGGTCGGCGTCCTGGAGGGCCTCGACGGCGACGGCTTCAGCCTGACGTGCGTGCGCGGTGTCGGCGCGGCCGAGGCGGCGCGCCTGCTGGCCGCCGAACCCGCCACGGAGGAGGAGCTCGAAGAGGTCGAGGAGGATGCGTTCGACGACGACGCGATGCGGTTCGTCGGCGTCACCGACGTGCCGGGCGGCTGCGTCGTCTTCCAGGAGTGGGGGTACATGGCCGCCACGCCCGGCGTCATGAAGGCGTTGTCGGCGGGCACGGTCGCCTACGGCATGTACGCCAATCCCAAGAGCGGCAACCAGGGCAGGGTCTACCGCGACGGCGAGGTCGAGGAATGGGACACCCATCCGGGCGGCGGCGACGCGTCCCCGGAGGACTCGCCCGAGGAGATCCTGCGCAAGTACCTGTACGACGGGTGCGCCGAGGCGTACTGCTTCGCCGGCGCGGGGCTGCGCCCGGCCGACGCCCGCTCGCTCACGGAACCGGACACGTACCTGCGGCTGCCCGACGGCGACTACTGGGCCTGAGCGTTGTCCCTCCCGCCGCGCCGGTGCCAGCGTTCTGCCAGCCGGGTGACAGCCCCGGCGGCCAGGCTGCTGTCTCCACCAACGTGAAGGCAGGGCGTGATGGGCGGCGAGAAGTCGATGCGGTGGCGAAGCGCGGACGTGACCTCGAAGGACGGCACGACGATCGCCGTGCTCAGCGCGGGGCGGGGGCCGGGGCTGCTGGTGATCCCCGGGAACAACCGGCGCGCCCACCACTACGGGGCACTGGCGCGAGCACTGTCCGGCACGCACAGCGTGCACGTGATCGAACGGCGCGGACGCGGCGGCAGCGGCCCGCAGGGCCCGGCGTACGGCGTGGACACCGAGGTCGACGACGCGCTGGCCGTCATGGACCGCACGGGCGCGCGCCTGGTCTTCGGCCACAGCTACGGCGGTCTCGTCGCCCTGCACCTCGGGTTGCGGCGCAGGGTGGCCGCGCTCATGGTCTACGAACCGGGCGTGAGCATCGACGGCTCCTTCCCCGCCCGGTGGCTGCCGGCGTTCGAGCGGCTGCTGGCGCAGGGCAGGCACACCGCGGCGATGGCGGCCTTCCTCAAGGCCACCCGCCTGGTCCCGGTCGGCGACGCGCCGGCGCCGGTGTTCCGCGCGCTGGCGTTCCTGATGCTGCGCGGGGCGGAGGGGCGCGACACGCGGGCGATGATGGCGACCACCCCCGCCGAGATCGGCGAGATCGTCCGCCTGGACTCCGACGGCGCCAGGTACGCCGCCGTCGGCTCCCCGGCGCTGCTGCTCGGCGGCGACAGATCCCCCGGCTACCTCACCGGTGTGCCGGCGCGCCTGGCCCGCCTCATGCCCGACGCCCGGCACGAGATCATCGCCGGGCTCGACCACAACGCTCCCGACCTGAACGCCCCCGAGGTCATCGCCGAACGGATCCGGGCCTTCACGCGGTCGCGGGTTCCGGGGGAACGCTTTCGCCGAGCGGTGCCCCTGAGCCATGGCATTCCGACAACTGAATCTTGCCGGTCACCGGGAATGCGCTTTCGGTGTGGCGTCGATGAGTGATTCGTGGCAAGTGTAAACATCGTACCGGTCTAGATGCCCTGATCGGCGTGCGGAAGGGCCGCATTCCGGTCTATGGGTTCGGATAGCGACTACGGGCTGCATTCCGAAAGGAACGGTACATGTTCTCACCCAAAATACGAGCAAATGCCCTCAGCAACCCCATCCGGCCGGCGGCGCCTCGTCTTGGGCGGAGCATGACACGAGTGGCCGTGCGCGGCTCGCTCTCGACGGCCCTCGTCCTGGCCATGATCCCCGCCGTGACCCCGGCCGCGCACGCGGACGGCGACGGGCGGTGCGACCCGCACACCTTCTACAAAATCCGTTCGCTCTCGCCGAGAAACTTCTTCATTCCCCGCACCCGGTACATTGACGGCCCCGGCGGCACCATCACGGTGACGGTGACCCGGGAATACGAGGTGAGGGCGTTCCGGGAGACGGAGAACGAGCAGCAATTCTCGATCACGACCGGAGATCTGGTGCGTAACCTGCGCAAGATGGGCCTGCCGCACCTCGAAGAACGGCATATGGTCTTCACCGGCCATGAATACAGCCGGAATATCACTAAAGGGATGTACGGCAATATGTGGTACCGCGTTTTCGGCTACCGCATCGGGTGGTCGGCTTGGTCGGTCCTCGGCACCTGCAAGCAGTTCGAGGTCGGCTCGGGGATAGCCAACGTGCCGTCCAGGGTGGAGGGCTGGCGGTACTGGGAGACCAGGCACCCCAAGTTCAGGGGCCGCATCCTGTCCATCGACGGCGGGGATCCCGACGACGACAAGGGGTCGGGGCCGGCGAAGGCGCAGTGGCAGGGGCCGGCGCTCGCGCCCCTGGCCAGGCCGTCGTTGCCGCGGGAGTCCCCCTCGACCGAGAGGACCGAGCGGACCAGGCAGCGCAGTCGCTGACCCCCGCTTCACCGGCCGCCCCGAGCTCAGGTTCCCAGCGTGGCCTCGGGGCCCGGTCGGCGACGCGGCGCGGCGAGGTCGTGGGCGACGGTCGCCGTGCCCCAGCGGTCGTCGGAGCCCTGGGCCCGCAGGACCAGCACCGTCCAGACCGGACCGGCCAACAGGTTCCGCCCGGTGGCCGTGACGCCTTCGGCCGCGGCCGAGAACAGCGTCAGCCCCCACAACGGGCCGAGCTCACCGGAGACCAGGGCGACGTCTGCGGCAACCGTCAGGACGGCACCGTACAGACCGGTGACGACGTGACTCAGGACGCTTCCCGACGGGGAGGGAGACGAATGCCTCACCCTACAATCGATCATGAGAAGTGACGCCAGACGGCGGGCGCGCCGCGCGTCATGATCCCCCCACTGACGAAAGGCGCGAACGTGATGTCCGCCCCCACCACCGGTGACGACTGGGAGTCGTCGCTGAGGCAGGCCTTCGGCGTCCTGCTGGGCCACCCGCTCTCCGGCTTCGACCCCGAGGCGGAGTACGCGGCCTGCTACAGCGGCAACTGGCTCGACGAGACGGGGTTCAACAGGGATCCGGCGTGGCTGGAGCCGGCCGCCCTCGCCGGCCGCGCGACGATCTCCAGCGAGAACCTGCTGCTGCTCGACGAGGTCGGCTACCCCGAGCTGCGGTTCGACCCGAGCCGGTCGTTGTTCGAGATCGACGCGGCGGCGGAGTTCCCGGCGGGCTTCGGGGACGAGCTGGTGGCCGTCAAGCGCGCCGGTTCCGACCGCTGGCCCCAGGTCGGCGGCGCCGACCTGGCGCGCCTGACGGCACGCCACGCGGCCGGCCTGCCGGCCACGGCCTGGTCGGTGACGAGCGCCACCATCGCCTCGGACGGCACGCTTCTCGACGCCCTCCGGGTCGCCACCGGCATCGGCGACGGCTTCGACAGCCTGGTGCCGTACGAAGGGGGCGACCCGGAGACGGCGGCGGCCGTCGAGGCCGTGGCGCACGCCGGGCTCCGGGCGCACCTGCGCGCTTTCTGTGATCCCCGCTCCGACGAGCTGGCCCTGTGCCGTCAGGACATGCGCACGGCCAGAGAGGAGGGCGGCGCGCTGGTGGCCCGGTGGGAGGGCGCCGTGGACCAGTACGAGATCACCGTCCGGCGGGTCGGCCCCTGACCGGTCACCCGCCGCCCGGTCCACCGGCCAGGCGGCGGGGTCTTCAGGAGCGGGCCAGGGTGCCGCGATGGCGGGCGACGTTCTCCAGCCGGTGGAACAGGACCACCCCGGCCGCCGTGATCAGCAGCGGCTGGGCCAGCAGCCAGCCGAGGCCCCAGCCGGTCGGGAGGGCGGCCAGGGAATGCCCGCCGAGCAGGATGTCGCGCATCGCCTCGATGCCGGGCGCGATGGGCACCACCAGCCGGCTGAGGAAGGCGACCGGTTCGGGCATGGCGGCCAGCGGGACCAGCGTGCCGCCCGCGATGGCGTAGAGGGCCACGGACAGCTGGGTGACGATCTCGATGCGCCTGAACACCAGGCACAGGCCGCACAGGATGAGCGCGAGCCCGCAGGTGCCCAGCACGATGGCGGCCAGCGGCACGATCACCTGCGCGTCGAGGGGCAGCCGGCCGCCCTGGAGGGCGACGGCGGCGACCCCGGCGGCCAGGACGGCCAGCGCGGCGGGCACGGCCGCGATCACGGCGGCCACCTGGCGGCCGAGGATGCTCGCGGCCGAGGGCAGCGGGGTCAGGTAGGTCTGCTCCAGCACGCCGGACCGGATGTCGCCCAGGTAGCTCCAGAACACCCGGTTGACCTGCTCGTGGACGAAGGTCAGCGCCACCATGCCGAGCAACACCGGCGGCAGCAGGTCGGCGCGCAGCTGCCCGCGTCCCATGAACAGCACGATGAGCAGGTAGAACAGCGGGAAGGTGATCATCTCCAGGAGGACCTCGCGCCATCCGGCGAGCAGGCCGATCACCCCCTTGCGGACTTCGGCGGCGAATCCGCGGACGAAGGTCATGACGCCTCCAGGGCTCGCCGGTGGTTGCGGACGAACAGCAGGCCGGCCACGGCGGCGAGGACGAGGGTGTGGACCAGCAGCCAGGGCAGCGCGCCGCCGGTCCACAGCCCGGCCAGGGTGCCGCCCTCGAACAGCGTCCGGTTGAGCGCCTCGACGCCCAGCGTGGTGGGCAGCAGCCGGGCCGCCGCGGCCAGCCAGTCCGGATACAGGTGCAGCGGCAGGAACGAACCGTTGAGCAGCAGCACCAGCGAGGTGAACAACGACTGCAGGGCGCCGACCGCCGGGGAGACCAGGGCGAGGGCGGCCAGCAGAAAGGTGAAGGCCAGCGCGTTGACCCCGAGCAGCGCGGCGGGCAGCAGCGCGGCCCAGCGCAACGGGACGGCGATCTGCGCCAGGAGCATCGGCACGAGAGCGGCGACGGCGGCCACGGCCAGCCCGAACACCGACGCGGTGAGCAGCCGGCCGAGCATCGGCAGCCACGGCGGCGCCGGGCTCATCTGGGACTGGGCGAAGGTGCCGGCGCGGATCTCCTCGACGAGGTCGGCCACCATCACCAGGCCGGCGTACTGCAGGAACCAGTAGCCGCCGATCGCGACCAGGGTGGGCGGCAGCAGATCCTGGCGCAGCTCACCCTGGCCCAGCACGAACTGCAGGCCGAGGTACATCATGGTGCTGATCAGCAGCGTGACGACGTGCCCGGCCGGGTGGGCGAGCTGCACGCGCAGGCCCTTGCCGATCTCGGCGCGCAGGATGTCAGGCAGCATGGGACGGCTCGTTCACCAGGGTCAGGAACACGTCCTCCAGGCCGGGCTGGACCTGCGTCAGCGACTCCAGGACGGCTCCGTGCGCGCGCAGCCGCCCGACCACGTCGTACACCTCGGCCGGATCGCTCACCCGCACGCGGATGGTGGTGACGCCGTCACGGGTCTCGGCGTCGAAGCCGGGAGGCGGGGCTCCCTCGACGCGGATCTCGTACCGGTCGCGTTCGCGGAAGCGGGCCAGCAGCTCGCGGGTGGGCAGGTCGGCCACGAGCCGCCCCTGGCGCATGACGGCCACCCGGTCGCACAGCTCCTGGGCGATGTCGAGCTGGTGGGTGGTGAGCAGGACGGTGGTGCCCAGCTCGCGGGCCTGCTCGGCGATCCAGTTCCGGACGGTGCGGGTGGCCTCGACGTCCAGGCCGAGCGTCGGTTCGTCCAGCAGCACGACGGGCGGGTCGGCGATCAGGGCGACGGCGATCGCGACCTTCTGCTGCATGCCCCGGGAGAAGCCGCCCACCTTCTCGTGGCGGCGCTCCCACAGGCCGAGATCGGTCAGCAGATCCTCGGCACGCTCGGCGACCCGGGCCTTGCGCAGGCCCTTCAGGCGGCCGAAGTACATCAGGTTCTGCCAGGCCGACAGGGTCCAGTAGACGTTGCGGGAGCCCTCCAGCACCGCGCCGAAGCACGCCATCGCGGACCGGCGCTGCCGGGTCACGTCGAACCCGGCCAGCCGGACCCGGCCGGAGGTGGGGGACAGCAGCCCGGCCAGCATCTTGATGGTCGTGGTCTTGCCCGCGCCGTTGGGGCCCAGGAAGCCGAAGACCGACCCGGCGGGGACGCGCAGGGACACCTCGTCGACCGCCCGGACCTGCGCCGATCCGTACACCTTGGTCAACGCGTCGATCTCGATCATGTCATCTCCTCGATTCGGGGGGAAACCCCGGCCCGCGGCCTCGGGGCCGGGAGCCGGGGCGGGCCATCACAGCTCGGCCAGGACCTCGATGTCCTGCGCCGTGACGTCGCGGACCACCTCGAACGCCGCGACGGCCGCGGGGGTGCCGGGCGCGGCCTGGCGGGCCGCCTGCAGGGCGGCGGCCGAGTTCCAGCGCCAGACGCCGACCCACGTGTCGTCGTCCAGGCGGCCGAGGCGGGCCTCGGTGAGGCCGGGCCCGGTGGCTCTGATGGCGGTGACCAGGGCGGCGTGCCGGGCCTGGACCTCCTCGGCGTCCGCGGGATCGGCCTGGAAGCGGGTGACGCTGATGACGGTCATGACTAGACCTGCTCTCTAGAGTTGACTTCTAGTGACTGAATCTAGAGATAGACTCTAGCCATGAGTGATGTCAAGCGGCCGAACAAACGGGCCCAGAAGGCGAAGGAGACGCGCCGGCGCATCCTCGACGCGGCGTCTGAGCTGTTCGTCCGCGACGGATACGGCGCCACGAACCTCCAGGACGTGGCCGAGAAGGCCGGGGTCGCGGTGCAGACGATCTACTTCGTCTTCGGCAACAAGCGCGCCCTGCTCAAGGAACTGGTCGACGTCACGATCGCGGGCGACGACGAGCCGGTGGCCACCATGGACCGGCCCTGGTACGCCGCGGCGCTGGCCGCCGGCACCGCCCAGGACCTGCTGCGCGCCTACGTCGCCGGCACCGGCTCCGTCCTGGAGCGCGTCGCGCCGATCGGCAAGGTCCTGGAGGCGGCGGCCGCCGGCGACCCGGAGGTGGCCGCGCTGTGGCCGGACGACGTCGATCCCCGCTACGTCGTCCAGCAGGAGGCGGCCAAGGCCCTGGTGGCCAAGCCCGGGGCGCGGGCCGGGGTGTCCGCGCAGGAGGCCGCCGACCTGCTGTACGGCCTGCTCAGCCCCGAGCTGTACCTGCTGTTCGTGCACGTCCGCGGCTGGTCGCGGGAGCGCTGGGAGCAATGGGCCTTCCGCACCCTGCACGCCCAGCTCTGCTCCGGCTAGATGGTTGAGTCCAAGGGGTCGGGGTGATCAGTGGTCGTAGCGGGTGAGTGATCTCTTGATCGGCTGACCGGTGTGATCGTTGTGCCATATG
>NZ_JBFAMZ010000058.1:0-7444 GCF_040674635.1 Nonomuraea sp. NPDC049758
GGTCCCACTACCGGCGCCTCCATCAGACCCGCGCCCGAGCCAGCCACTACAGAAGACATCGACTGAAACATCTCAAAGCCTCGCTGTAGTACTAGTCTAGGAGTCAACGGCCGACACCTGTCGTGGTCCTTCGGACTCCGTGGTCAGTGCACCTGGTCGGCGAGGTCGGCCAGGTCCTCCTCGGTCAGCTTCAGGGAGGTGGCGGCGACGTTCTCCTCCAGGTGGGCGAGCGAGCCGGTGCCGGGGATGAGCAGGATGTTCGGCGACCGGGCCAGCAGCCAGGCCAACGCCACCTGCGGCACGGTCGCGCCGTGGCGGGCGGCGACGGCGTCCAGGCGCTCGGCCGTGAGCGGCTGGAACCCACCGACCGGGAAGAACGGCACGTACGCGATGCCCGCCTCGGCGCAGGCGTCCACCAGCGGGTCGTCCTCGCGCCTGGCCAGGTTGTAGAGGTTCTGGACGCAGACGATCGGCGCGATCTTGTGGGCCTCGGCGAACTCGGCGGGTGTCACGTTCGAGACGCCGAGGTGGCGGATCAGCCCCTCCTCGCGCAGCGCGAGCAACGTCTCCAGCGGACCGGCGAGCGGCGTACCGGCGCGGTCGAGGTCGCCCATGCGCAGGTTGACGACATCGAGGCGGTCCACGCCGAGCGAGCGCAGGTTCGCCTCGACGCCGCGGCGCAGGCCGTCGGGGGTGAGGCCGGTCTTGCCCTCGGCGGGCAAGGCCAGGTCAGAGCCCTCGACCAGCGCGCCCACCTTCGTCACGATCACCAGGTCGTCCGGGTAGGGATGCAGCGCCTCCCGGATCAGCTCGTTGGCCGCCACGCCGTCGCGAGCGTAGTAGTGCGAGGTGTCGATGTGGTTCACGCCCAGGTCGACGGCCCGGCGCAGGACGGCGAGCGCGGTGTCCCTGCTGGGACGGTCACCTTTCGGCCAGCCGGTCAGCTTCATCGCGCCGTACCCGACCCTGGCGACGCTCAGGTCGCCGCCCAACGCCCATCGTCCAGTCGTCATGATCACCCACTCTAGCGGTGACCAGCGTCCAGGCCGCGGATGCCGTCGAGGGTCAACAGCTAAGCGATCGTTCGGGACCGGGCCTCGGCAGCCCGATGAGGTGCGTTCAACCGGTCGGCGATGGTGGCGGCCTGAGCGAAGTGCGCGGCGGCCTCGTCGTCGTGGCCGAGGAAGGCGGCGGCCAGCGCCGAGGGTGTGAGCGACCGGGCGCAGCTCCACGGACAGGCTCGTGGCGTCCGGTGGGAGCCGTCGCAGCGCGCAAGCAGCGTCGCGTAGGTCTTCTCGGCCGCGGCGCGGTCGTCCAGGGCGATGGCGGCCATCGCGCGGACGGTCGTGCGGAAGGTGAAGAAGTAAGTCGGGCCGGATCGGGTCCGAGGTGCGTACCCGGCGGGCTTCGCGGGCGCGGCGGAGCGTCGCCGGCGCGTCGGCTTGGCGGCCGCTGCTCCACAGTGCCAGGGCGTGCAGCCGCCAGCCTTCCTCGCGCAGCGGCTCGTCGCGGGTGAGCCGCTCGGCCCCGGGAACCACCGCGGCGGGGTCACCGGTGCGCAGGCCCGCCGCGACGTGCAGTTCGGTGGCGACCGGGCGCAGCTCGTTCAGCCGGGCCGTCTCCGCGGCGGCCCACGGCTCGTCGGCGGCCTCGGCAGCCGCAGCGCATAACCCGGCGCCGCGCTCACCAGCACGCCCCGCTGTCGCGGCCCGCCCAGGAGAACGGGCTCGCCGCCGACCTCGGCCACGAAAGAGCCCAGCACCCGGACGAAGACCATGATCCGCACATCTACGTGGACGTTCCAAATGCCTTCCAAATGCCTTCCAAACACCCAGGAGCAGCCTGAACACATCGCAACCGACGAAGGAGCGGGAACAGATGAGCGTCAACACCCAGGACATGGAGATCGTCCACCGCGCGCTCCGCCGTGAGTCACGGCTGCTGGTGAAGCTCGTCGCGGCCGTCGCCCCGGGTGACACCGCTCGCGCCAAGGTGATCGCCGGCCACTTCCGCATCTACCGGCTGGGCCTGCACAACCACCACGAGGGCGAGGACGAGCTGCTGTGGCCGCCGCTGCTGTCCCGTGTGGACCTGGAGGCCGACGTCGTCCTGCGCATGCAGGCCCAGCACGAGCGCGTCACGGCCACCCTGAGCAGGCTGGACGCCGCGCTTCCCGCCTGGGAGGCCACCGCGGGCGCCGACGAACGCGACACCCTGGCGGCCGCCCTCTGCGAGCACCGTGCGGTCCTGCTGGAACACCTCGACGACGAGGAGACCACCCTCCTCCCGCTCGCGGCCGAGCGCCTCACCCGACAGGAATGGGCCTCCCTGGGCGGCCACCTGGTGCACAACACGCCCAAGCTCACCCTGCTCACGCTCTTCGGCGCTGTCCTGGAGGACGCGAACCCGGCCGAGCGCGCCATCGTCCTCGGCGGCCTTCCCGTCCCGGTCCGCGTCATCTGGCACGTCATCGGCCGCCCCCGCTACGCCCGCCACATCCGCCGTGTCCGTGGCTGAACCCTGCCCGTCCGCACAAACAAGGAGAACGACCATGTCGCTGAAGAAGCTCAACACCGTCCTGGCCGCCGTCGTCGTCCTGTTCACCCTCTACCTCGGGTTGTCCTTCGTCCTGCCCCTCGGGACGACCTTCCCGGGGCTGGCGAACTGGCCCTCTGACGGCAGCGGCTTCTCCATCGTGAAGGGCAGCCGCGAGATCGGGATGGGCCTGGCCATGGGCGTCCTGCTGGTGACAGGCCACCGCCGCCCGTTGGGCTGGGTCCTGCTGATGATGGCCGTCACCCCGTTCGCCGACATGGTCAACGTCCTGGCCCACCACGGATCCACGGCCGCCGCGCTCGCCGTCCACGGCCTGACCGCGGCGCTGATCGCGGTCACGGGGTTGCTGATCCTCCGCGAGGCCGGCACCACCCCGGCGACCGCCGCCCAGTCCGCCTGACGTCCGCATTTTCTGACAACTCGACAAGGGAGACGACAATGACGATCAACGATTTGCGCGGTGTCCTGAAGGGGCGCGTGCTCCTGCCCGGTGACGACGGCTTTGAACAGGCGGCCACCGCGTGGAATCTGACCGTCAGGCAGCCGGTGGCGGCCGTGGCGGAGGCCGCGGACGCCGATGACGTGGCGGCGCTCGTGCGTTACGCGCGGCGGGCGGGCATGACGGTGACCGCGCAGCCGAGCGGGCATGGCGCCTCGGGTGACGTGGAAGGCCTGATCCTGTTGCGTACCGGCCTGCTGAACGACGTGGAGGTACGCCCGCAGGAGCGCGTGGTCCGGGTGGGCGCGGGCGCGAAGTGGGGTCAGGTGCTGGCGGCGGCCGGTCCACTGGGTCTGACCGGCCTGTCCGGCAGCGCGCCGGGGGTCAGCGTGACCGGTTACACCCTGGGCGGCGGCGTCGGCTGGTTCAGCCGCAAGCACGGCCTCGCCTCCGACAGCGTGCGGGCCATCGACATCGTGGACGCCGACGGCGAGCCGGGCCGGGTGACCGCCGAGTCCGATCCCGACCTGTTCTGGGCGCTGCGCGGCGGTGGCGGGGACTTCGCGGTGGTGACCGCCCTCGAACTCGACCTGTATCCCGCTCCGGTCCTGTACGGCGGGCGCGTGATCTGGCCGGAGCACCGGACCAGGGAGGTGTACGACGCGTTCCTGGAGATCATCGCCGAGGCGCCGCGTGAACTCAGTGTCTGGATCAACCGGCTCCAGCCCCCCGGCGCGCCGCCGATGGTGACGCTGGATCTGGCCTACCTGGGTGAGGCGGCGCAGGGGGCGGACCTGCTGGCACGCATCGACAAGATCGAGGGCGCGATCTCCGACAACCGCGGCGTCGTCCCGGTCGCTGATCTGGGCAGGATCGCCGCCGAGCCCACCGATCCGGTCCCGTCCATCGCTCGTGCGGAGCTGCTCACCGGCCTGAACGCGGACACGGTGGAGCTCCTGCTGGCCAAGCCGATCGAACCGCTCATCAACGTGCAGATCAGGCACCTGGGCGGGGCGCTCGCCGAGCCGGGCGGCGGGGCCGGTGCGAGCGGCGCGATGGCTGAGCCGTACCTGCTCGGACTGGTGGGTCTCGGCCTGCCGCACGCGGCCGACGCGACCCGCGCCAAGCAGGCCGAGGTCGTGGCCGACCTGGAGGCGTACATCAGCGGCCGCAAGCCGTACACCCTGCTGTCCCCCGGTGACACGGCGGCGCAGTCCTTCTCCGGCAGCGCGCTCGCGCGGCTGCAAAAGATCAAGCGGGCCCGTGACCCGCACAACGTGTTCCGCGCGAACTACCCGGTGCTCGGATAGATCGGTTCCCAGCGGCTCATGGCCCCTCCGCCCACCACGGCGGCGGGGCCGCACCACACCCGCGTGACGTCTCGACCTCGCATCGCCAGAAGGGCAACCACCATGACGACGAACCAGACCGACGGCGGCTCTCATATTCGGCTCCTTCATTGTTGCCCGGCTGTGCAACCACCGCCGCAGGGGTGGCGGCCAGGTTGTGGCCGCCACCGGAACGGGATGAGTACGGGTTACTCATGACGGCACGAGCGCGGACGCCGACACTCGGCCCATGCTCATCCACCGCGTGATCGTGCCGCTCGTCCTGTTCGTCGTCGCCGCCCTGCTCGGCGCCCCCGCGGGGCACGCCGACGCCGCGGTGCACGGTGAGTGCGAGTTCCTCGGGACCTCGCCCCTGTCGCTCGCGGAGGGCGAGCGGCCCCGTGCCCGTATCACCTTCCTCAACGACAGTCAGGAGAGCGGCTGGTTCACCGCCACGGTGGAGGCCGGGTTCCACTACTGGCACGCCACGCCGTTCTACCGGCAGTTGTTATCCGCCGAGACGGGGCTGGTGCAGGGGGAGTTCGACCTGCCCCCGGCGTACGCGGAGGGCCTCGGTGACGCGAGCGGCCTGCGGATCGACATCACCTCGACGCTGTCGGGCGACACGACGATCGGCACCTGCTCCACCACCCTGAAGGTGCACACCGGCCGTGACACCGACCAGGACGGGCTGCTGGACGACTGGGAGATCAACGGCATCGACTACGACCAGGACGGCACGGTCGATCTCGCGCTGAACCAGCCCCCGTACAGCGCCGACCCGAACAAGAAGGACATCTTCGTCGAGCTGGACGCGATGTTCTGCCTGGCGTCGTACTGCCGGCGCTCCAGGGAGTTCGACCCGAACGCCATCAGCCAGGTGGTGACCGCATTCGCGGCGCACGGCATCACCCTGCACGTCCATACCGGGGAGCGGGCGGGCGAGGCGGAGCGGATCACGTTCGACACCAAGAGCCCCGGTAGCTGGGACGACTTCGACGATGTCAAGTTCGGCGACTCCGCCATTGCCTGTGACGGGAACTTCGGCGACGTGCTCGACCGGATCTCACGCAACTGCGAGAACATCCTGGGCGCCAAGCGGCTGGCGTTCCGCTACGCCGTGTCGGTGCACGGGCTGACCGGCCTCGGCACCACGTCGGGTCAGGCCGAGGCGGGCGACGACACCCAGCAGCACGTCGACCTGGCCCACCTGGCCCGCGTCGCCCTGCCGGGCGGCAACGACTTCGTCATCTCGCTCGGCGCGTGGGACAACACGCGGATCACCGCCAACGGCGGCCAGACCGCGGCGGAGGCGGGCACGTTCATGCACGAGCTCGGCCACACGCTCGGGCTGCAGCACGGCGGCCTGGACAGCGTCAACTGCAAGCCGAACTACCTGAGCGTCATGAACTACTCCTACCAGTTCCCCACGGCGTCCACCGCGTCCCGCCCCCTGGACTACCAGCCCCAGGAGCGCGCCCCCATGAACGAGGACCAGGGTCTCGACGAGGTGGGCGACGCCCTGCCGGGAGCAGGTAGCGCGACGGTCGTGTACGGGACGGTGGTGGCCGGGAAACCCGGAGTCGCGCTGACCACGCCGGCCAACAAGCCGGTCGACTGGAATGGCGACGGCACCAGCGCGACGAACCAGTCCGGGGACGTCAACCACATCATCATGGGCCCCGACACCACGTCCTGCCCCGTCTCCCCCAAGCAGACCCTCACCTCCTGGAACGACTGGGACCACCTGAACCTCAACTTCCGCGAGAGCCCCTGGTTCGAGGACGGCGCGCACAAGGGCGTGCTCGGCCTCGGCAGCGCCGAGATCACCGCCGAGGCCGCCGCGAGTCTCAACCCGCCGATCGACCTCACCGCCGCCAAGACCGTGGACAGGCAGGACGCCTCCCCCGGCGACCGGCTCACCTACACCGTGGCCGTGGGCAACAAGGGGCCCGCCACCGCCACGGCGGTGAAGATCGACGACACGATGCCCGCCGGCACGTCGGACGTCGTCCACCGCACGACGTCCGACGTGCCGGCGGGCGGCTCCGCGCGGGAGACGTTCACCTACGACATCCCCTGTGCGACCACGGACGGGACGGTCCTGACGAACAAGGCGGCCGTGTCGGGGACCAATGAGCGCGGATACGCCGAGACCGGCACCCTGTCCGACAACACCGCCGGGGTGTCCACCACGGTGCACCGGTCGATGATCGGCGTGGCGGCCACCGCGCCCGCCACCGTCAACGCCGGCGAGGCCGCCGCCTACACCCTGACCTACCGCAACACCGGCGGGGCCGCGGCCTCCGGCACCACGCTCACCGCCACGCTGCCCGCCGGCCTCTACTACAGCGCCGCGCTCGACCAGGGCGCCGGGCCCCGCCCGGGCTCCGTGAGCAGGAACACCGACGGCACCACCACGCTGCGCTGGGCCGTCGGCACGCTGCCCGCCGGCACGGGGACCGGCACGATCGCCTTCACCGCGCGGCCGAGCCTGCTGCTCCTGGACGCGGCGACGGTCACCGTGCCGGTCTCGCTGAGCGCCGACGGCTCCGGCCCGTGCCCCACCACCCCCGCCGCCGCGACGGCGGAAACGCGGATCACGACCGTCTCCCCCAGTCGCGACCCGGGGCTGGTCACGTTCTGGGCGCTGCGGCCCGACCTGCGCACCGCCGAGGCGCTCGCCCGCGTCCAGGCCACCGACGACCGCTTCGACGGCGCCGACGGCTCGGCCGCGAACGGCGCGCTCTCCCTGCGGGAGTCCACCGCCGTCCTCACCCTGCCGCTGACGCAGCCGCGCACACTGCGGGCCGAGCTGCTGGCCACCACGCTCAACCTGGCCGGCCGCCGGATCAACGCCGGCACCGCCGTGGACGGCCTCACCGCGCGGGCCCTGGGGGTGCGGACGGTGGGCGAGGCCGTCCGCCACGCCCAGGCCACCCTCGCGCAGCCGCCCACGCTGGACAACCTCGTCCGCTACACGAAGGCGACCCAGGTGCTCGCCGAGATCAACTCGGGTCTGGCGAGCTAGTGGGCCGTCACGCAACCTTGGCCGGGTAACTGGTCCAGCTTCTGATCGGCGAACTGGCGGCGAAGTTCGTCTTGGGCTGGGCTCGGGCGT
>NZ_JBFAMZ010000059.1:0-6956 GCF_040674635.1 Nonomuraea sp. NPDC049758
TCCTGCGGCCGAGCACCGACGCGCCGCCTCCGCCGCCACTGGTCTCCGCCTACGCCGAGGTGTCGCCGGACGGGGCCGGCCACTTCCCCGTCGTGGTCGCCAAGGCGGCCCGGTCGGTCACCGCGATCGCCCGGTACCTGAAGATCGGCCGGTCCACCCTCTACCGCGCGCTCGCGGCGGAGGAGGACCCAGCCGAGGCACCGACGTCCTCGTAGCGGGCCCCCACCCCGAACAACACCCGCACCATCACGCACCGACGCGAGCCCGTCACCGCGCGCACAAGATCATTCTCGGCGATAACCGCTGGTCTTCCCTTCTCGGGTTCCCCAATCCCGCTGTACCGGCCGAGCAGCTCTGACCGCGGCCCGCCACCTGTACGGCACCTTCTGCGCCGGGGCCGTCGAATGGAAGTGGGCGCAGATCAACCAGGGATAGGGGCCCGACGGGTCAGCTTGCCGCCCGAGACGGGGCCAGGCGACGGAAGGCGGCGTAGGCCAGCAGTACCAGCACGACCGCGTCGATCGTCAGCGTCACCAGCGACCGCAGCACCAGCCAAGAGCCCAGCGTCGCGACCAGCCCGGCCGCCAGCAGCCCCATCGCCGCCAGCAACCCCAACCGCACTCCTAGGCCCGGCTGGGGTACCGGCTCGCTCAGCGGCCTGCGCCACAGCCACCAGCAGGCCCAGCCCAGCGCCGCAAGCGTGATCAGCGAACCCACCAGAGACACCCCCTCGTCCTCCAACAGCATCGGGTCCCCGGCGACCGCCAGCCACTCATCCACCAGGCGATCCCACACCAGGTGGGTGGCGACCCCGACGGCGGCGGCCACCGGCCACCACGCCCAGCGTGCTGCCCGCGCCCGGCCGCGACGCCCCACCCGCCGGGCCAGCATCGGAGGCAGCAGAGCGCGGGCCGGGGCGGCACACACCATGATCACTCCCGCCAGCGCCAGCGCCAACACCACATCGGCGGCCAGCGCGCCCGCCTGCAGCCTGTGGGTGTATCCGGCATCCAGCAGCGGCCACCAGGGCCCGGGAGGGATCACATCGATGATCCCGTAGGGGACGAAGTAGGGGAGGTCAGGGGCCATCGCCCCGGCGGCCAGCGCCACCGGCGGCAGAATGCGGCGCAACGGCACTGCGACAACGGGATGAATCAGGGTAAACGGCACAGAACGGCACACTACCGGCCGCATCAACTTGGTTGTGGGGCCCAGGTCAGCCCGTAGCTGGGCTCCGGCGCACCACGCGCTCGCGGCGGAGGAGGACCCAGCCGAGGCACCGACGTCCTCGTAGCGGGCCCCAACCCCGAACAGCACCCGCACCATCACACACCGGCGCGAACCCGTCACCGCACACAAGATCATTCTCGGCGATAACTGCCGTTCTTCTCTTCTTGGGTTCCCCAATCCCGCTGTACCGGCCGAGCAGCTCCGACCGCCAGTCGTCGGGGTCGACCGCGTCCGCCGGCGGCACGTTCTCGTTCACCAGGACCAGCGCGGCGCGCAGTTCCGCCCGGGAGACGACCGTCTCGATCGCCTCCCACACCTCCAACACCCGCACCTGTTCGTCCGGGCCGCCCCAACCGTTGGACGAGAACAGCGCTTCCACCGCGACCGCCAGGCGGGCGGAGGCCTTGGTGAGCTTGGGATGCTTGCGGACCTTCTCCTTGTCCGAGGCCGTCTGCGCCTTGTTCACCAGCTCGGTGGCCATCCACAGATCCAGCAGCTCAAGGGTGTCGTCGACCGACTTGGCCCCAGATGCCGGACCGTGGCCGGCAGCGGTCGCCGACCTGCGGCCGTCCGGATGCCGGCGGATCACCGAGGCGTCCGCGCTCATCCCGTACTTGGCCAGCTCGCCCATCCGCCGCGACGGCACCAGCGCCTCGGCGCCGAGCTCGACCAGCCCCAACCCCCGTGATCTCCAAGACCTGGTCAAGCGCCTTGATGATCATTGGTCCGCTCCCGCGCGGCGGCGGCCCCCTGCGCCACCCTTACTTCACCAGCTGCGGCATCACCGTCCGACGAGTGCTCACCGACAACGGGGATACGGGAACGTGACCACTGCGCCATCAGGCCGCCGTACGGGTGGCACTTCCCCGTTCAGTCCCGTGCCGTTACTTTGGGTGGCAGTTAGATCTCAAGGAGTGGTGATGCGCCCCAAAGCATGCCTTCTCGGTAGCAACGCCACCGCCAGCGGCAGCCGTCAGGCTCTGCCGGACCCGGCGGACCGCGTCGCGTTCGTACTCGTGCCATAAGAAACCCCCGCTCGCCGGCGCTCGAACGGCGGGCGTACCCGTAGGCCGCGAACCGGGCAATGGATGGGGCACCCATGACACTCGCCGAGGGCAAGAAACTGCCGGAACACCTCGACACGCCACCCCGGGCACCGGGCGGCCGGCCACTGGTCGGACACATGAAAGCCCTGCTCGCCGACCCGCTGGGGCTGCTGGCGGCACTGCCCCACCTCGGCGACGTGGTGGAGCTGCGGTTCGGCCGGACACCGACGTACGTGGTGTGCTCGCCCGAGGCCGCCCAGCACGTGCTCAGGAACCCCGACCACGCCTTCGACAAGGGCGGCACCTTCTACGAGAACATGCGCTCCATCATCGGCGACGGCATGGCCACCTGCCCCCTGGCCCAGCACAAACGACTGCGCCGCCTGGCCCAGCCCGCCTTCGCCACCAGCCGGATGACCGGCTACGCCCGTACCATCCAAGCCCAGCTCGACGCCTTCACCTCCATCTGGCGCCCCGGACAGACCCTGGACGTGCTGCCCCAGCTGCGGTCGCTGGCCACCCGTACCACCCTGGCGACCATGTTCCGCCGCCGCGAATTCGGCCCCGAGATCGCCGGACTGCGGCAGGCCGTCACCGACTTCATCGATCACCAGACCATCCTGCGGATGATCGCCCCCGGCCTGAACCGCCTGCCCACGGCTCGGAACCGCCGCTACCGCAAGAGCGAAGCACGGCTGCTGCGCTTCCTCCAAGAGGAGATCATCGCCTACCGCCGCGACGGCATCGACCACGGCGACCTGATGTCCATGTTCACCACCCACCCGGAGGACGACCGGCTCAGCGACCAGGAAGTACGTGACACGGCCATGACCGTACTTCTCGGCGGCATCACCACAACAGCCCTCAGCCAGGCGTGGGCCCTGCACCAACTCTCCCAGGACCCCGCCCTGGACGCCGAAGTGGCCGGCGAGGCGCACGCCATCACCCTGCTCGACCAGGGGCGATCAGCCGCCGAGGTGATGGATCAGCTTCCCCTCACCCGAGGCGTCGTCGCCGAGGTCCTGCGAAGGCGAGTCGCCAGTTGGATCTTCACGCGGGTGGCCGTCGCCGACACCGCCATCGGCTCCTGCCGCATCCCGGCCGGCGCGCAGGTGCTGCTGAGCCCGTACGTGCTGCATCACCGGCCCGACCTGTTCCCGTCCCCGGACAATTTCGACCCGCACAGATGGGACGGACGCGACCCGCACCGGACCAAGGGCTGGCTGCCCTTCGGCGCGGGGGAATCCAAGTGCATCGGCTACGAACTGGCCTTCATGGACCTGACGTTGTCCCTGGCCCACATCACTCGATCCTGGCGCCTGCAGCCCTGCCCCGCCCCCGTACGCCCGAGGCCGCGGATGCACCTGGAACCACATGGCCTCACCTTGCGGCTGGCCGACCGGAGCCCGCACTGACCCGGGGACAGAACGAAGGCGCCCCGCGTGGATCGCCCGATCCTCCGAGCAGGCGACGGATTCGAGTGACCGTTCAGATGGTGGAGCCGATCAACCGATCGGTGGAGCACGCCCTCACTGACCGCCCCAGTCCGGGACGACCGTCCCGGAAGCGGAGGACGGTGAGCGCTCAGAGGAGACCGCACGCGCGGCACACCAGCGGTGCTTTCAGATGCGTGTGCCTAGCGCGCGGAGACGGCGAGCAGACCGGCGGCCAGGGCGCGGCCGTGCGCGGCGGCATGCCCGCCGTCGCCCAGCCGGATCTGCTGGTCTTCGTGGTGCAGCACCACGGTGCCGTCCGGCTGCCGTGCGACGACGATGTCGGTCCCGGGCAGCCTCACGCCGCGGACACCTATGCCGAGGTCGCCGCTGAGGTCGGCCAGGTCGGGCAGCACCAGCCCGGCGGCGGTCTGGGCGGCGGCCAGCCGCTCACGTAGCTCCCGCACCTGCTCGGCGTCGCGTTCAGCCTGGGCGGCGCGGGCCTGCTGCTCGGCGGTCACGGCGCGCTCGCGCTGGAGGTCACGGTCGGCGCGGGCCTGGCGCAGCTCGTCCTCGGCGCGCTCCTGCAGCCGGGCGGCGGTGGCGGCCTCGCCCTGCGCGGCGGCCAGGCGAGGTGGACCGGGTCGAGGACCGTATCCCCACGATCACGCTGCTGCTGGTGGACGAGACGCGTGAGGCGGCTCGCCGGGCTGCGTCCGGGGGCGCACCGGGTGCCCGACTCGGCGTGCGCGCGGGCCCGTACGCTGCTCGACCTGGGCGGTTCGGCGGCCGTGGTGGCCTACGACTTCCGGCGCTATTCCCCCACCACGGCCCGCTTCGCCAAGTGGCTATGAAGGTGGACCCGAGAGCCATGTGTCGGTCGGTTTGAGAGCCACTTGCTGATCAACGGCCTTGGAGTGTTAGTGAAAAAGAGAGCCATGCCCGTGGAGCTGGGGCATGGCTCTCGTGACGCTGTGTGAGTGTTGTCGGCGCACACCTCCCGCTGCGGAGGCGAGTGTGCACAGCCCCATGACGGTAGGCCGGTGGCGGTGATGTGGCTTTGACAGCGGCCAGGGTGCGTGAGGCGGCAGCAGGGGTGCGACGTACGCATGTTCGACCAGGTTCAGCGGAGTTCCTGGCGTTCTGCCGTTTCGCCCAGACGATGGAGCAGGTGCGCCCAGCCGTCGCTGGTCTCCTCTTCGAGTACGGCCGGCAGACCACTGTGGCGCAGGGTGAGCTCGGTGCCATCACCGTCCGGGGTCAGGGCGACTTCGACCCGGGATGCCTCTGGTGCCATGTCGGGCGCTCCTGGTGTGGCCTCCCAGCCGAAGGTGAAGACGAGACGTTCATACGGCACGAGCTCCACGAACCGTCCGCGCATCACCGGGCGTGGGCCCTCGTGCATCGCAACCTGCAGGGTGCCGCCGGGGCGGGCGTCCAGCTCGGCCGTTCCCCACCATCGCGCCAGGCGTGCCGGGTCGGTGAAGAACCGCCAGACCGTCTCGGGACGCGCACGGATGTGCAATGTCTGCTCAATCGTCCTGCTCACAACGATCCCTTCACGTCCTGGGCACCAGTGTGTGCGCGTTCTTCTTTCTCGGCTTCGTGCTGGAGGCGGCTGAGCGAGGTGGACCACATGGTCTCCAGGAACGTCACCGCCTCGGCCAGCCCCTCCGGACGTAGCCGATAGAAGCGGCGATTGCCTGCGCGGCGGACGTCGACGAGGCGGGCTGCTGTCAGCGTTCGCAGATGCTGGGATACCGCGGGGCGACTGATTTCGGGAAAGCGCTCGGCGATCTCGCCTGCCGATACCTCGCGATCCCGCACCAGGACGAGGATGGCGCGGCGGGTCGGGTCCGCCACAGCGCGAAGCGCGTCGTCCATGGGCCACCGCCTTCGTTTGCGCACTGCCGGGACAGCATGTAAGTGTTTAAGCAACATCTTACACTCTATCGATGACGAGGATTCACCATGTCAGGAGACGACAACACCCGTGCTCCGCGATCG
This sequence comes from Nonomuraea sp. NPDC049758, assembly GCF_040674635.1. Taxonomy (NCBI): domain Bacteria; kingdom Bacillati; phylum Actinomycetota; class Actinomycetes; order Streptosporangiales; family Streptosporangiaceae; genus Nonomuraea; species Nonomuraea sp. NPDC049758. The sequence continues at coordinate 5,717 of NZ_JBFAMZ010000059.1, forward strand.
GAGAACCAGCGCCTGAATGCGCTGGTTGGCCATTGGCGTTCGCAGGGGCGTATAGCGGCCACCGCGATCGACCCGGCGATCCGCATCGCCGGGTCGGACACCTACGAGTGGCTGGCGGGCGAGCACTTCCTCATTCACCGTGTGGACGTGCGCATGAATGAGGAGCACGTCGAGGTCATCGAGATGATCGGGCCCTACGATCCAGCGAGCCGGACCTACCCCATGCGCTCCTTCGACAATCACGGCAACTTCGTCACCATGCGGGCAAGCGTCAACGACGAGGGTGTCTGGACGTTCGCCGGCGAGACGGAGCGGGCGACGCTGGTGATCGCCGAAGACGGCGACTCCATGACGGCCGAATGGGAGCGCACTGACAACGGCTCGAACTGGCGGCACTGGATGGACATGAGCTTCACGAGGGCTCCCAGCCCCAGCGCCATCCCTCGGCGCTGAATCCCTCGCAGATCAGAAGCCTCACCGTCGAGCTCGCCTCGCCGTTCCTGGCGGGGTTGCGGACCGGTTGAGCGGGTAGCCCCGCGGCGCCTGCGCGACAAGGTCGCCACACTCGCACCAGCGCCGAGCGGCCTCACCCAAGGGTCCTGGCCAAGGTCACCCGCGGGCGGCGCGCGACCGGTCGCCAGGCGGCGGCCGCGGCAGCGCTCCCGCCTCTGGAGCGCGCGTACGTGATCGCGAAGCTCCGCCCGCACGACCGGCGGCGCCTCATCTCCCATCTGAGGGGGCGGCGGGCGGCTTCTTCGTGGTCCTCTGATCGCTACGCGCGCCTCCAGCGCGCCTGGTCACCGCCCTTCGAACTGCACCTCATCAAGGTGCCCGCGTTCGTCCGGCCGAGCGCCCCGCCGGGGGCGCAGAACGTCCCGGGGTGGACGCCGCCCCTGATGGACGGCTGGGCCGCCTTGTGGGTCTTCTTAGCGATGGGGCGTGGAGCGTGCGTGCGTGCGTGCGACCACGCGTGGCGTCTTCGCCTTCGGCGACGGGATGGACTTAGGGGTCGCTGTGGTGCTCGCCAAGGTGGCAGGGGTCACTGTGCGCGTGGGCGTGCTGGTAGGCGTCGGCGTAGCTGCGTCGGATGGCGCGGTAGCGGTGGTGGCTGCTCCACAGCCTGCCGTGAGCGCGAGGGTGACAGCGGCTAGTGTTCTGAGTCGTTAATTCGATTGAGATATGCGGCGATGGTCTCGAAGATCTCCTCAGCGGTCTTGGTCCAGACGAACGCCCGGGGATT
>NZ_JBFAMZ010000060.1:0-5725 GCF_040674635.1 Nonomuraea sp. NPDC049758
TTAAACGCCAAATGTTCGGCCGCGCGAAACTCGACCTGCTACGCAAACGCATCCTGCGTCCCGCCTAGATCACGCAATCTGCGACAGAGCCCGCAACTTCACATGGATGGCATCGATGAAGATCACCGGGTAGACGGGGTCGAGCGGCCGGTTCCGCCACTCGGCCGCACGATCTTCGGCTGAACCTGCCTTCCCGGTCCCGCGGCACGCTGATCTCGACCGGCCCGAGGTCGGTGATGACCGTTTTGGAGGGGGCGCCGTTGCGGCTGTTGGTCGCCTCATCGCCGGAGCGTTGCTGCTTGTCGTAGCCGAGATGGTCGGTGATCTCACCCTCAAGCGCCGACTCCAGCACGAGTTCGGCCAGCCGGCCCAGCAGTCCGTTCTCGCCGACCAGCTCCACGCCCTCCGCACGAGCCCGGTCGACCAGCCGGGCCACCAGCTCCCGATCCGACTCCTGGGCTGTGCTGTCCTTGTTCGTACAGATCATGATGGAAGCCCGGTGCGCAGGTGCTGACGCTACATCGACGAGATCGTCGGCTTGATTACGGTGGTGGGGTGTGATCATGTACGGCGGTGTTGCCGAACGATGGGCTGGAAAGTCTCAAAGGGGGATGTGTCTATGCCAGATCTCGCGCCGTTACGGCCCGATGATCCCGAGCGGGTACGGGAGTACCGGCTTGTCGGGCGGCTCGGCGAAGGCGGCCAGGGGACGGTGTTCCTCGGCATGTCGCCTTCCGGCAGCCGCGTCGCCGTCAAGCTGCTCCGCGCGGACCTCGCGCAGGATGAGGAGGCACTGGAGCGTTTCGTCCGCGAGGTCAGCACCACTCGGCGGGTCTCCGCGTTCTGCACCGCAGCGGTGATCGACACCGGCATCGACCAGCACCGGCCGTACATCGTCAGCGAGTACGTCGACGGCCCGACATTGAGCGCCGTCGTGGCGGCCGAGGGACCTCGCTCGGGTGCGGCTCTGCATCGCCTGGCGATCGGCACGGTGACCGCGCTGATCGCGATCCACCAGGCGGGAATCGTGCATCGCGACTTCAAGCCGTCCAACGTACTGCTGGCCTCCGACGGGCCCCGGGTGATCGACTTCGGCATCGCCCGCGCTCTCGACGGGACCTCCACGTTGACCGCGACGGCGATCGGCACCCCCTCCTACATGGCCCCCGAGCAATACGGGGGGACGAGCCCCGCGTCGCCGGCCGACATGTTCGCCTGGGGCTGCACGATGGTCTTCGCGGCCACCGGGAAGTCGCCGTTCGGGGCCGACAGCCTGCCCGCGATCTTCAACCGGATCATGCACCTGGAGCCCGATCTGCGGGCGATTACCGATGGAGGGCTGCGAGAGCTGGTCGGGCAGTGTCTGTCCAAGGATCCCGCCCTGCGGCCCACCGCGCGGGAGGCACTGCTCCGGCTGCTCGGCCACGCCGAGGCCGCCGAGACCCCAGAGGGGGCGAAGGAGGCGGAGGGCACACCTCAGAGCATTCTCTCCAAGGGGTCGGCCGCGGCCCGGCAGCCGGACGCCGACGTTCAGCCCCCTTCCCGGCAGACCGGGGCCGACGGTGCACAACTCCCCCATCCGGCCCCGGCTCCGCCGGAGGGTCGCCGTCGCGGGGTCCAGATCGCGATCGGAGCCGGGCTCGCGGTCACCCTCGTCACAGCCGCCGGAATGGCCCTGGCATCCAGCGGCGCCAGGCAAAACCCGACCACCCAGCCGTCCACCTCCCCATCGGGCGCCACCGCGTCCACGCCCCCCGCCCTGCCCCCCGCAACCAGAACGATCAAGCTCCCCGACAGCCCCATCACCCTCTACGAGAGCGACGACGACCCGATCAAGCTGACCTCCTACGACACGGCACAGAGCGACAACATCTACGTCCGCAAACCGGGCACCGCGGACTTCGTCGAGAATGCCGCGTACTTCGAGTACGCGATGAACGCTTCCGGCACGCGGGCGCTGGCCACGGACCGCACCTACGACGACCGGTACACCGTCGTCTCCGTCGTCGGCGGGAGTCCAGGCTCGGCGGAAAGGATCAAGGTCGTCAAGGCGCCGGTCTACTCGTTCGAACCCCAATGGTCTCCTGACGGCACGCGCGGCCTGACAACCCTGTACGAGGTGGCGAAGGGCGCCGAGAAGAACGACAAGGTTACGTTCAAGAGGTACGGCTACGCGGTCATCGACGTCGAGCGGAAGAAGGCCGACGTGGTCCGGATGAAGGGACAGGACGAGACCCTCGGGGGCTACTTCTGGAGAAGGGACGGCCAGGCGATCGGCACCTGGGTGGTGAACGACGACTCGCAGTACATCCGCTTCTACGACCTCCAGGGCGCCGTGGTGCAGACCTTGCCCGACGTCGGCCTGCCGCTCCGTTCGGAGGGCGAGAGCATCTCCCCGTCGGGCACGCTGCTCACGACGTACTGCTGGGGGACCGCCGAAGTCTGCGTCTGGTCGACCGGCGCCGACGCGAAGGCGCACATCAAGACTCGCTTCGAAGGCGGCCGATTCATCGGCTGGTGGGACGAGCAGCATGTCGCCGGCTGGCGACGCGCGAGCAACGGCTACGAGGCGGTGGTTCTCGACTTCCAGGGGCAGGTGAAGCGCGTTCTCGCAGTCGTCGCCGACGCCAAGGACTTCGACAAGCTCCACATCCGCTTCTCAAGAGTGACGTGAGCCACCTGCGCCTCCGTCCATCCGCAGGTGGCCGCCGCCGCCGAGAAGACCGCAGCCCTGCTGTTCGGCAAGGAAGAGCATGGCGAGACCCGAAGAGTCGTCTCGTCGAGGAGTCACAGTCGAACCAAGCACCGGCCCCACATTCGCCGCTTGCTCGCGGCGAGGCGGGCCGCTGCTCGTGCGGCGGCCCGGTACCTGGCTTCCAGAGTGTCGATGACCCAGGCGTGCCGGGCGCGAACGGCGTCAGCGGCAGGCTGATCGAAGATGGTGCGCACCAGGGTGGCCACCCACGGCCGGCGCTCTTGGGCACGGTGGTGAGCAGGTTGCGCAGGTAGTGGGTGCGGCAGCGCTGTCAGGCCGCGCAGGAAGGCCGGCCGGCCGGCGCCGTCTTCGGCCGAGGTGACCTCCAGGCCGGCACCTTGCGCTGACCGTTGACGATGTGATGCGGGTCACTCGCCACTCGGCTCAGTGCGGTATCGTAATTGCGAAGATGCGTAATTGCCTATCTGGTAATGACGTTCACAAGGTTGCGTTGCGTGAGCAGATGATGGGGTGTGAGTGAGCACGATGTTTGCTGCTGCGGTGCGAGAACGGGTCGACCGGGCGTGGCCGGCGTTGCACGCCGCCCTCGACGATGACGATGCTCACGCGCTCCTGGTGGCCGAAGCCGAATGGGAGGATGCCTGGCGGCTGGCCCAGTCGTACGGGATCGCCGTCGAGCAAGGCCGGCACGGCCCGCAAGGAGAGGCGGGGGCGTGATGTCGGTACCGCTGTACGAGGCGAAGGCCGAGATGTTCCGGCTGCTGGGCCACCCGGTGCGGATCCGGGTGCTGGAGCTGTTGCAGGACGGGCCGAAACCGGTGCGCGAGCTGCTGGCCGAGATCGAGGTGGAGCCGACCGGGCTGTCCCAGCATCTGGCGGTGCTGCGCCGTTCGGGCCTGGTCACCGCGCAGCGCGAGGGGACGACCGTGGTCTACGCGTTGGCCGGCGGCCGGGTGGCCGGTCTGTTGCGCGCCGCCCGCGAGCTGCTGGCCGAGCAGCTTTCCAGTCAGCACAAGCTGCTCAGCGAGCTGCTGGAGGACACGGCCGGGAGCGGCGCCTTGTGATCCTCCCGGCTCCGGCGGGCCGGGCCCGCCCGCACACGTCGCTGCCCGCCCGCCTTGACTGGGCCGGCTCCGGCAACCACCCGCACCGGAACCTGCCGACCGGATCGCGGCGGCCACCGCCCCGGCCCCGCCCCGGGTGATTTTCCGCCGAACGCCCGAGTGTCGGCTGGTGGAACCGTGGACGCGGCTGGGGTCGGGCGTCCTCTGTACCCCGGGGGCAACGGTGTCTGCACGGTTCGGGTTCGGTCCCCGGACGGAACGGGCACCCTTGGGCTTTCCTCTGGGCTCCGCACCCCACGGCTACCCGCAACGCACGCAAGAGCAGGGACAGGTCTCAGACACTGAATGTCGCGACCGAGGCTGGCCCCAGCCCCAAAGCAGGTGTTCGGGACTGGCACGAGTCGTTGGCGAGTAACGAACACCATGGACGAATCACCACATGACCAAGGCTGCTGACGCTACGCCGCGACCATGCTGTTGATGATCGCCGGCGACAAGGCCCAGCAGCTCTGCGGCCGGATTGGCCTAGACACCTGACGGCACGTCCAGGCGGGCCCGCGCCCGCCATCCCAGTAATTCCCCCACGAACACATCACCCGGGCCGCCGAACTCTCACTTGAACCGCGGCGAGGGTGACGTTGGCTTAGTCCGCGAGTTTCAGCGCCAGATGTTCGGGGGCCGAGCAGCGCCCGGATCAGGTGCGGGTGGATGCTCACGAGTTCCGGCACCACTCGTACGGCGAGGTCTCTTGATCGTGGTCATGCGCGGCGAGCTTGGCATCGTGGTAACGCGGAATCGACGATGTTGCCGGCTAATGCACGCCGAGAGCCGCCCGTTGCAACGGTTGACGACTGGCTCGCATTGATCTCGAGACGACTGGATCGAAAAGGACGGCCGGACGCCAGGATGCAGGCTGACCAGTCACTTGCTCCTCCATCGGACGGGTCAGCCTTCGAGGAGTGTGGCGATGGCTTCGGCGCCGCCTTGGTCCAGCCAGCTCGGGAAGTCCAGCAGGTCCGGGTGGCGGTGGCGCAGGGCGGGGATGTCGGCGCGCCATAGTCCGCGTTGGGCGGTGAAGGCCCGAGTGGCGTCCTTGCTCAGGTTCAGCTCCTCGCCGTCGACCTGCTGGTAGGTGATCTGGCGCCCGAGATGCCGGCTGATCAGGCGCACGGTGGCCTCGGGGGTCAGTTCGTCGCCTGCCAGCTCCAGGGCCTGGCCGAGATAGGCAGTGGGGTCGGCGAAGGCGAGGGCGGCAAAGGCGCCGATATCGCTCACGGCGACGAGTTGCACGGGCACATCGGGGGCGAACAGGTGGCGCAGGACTCCGTCGGCGGAGATGCCGCCCAGCGCAAGCCCGGGGATGGCATGGTTCTCCATGAAGCGCACCGGTCGCAGGATGGTGGCCGGCAGTCCGAGAGCGGCGATGTGCTGCTCGATGGCCCATTTGCTCTCCCAGTAGGAGATGCCGGTGCCTCGCTCGGCACCGCCGACGGAGGCGAAGACCAGGTGGGCGACGCCGGCCGCAGCCGCACTATCCGCCAGGTGACGGCCACGCCGAATCTCGCGTTCGCTGTCCGGGTCGTCAGGGGTGACGGCGAAGACGCCGTAGGCGTCGGCCATGGCCGCCTTGAGACTGCCGGGATCGTCCAGGTCACCCATCAGCAGCTCGGCGCCCGCTGCGGCCAGTTCGCGGGCGGCCGTGGCGCCGGGATCCCGGACCAGAACGCGGACCGGCCAGCCGTCGGCCAGCAGGCGTGCGGCGGTGGCTCCGCCCTGTCGGCCTGTGGCGCCGGTGACCAGGACAGGCTTGCCGGCCCTGCTCGCGGCAGTGGTGGAGGTGAGCGAATGCTCCACGGGTGTGGTCATGTGAGGGGCCTCCGGAAACGGTAAAGTTGAGACTGTCCCGAGAAAAATATCGAGACAGTCTCAACTTTGCAAGCGAGGG
>NZ_JBFAMZ010000061.1:0-3682 GCF_040674635.1 Nonomuraea sp. NPDC049758
ATCCAGTCCCGTAACCCACTCCCGCAGATCAGCAGCGGTTAAGTCATCTGGCATGTTTACACGCTACAGATCTCAAAGGCTCGCTGTAGTACTAGCTGCAATAGCGACTAGTTGGAGGCTGAGTGCAGAAATTAGCGGTAGCGACCTGGGGCTTCTTCGCCTGTTAGTGATCCGTGATGGCCAGGAACTCCTGCAGCTCCGGCCAGTCGCCACTGGGGTGATCAGTGGGTGCGGCGGCGGGGCGCCAGGATCTCGGTGACCTTGGCGATGGCCTCAGGGCCGGGTTTGACGTAGCGCATGGCGGTGCGGGGGTTCTTGTGCCGGGTCTTGCCCATGATGAGCTGCAGCGGGACCTCGGCGCCGCCGAGGTGGGTGGCGGCGGAGTGGCGCAGCTGGTGCAGGTCGAGGCCGGCGTACGTCTCCAGCAGGACGCGGGGCGATCGTAGCCGAGGCGGACGCGGCCGGCGTGAGACCACGCTCAAACCGTGACGGCCTCCATCACGGAGCATTCCATGCCGAGTGGCGCATTCCCGCTCGGGTCGTCACCACGAAGCGTTCCAATGGAGGTGTGACGGCCAGACCTTCCTGGAGACCCCGGGCAGCGTTAACGCTGGCCGGGCTCATCGCGTCCGCCGCGGTGGGCGCGGCCCTTGCCTCCACCCGAACCACGACGCCAGGCGTCCCGGCAGCCCCCGCGCCGGAAGCCGTGCAACCCCCTCCACCGGCCGCCCCCGCGGCTCCGCCATGGCGCAGACGACTGCTGCGCGCGCTCGGCCTCACCATGCTCCTCGCCGCCGTCACGGCTGCGACCTGGGCCGCGCTCAACCCTCTGCTGCCGGCCTGGCTGCGCTGGACGCTGGGCGGTGTGGCCATGGCCGCCACGACATGCCTCATGATCGGTCTGCTGATCGGCCCCGCCGCCCGCCGTCTGTCCGGCGAACGTGTCCCGATCTCCGAGATCGAGCGCAAGCAGATGACCGCCACCGAGCGCATCGAAGCGCTCAACGCCGCCCGGCACACCCTGATCCAGGCAGCCACCGGCCTCGTCGTCATCGGCGGTGTCGCCTTCACCGCCCTCGGCCTGTGGTACACCGCCCGCACGGTCGATACCGCCCAGCAAGGCCAAATCACCGACCGCTACACCAAGGCCGTCGAACAGCTCGGCTCAGCCAAACAGGACGTACGCCTGGGCGGCATCTACGCACTCCAGCGCCTGGCCGGCGACTCTCCCCGCGACCGAAACACCGTGATTGCCGTACTGTCGGCCTACGTCCGCGGCCATGATTTCTGCACCTTGCAACCCGAGCGGAAGAAGCTCCCTCAAGCCTGTGACGACGACATCATGTTTGACAAGCTGGTCAAGCTGCCGCACGCCAGGCCAGGAGCGGATGTAGTTGCAGCACTCACCGTCGCAGCCAAGCTGACGCTTGCCGACAGGACTCGCGCTGATCTCTCCCAGATGCGCTTCCCCAGCGCAGACCTGACCTCCGCGTTCTTGCCGGGAGTGGACCTGAGCTACGCGGACCTGAGCGGCGCGGATCTGCACAAGGCGGACCTGCGCGGCGCTGACCTGCACGGCGCGGACCTGAGCGGTGCGAACCTGTACGGTGCGAACCTGAGCGGCGCGGATCTGCGCGACGCGGTCCTGCGCGGGGCGGACCTGAGCGGGGGACACCTGAACAACACGGATCTCTCCCACGCGGATCTCTTCAGCGCGGACCTGCGCGACGCGGCTCTGCAAGGCGTGAGCCTCCGCGGCTCAATCCTGCAAGGCGCGAGCCTGCGCGGCTTAGTCCTGAGCGGCGTGGATCTGCGTGGAGCCGACCTGCGCTTGGCAGATCTGCGCAGCACTAATCTGCGCGGCGCGAACTTGGGCGGTGCAGACCTGCGCGGCGCGGGCCTGAGCGGTGCAGACCTGCGCGGCGCGGACCTACGAAGCGCGAGTCTGCTCGGTATCAGGGGGACAAGTGAGAAGGCAATACGCCAGACAGCCATCGCTGATGCCCGGACACGATTCGGACCGTGGACGGCGGTAAGAATCGACAGCGCTTGTTGGCGTGAAGTGATGGAGTACCTGGGCGCAGATCCCATGAGCAGGGTAAGTCGATGCTGGAAGTAGGCTCCTCCGGAAGATCCCCCGCCGTCTCCGCGAAACGGAGGCAGACGCTAACCCGAGCCGATGGCCAGACTCGCCAGAGATGGTGGCGTGCCGTCGATAAACGACCATGGAGGTTCCCGATGCGCGCATTGATCTACGACCCGGACGTACCCCAGGGCCTTCGGGTCGGCGAGGTTGCTGATCCGCGGCCGGAGCGAGCGCAGGCGGTGGTCGAGGTCCGGGCGGTGTCGTTGAACTTCGGCGAGGTCGCCGACCTGTCCCAGCGCACCGAACCGGGTGGTGTCTCAGGCTGGGACGCGGCGGGCGTCGTCGTTGAGGCGGCGGCGGACGGCTCGGGTCCGGAGGTCGGAACGCGCGTTGTCACCTGGGTCCGGCCGGCGCCTGGGCGCAGCTACGCGCGGTGGACACTGCCAAGCTCGTGACGGTGCCTGACACCGTCGACCTCGGCGCCGCGCGTGCGCTGCCGGTGGCCGAGGTCTCCGCCCCGCAGATACAGGATCACGCGAAGATCGACTCATACACCACATCCGTGGACGTGGCCAGGGCCTGGACTGACGACAGGGCGTTGACCTGAGAAGACGGCGTTTCGGGAACGGGACAGTACTCAGGTTCTGTCCGGTCGGACTGTCCCGAAGATCGAAAAGTACGCCAAATAGCGATCCCAGAATCACGCCATTGAGCGATCCAAGTCACAGTCCTGCCCGCTCAGCGCCCGGCCTGCCGCGTGGACCTGGGCGGCAAAGCCCCGCGCCTGCCCGGACGGAGCGAGGCCGGCGGGCCGACGGCGCGGGATTATCGGTTTGTCGGCTGGCCCGCGGTCAAGGGCGCGGTGGACTTGCGGTGGTGAGAGGCGCGGGCTTTGGCGCGGTTGCCGCAGATGTCCATGGAGCACCAGGTCCGGCGCCGATTGCGGGAGTGGTCATAGTAGGCCCATCGGCAGCTCGGCTCCCGGCAGGCCTTCAGCCGCGTCCACGTGCCTTCCGCCACGGCCTCGGCCACGACGACGAGCAGCCTGGCCAGCGCCGCCTCCACCGGCTCCCGGGCGCGGGCGACCAACCTGGGCGGGGAAACGGTCACGTCGAGCATCAACGGGAAGTCACGGGTGAGGTCGGCGAGTTCGGCGCGGGCGGCGGGGTTGAGGCCGTCCGGGCGCGGGCTGGAGACCGGCTCGGTGTTGTTCTCGGCGATCAGTGCGCGTAGTCCCTCGCGGATGCGTTCGGCACGGTCGCGCTGCTCGGCGTTCACCACCGTGTCGGCCGGCATGAGGCCGCGGGCGTGCAACCACGCCGCCAGCTGCTGCGGGGTTGCGATCTCGTCGCCGTCGCGGCGGCGGGTGTTGATGAACTCCTCGATCACGCGTAGCGGCATCGGCGCCGTCCCGGCCTCAAGGTTGTCCGGCACGGGCTCGGTGGCACGCTCATCCATCACGTCTCACAGCCTATCCGGCCATCGGCGATGGTAGGTTACCTAACCGACATAATTGGTACGTCAGTTAGATTAGAAGGGGTCGCTGGTGAGCATCAGCATCGGCAACATCTGCATCGACACGAACGACCTGGCCGG
>NZ_JBFAMZ010000062.1:0-1971 GCF_040674635.1 Nonomuraea sp. NPDC049758
GTGGCTGTTGCTTTTTGAGCACGATCTTGGTGAGCCGTGCATTCGGTGATCTGGATGACCATTGGATGGGCGGGTGGCGAAAGGCTTCCGACGGGTTGATCGGGATCAGCAGTTTCTGCTGCCGGTGGATATGCGTGAATGGCTTCCCGACGATCACGTGGTGTGGGTGCTGCTTGAGGTGGTCGAGCACCTGAACGCCGCCGCGCTGGAGGCCCGGTATGTCCAATGCGGGCCGGGACGGCGTGCCTATGATCCGCGGATGCTGCTGGCGCTGCTGATCTATGCGTACTCGGCCGGGGTGCGCTCGTCACGGCAGATCGAGCGGTCGTGCCGGACAGATGTGGCGATGCGGGTGATCTGTGGGCTGCACGTCCCCGATCACACGGTGATCGCTCGGTTCCGGCAGCAGCATCAAGACGCGGTACGGGATCTGTTCACGCAGGTGCTGGTGATCTGCGCGAAGGCCGGGCTGGGGCGGCTCGGGGTAATCGCCGTGGATGGCACGAAGATCGCCGCGAACGCGTCGAAGAAGGCCAGTTGTCGTCGGCAGTGGCTGCAGCAGCAGGTCGAGGAGATTCTCACACGGGCAGCAGCGGAGGATGCAGCCGAAGACACAGCCCTCGGGGTGGGCGAGCACGGAGCGGAGACACCACGGCAGCTGCGAGGTCGCCGTGATCGACAAGAGCGGATCAAGCGGGCGCTGGCCGAGGTGATCGCCGAGGAGGCCGAGCGCGGACTGGATGCCGAATCTGCGGCGGCCAAGGAACGCGCGTTTGTGGAGGCCACCCGGGCTGGCCGCAACGACGTGGGCTCTCGCCCGATCGGAGCCGATCCCGTGGCGATCGCCGAAGCGCGGCTGCAAGCGGCTCAGGACCGGCTGGCCCAGGAGATCGCGGCCAAACGCGAGCGCATCGCGGTAGTGCGCGAGCAGATGCGGCGGTTCGAGGCCGGTCAGGGGCCCAGGCCGCATCTTGGGCCGTTCAGCTTCGATGAGAATCGCGGCCAGCAGGTGGCCCGCGCCAAACGGTGGGTGGCCCGGGCCGAGCGTGAGCTGGCCACTGTCCGGACACGCAAGACCGCGCCCGAGGCCGAGGGCACACATTCCGATCTGTCACCCGTGCCAGGCGGGGGAAGGCACGGGCCGCGCGGCATCACCGTCAAGAGCGAACGCCCCGTCGCCCGGCGTAATGTCACTGATCCCGACAGCCGGCTGATGCACGACAGCCATGGAGGCACCGTGCAGGGCTATAACGCCCAACTCGCGGTGGCCGACGACGGCCTGATCCTCGCGACTCGCCTCGTGCAAGACGTCAACGACCGGCGGCAACTGCGACCGATGAGCCAGGCGGCGCTTCACGCGGCGCTGTTGCTGCACCAGGCCCGCTGCCTGCGCCAATGTCCGACAGTGGGCGGATGCTGTATCACGATCTCGGCCGCGCACACAGCCGACGGCGACCCGCACGGCTGCACTGACACCGACTGTCCCTGCCGGACCGACTGGATGGGACCCCTGCTGTTCGATGCCGGATACTGGAGCCACGCCAACCTCACCGCCCCCGGCCCTGACCGGCTGATTGCACCTGGCAAAACCGCAGACCTGCCCGCAATCGGCCAGCGTCAACCGCCGCACTCTGCCAATGCCGCTCCAGCAGCCCTCATGATCGAGCGTCTGGCGACAGAGGAAGGCGCTGCGCTCTACAAACGACGCGGTGCAACCATCGAACCCGTCAACGGCCATCTCAAAGATCGCACCGGTCTGCGGCGCTTCGCCCGCCGCGGCTTGACCGCCTGCCAAGCCGAGCTCACCTTCGCCGCCATGGTCCTCAACCTCGGCAAGTTCTGCCGCCTGGCGGCAATCCAGCGCACAGCCGCACTGGCCAAGTGACCCCTACGGCCCATCGAGGCCGAACCCGAGCTACCTGTCTCACCCCGAACGTTCAGCACCACCTCACGCAATTTCGCAACAGCCAC
>NZ_JBFAMZ010000063.1:0-1794 GCF_040674635.1 Nonomuraea sp. NPDC049758
ACGACCACCTCCCAATATCGAAGAGGCAGCAAGCCTGGCGGGTTCACCGCTGGAGATCAATTACCCGTCCAAGATTCGGTGACGGGCCACTAGACGGCCCGGGGTGGTGTACTCGCCGGCGACGCTCAGCTGACGTAGACGAGGGCAGTGCGCTCCGGGCCGACCAAGAGGAGGCATGAATCCCCTTCGCCGCACAGAACCTCATCGAGGGGGAACTTCTTGGCGAAGGCGAGTAGGGGTCCGGAAGGGCCGGCGACCCCAGTGGCGATCGTCTCGTAGAGGTCGCGGGCCAGCCAGGAGACGAGTTCGTCGCCGGGAATCTCGGGGGTCGTATCGTCGAATTCCCAGAGCGTGCCAGTGGCCCGGGCCGCTTGGACGATGTTCCGTTCCGACTCGGCCAGCACGGTCTCCAGGGAGGCTGCGTCCAGCGGCCAGAGGACGTCGTCGTCCCCGTCGTCGCCCTCCTCGGCGATCAGCCAGTGCCCGTCTCCTGACCAGCCTGTCCGGAAGGCGTCGTACGGATCAGAGACGTCGAGGTCGACGTCGTGAGTTCCGAAACTCACCTCGAATGTCACCGCGTCGGTGTTGTTGACAGTGAGGAATTGGCGCAAAAGCGCCGTGACGCATGCGATTCGGTACTCGGCCTCGATGGGGCCATCGGAGGCGATCGGGGCGGAGCCCAGCGACACTCGCCACGTCCTCCTCCAACTGCGCACCAGTAGGTGCAGTTCATCATCAAGTACGGGGCCGCCTGGTTCGGCGGCGGCCTCGATCCGCAGCAGGTCTGTGGCGTCTGCGGCGAGGTAGCCGGCGGCGTATCCGGCCAGTGCCCGGCCGCGCCGGTTCAGGCTGCCGCCGGATTCCAGTGCCCCGATGAGGGACTCGTACGTCTGCTCCGCCCCCTTGGCGGGCAGGCCCCAGGACGCGCATAGGGGGCTGTCGGATGTCTCGTCCGGGTCATCGATGTCGAACCACTCGACGGTCACTGGGTGGCGCTGCCCACCGGGGCCGATGAAGGTTCCCGGGAACGCCCCGTACTCCGTCACCTCAATCGGGACTGTACGGTCACTGGTGTAACTCCTGATCAAGGAGAACGCACCTGATGAGTACTGTGATCCAGGCATCGACGGAGATCGACCTGGAGGACACCGACGTGGCGCGCAAGCAGCCCAAGGGCAGCAACGCCAAGGATTCGGATCGGGAGCTGGTGGCCCGGCTGGTCGACCAGGCCCGGGCCGAGGGCGTGGAACTGGTCGGCGAGAACGGGCTGCTGGGCCGGCTGACCAAGCTGGTGCTGGAATCCGCGCTGGAAGGCGAGATCACCGACCATCTCGGTTACGACAAGCACCAGCGCTCCGGCGGCGAGACGACCAACAGCCGCAACGGCGCCCGCTCCAAGACGGTCATCACCGACGTCGGGCCGGTCGAGATCACCGTGCCGCGCGATCGGGACGGCAGCTTCGAGCCGAAGATCGTGCGCAAGCGGCAGCGGCGCCTGTCCGGCGTCGATGAGATGGTCATCTCGCTGGCCGCCAAGGGCCTGACGACCGGTGAGATCTCCGCGCACCTGGCCGAGGTGTACGGCGCCGAGGTGTCCAAGCAGACCATCTCGACCATCACTGACAAGGTGCTGGAGGGGATGGCCGAGTGGCAGAACCGGCCGCTCGACCCCGTCTACCCGGTGATCTTCGTCGATGCGATCCATGTGAAGTTGCGGGCTCTGTCGCAGATTGCGTGATCTAGGCGGGACGCAGGATGCGTTTGCGTAGCAGGTCGAGTTTCGCGCGGCCGAAC
>NZ_JBFAMZ010000064.1:0-1691 GCF_040674635.1 Nonomuraea sp. NPDC049758
TGCGGGCTCTGTCGCAGATTGCGTGATCTAGGCGGGACGCAGGATGCGTTTGCGTAGCAGGTCGAGTTTCGCGCGGCCGAACATTTGGCGTTTAAGCATCTTGACGCGATTGACGTGCCCTTCGACAGGACCGGAGCTGTGAGGCAGTGTCAGGCCGTTACGGACGGCGTCGAGATCCCGGCGGAGGTTGCGAGCGAAGGAAGCCAGCGCGGTAAATGAATCCTTTTCGGCTGCGGAAATCCAGGCGTCGAGCTGGTGGCCGTGGAGCTGAGTCATCATGAGGGCGAAGTCCTGGGCATGCCGGGCCAGCCGGTTCAGAGCGCGGCTGCGTGCGTGAAGGGTTCGCAGCTGACCGGCATCGTCAGAGCTCAGGTTCTCGGGGTTGGACATAATCCAGCGGGTGATGTCGCGGCCCGAAGGCGGCCTGGGGGCGGGGACGGCGATCTGACCGGCACCAGTGCGAAAGCGCCGTAGGTAGCGTTGCACTTGCTGCTCGGTACCGGAGTATCCGAGTGTGGTGATCTCCCGGGTGAGCTGGGCGGCGTTTCGAATGCCCTCGTTCCAGCGGCGGTGCAGGTGTTCGTGGTATCCGTCCAGGATGCTGGCACGGTTTTGGCTCATGGCGATCACAGTGTCGACCTCGGCGGCGTTGGCCAGCTTGCGGACGGTTGCGGGATGCAGGCCGAGCTCCCGGCCGATAGCCGCCTTGCTGAGACCCTGTTTCAGCAGGTCATGCACGGCGGCGTGGTGTCGACGCAGTCGGGTGACGACTTTGAGCTCGTGATGGTGCACTACGGGTGGTGGTTCGGCGGTGCAGGTGGCTGCGGCCTCGGCGGTCAGCGCTGCTGCGAGGTCGTGGCGGACGGTGGCGACGTCCTTCTCCACGGCCTGGCCGAGGTTCCGCCACAGATGGAACCGGTCTGCCACTTGCACGGCGTCGGGTGCGCCTTGGCGTGCCCCGTCAGCGTAGCCGCCTGCTCGGTCTCGGCAGATGACCTCTGGTAACGGGTGGTCACGCAGCCAGGCTGCCAGAGCGTCCCCGTCCCTGCCGTCGATCATGTCCACGACCCTGCGGCTTTCCAGATCCACCATGATCGTGCCGTAGCGGTGACCCTTACGTGTGGCGAAGTCATCGACACCCAGCACCCGCACGTGTCCGATCGGCTGCTCAGGCAAAGCCCTGACGCGGCGCAACAGGGTGTCCCGGCCCACTTGCAGACCCAGCGAGGCTGCCAGGCGAACGCCGGCCCGGCCCGCCAGTTCCATCCCTATCGATGCCAGCACCTGCTGCAGGGCGTCGGTGAAGCGCGCATGCGGCCGAGTCAGTCCCGGTACCTGCTCGGCGAACGTCTTCACCGGACACGTGACGCTCACACAGCGAAAACGCCTGACCATCAACTCGATGATCACGCAGGCACCACCCACCACGGCGTCCTTGAGCCGGCGCACGTACCTGCCGTGAACCCGAGCCGATACCCCGCCACAACTCGTGCACGCAGCTCGCACCCCGCTTACCCGAGCACGAATATTCACCATCCCGCCCTCGCGCTTCGCATCCTCCACGGTCAGCACCGTCAGGTGCGGGAGCAGAGCGTCAATCCACTGCGCAAGACACGAAGATCATTATTCCTTCGTGGAACCCGCAACGAGATCGACGATCCGAGGATCACGCAATCTGCGACAGAGCCAAG
>NZ_JBFAMZ010000065.1:0-1604 GCF_040674635.1 Nonomuraea sp. NPDC049758
GTGAGCCGCCGACCAAGGAGTCGGCGCAGACCCTGCTGGAGAACCTGTACTTCAACCCCAAGCGGTACGACCTGGCCAAGGTGGGCCGCTACAAGATCAACAAGAAGCTCGGGGTCGACTCCGAGATCACGCAGGGCACGCTGACCGAAGAGGACATCGTCGCCACCATCGAGTACATCGTCCGCCTGCACGCGGGCGAGGAGTCGATGCCGGGCGCCAACGGTGAGGTGATCGTCGAGGTCGACGACATCGACCACTTCGGCAACCGCCGCCTGCGCAGCGTCGGCGAGCTCATCCAGAACCAGGTCCGCCTAGGCCTGGCCCGCATGGAGCGCGTCGTCCGCGAGCGGATGACCACCCAGGACGTCGAGGCGATCACGCCGCAGACCCTGATCAACATCCGTCCCGTCGTGGCCTCCATCAAGGAGTTCTTCGGCACCTCGCAGCTGTCGCAGTTCATGGACCAGACCAACCCGCTGGCCGGCCTGACGCACAAGCGGCGTCTGTCCGCGCTCGGCCCCGGTGGTCTGTCCCGTGAGCGGGCCGGCTTCGAGGTCCGTGACGTGCACCCGTCCCACTACGGCCGGATGTGCCCGATCGAGACCCCTGAAGGCCCGAACATCGGTCTGATCGGCTCGCTGGCCTCCTACGGCCGCATCAACGCCTTCGGCTTCGTCGAGACGCCTTACCGCAAGGTCGTCGACGGCCGGGTGACCGACCAGATCGACTACCTGACGGCCGACGAGGAAGACCGCTACGTCAAGGCGCAGGCCAACACGACGCTCAACCCCGACGGGTCGTTCGCCGAGTCCCGCGTCCTGGTCCGTACCAAGGGCGGCGAGACCGAGCTCGCCCGTGCCGAGGAAGTCGACTACATCGACGTGTCGCCGCGCCAGATGGTGTCGGTCGCCACCGCGATGATCCCCTTCCTCGAGCACGACGACGCCAACCGCGCGCTCATGGGCTCCAACATGCAGCGCCAGTCGGTGCCGCTGCTCAAGAGCGAGGCGCCGCTGGTCGGCACCGGCATGGAGTACCGTGCCGCGACCGACGCCGGGGACGTCATCAGCGCCGAGAAGGCCGGCGTGGTCGAGGAGGTCTCGGCCGACTACGTCACCGTCATGAACGACGACGGCACGCGTACGACGTATCGGGTCGCCAAGTTCAAGCGCTCCAACCAGGGCACCTCCTTCAACCAGAAGCCCATCGTCGCCGAGGGCGACCGGGTCGAGGTCAACCAGGTCATCGCCGACGGCCCCTGCACCGACAACGGTGAGATGGCGCTCGGCAAGAACCTGCTCGTGGCGTTCATGCCGTGGGAGGGCCACAACTACGAAGACGCCATCATCCTGTCCCAGCGCCTGGTCCAGGACGACGTCCTCTCCTCGATCCACATCGAGGAGCACGAGGTCGACGCCCGCGACACCAAGCTGGGCCCGGAGGAGATCACCCGGGACATCCCCAACGTGTCGGAAGAGGTCCTGGCCGACCTCGACGAGCGCGGCATCATCCGGATCGGCGCCGAGGTCGTGCCCGGCGACATCCTGGTCGGCAAGGTCACCCCGAAGGGCGAGACCGAGCTGACCCCGGAGGAGCGGCTGCTG
>NZ_JBFAMZ010000066.1:0-1594 GCF_040674635.1 Nonomuraea sp. NPDC049758
ACCACGTACGAGGCGCACTTGTCGAGCGTCTCCTGCGTGCACGACTGCCAGATGTCGGTCTTCCCGGCCAGGATCGCCTTGTCCGCGTCCTTGATCGTGACGCGCTCGACACCCCAGTTGATCAGGGAGAAGGCGTCCTTCATGTAGTAGGTCTCGTCGAAGACCACGGCCCGCGGGTGGCCCAGGTTGACGAAGCGCAGGATGCCGCCGAAGAGCGTGACCAGCAGCGGGCCGACCCACCCCCACAGGACGCTGCCACGCATGGGGGGGATCACCCGGTCACGCAGGGACCGCGTCTGCGATTGACTCTCGCCGACCTCCGGGTTGTCGTAGGCCTGGTACGGGGAATCGGTCACCGCCATTCGGACATCGTACGGGCCCCAAGCCGTTAGGTACTGCAAGAATCACGGTCTAATTGGTATGCCCTGCCACAATGGTCGGGTGACTGGAGAAGGCAGGTTGGTGCTGGCCGGAGCCCCCATCGGTCAGGCGGGTGACGTCTCGCCGCGGCTGCGGGAGGTGCTCGCCGGCGCCGACGTGGTGGCGGCCGAGGACACCAGACGGTTGCGCAGGCTCGCCACCGAGCTGGGCGTGGAGATCAGCGGCCGGGTGGTGTCCTACTACGACCAGAACGAGGCGGGCCGCGCCCAGGAGCTGGTCGAGGCGCTGAGACAGGGCCGCACGGTCGTGGTCATCACCGACGCCGGCATGCCCGGGGTATCCGACCCCGGTTACCGCCTGACCCACCTGGCGGTCGAGGCGGGCATCACGGTGACCGCGCTGCCGGGGCCGAGCGCCGTCACCACGGCCCTCGCCGTGTCGGGGCTGGCCAGCGACAGGTTCTGCTTCGAGGGCTTCCCGCCGCGCAAGACCGGCGACCGGGCGCGGCGGTTGTCCGCGCTGGCGGCCGAGGAGCGGACGATGGTCTTCTTCGAGGCCCCCCACCGGCTGGCCGAGTCGCTGGGCGCGATGGCCGAGGCGTTCGGGCCCGACCGGCCCGCCGCCGTCTGCCGCGAGCTGACCAAGACGTACGAGGAGGTGCGCCGCGGCGGTCTCGGCGAGCTGGCCGAGTGGGCCGCGGGCGGCGTCAAGGGCGAGATCACCGTGGTCGTCGCGGGCCGCGTGCCGGGGGCGGGCGAGCCCGACATGGACGAGCTGGTCGCCGAGGTGGACCGCCGGGTGGCCGAGGGCGAGCAGCGGAAGAACGCCATCGCCGACGTGGCCAAGGGCGCGGGCGTGCCGAGACGCGAGCTTTATGACCTGGTGCACAAACGCATAGGGTGATCGACATGGGGGAGACGGCACGACGGCTGGTCCCGCCGTTCCAGGGGCGGCCCCTCTTAGGTTGGGCGGGGCCGCTGCTGGTCGCCCTCTTCGGCGGGCTGCTGCGGTTCGTCCGCCTCGGTGAGCCGAAGGCCGTCGTCTTCGACGAGACCTACTACGCCAAGGACGCCTGGTCCCTGCTCAGGTACGGCGTCGAGCGCGCGATGCTGGGCGACGCCAAGAACCCGATCGCCGACCGGCGGCTCATCGCCGGGAACCTGGACATCTTCCGCCAGTGCCCCCAGTCCTCCGACTGCGCCTCGTTCGTCGC
>NZ_JBFAMZ010000067.1:0-1592 GCF_040674635.1 Nonomuraea sp. NPDC049758
GTGAGCCGCCGACCAAGGAGTCGGCGCAGACCCTGCTGGAGAACCTGTACTTCAACCCCAAGCGGTACGACCTGGCCAAGGTGGGCCGCTACAAGGTCAACAAGAAGCTCGGGGTGGACTCCGAGATCACGCAGGGCACGCTGACCGAGGACGACGTCGTCTCGATGATCGAGTACCTGGTGCGGCTGCACGCGGGGGAGACGTCCATGGGCGAGGCCGTCGTGGAGCTCGACGACATCGACCATTTCGGCAACCGGCGCATCCGCAGCGTCGGCGAGCTCGTCCAGAACCAGGTCCGGCTGGGCCTGGCCCGCATGGAGCGCGTCGTCCGCGAGCGGATGACCACCCAGGACGTCGAGGCGATCACGCCGCAGACCCTGATCAACATCCGGCCGGTGGTGGCGTCGATGAAGGAGTTCTTCGGCACCTCGCAGCTGTCGCAGTTCATGGACCAGATCAATCCGCTGGCCGGGCTGACGCACAAGCGGCGGCTGAACGCCCTGGGCCCCGGTGGTCTGTCCCGTGAGCGGGCCGGGATGGAGGTCCGTGACGTGCACCCGTCCCACTACGGCCGGATGTGTCCGATCGAGACGCCCGAGGGCCCGAACATCGGCCTCATCGGCTACCTCGCCTGCTACGGACGGCTCAACGCCTTCGGCTTCATCGAGACGCCCTACCGCAAGGTCGTCGACGGCAGGGTCACCGACCGGATCGACTACCTGACGGCCGACGAGGAGGACCGGTTCGTCGTCGCCCAGGCGAACTCGTCCCTCGGCGCGGACGGTGAGCTGACCGACGCCCGCGTCCTGGTCCGCACCAAGGGCGGCGAGACCGACTACGTGGCCTCCCGCGAGGTCGACTACATCGACGTGTCGCCGCGCCAGATGGTGTCGGTCGCCACCGCGATGATCCCGTTCCTGGAGCACGACGACGCCAACCGGGCCCTGATGGGCGCGAACATGCAGCGCCAGTCGGTGCCGCTGATCCGCAGCGAGGCGCCGCTGGTTGGCACGGGCATGGAGTACCGTGCCGCGACCGACGCCGGGGACGTCATCAGCGCCGGGAAGGCCGGCGTGGTCGAGGAGGTCTCGGCCGACTACGTCACCGTCATGAACGACGACGGCTCGCGTACGACGTACCGGGTCGCCAAGTTCAGGCGCTCCAACCAGGGCACCTCCTTCAACCAGAAGCCCATCGTCGCCGAGGGCGACCGGGTCGAGGCCGGCCAGGTCATCGCCGACGGCCCCTGCACCGACGAGGGTGAGATGGCGCTCGGCAAGAACCTGCTGGTGGCGTTCATGCCGTGGGAGGGCCACAACTACGAGGACGCGATCGTGCTGTCCCAGCGCCTGGTCCAGGACGACGTGCTGTCCTCGATCCACATCGAGGAGCACGAGGTCGACGCCCGCGACACCAAGCTGGGCCCGGAGGAGATCACCCGGGACCTCCCCAACGTCTCCGAGGACATCCTGGCCGACCTCGACGAGCGCGGCATCGTCCGGATCGGCGCCGAGGTCGTGCCCGGCGACATCCTGGTCGGCAAGGTCACCCCGAAGGGCGAGACCGAGCTGACCCCGGAGGAGCGGCTGCTG
>NZ_JBFAMZ010000068.1:0-1429 GCF_040674635.1 Nonomuraea sp. NPDC049758
CGGCGCAGGGTACGGGGGTGATCTGGGCCGGTAAGGGGGCCACCGCCTACAATTCCGGCGGCAACGCCTGGGTGCAGGTACCGGCAGACAAGCTCGCCGATGGCATGAAGGTCCGTTGGCGGGTGCGCGGCGTCACCACCGCGGGTGCGGAAGGCGAGTGGTCGCCCTGGCAGACCGCCACCGTCGATGCGACCAAGCCCGCCGCTTCCGACGCCGGACTGACTCCGGCCACCAAGGGCGACACATCGTGGACCGCTTCGTCGGGCACACCGTGGATGTACGCCAAGATCACCGATCCCGCCTCGCGTGCTTCACGGCTGTGGGCGCAGGTCGAGCACGATCCTGCGGCGACCGGTCAGGGCACGGGACTGATCTGGGAGGGCAAGGGCGCCACCGCCGCCGCTTCCGGGGCGAACGCCTGGGTGCAGGTGCCGGCCGCGAAGCTGACCGACGGGATGAAGATCCGCTGGCGGGTACGCGGCGAGACCACGACCGGTGTGGCCGGCCCATGGTCGGACTGGCTCATGACGGGAGTCGACCTGCGCAAACCCTCTGTCGCGGGACTGTCCATGACGCCGGCGACCTGGGACGCGGGAATGTGGACGGCGGCGGCGACCTCGCCGTGGCTGTATGCCAAGGTGACCGACCCGGAGAACAGGGACTCCCTGATCGCCGTGGAGATCGAGCACGACCCGGCGGCGACTGAACAGGGCGCCGGCCTCATCTGGACGGGGAAGAGCACCAAGCCGTCTCGCTCCGGTGACAACGCCTTGATCCAGGTCCCGGCCGGGAAGCTGACCGACGGCATGAAGATCCGCTGGCGTGCCCGCGGGGAAACCGCGCAGGGCATCGCCGGGCCGTGGTCCGATTGGGTCCAGGCACGCATCGACGTCAACAGGCCGTCGGTCGAATCGCTGGGCATGGATCCGGCTCTTCCAGGTTCCGCCTCCTGGACGGCTGGGACGTTGACGCCGTGGCTGTTCGCGAAGGTGACGGATCCGGAGAACCGTGCCGGCAAGCTCAATGTCGAGGTGGAGCATGACCCGGCCGCCACCGCTCAGGGCACCGGGCTGATCTGGTCGGGCTCTTCGGACAAGTCGTACGCGTCCGGCGGCAACGCCTGGGTGGCCGTCCCGGCGGGGAAGCTGGTCGATGGCTGGCAGATCCGCTGGCGGGCGCGGGCCACCACCACGTCCGGGATGTCAGGCCCCTGGGCGCAATGGGTGTCCGCCCGCGTGGACACGACGATCTTCAAGACTTTGCCGCCCGCACCTGTCGTGGGCAAGATGTCCGCGTCTGTCGGTCAGCTGGTCTCGGGATCGTGGATTCTGCCTACCCTCAGCCCGTCCTTCACCGCCGCGATCTCTGATGTCGATCGGCGGCCTGGCGTGCTGGAGGCCGAGGTCGAGCATGACCCGGCGGCCACCGG
>NZ_JBFAMZ010000069.1:0-1364 GCF_040674635.1 Nonomuraea sp. NPDC049758
TAACCGACATAATTGGTACGTCAGTTAGATTAGAAGGGGTCGCTGGTGAGCATCAGCATCGGCAACATCTGCATCGACACGAACGACCTGGCCGGCAGCACTGCCTTCTGGCAGGCGGTCACCGGATACCAGGTCGCGTCCTCGGACGAAGGCGTCACCTACCTGGAGGACGCGAACAAGAGCGGCGTGGGCCTGTCCCTGCAGGCCGTGCCCGAGGGCCGGGAGGGCAAGAACCGGCTGCACCTGGACCTGTTCACTGATGACCTGGCAGGCGAGGTCGGCCGGATTCGGGCCCTTGGCGCGAGTGAAGTGCGGCGCTTCGACGGCTGGGTCGTGCTGGCCGACCCCGAGGGCAACCAGTTCTGCGTCGTCGCCGCTTAGACGAACTCGCCACCGCGCGACACCCGTTTCCACCACTACAGGAGAGAACAGATATGGCCTCCGTGCATAAAGAGATCATCATCGATGCCGACCCCACGGCCGTGTGGGCGATCATCAGTGACTTCACCGACGGGCCCGTCCGGATGGCGCCGGGCTTCGTCACCGACAGCCGACTCGACGAAGACGAACCGGACGTCAGGATCGTCACGTTCACCAACGGAACGGTGCTGCGGGAGCGGCTCATCGCGCTCGACGATGAGCCGCGCCGGCTCGTCTTCTCGGTCATCGGCGACACCATGCAGCCAGAACACGACAACTCCTCGATGCAAGTCTTCCCGCACGGGGACGGCGGCAGCCGGTTCGTCTGGATCCACGACGTGCGACCGGGCGACCTCACCATCCCGATGGGCGCCGGAATGGACCACGGCCTGAGCATCTTCAAGCAGACGGTGGAGTCCGCCGCGCCTGACGCGAAGGACAACGCATGACCACCCGGCTGACGATCAGCGGCTTCGACTACCGGACCATCCCCAGCGCCAACGGCGTCAACCTCAACGTCGCCGTCGGCGGGAGCGGGCCGGCCGTGGTCCTGCTGCACGGGTTCCCGCAGACCCACTACATGTGGCGCCACGTCGCGGCGAGGCTCGCCGACGACCACACGGTTATCGTCCCTGACCTGCGCGGCTACGGCGACAGCGACAAGCCGGACGGGAGTGACCCCTCCACGTACTCCAAGCGCACCATGGCTCAGGACATCGTGACGGTCGCGTCCACCCTCGGCGTGGACCACTTCGGGCTCGTCGGGCACGACCGCGGTGCACTGGTCGCCGTCCGCGCAGGCTTGGACCACCCCGCCATCGTGGACTACCTGGGTATCCTCGACGTCCTGCCCACCCTCGACACATGGGCCGTTCTGCAAGGAGTCGACGCCAAGGTCGCCTGGCACCTGTACCTGATGGCTCAGCCCATCGGTCTTCCCGAGA
>NZ_JBFAMZ010000070.1:0-1322 GCF_040674635.1 Nonomuraea sp. NPDC049758
CGCCAGGAGGAGGTCTTGCGGTTCAGGGCCCCCATGTAGATCTTGCCGGCCTTCTGGATGCTGACGCCGGTCACCGAGGACGGGCCGCCGGAGCAGATCGGGCTGGAGGGCTTGCCGCCGCCGGGGTTGTTGCCCTCGGCCAGCAGGTAGAACCAGTGGTTGAGCGGCCCGGCCGCCGAGTGCACCTCGGTGTTGGGGATGGAGGAGGAGTAGCAGTTGGGGTCACCCAGGGCGCTGGGGTTGTACATGTTGCGGATCGGGCCCTGGCCGACCAGGTCCACCTCCTCGCCGACGAGGTAGTCCGGCGGGTCGTTGGGGTTGTTGGCGTAGGCCTCGGTCAGCGCGCCGAAGATGTCGCCGGTGCCCTCGTTGATGCCGCCGTTCTCGTTGCCCGAGCCGGCGCCGCCGGGGGTGGTCTGGAAGACGGCGTGGCCGAACTCGTGGGCCACGACGTCGATCGGGGTGGCCTGCTGGGTGTTGGCCTGGTTGTGGCCGAAGTTGGTGTAGCTGCCGTTCCAGTAGGCGTTGACGTCGGCCAGGCCGACGCGGGCGGGGAAGCCCCGGCCGCTGCCGTCGATGCCGCTGCGGCCCAGCCAGTCGCGCAGCATGTCCCACTCGCGCTGGACGCTGAACAGGGCGTCCACGCAGGCGGTCTCCAGGTTGGTGCCCGAGCCGTTGCCCCAGGCGTCGTCGGTGCCGGTGTAGGCCGAGCCGCCCTGGCCGCCGCAGGCGATGCCGGGCCGGGTGGTGTCGGTCATGGAGTAGGAGCTGCCCGACCCGCTGGTGTTGATGGTGACCTGGCCGTAGTAGAAGCCGTTGCCGCTGCCTTCGCGGACCAGGTCGACGGCGTCGGCGACGGCGCCGGTGCGGGCGTCGACGTAGACGTTCTGCACGCTGGGCTTGCCCTCGGCCAGGCCGGAGACCTTGACCTCCCAGGCCAGCCTGGGCGTTGCGTCCTTGGCCAGGACGACCAGGCGGGGGGCGGTGCTGTCGTCCACGCGCGACAGCCGGCCCTTGGCGGTCGCGGCGGCCTTGGCCGCTGAGACGGTGGCCTTGGTGGCGACCTCACGCGTGGTGGGGCCGGTGGCCGAGACGGTGTCGCGGACGTTGCCGGCGGCGTCGGTGACCACGACGGCGTCGCCGCCGATCATGGGCAGGCCCTTGTAGGTGCGCTCGTAGGCGACGTAGAACATGTCGCTGGCGCCGGGGGTGACCCGGACGCGGCTGTAGGCCTCGTCGGGGCCTCTGCTGAGGTTGTCGAGCTGGCTGGAGACCGCCCTGTCGGCGACCGCCGCGGCGAGCGAGGCGGGGTCTGCCGCCGC
>NZ_JBFAMZ010000071.1:0-1201 GCF_040674635.1 Nonomuraea sp. NPDC049758
GAAGAAGCCGCGTCCTCGCCGCTCGTTCACGCCGGAGTTCAAAGCCGAGATCGTCGAGCTGTGCCGGCGCGGTGACCGCTCGGTCGGGCAGGTGGCCAAGGACTTCGACCTGACCGAGACCGCAGTGCGCCAATGGATCCGCCAGGCCGAGGTCGACGCCGGTCAGCGGGACGGGCTGGCCAGTAGCGAACGCCAGGAACTGGAGGCGTTGCGCCGGGAGAACCGGCGGCTGCGCGAGGACGTCGACGTCCTCAAGCGAGCGACAGCTTTCTTCGCCAAGGAGACCCGGTGAACGTGCACCCGTTCATCGAGGCGGAGAAGCAGGGCGGTCACAGCGTCAAGCGGGCGTGTGAGCTGCTGGGAGTCTCCCGTGCCGCCTTCTACGCCCGCCGCTGTGGCGTGCCAGGGCCCCGCGCGATGCGCGATGCGGAGCTGGCCGAGCGCATCGCCGAGGTGCACGCGCGCTCACGAGGCAGCTACGGCGCGCCGCGCGTCCATGCGCAACTGCAGCAGGACGGGCGGCGGTGCGGGAGGCGGCGAGTGGCCCGGCTGATGCGTGCGCTCGGCCTGGCGGGACGGTATCGGCGCCGCCGGCGGCAGACCACCATCCCCGACCCGAGCGCCGACACCCGGCCGGACCTGATCGTCCGAGACTTCACACCCGATGCGGCAGCCATCGATACCCGCTGGTGCGGCGACATCACGTATATCCCGACGGAGGAGGGCTGGTTGTATCTGGCCACCGTCATCGACATCGCCTCGCGCCGGGTGGTGGGCTGGGCGACGGCCGATCACCTGCGCACCGACCTGGTCGCCGAGGCCCTGCGCCAGGCTTGTGCACGCCGCCGCCCCACCAAGCCGGTGATCTTTCATTCGGACAGGGGCTGTCAGTACACCAGCGCCGCCTACGCCGCCCTGGCTGAACGGCTTGGGGTGCGGCTGTCGGTCGGACGCACGGGCCAATGCTGGGACAACGCGCTTGCCGAGTCGTTCTTCGCCACCATCAAGGGCGAGCTTCTCGACGCCCAGCCCTGGCCCACCCGCGCGGCCGCCCGCAGCGCGATCTTCGAGTTCATCGAGGGCTGGTACAACCTGCACCGCTTGCACAGCAGCCTGGGCTACCGTAGCCCCGCCGACTACGAGGCTGCCGCAGCAGCCTGAACACCACAACGATGGTGTCCGTCAAAGCGGAACAAGCTCA
>NZ_JBFAMZ010000072.1:0-1200 GCF_040674635.1 Nonomuraea sp. NPDC049758
CTAGTGGGCCGTCACGCAACCTTGGCCGGGTAACTGGTCCAGCTTCTGATCGGCGAACTGGCGGCGAAGTTCGTCTTGGGCTGGGCTCGGGCGTTGCGCCAGCGCACGTAGGCACCGATCGCCGCGTTCTGCTCGTCGTGGCTGCGGTGGTCGGTGCCGTTCAGGGCGTAATACCGCAACGCGGCGAACTCCGACTCGATCCAGTTCAACCAAGAGCCGTAGGTCGGCAGGAACACCAGCTCAACATCGTTTTCAGCGGTCCAGGCGCGGACCTGAGGATGTTTGTGCGGCGAGTAGTTGTCGGCGATCACGTACAGCATCTCGCCTGGCCAGCGCACACGCAGCGTCTTGAGAAAGGACAACACCTCCCGCCAGCGCTTGCGCCTGCGGATCCGGTAGTACAACCTGCCGGTGGCCAGATCGAGCGCGGCGATCATCTGCATCACGCCGTTGTAGCGGTTGTAGGTGGCACGCAGCCGGCCCGGCGAACCCACCGGACGCCACCGCTTGCCCCTTCGAGGCAACAGGTTCAACGGCCCGAACTCATCCAGGCAGATCACCCGCCCGTCAGCGGGCGGGTGATCGTAGAGGTCCAGGACGCGCTGCATCTTGGCGATGAACTGCGGGTCTGTGGAGGACTTCCACGTCGTGGTCGTCTGCCAGGTCACCCCGCCTTTGCGGAGGATCCGCCGCAGGTGCTCACGGCTGATCGCGGTCACCACCCCGCGGGCGATGAGGTGCGCGGCCAGGGTGCGCAGACTCCAGGTGGAGTGTCCGGTGATGCCCCATTCGGCGGGGACCGTCTTGGCGATCAGGCAGATGTGCTCACGCACTTTAGGACTGATCGTCGGTGGACGGCCCCCGTTCCATTTTGGGTCAAGCGCCTCGAACCCCTTCTCGTTGAAGGCGTGGATGACATCGCGCACGTAGTCGTCGCTGACCTGCATCAACGAGGTGATGTCCGGGACGCTCTGGCCTTGGCCGGACATCATCACCACGATCGCCCGCCGCAGCTTGACCGGATCCTTCGCGCTCCGCGTGATCCGCTGCAGCTTGCGGCCTTCCTCCATCGTTAACGGCCGGACGAACACTTCCGGTCGGCGAGCCACGACCACCTCCCAATATCGAAGAGGCAGCAAGCCTGGCGGGTTCACCGCTGGAGATCAATTACCCGTCCAAGATTCGGTGACGGGCCACTAG
>NZ_JBFAMZ010000073.1:0-1182 GCF_040674635.1 Nonomuraea sp. NPDC049758
GGTCAAGTCCTCGGCCTATTAGTACCGGTCAGCTCCACACATTACTGTGCTTCCACCTCCGGCCTATCAACCCGGTCGTCTACCGGGAGCCTTACCCACTCTCGTGGTGGGAGACCTCATCTCAAGGCGAGCTTCCCGCTTAGATGCTTTCAGCGGTTATCCCTTCCGAACGTAGCCAACCAGCCGTGCACCTGGCGGTACAACTGGCACACCAGAGGTTCGTCCGTCCCGGTCCTCTCGTACTAGGGACAGCCCCTTTCAAGTCTCCTGCGCGCGCAGCGGATAGGGACCGAACTGTCTCGCGACGTTCTAAACCCAGCTCGCGTACCGCTTTAATGGGCGAACAGCCCAACCCTTGGGACCTACTCCAGCCCCAGGATGCGACGAGCCGACATCGAGGTGCCAAACCATCCCGTCGATATGGACTCTTGGGGAAGATCAGCCTGTTATCCCCGGGGTACCTTTTAGCCGTTGAGCGACACCGCTTCCACACGCCGATGCCGGATCACTAGTCCCAGCTTTCGCTCCTGCTCGACCCGTCAGTCTCACAGTCAAGCTCCCTTGTGCACTTACACTCAACACCTGATTGCCAACCAGGCTGAGGGAACCTTTGGGCGCCTCCGTTACTCTTTAGGAGGCAACCGCCCCAGTTAAACTACCCACCAGACACTGTCCCCGATCCGGATCACGGACCAGAGTTAGACGTTCAAAACGACCAGAGTGGTATTTCACCAATGACTCCACCCGAACTAGCGTCCGAGCTTCCCAGTCTCCCACCTATCCTACACAAGACGCTCCAAACGCCAATGTCAAGCTGTAGTGAAGGTCCCGGGGTCTTTCCGTCCTGCTGCGCGTAACGAGCATCTTTACTCGTAGTGCAATTTCGCCGGGTCTGCGGTTGAGACAGCGGGGAAGTCGTTACGCCATTCGTGCAGGTCGGAACTTACCCGACAAGGAATTTCGCTACCTTAGGATGGTTATAGTTACCACCGCCGTTTACCGGCGCTTAAGTTCTCACCTTCGCAACATTGCTGCTGCTAAGCGGTCCCCTTAACGTTCCGGCACCGGGCAGGCGTCAGTCCGTATACATCGTCTTACGACTTCGCACGGACCTGTGTTTTTAGTAAACAGTCGCTTCCCCCTGGCCACTGCGACCCCCACCAGCTCCGAGTGCAAGACTCA
>NZ_JBFAMZ010000074.1:0-1146 GCF_040674635.1 Nonomuraea sp. NPDC049758
GGCTAGTGTTCTGAGTCGTTAATTCGATTGAGATATGCGGCGATGGTCTCGAAGATCTCCTCAGCGGTCTTGGTCCAGACGAACGCCCGGGGATTGTCGTTCCATGTGTCGATCCAGGCTTTGAGTGCTCGTTCTAGATCGGTGACCGAGGTGTAGGACCCGCGCCGGATCATCCGGCGGGTGATCTCGGCGAAGAACCGCTCCACCAGGTTCATCCAACTGGAGTAGGTGGGAATGAAGTGCAGGTGGAAGCGGGGGTGCGCCAGCAGCCACGCCTTGACGATCGGTGCTTTGTGCGTTCCGTAGTTGTCTAAGACGAGGTGGACGTCCAGCTCGGCGGGTGTCTCGCGGTCGATCTGGTCAAGGAACGCGCGAAACTCCACCGAACGGTGCCGGCGCCGGTGGGCGGAGATCACCTTGCCCGAGGCCACATCCAGGGCCGCGAACAGAGTGGTGGTGCCCGCCCGGATGTAGTCGTGGGTCTGGCGCTCGGGGACCGCGGGCATCATCGGCAGCACCGGCGAGGAGCGGTTCAGCGCCTGGATCTGGGACTTCTCATCCACGCACAGCACCAGGGCCGCCTCGGGCGGGCTGAGGTAGAGGCCGGTGACGTCGCGGACCTTCTCGATGAAGAAGGGGTCGTTGGACAGCTTCCACTCGTCGACCAGGTGGGGCTTGAGTCCGAAGGCCCGCCAGATCCGTGAGACGGCGGTTTGGTTCAGTCCGGTCCGCTCGGCCATCATCCGGGTCGACCAGTGCGTGCCGCCGTCGGGCGGGGGCTGTTCCAGGGTTTGCCTGATGACGTCCTCGACGTGGCTGTCGATGATCTTTCTAGGCTGGCCGGGGCGGTCCTTGTCGGACAGTGCCTGCAGGCCGCCGTCGATGTAGCGGTTGCGCCACTTACCGACCGTCTGCGGCCAGACACCGAGGTCGCGGGCGACCTCGGTATCGGTTCCACCTTCCAGGCAGCGCAGGATGATGCGTGCGCGCTGTGCCATGACCTGCGCCGATGTTCGCCGGTGCGCGACCTGTTCCAGTACGCGCCGATCCTCTTCGCTGACAAGCAAGGGCCGTCGAGGTCTGCCACGCTTCGCCATGCAGACATCGTACCTATTTATTAATCGAATTAACGACTCAGAACACTAG
>NZ_JBFAMZ010000075.1:0-1145 GCF_040674635.1 Nonomuraea sp. NPDC049758
GCGGTGGTGCAGTCCACCGAGACTCCCGGTGCGCTCGTGGCCGGCCCCTGGTCGGAGTGGCAGGCAGGGCGGGTGGACACCACCAAGCCTGTGGTGACAGAGGAGTCGGCCTCTCCTGGCCAGGCGGTGGCCGACCTGTGGACACTGCCCTCCACCCAGCCCTCCTTCTTCGCCTACGGCGGGGACACCGGCTCGCGGTCGCTGCAGTTGGACGCACAGGTCGAGCACGACCCGACCAAGACCGACCAGGGCACGGGCCTGATCTGGTCGGGTTCCAGCAGCGTGTCGAGCAGCGGCTGTTACATCACGACCAAGTGCTGGTTGCAGACGCCTGCGGTCACGTCCGGCAAGCTGAAGGACGGTTGGCTGATTCGCTGGCGCGTGCGCGTGTCCACCTCAACCGGTGTGGCGGGCCCCTGGTCCGACTGGCGGGCCGGACGCGTGGACACCACCAAGCCTGTGGTCTCTGAACTGTCGGCCTCTCCGGGGCAGGCGGTGTCCGATCTGTGGACGTTGCCGTCGACCCAGCCGTCGTTCTCGGCCTATGGCGGGGACGCGGACTCGCGCCCGCTGCGGTTGGACGCACAGGTGGAACACGACCCGTCGGCCGGCGGGCAGGGTACGGGCCTGATCTGGTCGGGTTCCAGCAGCGTGTCGAGCAGCGGCTGTTACATCACGACCAAGTGCTGGTTGCAGACGCCTGCGGTCACGTCCGGCAAGCTGAAGGACGGTTGGCTGATTCGCTGGCGCATGCGCGTGTCCACCTCAACCGGTGTGGCGGGCCCCTGGTCCGACTGGCGGGCCGGACATGTGGACACCACCAAGCCTGTGGTCTCTGAACTGTCGGCCTCTCCGGGGCAGGCGGCATCCGCGCTCTGGACCCTGTCCTCGGCCCAGCCCTCCTTCTCCGCCAATGGCGGGGACTCCGATTCCCGGCCCCTGCGCTTGGAAGCGCAGGTCGAGCATGACCCGTCAGCCACCGGCCAAGGTTCCGGCCTGATCTGGTCCGGTAGCGGTGAGGTGTCGTCGAGTGGTTGTTACACCACCACGAAGTGCTGGTTGCAGACGCCTGCGGTCACGTCCGGCAAGCTGAAGGATGGTTGGCTGGTCCGTTGGCGTGTCAGGGCATCCACTTCCTCGGATGT
>NZ_JBFAMZ010000076.1:0-1041 GCF_040674635.1 Nonomuraea sp. NPDC049758
GCGGTGGTGCAGTCCACCGAGACTCCCGGTGCGCTCGTGGCCGGCCCCTGGTCGGAGTGGCAGGCAGGGCGGGTGGACACCACCAAGCCTGTGGTCTCCGAACTGTCGGCGTCCCCGGGGCAGTCCGTGTCGGGGTTGTGGACGCTGCCGTCGACTCAGCCTTCCTTCTCTGCCTATGGCGGGGATGCGGATTCGCGTCCGTTGCGGTTGGAGGCTCAGGTCGAGCACGACCCATCGGCTGCCGGTCAGGGTTCCGGGCTGATCTGGTCGGGTTCTGGTGAGACATCGACCAGTGGGTGTTACACGACGACCAAGTGCTGGCTGCAGACGCCTGTCGTGTCGTCGGGCAAGTTGAAGGAAGGCTGGCTGGTCCGCTGGCGCGTCCGCGTGTCCACCTCAACCGGCGTGGCGGGTCCCTGGTCGGAGTGGCAGGCAGGGCGGGTGGACACCACCAAGCCTGTGGTCTCCGAACTGTCGGCGTCCCCGGGGCAGTCCGTGTCGGGGTTGTGGACGCTGCCGTCGACTCAGCCTTCCTTCTCTGCCTATGGCGGGGATGCGGATTCGCGTCCGTTGCGGTTGGAGGCTCAGGTCGAGCACGACCCATCGGCCGTCAGCCAGGGTTCCGGGCTGATCTGGTGGGCTTCCGGTGGTCTGTCCAGCGGCGGCTGTTACACGACGACCAAGTGCTGGCTGGAGTCCCCCGCGGTCACGTCCGGCAAGCTGAAGGACGGCTGGCTGGTCCGCTGGCGGGTGCGAGTGGTGACCTCCTCGGACGTGGCGGGCGCCTGGTCGGAGTGGCAGGCGGCGCGGGTGGACGCCTCCAAGCCGGTGGTGTCGGAGGCGTCGGCCTCCCCAGGGCAGTCCGTTTCCGGCCTCTGGACCTTGTCCTCGATCCAGCCGTCGTTCTCGGCCTATGGCGGGGATTCTGATTCTCGGCCGTTGCGTCTGGAGGCGCAGGTTGAGCACGATCCGGGGAAGACTGATCAGGGTACTGGGCTGATCTGGTCCGGTAGCGGTGAGGTGTCGTCGAGTGGTTGTTAC
>NZ_JBFAMZ010000077.1:0-1007 GCF_040674635.1 Nonomuraea sp. NPDC049758
CTAGATGGTTGAGTCCAAGGGGTCGGGGTGATCAGTGGTCGTAGCGGGTGAGTGATCTCTTGATCGGCTGACCGGTGTGATCGTTGTGCCATATGGCCGCGGTCAAGGCCAGAACCTTGACGAAGACGCGGACGGTGACGCCGGCCGGCGTGCGTCCGCCGTGTCGTTCGAGGTCGAGCTGGGCTTTGAAGGTCTGGTTGATCGACTCGATGGTCTGGCGTAACGGCTTGAACAGCTGTGCGCCGGCTCGTTCGGCCTCACCGGCCCGGGCCGGGCGTAGCAGCCGCACCCCGCCCTCGGCCAGTTCCCGTTCGAAGGCACGGCCGTAGAACTGCCGGTCGGCGATGAGCGTCGGATGCCGATGGTCGGCCAGTACCCGGGGAGCGGTGGCCAGCATGCCCAGGAGGACCTCGCGCTCATCGGCCTTGGCGCCGCTCAGTGCGAACAGCACCGGCAGCCCGCCCAGGGTGCACACCAGGTGCAGGCGCAGCCCCCAGAAGTAGCGGGAGTGGGAGGCGCAGTAGCCGTACTCGGCCCACCCGGCCAGGGCGCTGCGCCGCGCGGTCTCCACCGAGCGGCCGCACTCCACCGGGGTGGAGTCGGCCACCCACACCTCATCCCACCACAGCGAGGTGTCGCAGGCCAGGAACCGGATCACTGCCGTCACCAGAGGGATCGACTTGCGCAGCCGCTTGCCGTAGCCCGACTGCTGAGGCAGGCAGGGGAACATGCCGCGCAGTTCGGCGTGTGCGTACCGCAGCCAGCGGCGCTCGCAGTGGTAGCCCAGCAAGGCCGACAGCACCGCCAGTGTCACCAGCTCAGCGTCACTCAACCTCGGCGCGATGCCCACTCGGGGCCGCCATGGGGCCAGTTCCGGCGCACTCTTCAGCAGATCGTCGACCCTCACATAGAGTGCGGTTGCGAGGGTGTCCAGTTCGGTCGTCACAACCCGAGGATGGACATCCTCGCCCTATCTCCGCAGCTATGCCTTGGACTCATTCATCTAG